>CAYVBQ010000004.1:0-35895 GCA_964449775.1 uncultured Melioribacter sp. | reverse complement strand
GTTATTGCAAATCCAAAGATTAATAATTGAATAATGGGCAGACCAATCAACACCAACATCGAGCGCGTATCGCGTAATATGTGATGAAATTCTTTTTTAATAAATGTTAGTAGTTGTTTCATTGTTTCTCTTTTTTTTTGTCATTGATAGTTTGCTTCGGTCGTTCCTCCCTCGCAAAGACTAGTGTTTTGTCATTGCGAGCCCGCGCTCTTTGCGGGAGAAGCAATCTAAATTATTGCTTTGAGGTTGCGTTGTTGCTTCGCTCCTCGCAAAGACATTTCGTAAAATTATTCTCCGCGTTTGGCTCCGCGAGCAAGCATTAAAAAAACTTCGTCCATTGAATCTGCATTAAACTGCTCTTTTAAATTATTTGGAGAATCCAGCGCCTTGATTACTCCATCTACCATAATTGAAACGCGGTGACAATACTCGGCTTCGTCCATATAGTGCGTTGTTACAAATACTATTATTCCGCTATCGGCGGCTTCGTAAATCATATCCCAAAATTGTCTGCGCGTAACCGGATCAACGCCGCCGGTCGGTTCGTCTAAAAAAACTATTCTGGGATTGTGTAAAATGGCAATGCTGAAAGCAAGTTTTTGTTTCCATCCAAGCGGAAGCGATGCAACTAATTTATCGGCTTCCTGATGCAATCCCAGCTTAGTGATTAGTTCACTGCTCTTTGATTCAATCTCTATATCGCTCAATCCGTAAATGCCGCCGAAGAGTTGTATGTTTTCTTTTATAGTTAAGTCTTCATACAGAGAAAATTTTTGGCTCATGTAGCCGATATTTTTTTTGATCTTCTCTGTTTGTTTGTAAACATCAAACCCGGCAATTTGCGCATTACCGTAGCTTGGTTTTGAAATACCGATCAACATTTTCATCGCTGTTGTTTTACCAGCACCGTTAGCACCAAGAAATCCGAAAATCTCTCCCTTGTAAACTTCGAAAGTAATTTCGTTTGCCGCGATGAAATCGCCAAACTTCTTTGTGAGTTTATCTGTCTTTATTACTATTTCTTTTGTTGTCATATCAATTTCATCTAGCTGATTACTCTGTTGCATCGTTTCTTTCCATTTCATCGCGAACGAAGTGAAGCGATCCCAGTACTGGTTTTGAGATTGCTTCTCCCGCAAAATATGCGGGATCGCAATGACGACTATGTATAATTACTTTTTCATTAGCTGCATAAAGCAGTCTTCAATTCCGGGCTCAATCTTATTTATTGTTGCGTTTTTGTGTCCGCTTGCCAAAAGATATTTTTCCAAATCAGTTGTGCTTTCCTCTGTTAATGTTAAATGGTGATTCTCGCCAAAGGCAAAACAGCTTTCTGTTTTTGTGAACGAACGCAGATCATTCAAAAGCTTAAACATATTTTCCGAATGTACGGCATAAAGATTTCTACCAAACTGATTTACAATATTATCCGGAGTATCTATCGTCATGATTTTTCCGTTCTGCATCAGCGCAATTCTATCGCATAACTTTGCTTCATCCATGTAAGGAGTTGAAACAAGGATCGTAATTCCTTGCACTTTAAGCCGCATTAACATTTCCCAAAATTCTTTTCTGGAAACGGGATCAACTCCGGTTGTTGGTTCATCCAAAAATAAAATTCTTGGTTTGTGTATAAGCGCGCAGCTCAATGCAAGTTTTTGTTTCATTCCACCGCTAAGTTTTCCCGCTCTCCGAGTTTTGAATGGTTCGAGCTGTCTGTAAATATCTGCTACCAAATCATAATTTTCTTGAATGGTTGTGTTAAAAATAGTTGCGAAAAAATCAAGATTTTCTTCTACGGTTAGATCCTGATAAAGAGAAAATCTGCCCGGCATATAACCAATTACATCTCTAATCTCTTTATAATCTTTCACAACATCATAGCCAAGAACCTTTGCACTCCCTTTATCAGCGAGTAAAAGTGTTGTAAGAATTCTAAAGATTGATGTCTTGCCTGCGCCGTCGGGACCAATTAATCCGAACAGTTCTCCTTCTTCTACGGAAAAAGAAACGTCATCAACAGCGGTAACGCTTGTTTTCTTTGTTGGATAAGTTTTAATAATATTTTCGAGTTCGACCGCTTTCATAATCTCACTTAAAATTTAACTTCGCCGTACATACCGATTTTCAGATAGCCATCGTTAACTACTTTTACTTTAATTGCATAAACAAGATTAGCGCGTTCGTCTTTTGTTTGAATTGTCTTAGGGGTAAATTCTGCTTTTGAAGAGACCCAATAAATTTCTCCGCTCATTTCTTTTTGTTCGCCGTTTCCTTTGTCAACAAACACTTTAATTTTTTGTCCAAGCTTTATTTGTCCAAGCTGGTCGCCGTTGATGTATGCGCGCAATGTCATGGTTGATAGATCCGCAATTTTGTAAAGCGCTTTTCCAGTTGCCGTTACTTCGTTCTGTTTTGCGTAACGAGTCAAAACAGTTCCTTCGACCGGATTTATAATTTTGCTCTTGTTGATCTGATCTTGTATCTGCTCAATTTGTGCTTGCAAAGGGAAAGTCTCGCTCTGCAAACCTTGCTTAGTAATTATGAGATTCGATTTAGTTGCGTTGTACTGCTTGTTCAGCAAATCAAGTTGAGCGTTTATGTCATCGAGCTGCTTGGTTGTTGCCGCGTTGGATTTAACAAGATTTTCGATTCTCTTCTTCTCGGTTGCAGCGGTTTTTGTTTGCTCTTCTATTGCGGCGAGCTGTATTGCAACATCGGGCTGCTTGCTCAACACCGCTTTGATAGTAGCTTCGAGTTGCTTCTTTTTTAAGTAGAGTTGAAGTGTATCAACCAATCCAACTCTTTGATTCTGTTTAAGTTGCATGCCCTCTTCAACATCAAAACGGATGAGCTTGCCCATCGCCTCTGAAGAAACAATTATTTCTTCCGATTCAAATGTTCCGCTTGCATCAAACTTTCCGTTTCCGTTGCCGCAGCCCATAAGAATTAGCAATAATATTAATGCGGCTAGAAAGTCATTGCGAACGAAGTGAAGCAATCTTTTTTGTTGGGATTGCTTCGCCCCGATAAAAACAATCGGGACTCGCAATGACAAATAATATTCTCTGCTGTTTTTAATGATGTTTCCAAATAGTAGCTTCATTTTCTTATCTATTATTAATTATGAATTAGTTTCCTGTTGTAATTCTGTAATTCTGCTGAGCAAGCAAAAGCTGAATTGTGTGTATAGTCAAATTTTGCTTTGCTTGATCTTCCGCATTCAACTCACGGATAAAATCGTTTGAAGTAATCACTCCGTTTTCGAGTTGTGCTTTGGCGGATTCTTTCACAGATGTTCTGATAGAAATAATTTCCTCATCAACCTTGATTAGCTTGTTCAGTTTTTCAATCTCGCTGCTTTGCTGCTTCAAAGAAAGATTAGTATTTAGGAGAAAAGTTTCTTTCTGCGCATCAACAGATTTTTTGTTCAGCCCGGTTATTTCATTCTCGTTACTAAAAGAATATAAATTAGATATCGACCAGGTAAGCCGCGCACCGGCGATGTAATACCAATCAAAATTATTCCTAAACATATTTAATGTTGGTTTTCCGTAACCGCCCTGGAAAAACAAACTCGCTTTTGGAAGAATTTTTGCAAGCGTCAATCCGCTTTGGTTATCAATAAGATTTTTTTGCGAAGTGTAAAGTTTTAATTCAGGTCTGTTAATTTCGTCTATGCCGGAGACGTTTTGAATAACCGGCTGCTCAAGTTTTTGAGATTCCTCTAATCGTTGATTGATCAACAAACCGAGCATATCAATAAAAGATTTGCGCGATGATCTCAGTTCTATCTCTCTTTGAACTGTTTTAAGCAACTCGGCTTTAAGAATATCTACATTTGGCTTGGTCGCTGTTCCATTGGCTAAAGCGGCGTTTAACTTATCAAACGATGCGTTCAAATCTTTCTTAATCAAATCTGTTTGAATAACCTGCTCGTTGAGAAGAAGTATTCCAAAATAAATTTGGTTGATTCTATCTTTCACTTTCAGCAATTCAATTTCTATTTTCTGATCGTCTGCATCGGCTGTTGCTTTTTGAATATCGGCTTGCGCTCTCATTACTCCGCCATCGTAAATTACCTGTGTTACATCTGCTACCGCTTTGTATTGATCTTTTGTAAGCAATTCAATTATCATTCCCGGAATAGAAATAGGCAAAGAAGTTACATCGGATTGATATGTTGCTTGTCCGCTGATTGTAATCTGAGGAAAGTAGCCCTTCCAAACATTACTGACATTATAATCTTTGCTCTTGGCAATGTATTCTTTTTGTTTAATGAGCGGATAATTTTCGCGCGCTTTTGTGTAACACTCATCAAGAGTCAGTTTTGTTTGAGCAGATACTCCGCTCGAAAGCATTGCATAAATAGTTAGTACGGTCAAAATGTTTTTCATTGTTCTATCTCTTTCATCGATTTAACAAATTGTTCTTTTCCTTTTTCGGTAAGAATTCCGTTCAGAATAATCTTGAAGGTTATCTGAGCAGCAACTTTCATTGAAAAGTTGTTATTAAGTATAAACTCCGGATTAACCGTGCTTCGCACAGCATTTACTAAAATATTCATAATTAATGGAGTGGGATAATCTTCTATAAGTCCTTCGTTCTTTCCCTGGTCTATTACTTTTGAAAGATTTGCATACATCATTTCAGTTCGGAATTTATCTATACGCTGCCATACGGTTGGAAAATGAGTTTTTAGTTCGGCAAAAATTTTATCTCCTATTTTTGCAGCTGTTTTACTCAAGAGGGAAATAAGTCCAATGATTTTTTCAACTGCGTTTTTATCACTTTCTAATAACGGAACAACTTTTCCTTTCATTCTTTCTGTAAAACGATTGGCAATTGCATCAACTAAATCGAGCTTTGAAGGAAAGTATTTGTAAATCGTTTTCTTGCTCATTCGCAATTCGGAAGAAATTTCCGCCATTGTGGTTTTATGAAAACCCTGACTAAATAATTTTTCTTCTGTGAATTCCAGTATCTTTTCTTTTTCTTCCATTGTCCCTCGTAGAAACTATTTTGGTTTTTCTGGTTTCCAACATAAGAAACGTCTCTTCCGTTGTCAAGTAAAAAGTTTTCCTTTGTGTTGATCGGCTTGCCGCATGAATCTCGCGGCGTGTATCAGACTTGGGGCTTTACTCCAACAAAACGAATTACTATTGCTTCTCCTTCGTGGCCCTTTCCCTCATTCAAAACGATTTTTTCCTTGGAGAGTTTTTCAAAATCAAGATCAATGAAATCCTCAACAATATCCTGAAGTGAGTAGAGCAATTCTATGCTCTTTGGTCCGCCGGAATTGTTTTTTAGCTGTTCTTTTTCAAAAGCCTCGAATATTATTTTTCCGCCCGGTTTTAGAGACGCTAAAGCATTTTGATGTACCTTCTCGCGCAGTTCTTCTTCGAGATGAAGATAAATAAGAACAACAGCGTTGTAATAATTTTGTTCTGGTGTATATGTAGAAAGATCGTCAACAAAATAGTTTATCTTAACACCTTTCTCGGTCGCCAGCGTTTCGGCCTTAATTTTTCCGGAAGCGCTGTAATCAACCGCATCAACATCCCAACCAAGTGTAGCTGCATATACAGCATTTCGTCCTTCGCCTTCTCCAAGAAAAAGAATTTTACCGGGTGTAATTTTGCTTAGTTCATATTTCAGAAATTGATTTGGTTCAGTGCCATAAATAAAATCTGTCCCGGCATAACGAGTATTCCAAGTCTCTTTCATAATTATCCATCTCTTTTAATGAAAGATAACTATTTGAAGCTCTCTTTTTCATTTGTTATTTTTGGAGAAACAACAAGTGAAAAAAATGATAAACACAGAAAAGATAATTATTGTAGGCGACCGAGTTCTTATTCGTCCGGAAGAAAATCTCAACAAAACAAATAGCGGTCTCTATCTTCCACCGGGTGTGCAAGAAAAGGAAAAAGTTCAGGGTGGTTATGTTATTAAAGTTGGTCCCGGATACCCAATAGGAATGCCCGCTGATGATGATGAACCGTGGCGAGACAAAAAATCCACAAAGTATATTCCTTTGCAAGCTCGGGAGGGAGACTTTGCTGTATTTCTTCGTAAAGACGCTATCGAAGTTGAAATTGAAAAAGAGAAATTCGTAATCGTCTCCCAAGCTGCAATTTTATTATTATATAGAGACGAAGACCTTCTGAGTTAAGTAGATCCTTCTGCTCAGAACCCAAGATTTGCTATAACCATCAGGACATCTTACGGTTTTGAGAAGTAAATCATATTTTGGTCAGAATTTTTAGAATCGCGCCCCACTACAACTACTTTAAGTCAGAATATATTGACTTATACAAAAATTCGTGCAATATTAAGTCAGTAATAACTGATCATGGGATAAGATGAATTCTCTTCCCCCCGAACCTAAAATACGGCTTGATTCAGAAACATTTTCCTTAATTAACGAAGCGGATAAGTTGTTGTATCAATTAGATGGTGCAATTAACATTTTACCGGAAAACCATTTTATCATTTCAATGCTCACTCTTCTGGAGGCATTTAACAGCAACTTAGTTGATGATTTACAATTATCGATGCAAAATCTATTCAAGCTGTTAGTTCAGGAGGATACACCTGAGTTGCGAAAAATTAATAATTACATAAGTTCGCTTTCACTCGGACAAAAGTTATTACGCGATGTTTCCAGTTCCTCACATATCATAAAATCAATTCATAAAGAATTATTTAGAGACAACATGGATGAGAGTGGTTCATTCGGTGTCTTTCGAGAAACTCAAACTTTAGTAAGTCAATATTCAACAAACCCATCAAACGCAAAATATCTTCCGCCTCAACCTCAAGAAATCCCCGAATTAATGCAAGGGCTTGAGCACTACATAGCTTCTAATATTTCTTATCCGGTTGTTGTGAATGCGGCATTGATTCACGCACAATTTGAAATGATCCATCCTTTTTCCAGCGGGAATGGACTTGTGGGAAGAATTTTATTTCAAATTCATTTATTATGGAAAAAGAGATTGACCGCGCCGACGCTCCAACTCTCAGAACAACTTCATAGAAGACGGGCAGAGTATTTTGACCGACTTGAAGATTTAGAAAAAAATAGAAGCTGGGAATCATGGATCAAATTTTTTCTTCACATCGTAATTGATGCGGCAATTAATACAACGGCAACAATTAAAAATATATATCGGCTTGAACAAAACGACTACCAAAGAATTTTGAATAAGGAATTTGTTTCATCTGCTTCATTAAAATTCTTCGATCTTCTTTTCAACAGACCAATTGTTTCTCTTTCGTTTGTAACAAAAGAACTCAATCTTAACAAACAGACAGCCAATGTTGTTATTACAAAATTTCTTGAGGAAAAGATTCTGGAAGAAATTACAGGGCAGCAACGAAATCGCATGTTTGCATATAAAAATTATTTGGATATCTTAAAAACATAATTTATCAAGGACTTTTTATGAAAAATCATTTCCATAAACAAAACAGGGGAAATTAGATGAAGATGGTTGACGAATTCAAAGCTTTTGCCATGAAGGGGAATGTAATTGATATGGCTGTTGGTATTATCATCGGAGCCGCGTTTGGTAAAATCGTTACCTCACTTGTGGCTGATGTTATAATGCCCCCCATTGGCTTACTTGTTGGTGGTATCGATTTCAGCAGTTTGTCCATAACTCTAACAAGCGGGGTTAATATTAAATATGGAGTGTTCTTAAACACTATTATCGATTTCACTATCGTTGCGTTCGCAATCTTCATGATGATAAAAACTTTGAACCGCTTGAAGAAAAAAGAGGAAGCAAGGCAAACTAAACCTTCTAAACCAAGCGAAGAAGTTCTACTTCTTACTCAGATTAGAGACCTTCTGAAGAAATAAAGGTGGTTCTTAAAACTTCAATATTCTCTGCGGACTTTGCCTATTCCGCCGTGGCGGATTGCGATCTCTGCGTTAAATTTTTACAAAAGATAGTTTTTAGAACCAGCCATAATTCATTTCAGTCCAGATTCATTCGGCTCTTTCATTTTTATAATGTTTATTTTTTTGTTGATAAGAATTCGCATGTGCTATATGTTTGATCCACCATTTAACTAAACCGGATTCTTTTAATGGAACACACAAACATTCAAATTCCTCTTATCAGTATGCTGCCTTTTATTCTAATGCTTTTATCAATAGCCGTATTTCCCCTTTTCTTTAACCATTTTTGGGAGAAAAATAAAAACAAGTTCATCGTTGCTATTGTACTTAGTCTTCCAATTATAATTTATCTGTTTACTGCCGGATTAAGTGAAAAACTTTTTGAAACGATTGTTTTCGACTACATTCCTTTTATAATTCTTCTTGGTGCTCTCTATACTATAACTGGTGGTATTTATCTTACGGGTGATATCGAAGCCAAACCAGCTATCAACACTTTATTTCTCGCAATCGGGGCTGTTCTTGCTTCTCTTATGGGAACAACCGGTGCAGCAATGCTATTAATTAGACCGGTAATTCAGACTAATAAAGAGAGAGTTTTCAAAGTTCACACAATTCTCTTCTTTATTGGAATAGTTGCCAATTGTGGTGGTCTCTTAACTCCACTTGGAGATCCGCCATTGTTCATGATGTACCTTCGCGGTGCACCTTTTACATGGTTCTTAAAATTAACTCCCGAATGGCTTCTAACTAATCTACTTCTATTAATAGTATATTTCATTGTTGATTCTTATTACCACAAAAGGGAACCGGCAAAAGCAATACTTGCGGATAAGTTGAATATCCGTCCAATTAAGGTGCAGGGGAATTTAAATTTTATTTGGCTTATCGGTGTAGTTTTATCCGTTGCCTTCTTAAACGAACAATATCTACCCTTCATTAGAGAGAATCATTACTTCAAATTTATTCGTGAGGGTGCAATACTTGGAATGGGGGCACTTTCACTCCTTTTCACAACTAATCTTTTGAGAGTATCAAACAATTTTACATGGGAACCGATTAAAGAAGTTGCCTATTTGTTTTTAGGAATTTTTATTACCATGGTTCCTTGTTTGCTCTTTCTCGAATCAAACGCAAAAACATTGGGCGTTGCTTCGGCAAATCAGTTTTATTATTTCACCGGCGTATTGAGCAGTTTTCTTGACAACACTCCAACAGCTGTAACTTTTCATTCTCTTGCTATGGGATTGGGCATTAACACCGGAACCTTAGTTGCCGGAATTCCGGAAGAAATTCTGAAAGCAATCTCTGTTGGCTCGGTATTATTTGGCTCGATGACATACATCGGCAATGGACCAAACTTTATGGTTAAGGCCGTTGCGGAAGAAAACAATATTAAAATGCCGGATTTCTTTGCCTACATTTACAAATTTTCGCTAATCGTTCTTTTACCAATTTTCATTATTGTACAGTTACTTTTAATGTCTTAATATTATTTCAATGTGGGAATATCAAATATTCCCACACTTTTTTCGATGTGGGGTGTGGGGGTTGTTCATCTGAGTTTATTGCATACAACACATAGCCAAAAGTATATGAACCTCTTCGCCTCAAGCTGCGGGGAGCTTACTCCGTAACGATGTGTTTCACTTGCGCAGATTAATGTCGTGGCAAACGCTTAGAGGAAAATAGTTTTATTCACTGACTGCCTGCTAAATATTAAGGGAAATGTTTGCGTGTTCGTGTTCTATAACGAATAATGGTATCAGAAGAGCAACAATAAACATCATAATGCCAAGTCCGAAAAAGAAATACCCAACGGCATAATCATATTCCAGTAATCCAGTTTCCTTAAGAATCCAGTTCCAGTCATGATAAACCCTATTGCCGCCAAGAAGAGGGAGTTTTTTAGCCTTTGCGTCTGCGGCATAAACACTAATATTTATCAAGTTTTCTCCAAGCCAAATCAGAAATAACTGCGCACCAAATTTCTTTTTCTTAAGAAGAGAAAAGACAATGAACATTCCGGGAATTATTATCTGCATTAGCGTTCCGCCAAGAGTATAGATAAACTTTCCAAAGATTTTAAAAATACCGTGTCCGCCTTCATGAATTAGTAGATTGATATAATCAATGAATGTGAAGCGACCTCCGTTAAGAATATAATAAACCACTACCAGCAGAAGTACAATTGTTCCAATCCATGGTGAGAAAGAATTCCAAAAATCATTTTTCGTTTGATAATATTTTGTCATCGTTACTTAAAACATTTTTCTCAATTCATTTTGATCCGTTGTTTGTCCCAAACAGACCATCATTTTAATTCTTGCTTTCTGACCATTGAGATAATCTGTAAAGATCACGCCCAGTTGTTTCAACCACTTCCCCGCGCCGGGGTATCCGTAGATATCGAGAGTTTCTCCGGCGGGACAGCGCGACACCAAAACAACCGGAATATTTTTTTCAACAATATACTTTATTCCTTCAAAAGCCGGCGGAGGAACATTACCAACGCCCATTGCTTCAACTACAACACCTTCTACTCCACTATCTGCAGAGTAGCAGAAAAATTTTTTATCCATTCCCGCATAGACTTTAATAAGGTCAACATTAGAATTAATTTTTTCTATTTCTATCGTTTCCAGTTTACGGGGTAATCAATTATAAATTACTTTTCCTTTGTCAACAAATCCAAGTATTCCAAAATCCAAACTGCGAAAAGTTTCTACATCTTCCGTATGTGTTTTTGTTACTTCGCTGGCTGCGTTTATCTCCCCATTAAGACAAACAAGCACACCTAAATCTCTGCTATTGGTGCTGTTGCAAATATGAATGGCGTCCAGAAGATTTTTGGGTCCATCCCAATCCGGTTCGCTGCTTGTTTTCATCGCCCCAATTACTACAATTGGTTTTTCTGTTTTGATAGTGAGGTCTAAAAAGTAGGCAGTTTCTTCAAGCGTGTCCGTTCCGTGAGTAATTATTATGCCGTCAACGTCTCTGTGTTGAACAAATTCTTTAATTTTTTTAGATAACTCCAACATCAGATCCGGAGTGATGTGCGGGCCAGGATAATTTCCAAATTCATATGCTGAAATATTGGCAAGCGAGCGTGCTTCCGGAATCATTTCCACTAATTCTTCTCCATGAAAAAACGGTATTGCTGATTTTGTTTTTTCATCTATTCGCATAGAAAACGTCCCGCCTGTAAAAACAACTAATATGTTTTTCATCTTCTTCTCTAATAAATTTTTTGCTTTATAAATTAACCGGCACAAAATTAACCTTACTATGCTTCTCTTCAAAACAAGCAGAAATAGAAAAAATATTTTTCCGATAGAATTAAGTTGCACAGAATGAATTCAAAACATATTTTCACTCTCTCCTACTAAGAGAAAATTGATATGTTAATAAAATGTTGACAACTCTTTTTTGTGGAACGTTCCACATGCAAAATCAGTGGCGTGGTTTTAATATTAATTTTATGTCGGGTGTTCATCATTTTCTGTTTTAACCGGGAAGTGTTTTAATATAAACAAATTACCTCTGCTAATTAATGTTAATAATTTGTTTATTACTTGTGGTGGGGTTGTAATTAGCTAATAAATTGTAAGTTTTTTATACCTTTTTTAATGCTCTATATTGTGGATAATATGCAAAATGCAGCCGAGAATCTTAAGAATCTGCAGCTAGAAAAAAACGCTAAGGATATCTGGAAGGAATGTTTAAGTCTTATAAAAGAAAACGTTCCTTTTATTACCTATAACACATGGTTCTTGCCAATTAAACCATTTGAATTGGAAAACACCACTCTCAAGATTTATGTCCCCAACAATTTTTTTATTGAGTGGATAGAAGAACACTACAACACTTTGATTAATAAAACCGTTGCTCAAGTTCTCGGCGAAGAGGGACGACTTGCATATGTTATCTACGAAGAAAAAGAAATGGCTGTAGAACGGAGAGAGCCAACACCAACCAACGGCAGCGTAACTACAGCCATTCAAAATAAACCGCTTGATTATGAAACGTATCTTAATCCACGATATACTTTTGAAAATTTTGTAAAGGGTGAAGGCAACCAGCTTGCCCGAGCGGCAGCCATGGCAGTAGGAGACAGCCCCGGACAAACATCTTTCAACCCTCTTTTTATTTATGGTGGTGTTGGTCTCGGCAAGACTCATTTAATCCATGCAATCGGAAATAAAATTTTAAATAAAAACCCTAACAAAAGGGTTATTTATATTTCTTCAGATGCTTTTACTGTAGAATTCGTTGAAGCTATTCAAAGCAATTCATTAAATGAATTCTCCGGTTTTTACAAAAGCATGGATGCATTAATTATAGACGATATCCAATTTCTTGTGGGAAAAGAAAAAACACAGGATTTATTTTTTCAGATTTTTAATACTTTGCATCAATCAGGAAAGCAGGTGATTCTATCGAGCGATAAACCACCGAAAGACTTGAAGGGACTAAACGAAAGATTGATCTCTCGCTTTTCGTGGGGTTTATCTGCGGATATTCAACCACCGGATTTTGAAACACGGGTTGCCATTTTAAAAAACAAGAGTGACGTCTATGGAATTAATCTTTCCAGAGAAATTGTAGAATACATTGCTCAAAATATATCATCAAATATTCGCGAGCTTGAAGGATGTTTAATTAAACTATTAGCCAACTCTTCTCTCAATTCAAAAGAGATTGATTTTGAATTGGTTAAAAAAACCGTGCGTGAGGTTTCCACCAACAAGCAGGTAAATATCTCTGTAGAGCTTATAACAAAAATTGTTTGTGAGTTCTTTGGAGTAGAAGAAAACAAGCTGCGCGAAAAAAACAGAAAAAAAGAAGTGGTGCTTGCTCGTCAAGTAGCTATGTATTTATCCAAACAACTAACTAAATCATCTCTCAAAACGATAGGATTACATTTTGGGGGAAGAGATCACTCTACTGTTATTCATTCTCAAACTACAATTGAGCAGCTCGTTCTTAAAGATCCAAAAGCAAAAGAGACTCTTGACTCGCTCAAAAACAAAATTGAGATGAGTATTTCATAATTATTTTGTGTTGATATCCGGTGTGTAACTTGTAGAAATGTTGTTAATACCTACACTTTACCAACGTACCTTCTAATAAGTTGTAGTTATCATTAAGTTATTAACAATTCAACGGTGTGGGTTTATTTACAAACTAGCAGATAAAGGCAGTATATAAGGCTTATTAACATATTCACACACCTTATTATTATTATTACTTTTAAAAATATCTATTTAGTATAATAATAGTGCTGTTGATATGTTGAATAAGATATTCAACGATAAATTGAAAGTTGCATCATTTTTTGATATTTTTTGACCCAACATGGAGACGATTTATGGAATTCAAAGTAAACAGCAAAGAACTCGAAAAACTTCTAAGTAAAATCATTCCCGCAGTTCCAACTCGTACACCAATGCCCATCCTCGAAAACTTTTTATTCGAAGTGAAAGATGGACAGTTAACTATTTATGCAACTGATCTTGAGATTTCTTTGAAGTCTTCTTTAAATATTGTTGCTGAAGAAAATATAAAAATTGTTGTTCCAGCGCGTTTATTAAACGATGTTGTGCGTTCCTTGAAAGAAACCACAATTCATTTCAAGTTGATGGCGAACAAAAAAATTAACATCGTAACAGATATGGGTAAATACACAATCAGCTATCTTGATGCTGATGAATTTCCGGAAATTCCATCTGTTGAATCAGATAAAAACGCGAAAGATATCAACGAAGTTATTATTAACGGAGTTGAATTGCGGCAGGCTCTTGATAAATGCGCTTTCGCGATGAGCAAAGAAGAGATGCGACCTGCAATGATGGGAACATTATTCGAATTCACGGATGACGGATTACGCTTGGTAACGACAGACGGACATAGACTTGTAAACATGTTAAAGAAAAATATTAAAGCTGCTTTCAATCAGCAGTATGTTGTTCCTGAAAGAGCTGTTTCGGTTTTATCAAAAATTTTGGACGAGAAAGATGTTAAAATACATTTAACAAAAACTTATGTGTCATTCAAACTAAACGACATTGAATTAATTACCCGACTTATAGCTCAAAAATATCCGGATTACACAAGTGTTATTCCTCTCGAGAACGAATTTCAAATGAAGGTTAACACAAAAGAGATTCATGATTCGATTAAGAGAATGATGTTATTTTCTACATCAAGCACGCGACGTGTTAAGTTTTCTATTAAAAAAGATGCATTGGAAATCTCCGCCGAAGATCTTGATATTGGCGCATCCGGTGAAGAAAAAGTTGTCTGTGAATATCAAGGTGACGATTTAGAAATTGGTTTTAACTCTGCTTATGTTAATGATGTGTTAGGTCACTTAATTACGGAAGAAGAAATTATTTTTAAACTTCACTCACCGACTAAAGCGGTTGTAATTGAACCGGTTCAGAAAAAAGAGAATCTAGATTTGATGATGCTGTTGATGCCGGTTCGTTTGAATACTTAAGATGGTTCTTAAACAAATCGAATTGCAAAACTTCAGGCTGCATAAAAACACATCGCTGAATTTTTCCGACAAACTGAATTTGATCGTGGGCGGAAACGGGCACGGTAAAACATCCATTTTAGAGGCAATTTATTATTTGTGCACTACAAAAAATTTAAATCTCGCTAGTGAGAGCGATGTTATCATGTTTGGCGAACAATACTTTGACGCGAAAGGAATTTTTTACGATTTGACCCAAAACCAAACAAGAATATTTTTTGATTCGGCAAAAAACAAAAAGAATTTTTTCCTGGATGATAAACAAGTTTTTAATTCCTCTTCCATTATCGGAAAATTTCCAATTGTCTCGTTGATACAATCTGATCATGCTATTACTCAAGGAGCGCCTGCGGAACGAAGACGATTTGTTGACTCTGTGATTTCTCAGGCAAGCCATACATATCTTGAAATACTTTTAGAGTTCAATAAAACACTACGCCAACGCTCTTCCCTGCTGTCACAAATTAAGGAATCAAGAAACATAAATTTATTTAGTCAACTGGACGCATGGACTGAAGCACTCATTGTAACAGGTGCGGAAATCATAAAACACAGAATTAGTTTTGTTAAAGAATTTAATTCGTATTTGCGCGAAGCGTACAATCACATTATTGAAAATGCCGAAGAACCTTTAATTATTTATAACTCACTTTCAGAACTGGAAGATGAAAACATTCTGGAAAGATTCCGCCAAGAGTTAGCTATAATGCGCGAAGATGAATTTCGACGCGGGATCAATCTTGTAGGACCTCACAGAGACGATTTTATCTTTTCCATCAACGGACTTGAGTTAAAACGATTCGGCTCACAAGGTCAACATAAAACATTTCAAATCGCTTTACGATTCGGACAGTTTTTTTTCATGAAAGAAAAGCTAGGCAAGACACCGATTTTTTTAATGGATGATATCTTCGGTGAGTTGGATTCTTATCGCGCAGGAAAGATTAGTGAGTATCTTTCTAAAATTGGACAAGCGTTTATTACAATGACGGATCTGACTAAAACAGAAGGACTTAATATCAGCGCTGAAAACATTTTTATAAAAGTTAACAATGGCACGGCAACATACGCGTAGCAGTTTTAGAACAATAGACGATGTATTGAATAGCGAAAGTGAATTTTCGAATCTGCGCGAGTCACTGAAAAATTATAACATCGTTGAAGAATTCGAAAATATTTTTCCGGAACTGAAACTAATTGCACAAGCAGTCAAAGTTGAAAAGCAAATTTTATTTCTGCGCGTAGAAAATTCCGTTTGGAAGAGCGAGCTAAACTTTAGTAAAAATTTGATAGCGGAAAAAATCAACAAACATTTTAACCAACAAGTAATAAGATCAATTAGATTTTTGTAACGAAGGAAAACAGTTAAACTATGGCGAAAGAAAAAGAAAAGACAAACAATAATTCGCACGAAGAATATACTGCGAAAAGTATCAACGTTTTAAAAGGACTTGAAGCTGTACGCAAACGGCCCGCAATGTATATCGGCGATATCGGTTTACGCGGACTTCATCATCTTATCAATGAAGTTGTTGATAACAGTATAGACGAAGCGCTTGCGGGTTATAACGATCGCATTATCGTAACAATTCACAAGGATCAGAGCGTAACGGTCGAAGATCGTGGCCGTGGTATTCCAGTTGATATGCATCCCGAAGAAAAAAAATCAGCTCTTGAAGTTGTTATGACGGTTCTTCATGCCGGAGGTAAGTTTGATAAAAACTCATATAAAGTTTCCGGTGGTCTTCATGGCGTTGGTGTTTCTGTTGTTAATGCGCTTTCCGAATGGCTGATAGTTGAAGTGAAGCGAGACGGAAAAATTTATACTCAAGAATATAAACGGGGTGTTGCCAAAGCTGCGGTTAAACAGACCGGAACATATAAGAGCGAAAACACCGGAACTAAAATTACATTTATGCCGGATAAAGAAATATTCAAGACAATAAAATTTCATTTCGATACCGTTGCGGAAAGATTACGCGAGCTCGCATATCTCAATAAAGAAGTTACGATGACACTAAAAGACGAAGCCGATGGTCAGGAAGAAATTTTTAAATTCAAGGGAGGCTTAATAGACTTCGTAAAATATCTTGATGAAAACCGTTCTCCTATTCATAAGCCGGTTTATTTCGAAGGAGAGAAAGATAACGTACCTGTTGAAATTGCGTTTGAGTATAGCGACTCTTATTCCGAGAATGTTCACTCATATGTAAACAACATTAATACAATTGAGGGCGGAACACATCTCGTTGGTTTTAGAACAGCGCTTACAAGAACATTTAATAACTACGCATATAAAAACGGTCTCATCAAAGACAATAATAAAATTTCGTTGACAGGTGACGACTTCAAAGAAGGATTAACCGCAGTAATTTCTATAAAGGTTATGGAGCCGCAGTTTGAAGGACAGACTAAAACAAAACTTGGCAATGGAGAAGTTAAGTCTGCTGTTGAAATGCTGGTTGGAGAAAAATTACAGGAATATCTTGAAGAAAATCCGTCAGTAGCAAAAAAAATAATTGATAAATGTATGCGTGCAGCGGAAGCACGTGAAGCGGCTCGTAAAGCACGTGAACTTGTACGCAGAAAAAATGCGCTCGATACGATGCACTTGCCGGGTAAACTTGCCGATTGCTCAATCAACGATCCCGAGCATTGTGAAATTTACATCGTTGAAGGAGATTCCGCCGGTGGTTCGGCAAAGATGGGACGCGATAGAAGATTCCAGGCAATTCTTCCGATTAAAGGAAAAATTTTAAATGTTGAGAAAGCAAAGATCAATAAGATTCTTGAGAACATAGAAATTCAGGCAATGGTCTCCGCAATCGGTGCCGGAATAGGCGAAGAGTTCGATCATGAAAAAGCACGTTACGGAAAAATAATTTTGATGACCGATGCCGATGTGGATGGAAGTCACATTAGAACATTGCTTCTGACATTTCTTTACCGCCATATGAAAGAGTTGATTGCTGCGGGAAAAGTTTACATAGCCCAGCCGCCGCTATACAAAATTAAAAAAGGGAAAGAAGAACACTACGCTTTTGATGAAGACGAAAGAGATAAAATATTAAAACGTTTTAAGGCAGGTAAAGAAGAAAAAACAGCTACTGTTGAAGAAGTTGAAGAAACGGAAGGCGGCGAGCAGCAAGTTAAAGGAATTGTAATTTCGCGTTACAAAGGTTTGGGAGAAATGAATCCCGAACAGTTGTGGTCAACTACAATGAATCCGGAAACCCGAACGGTACTTCAGGTAAATATAGAGAGTGCCGCTGCAGCAGATAAAATTTTTGAAACACTCATGGGTGATGCGGTTGAGCCGCGCCGCGCGTTTATTGAGAAACACGCTAAGTACGCAAAGCTGGATATATAATTTAAAATCTTGCTCTTGCTCTGCTTAAAAGGATCAAGATTAAGAGCATGAGCAGGATCAAGATAAAATATAATGCCAGAAAAACAAACATATAATCACCCGGTAATGGAACATGCGCGGAAAGATTTTACCGCACTCGATAAAGATTTGTCCGTTGATGAAACGCTTAGGAAAATTAGAGAAGAAGGTCTCGGCGAAAGAATAGTTTACTTTTATGTTGTTGATGAAAACAAGAAACTTGTTGGTGTTCTGCCGACACGCAGATTGTTGACCGGAAAGCCGGAACAAAAGATTGAAGAGTTAATGGTTAAGCGTGTTGCAGCACTTCCAAAAACGGCAACCGTTTATGATGCATGCGAGTTCTTTGTAACTTATAAATTTTTGGCTTTCCCCGTAGTTGATGAGGAGAGAAGATTGCTCGGCATTGTTGATGTGAATCTTTTTACCGAAGAGCTTCTTAATGTTGAAGAACCTGCAGAGGTGAGCGATGTTTTTGAAGAGATCGGTTTTAAGATTTCCGAAGTGAAGAATGCTTCTCCGCTTAAAGCATGGCGGTACAGATTTCCCTGGCTCCTTTCAACAATTACGGGTGGAACTGTCTGCGCATTGCTTGCAGGTATTTTTGAAGCAACTCTAACAGAAAGCATTTTAGTGGCGTTCTTTTTAACAATGATGCTGGGTCTCGGCGAAAGCATTAGTATTCAGTCAATGACAGTTGCGATACAAACTCTTCATACCACGCAGCCGTCGTTGAAGTGGTACTTGAAAAATTTATTCAAGGAAATTCAAACTGCCGGGCTGATCGGTTTAAGCTGCGCAGTTCTCGTTGGTTTGATAGCTTTGATCTGGAAAGGCTCTTTAATATTAGCATCTGTAATTGGATTGAGCGTATTGCTCGTTCAGTTGATTGCGGCAGTTCTGGGATTAAGTGTTCCATCTGCTTTGCACGCATTTAAGTTAGATCCAAAAATTGCAGCCGGACCGGTCACGCTTGCGATGACAGATATTTTTACGATACTGTTTTATCTGGGATTAGCGACACTGTTATTGTAGTTAATCATGCTCATGATCTTGTTCGTGCTCTTGCTCGAAATAAGAGATCATGATTAAGATTAAGAACACGAGCAAGAAAAAAAATAATTAAGTATAGTAATGAATCTAATGAAAAATATTAATGTAAAAAAAATATCAAGCATTGCTTTTGGACTCGTTGGTTTGTTGGGGGGCATTTTAACTATCATCTCTTTTTTTACAGATCAAACAAAGATAGATTTAAGATATGAGATCATATCAAACACAAGTGTGCTTGATATAAAGGAAGAGGTTGGTAATTTAGAAATATTATATAATGGAAAAAGTTTACAAAAGACAAAAGAGAATCTAAGAGTGATTCTTCTAAAAATTTCAAATGCAGGCAATGCACCGATTTTGAAGGATTATTTTGATGACGCAGACCCAGTCGGGTTTTCTGTAAGGAACGGAACGATTCTCGAAACTCCAAATTTGACTGGGCAATTGGAACAATATTTTTATTCGAACCTTCAACTTTATAAGTCTCCGAACGGAAAAATTACTTTTTCAAAAGTAATCATAAACCCAGGTGAGTTTTTCGTTATAAAAATTTTGATTTTACACAACAACGCCAATATACCAGAAATTATTCCTTGCGGAAAAGTTGCTTGGCAAAAAAATATTATTGTAGAGGCAGTTGACAATTCTAAAGAAAACATTTCTATAATGGACAAAGTTTTTTATGGCGACGTTCTCATTCATTTTGTAAGAGCTTTCCTCTATATTCTTGTTATTATAATTTCAATTTTGTTCGCCGTTTTTGTCGGGTTTCAAATTGAGGGAGTAAAAGAAAAATTAGATAGAAGAAAAAGGGAAAAAATTGTTAAAAACTTTAAAGAACTAGATAGAACAACGGCATCAATCTTAAGTGAAAGTTTTTTCGGAGATTATATTCACGACAAGAATAAAAACTTCTCTATAGCACTATTGAGTGAATTTTTAAAAGAAGAAGAAGAGCGATTGAATATATGCTATGTAAATGCCATGGAAAAGGAAAAGGCTAAACAAAAGCTGACAAGAGTTGATAGATTAGAACTTTTCGGTGAAGACGGAAAAATAGATTTCGAAAATCACTCATCGCTTGCCTATGATTGTGTAGAAAAATTATTAGAGCACGGTGTATTGCTAAAAACTGGCGAGCGATTATCAATAAATCAAAAGGCAAAGGAAGCTCTTTTGGCTTTTAGCAATTTTGCGATAGAGAAAGAATAATAAGTACAATTTTGTAAACAACATATTCATTGACAAACTAAAAAAAATTAATAAATAAAACAGAATTAACACTAATGACAACCATATTCGAAAAAGTAGTACTCTGAAAGTAAAAGACATTTTGAGACCGAAATTATGCCAGAAGAAAAAAATAGAGAAAAGAAAAGAGCCCTTAGAAATAAAACTATGACCTTATCTGAGGGGGAAAGGTCTTTATATACAAAAGAGCTTATTAAAATTTTCGAACCAGCAACAATGGCACAGATAGAGAATAAAACTGTTAACCAAGATTTGTTCGAGGTGCTGGAGTTTCTACCGAGGGGGTTTGTTGATTTACTGTTTGTTGACCCCCCATATAACCTAACAAAAAATTTTAATGGTAACACATTTAAGGAAATGTCTTCCGAAGAGTATGCTAAATGGATTGACTCATGGATTACAAAACTGATTCCTACTCTGAAGAAAACATCTTCAATTTATATTTGTGGCGATTGGCGATCCTCTGGAGCGATCCAACAAGTTGTAGAAAAATATTTCAAAGTAAGAAATAGAATTACTTGGGAGCGAGAGAAAGGAAGAGGGGCTAAATCTAATTGGAAGAACAATACTGAAGATATTTGGTTCTGCACACTTTCAGAAGATTTTGTTTTTAATGTTGATGCAGTGAAGCTTAAAAAGAAAATTATTGCACCATATACAGACGAAAATGGAGAGCCGAAAGATTGGGTCAAGGAAGAAGACGGCACAGGGTACAGGTTAACTTTTCCATCTAATATTTGGACAGATATTTCTATTCCTTATTGGTCTATGCCAGAGAACACCGATCATCCAACACAAAAACCAGAAAAGCTTCTTGCAAAAATTATTCTTGCCTCTAGCAATAAGGGGGATTTTGTTTTTGATCCATTTTTAGGAGTCGGGACTACATCAGTAGTAGCAAAAAAATTAGATCGTAAGTATGCTGGGGTTGAACTTGATGAAACGTATGCTTGTCTTGTAGAAAAACGATTACATCTTGCAGATGACGATAAAACAATTCAAGGTTATCATGATGGTGTTTTTTGGGAAAGAAACTCATTAAAAGATCAGAAGAAAGGTTCTTATAAAAAAGAAAATAAAATAGAGGAATCAGCCTTTTCATTATTTGATATAAAAAAGGGGGCATAGAATGACCAAAAGCAAATTATTTTATTCGGAAGCATATAAAGAGATTGAGAAAGAGATAACAGACTTCATAAATACCCATAAAGAATTTATGAGTGAGACGACTGCAACAAGTCCAAGGGCAGCGGGAGATGCGATACAATCTGTCCTTGCAAAAAATTTTCAGAAAATACTTGGGGAATATTGTGGTGAGTATAGTGCCTCGTTTGCCAGAAGAGCAATGGCCGATATGGCTTTCAACGATAAAGAGGGAAATTATAATGTTGTTGATGTTAAAACTCACAGAATAGACACAAAATTCAATATGCCTAATCTAACATCTGTAGAAAGATTGGCCAGATTTTATGAAGACGATGCAAATTATTTTGTTATTCTTAATGTCGCATATAATATAGTGGGGACAAATATAAAAGTTGAAGCTGTGAATTTTGTTCCCATTGAATTTTTGTCGTGGGATTGTTTAACGATAGGTGCATTAGGCTGGGGGCAAATTCAGATTGCAAACGCGAACAAGATAATAATTAATCAAAATTATTCAAGAAAAAAATGGATGTTAGAATTTTGCGAAGTGATGTTAGCTTTTTATCCCAAAGAAGTAATTAAAACTACCGAACGAATTGAACACTTTAAGGAAGTGAAAACTTTTTGGACCACTAAAGAAGAATAACAAAAGGAATAAATCATAAATCCTAAATCAGAAATAATAAAATGACAACTATTTTCGAAAAAGTAGTACCCGTTTCGCTTGAAGAGGAAACGAAGGATTTGAAAACATGAGCACCGAGATAATTAAAAGAGAATTAGAGAAAAATAAATCTGAAATCAGAAAAAGGTTTCAAGTAAAAGAAATCGGATTGTTCGGCTCATATGTTCGAAATGAGCAAACTAAACAAAGCGATTTAGATGTGCTAGTAGATTTCATCAAACCAATTGGATGGGATGTGGTTGAATTGCACGAATATCTTCAAAAATTACTTGGCGTCAAAGTTGATTTGGTTCTTAAGCAGGGAATAAAGAGAAATAAAAAATTATGGAAACTTGTGAAGCAAGAGGTAATCTATGTCTAAGCGAGATTATAATTTATTCCTTCAAGACATATTGGATTGTATTAAGCGGATAGAGAAATATACAAAGGGTTACACTCAGAAAAGATTGGAAGACAACGAAATGGTTGCCGATGCTGTAGTGCGCAATCTTGAAATTATAGGTGAAGCAGCGAGGAACATCCCTTCAGATTTACGAAAAATATCACCCGAAATTCCGTGGAAGAATATTATAGGGTTCCGGAACATTGTGATTCATGAATACTTTCGAGTTGACTTAAGCAACACATGGATCATTATAAATAAACAATTACCCGGACTTAAAAAGCAAATAAACGCACTGATGAAACAAATATAAAATAAATGACAAACGAGTTAAGTCATAAATTCAAAATCCTAAATCAGAAGTAAAACATGACAACCATTTTTGAAAAAGTAGTACCCGTTTCACTTGAAGAAGAGATCAAATGAAGATCGACAAAGACTACATTATAGAATTTTTAAAACAAAGAAAAGATTTCCTGCGAGAGAAGTATGGGGCAACAAAGATTTCACTTTTCGGTTCATACGCACGCGGGGAAGAAACAGAAGAAAGCGATATAGACTTTTTTGTAGAAATGCCCGCGGATTACGATAAAATTTTCGACCTAAAAGAGTATCTGGAAAAATCGTTTCAACGGAGCGTAGATGTTATCCGAAAACATTCGAATATCCGACAAAGATTTTTAGAAGAAATAGAAAAGGATGGCATTTATGTCTAAAGAATTAATAGTGAAAAGATTTCTTGATATTTCAGAAAGTATTGAGATGGTTTTAAGAAGAAGCAGCAAAATAAACGCTCCAAAAGATTTTACAACGAGCGTAGAAGGTGGCGAATTAGAATTATTTGACGCTATTTTAATGCGCCTTCAAATGATAGGAGAAGTTTTGAAAAAGGTAGCAAAAACAAACCCGGAAATTTTGCAAAGACATCCCGAAATTGAATGGAATAAAGTTATAGGATTAAGAGATGTTATATCTCACAACTATATGTTTGTAGATGAAGGCGTGATCTTTAGTATATGCAAAGACAAAATACCTAAACTAAAAGAAGCAGTTATTCAGATAATTATAGAATTAGAAAAAGAATTAAACAACAAATGATCAACAGTAATTGACGACAAACTAGACCGTAATTCATAAATCCTAAACCATAAATAAAAAATAATGACAACCATATTCGAAAAAGTAGTACCCGTTACACTGGAAGAAGAAATGAAATCATCTTACATCGATTATGCTATGAGCGTAATTGTTGCGCGCGCATTACCCGATGTAAGAGACGGATTAAAACCTGTTCACCGCCGCGTTCTATTTGGCATGCACGAACTAGGAGTTCCTCACAATAAACCGTATAAAAAATCCGCTCGTATCGTGGGTGAAGTGCTTGGTAAGTATCACCCGCACGGAGATACAGCTGTTTATGATTCAATGGTACGTATGGTACAGGATTTTTCTCTGCGCTATCCTCTTGTTGATGGACAGGGAAACTTCGGTTCCGTTGACGGCGACTCACCTGCGGCTATGCGTTACACAGAAGCACGTCTTGCAAGAATTGCCGATGAAATGTTGCGTGATCTTGATAAGAACACGGTCAAATTTGCTGCAAACTTTGATGAGTCATTACAAGAGCCGACGGTTCTTCCATCATATTTACCGAACTTATTAATCAATGGCGCAAGCGGTATTGCTGTTGGTATGGCTACAAATATTCCTCCGCACAATCTCGGTGAAATTATTGACGGGCTTGTTGCGATAATAGATAAACCGAAAACAACCCCGGAAGAATTGATAAAGATTGTGAAAGCGCCGGACTTTCCGACGGGTGGAATTATCTATGGTTATGATGGAGTTAGAGAAGCATTACTAACCGGTCGCGGAAGAATAGTAATTCGTGCTAAGGCGAACATTGAAACGCTTAAGAATGATCGAGAAAATATTATCATAACGGAAATACCGTATCAAGTAAACAAAGCGTCTTTGATTGAAAAAATTGCAGACCTCGTTCGCGAAGGAAAAGTTGAAGGTATTTCAAACATACGCGATGAATCCGACCGTGACGGTATGCGCGTTGTTATTGAAATGAAACGCGATGGACAACCGGCAGTTACACTTAATCAGCTTTTTAAACACACACAGATGCAGGTAACGTTCGGCGTTATAATGCTCGCTCTCGTAAACGGTCAACCGAAAGTATTAACACTTCAACAGATGATGCAGTACTTTCTGGACCACAGAATGGACGTACTAATCAAACGTACACAGTTCGATTTAGATGCGGCAGAAAGACGCGCTCACATTTTGGAAGGATACATCATTGCGCTCGATAATATTGATGCGGTGATCCAGACGATCAAGAAATCGAGGGACACAGAGACCGCTAAAAATAGTTTGATGAGGAAGTTCAAACTTTCCGAAATTCAAGCCAAAGCAATTCTTGACATGAGATTGCAGCGCTTAACCGGACTTGAACGGCAGAAGATAGAAGACGAATACAAAGAAATTCTTAAGTTCATCGAAAAATTGAAAGGCATTCTAACAAACGAAAAGAGAAGATGGCAGATAATTAAAGATGAACTTCTTGCGTTGAGAGAAAGATATGCCGATGAACGAAGAACAAAAATTGAAATGCAGCTCAAAGAGTTCAAGCTGGAAGATATCATTGCCGAAGAAGATGTTGTTGTTACAATATCTCACGCGGGATTCATCAAGCGTTTTCCGGTCAGCGGTTACCGCCGACAGGGACGCGGCGGCAAAGGCGTTACCGGCGCCGGTACACGCGAGGAAGATTTTATTGAACATATGTTCGTTGCATCAACTCATCATTACATTATGTTCTTCACAGATCTCGGAAAATGTTATTGGCTCAAAGTTCATGAAATTCCTGAAGGCGGACGCGCCACAAAAGGAAGATCAATTCTCAATCTAATTGAAAAAGATAAAGAAGAGAAGATCACAGCGTTTGTTTCTGTTAAAGATTTTACAGACGATAAGTTTATTGTAATGGCAACAGAGAGAGGAACGGTAAAGAAAACAGTTCTTTCTGCATACTCAAATATTCGTCGCGGCGGAATTAATGCAATAAGTCTTGCCGCAGGAGATAGATTGATAGAAGCGAAGTTGAGCGAAGGGAAAAATGATATCGTCATCGGCACCAGAAACGGAATGGCAATACGCTTCAACGAAAAAGATGTTCGCAATATGGGTCGTACCGCAACCGGCGTCCGCGGAGTTAGATTAGGCAAAGGAGATGTTGTAATTGGAATGATCGTAATTCGCAATGCAACAACCCTGATGGTTGTTACAGAAAAAGGATTTGGCAAACGTTCCGAGATAGAAGATTACAGATTAACCAAGCGCGGCGGTAAAGGCGTTATCACCGTAAAGACATCGGATAGAAATGGAAAGTTGATTGCAATGAAAGAAGTGAACGATGCAGACGAGCTTGTTATTATTACAACCGGCGGAATGGTTATTCGTCAATCAGTCCACGAGCTCCGTGTGATGGGAAGAAATACACAGGGTGTTCGATTGATCCGCTTGAACGAAGGCGACGACATTGCAGATATTGCACGCGTAATACCGGAAGAAGATGGAGTTGAATAAAAGCCCCCTCTGTCTCCCCCAAAGGGGGAGGAAAGGAAATAAGATGGAAAAAGTTATTAGAAAAATATCGCTAAATGATAAGCACAATTACGATTTGGAATTCTGGCTCTCTAAAACACCCGAGGAGAGAGTTTCGGCAATCGAGTTTTTACGTCAACAATTTTATGAGACAGAAGATGGTTCTACACCAAGACTACAGAGAGTTATTAAATTTATTAAACGAAAACAACGTTGATTATCTGGTTATCGGTGCTTTTGCTCTTGGTTTTTTAGGGGCACCGAGAAACACCGGAGATATTGATATTTGGATTCGTGTTGATGAAGAAAATGCAAAACAAATTGTGAAAGCATTGAACGATTTTGGTTTTGCTTCTCTTGGCTATAAAACGGCTGATTTTTTAGATAGTAATTTGATAATTCAATTGGGAGTTCCGCCGGTAAGAATAGATATAATCATGAGCATTAGCGGCGTTGAGTTTGATGAAGCATTTTCAAATCGAAATGTAATAGAAAGCAAAGGGATAAAAATTAATTACATAAATAAAGAATATTTCATTAAAAACAAGAAAGCCTCTGGAAGATTGAAAGATCTTGCAGACATTGAAAGTCTTTCTTTAATCCAAAGGTAATCCATGCCTCATAACAAAAATTTACATTTCGATTCAAAATGTGTTCACTCCGGTATAGGTGATTACCAGTTCGGTCCGGTTGTTCCGCCTATCTATCAAACATCAACATTCAAGTTCGAATCAGCGGAACATGGCGCCGCGCTATTTAAAGGAGAAACGGAAGGATACATTTATACCCGAATGAAGAACCCAACAGTTGAAGCAATGGAAAATGCAGTTGCTGAATTGGAAGGCGGACATAAATCTTTAGGTTGCGCAAGTGGTATGGCTGCAATTAGTACAATTTTTATTTCTCTTCTTAATTCAGGCGATCATGTTGTTTGTTCAAAATCCGTTTATGGACCAACTCTAACCTTGCTTCAAACAATTATGAGCCGATTTTGTGTTGAATCAACTTTTGTTGATACAGACGTTGAAGGCGAAATTGAAAAAGCAATGAAGCCGAACACAAAACTTGTCTATATCGAAACACCCGCAAACCCCATGATCTCAATTACCGATCTTGAAGTCGCAACAAGAGTGGCTCATGCACATGGTGCATTGGTTGTGGTGGATAATACTTTTATGAGTCCGGCACTTCAACAGCCGTTTAATTTTGGTGTTGATGTTATCCTTCACAGCATGACAAAGTTTTTAAACGGACACGCCGACGTTGTTGCGGGAATTATTGTTGTGAAAGATGAAGAGATGTATTTGAAAACGAGAAAAACATTGAACCAACTCGGCGGAGTGATTGATCCGTTCAATTCATTTTTAGTTCATCGCGGATTGAGAACACTTTCTATTCGTATGCAAAGACATTGCGAAAGCTCTCAATTGATTGCAGAATATTTAGAGAATCATCCGAAAGTAAAATGGGTTCGCTATCCCGGATTGAAGAGTCATCCGAATTATCAAGTTGGATTGAAGCAGCATAGCGCACCTGGTGGAATGATCTCATTTGAATTGAAAGGCGGATTCAAAGCAGGTGAAGTTGTAATGAACTCCGTTAAGCTATCTACACTTGCAGTTAGTCTTGGAGGCGTAGAAACTTTGATTCAACATCCGGCGAGCATGACGCATTTATCAATGGGCGCAGAAGCGCGGAAAGATGCAGGCATTACGGAAGGATTAGTTCGTCTTTCAGTCGGAATTGAAAACGTGAAAGATATTATGGAAGATCTAGAACAAGCTCTTGCAAAAATTCCAGTAATGGAAAAAGCAGAAGCGTAAAATCTTAAATTGTCATTCTGATTCCTCCGCCTTCGGCGGATTAGCGGGAGAATGCCGAGGACATCCCTATGGGAAAATCTCTAACTAGTGACCTCTGAAAAATTATTTTAAATGGTCATTGCGAGGAATGAAATGACGAAGCAATCTCGATTTTCGATTCAAAATATTAGTTTTGAGTTTGCTTCACTTCGTTCGCAAAGACAATAGTTACAATATTTCAGATGTTCTAACTAATTACTACAGACAGATTCTCACATAGTGATGCCTTTGGCATTCGCTGCCTTTCTCCTCAGAATAGCATAACAAACATTTCATTTGTATTAGACTATACACCAACCTATTTTTGCCGCAAGCTAACTCATCACAAAAAATATTAACGAGATAAAAGATGAATAAAAAGCTCTATTTCGCCGCACTTGTTTTTCTAACCACTATATCCCTTGCTCAAAAATCTTCACTACCGATTCCTCTTAATATTCAAAGAGCAATTGATAAAGGCACACGCGCGCTTGACGGCAGACCGGGTCCAAACTATTGGCAGAATAGCTCTGACTACAAAATCAAAGCAGAGTTAGAGTCGAAGACCCGTATGATCACCGGCGACGAAACAATCATTTATTACAACAACAGTCCGGATACACTGAAACAGCTTGTGGTTAAACTTCTTC
This sequence comes from uncultured Melioribacter sp., assembly GCA_964449775.1. Taxonomy (GTDB): domain Bacteria; phylum Bacteroidota; class Ignavibacteria; order Ignavibacteriales; family Melioribacteraceae; genus Fen-1258. Next base: position 7,428 of record CAYVBQ010000004.1, on the reverse strand, counting down.
CAGATCTTTATCGAAAAGGAAACTCGCGCGATTTTGAAATCTCCCCCAACGATTTAACAGACGGAGTTCAATCACGCGGAATATTTGTGAATGGAGAAGAGGTAAAAACCGAGGGATCAAAAAATTCTGTTCGTCGTGAAGGAACAAATCTTTTTATTCCTCTTCAAAAACCGATCTCGCCGAAATCAAAAACAGAATTGAAATTCGTTTGGAGTTTCACACTACCTAAAGAATCTAATGTTAGAATGGGAACGTACGACAGCACATCTTTCTTTGTGGCATATTGGTTCCCGCAAGTTGCAGTGTATGATGATATTGACGGCTGGGACGTGGTTAATTATACCGGACAAACAGAAACATATAATGACTTCTCTAATTACGAAGTTGAAATAACAGTGCCGAAAAATTTTATTGTGTGGGGCACGGGGCTTTTGCAAAACCCGGAAGAAGTCTTAGCAAAGGAAATCTTTGAGCGGTACAAAAATGCTTACAGCTCGGACGCGGTGATGAAAATAGTTGAACAGAACGATTTTCAAAAGGGAGTGGTTACTTCTGATAAAGAAAAACTTACTTACAAATTCAAAGCTGATTACGTACCCGACTTTGTATTCGCTACCAGCGATCACTATTTGTGGGACGGTTCGAGTTTAATCGTAGACAAAAAAACGGGACGGCGGACATTCATAGATGCGGCATACAAAAAAGAATCGAAAGATTTTTACACGGTTGCCGATGTCGCTCGTAAAGCGATCGAAAGTTTTTCAACACATATTCCCGGAATACCATTTCCTTATTTAAAGATGACGGTATTCAACGGAGATGGAGGAATGGAATTTCCGATGATGGTGAACAATACATCACAGCCGGAATTGCAGGGAACGGTTCACTTAACATCACACGAAATTTCTCATACATATTTTCCCTTCTTCATGGGAATCAATGAAAGAAAATACGCATGGATGGACGAAGGTTGGGCAACAATGCTTCCGTTTGATTTTCAGACCACCAACGCACCAGGTTATGATCCGCGGACACGAAACGCAAAAAGTTTTTCTGAATTTGCAGGCAACGAACAGGATATTCCTCCAATAGTTTTATCTTACGATTTGCGCGGCGCTTCATATCGAACAGCGTCATATCGCAGATCGGGCGCGGCTTATGAGTTCTTGCGTCAAATGCTCGGTGACGATCTCTTCAAAAAATGTTTGCATGAATACATTAACCTCTGGAACGGTAAACATCCAATTCCGTATGATTTCTTTTTTACATTTAGCAAAGCAGCCGGGCAAAATCTTGATTGGTATTTCAGGCCATGGTTTTTTGAAAATAAATATCCCGATCTTTCTCTCGTTGCGAAAACTGCTGATGGCGGCGCAACTGTAAACATTTTCAATAAAGGCGGATTGCCGTTACCGATCAAAATTAAATTTTATTATGCCGACGGAACGGATGAGTTTGTTTACGAGAAGAACGCCGACGAATGGAACAAAGGAAACCTTGCGATTACAACATTTATTCAATCAAAGAAAAAAATTAAAAAAGTAGAACTTGGCACAAGTCAAATACCCGATGTGAATTTGACCGATAATATTGTAGAAATTAAATGATGAGTTCGCTCTAAAAACATCAATCTGTCATTCTGATGGAGTGAAGCGACTGAAGAATCTATCGATTTCATAACAAAAATTAAGATTCTTCGCTTCGCTCAGAATGACATCTATCATTATTTAGACTTTATAGAGTGAACTCAATAATAAAGCAAAACATTTTCATGTCTAAGGACATCTAAACGTACACCCAAAAGAGGACTTATGAAGAAGGCATTAAAACAAATTATCCTTTCATCAACAGTAATGTTTCTGATTTTATCTGTGGCTACATTGGCGCAGAAATCTTCTCTCTACATTCCGCGAAACATCATTAAAGCATACGAAAAAGGAACACGTTCTTATGATGGCAAACCCGGCGCGAACTACTGGGTCAATCATACAGATTACAAAATTCAAGCGGAAGTTTTTCCCAAAGAACATTTCGTTAAGGGATCAGCACAAATTAAATATTACAATCAAAGCCCCGATACACTTAAACAGTTGGTCTTCCGCCTTTATCAAGATATTAATCGGAAAGGAAGCGCACGAGATTATCAATTATCTCCAAGCGATGAAACAGATGGAGTTCAAATAGACACATTAATTATCAATGGAAAGGGAATCAATACAAAAGCTCGCGGAGAAATATCCCGCCGGGGGACCAACATGATGGTAAATCTTCTTCCGGAAAAGCTAATTCCAAATTCATCTATTAATATAGAAGTAAAATGGAGCGTTATAATTCCAAAAGAATCCCGCATAAGAATGGGCGCATATAACGACTCGACGCTTTACATCGCTTATTGGTATCCACAAGTTGCTGTCTATGATGATATAGACGGATGGGACCGTAATGACTATGGAGGAGAAGTTGAATTTTATAACGATCAAAACAATTTCGATTTAGAAATTACCGTTCCCGCAAAATATTTGGTATGGGGAACAGGAGCATATCAGAATTTACAAGAAATTTTGAAGCCGGAAATTTATGCCCGTTACGAAGAGGCGATGGAGTCTGACGGCGTTATAAGAATTGTCCGTGAGGAAGATTTAATAAACGGCGCAACATTGAAGAACGAAAAAACAACTTGGAAGTTGAAAGCAGAAAACGTTTCGGATGTTTCTTTTGCAACTACAAACGGTTATGTGTGGGATGGAATAAGCGCAGTTGTTGACGCAGCCGGAAAAAGAGTTTTAACAGATGCAGTTTATCCAATCAAATCAAAAAGCTGGGAAGAGGTTGCGTACTACGCAAAACTTTCTGTTGAGAATCTTTCTAAACAATTGCCGGGAGTTCCCTTTCCGTATTTCAAGATTACCGTTTTCAATGGTGAAACGACGGGCGGCGGAGGAATGGAAATACCTATGATGTGCAACAATGGAATAGGCGGATCAGCTGCCCGTCAGGCGGGTGTTACTCTACACGAAATCGCTCATAACTATTTTCCATTTTATATGGGAACCAACGAACGCAAATATGCGTGGATGGATGAAGGATGGGCAACGTTTTTTACATCTGCAATGTTGAAAGATATTGTGACCGGTGCCGACGAATTTACCGGAAATATTATTGGTCTTGGAAAAGGGATGGGAACAGAAATGGATCTGCCAATGATTACTCCTTCTCTCGCCGGCGGACCAATGCAGGGTTTTAACTCCTACGTTAAAGCATCAATATCATATTATGTATTGAAAGATATTTTAGGTGATGAATTATTCAAAAAAGCTTTACACGAGTATATCAACAGATGGAACGGAAAACACCCTCTTCCGTGGGATTTCTTCTTTACATTTAACGATGTTGCAAAAGAAGATCTAAGCTGGTTCTGGAATCCTTGGTATTTCGAGCATGGTTTTCCAGATCTCGCGGTGAAAAATGTTAAAGTAAAAAGAGGTAAAACAGAAATTGTTGTTGAGAAGATAGGCAGCGTTCCTGTTCCAATTGACTTGGTAGTAACTTATTCAGACGGCGAAGCAGAAAAAATCCATAAGAGCACTTCTCATTGGAAGAGCGGAGTAAAAGCAATTATAATTACTCACAAGACTAAAAAAGAGATAAAGAAAGTTGAGATTAACACTAAATTAGTTCCGGACGCAAATGAAAAGAATAACGTATTTGAAATGAAGAAAAAATAGTAGAAAACAGATAACGAGGATGGCACTGATTTAATCTCTCTGGGTTTAATTCCCCGCCGCCCCGCCTTCGGAGTCTGTTGCACAACGCAAATTCTGTAAAACAAAACCTTCGAGGTTGACACATCGTTGGTGGCATTATAACCTCGAAGGTTGCTTACCGACTTCTGCAACACTCTCTTCGGGCGGATTGCAGCGAGTAGGTTCATTAAAAGAAAGCAGAATTTTTTGAAAACAAAGAAAATACTCTTCATAATGTTAATGTTAATCTGCTTCTTGCCGCAGATCGATCCCGCCGTTTCGCTTGCTCTCGGAATTATTTTCAGTCTTTCGGTTGGAAATCCGTTAAACAAATTTTCAACAAACTGGAGTAAAAAACTTTTACAAATTTCTGTTGTAGGTCTCGGTTTCGGAATTGGAATTGGCAGCGTTCTCCGCGAAGGAGAAAAATCAATTATCTACACAATTGTTGGGATTATTTTTACTCTTCTTGCCGGAGGAATGATGGGGAGACTTCTTAAGGTGAATTCAAATACTTCCCGATTAATTTCTTTTGGAACGGCAATCTGCGGAGGAAGCGCAATAGCGGCAATTGCCCCGGTTATTAAAGCAAAGGATGAAGAAGTTGCTGTGTCGCTGGCAACTATATTTACGCTCAATTCCGTTGCCTTAATACTTTTTCCATTCATCGGTCATCTTTTAAATCTTGATCAGCAATCTTTCGGTGTGTGGGCAGGACTTGCAATCCACGATACAAGCAGTGTAGTGGGTGCGTCTTCATCATACGGACACGAGGCGCTGATGACAGGTGTTACGGTGAAACTAAGCAGGGCGTTATGGATTACCCCATTTGTGCTTGGTTTTGCGTTCTTTGGAAAATCGAAAAGCAAAATTATAATTCCATATTTTATTTTTGGTTTCATTACCGCAGCTATAATAGCCACCCTTTTACCGGAGTTGAATAATATCTGGAATGGAACTGCTTTTGCGGCGCGCCGTCTTTTAGTAGTAACGCTTTTTTTAATTGGAGCCGGCTTAAGCAGAGAAACAATAAAAATAGTTGGATTTCAGCCGATGGCTCAAGGAATAGTTCTTTGGATAAGCATAAGCATAATTACTCTAACAGCTATTATGCTTGGAGTGATATACTGAAATATGGACTAATCTGTAGTGATGCCGGCAATTCAAATATCTTCTCTTCTTTTTTATAAACAGGTTGTCTTATTAAACCGTTGCTTCGGAATAGATGTCTAAAAGACAATCAACAAGAAACGGCTATGAAAAAAATTTTGTTTATGCTTTCGGTAATTCTTTTCATTTCGAAAAATTCCGCTCAAATTATTAAACCGGATTTTGCAAATATTGAATACGCAAGCGTATCCGGCATCAGCTTAACTCTGGATATTTACATACCGCCTCATATTTCTTATCCTTATCCAACAATAATTTGGATTCACGGCGGGGGCTGGCAAAGCGGCAGTAAAGAAAATGTGAACGGAACGTGGCTCATTCAAAAAGGATTTGCAATTGTAAGCATTAACTACCGGCTCACGGATAAAGCTATTCACCCCGCACAGATTAATGACTGCAAAGCTGCAATCCGATGGATACGTGCCAATGCACAGAAGTATCATTTCGATAATAATAAAATTGGTGTATTTGGAAGTTCAGCCGGCGGACATTTGGCTGCTCTTGTTGGCTCTTCCGGTGACGTGAAAGATCTTGAAGGTGATGTTGGGGGCAATCTAAGTCACTCAAGCCGTGTGCAAGCGGTCTGCGATTGGTATGAACCGGCAAATTTCTTAACCATTTGCGGAACTGTTCCTCCAACAAGCAATCACTGTGATGAAACATCACCGGAGGGGAAATTAATTGGCGGTGATTTAAGAACAAACCCGGATAAATGTAAATCGGTTAGTCCTATTACTTATGTTTCAAAAGATGATCCGCCGTTTCTCATTATGCACGGAACAGCCGATAATACTGTTCCGTTTCATCAAAGCGTAGAATTAGATTCTGCATATAAAGCAATTGGGCATGATGTAACTTTTATTCCGCAACCAGGAGCGGGACATGGAGGAGGTTCATTCGGCGCAGATTCTACCAAACAACGAATCACCGATTTTTTCAATCGGACATTAATGGGAAAAACTTCCGTTGATAATGAAATCATTCCAACATTGTTTCAACTATTCCAAAATTTTCCCAATCCATTCAATCCAACAACAACAATTAGCTATGCTATCCCTAAAGTAGAGACGAGGCATGCCTCGTCTTTACAACTTGTAACACTAAAAGTATATGATATACTAGGAAGAGAAGTTGCAACTCTTGTAAGAGAATTTCAGCAAGCCGGTTATTATAATTCTCAATTTTCAATCCGCCAAACAGATGGCGGACAAGTTCGCAATTCTCAATTACCAAGCGGCGTATATTTTTACAGATTAACCGCCGGTAATTACTCTGAGACAAAAAAAATGAGTTTATCGAAATGAAAAAACTCATATCTGCTTTCATGTTATATATTCTGTTCATATCTAATCCTACATTGGCACAAACCTTTGCGACAATAGATGGCTTACTTACAAATAACCTAAGCACTAAATATGCTGGAAATGTAGTTGCAATGGTTATGCATAACAACTCATTAGTTTATTATAAAGCGTTGGGTGGTTATGATAGCTTGACAGTAAAACCTATTGCCTCATTAACCAAAAATTTTTCCGGTTGTGTGATTTTAGGGTTAGCACAAGATGGGGCATTTAATCTCGATGATTCAATAGGGATGTATCTTCCTTATGCAACAACAATGGGCAAAGGAAGTAGCACAATCAGACAAAATTTTAGCCATACTGCAGGCTGGGATGGAATAACGGGAAATACTTATCTAACAGACCCTTATTTAAACATGCAACAGTGTGTTGACAGCATTATTACGTATGACCCGATTATTTACACTCCTGGTACAATGTTTAAATACACCGGAGTTTCTATGCAGGTGGCTGCAAGGGCTGCCGAAATTGCAACAGGTCAGAATTGGAATACGCTTTGGACTAATAAAATAAAAACGCCATTAGGTTTAACAGGAACTCAGTTTGGTGTAATTACAAATCCAAGAGTTGCAGGCGGACTTGTTTCAACTCCTGCTGATATTCTAAAGTTTGCTCAATTTATATTACGTAATGGCAAAGACCGTAACGGAGTTCAGGTTGTTGACAGTATCTGGATGCAGGAAATGTGGAAAGACCAAACTAATATGGCTCCAATAATAGCAATGCCCTACCCTTTCAACCCGCCTTACAATAATCCTTATGGTGCTGATACAATTCGTTATGGCATTGGAACATGGTTAGATATTTACAACCCAAAAACTAATTATCAGGAACAATTAAGCGGCGGCGGCGCTTTTGGATCAATTATGTGGGTAAACAGATATAATAATACCTAAAAATCTAAAATAAAAAACAGGAAAAGTGGCATAAGCTGTTTATTTTTGAGTAGATAAAAACAAAAAAATAACAAACAAACACCACTTTTCTGATGAATAAAAACAAACAAAAAATCGCTTACAAAACCAAAGAACTCAAGCACTCATTTACCGGTACAAAATTAACAAAATTCGCAGGATTATCACCTATAATGAAATTTATAAACAATGCGCAAATAGGTGTAGAACTCAACAAAATATTTCCAACAGGCAAAACAA
>CAYVBQ010000003.1:0-162676 GCA_964449775.1 uncultured Melioribacter sp. | reverse complement strand
GATGGATGATGGAAGATGGATGATGGAAGATGGATGATGGAAGATGGATGATGGATGATGTTTACCCCGTTGGATATACTTTTAAAAAATATCATTGACTATAAAAATAAGTTATCCAACGGGGTGAATGGAAAAAATTATTTAGAAATATCTTGGCACAAAAAAAGTTAACTGACAATACTATAGAAAGGAAAATATAATGGTAACTAAAGTATTAAAGGATTTAAGAGTAGGTAGAAAATTAGGCGTTATTGTTGGTCTAATTAGTATAATAGCTCTTTTTGAAATAGCAATTTCTATTATATCTTCATCGAATAATTATTCGCGTTCAAGCGATATGGCAGATGCTAATAAAGCTTCAGATTACATTCTATTAGCTGCCGGTCAAGAAGCTTTTGAGAGAGGCGCTACAGCAACTGTACTAGCAAACCCGAATGATAAAAATACCTATTCCAAAATAGCTTCTCTTCGTCAAACAGGTGATTCTTATTTAGATTCCGCTCTTGCAATTGCTAAAGAATTAGCAGCCCAAAATGAAGACGCCTCAAAAAAATATGCAGAACTGGAACAAGTTCGAAACAGAAGAGATGAAATGAGAAAACAAGCCGATCTGATATTAACAATATCTGCAGCCGATAAGCAGTTTATACAATCCTGGATTAAAGTTCAAACCGACCTTATAATGAAAAGCAACGAACTTGCAAATGCGCTCTTTGTTTCGGATAACCAATTAGAAAGAGTGCTGGGATTCAACAGCATAGTAAAAAACGCTATTTTTTATGCCAGTGAATTTGCAGGACGTGAAAGAGCCGGATTAGGTGCAGTTATCGGTTCCGGTCTGCCAATCAGTAGTGAGCAGTTAAATAATTTGATGAGATATCGCGGAGTTGTTGAAGAGAATACCCGCGCTATTCTTGATATAAGAAATAATTCTAATTTAACCCCTGATATCAGGGATGCTATTAACAATATGGAAAGTACTTTTCTGATAGATTTTCAGCGAACAAGGGAAGCTGTGTATAAAGCCGGTCAAAATAAAAGCGCTTATCCGCTTACTACTTCTGAATGGATTGAACAGTCAACCCATGCTATTAATTCCATATTAAAAGTATCTGAAACTGTCAGCTATGAAGCTCATAGACTTGCAGAGGAACAAAATGCAGCAAGCACAAAAAGTCTGTTTTTTTCCGCTTTGACGTTGGCAATATTAGCATTAATCGTATTTACTTCTATATGGATAGCCCGCCTGATCACCCGGCCGGTTATCATGCTTGCAGATGCCGCAACTAAAGTAAGTATGGGTGATCTAAACCAGTCGGTTGACTACGTTTCTAATGATGAAGTTGGAAAACTATCTTCCGCATTTAATAAAATGGTTGAGAATATAAGAGAAGCCGGTCAAGAATTGCGTGAAGAAAAAGCCGGTGTTGAAAGAAAAGTTGAAGAAGCTGTTAAGGAGTCCGAAGAACAAAGAAAGTATTTAGAAAGAAGTGCTGAAATGATATTGACCGAAATGGATAAATTCGCTAACGGCGATTTGACCGTTCAACTTGAAAAAGAAAAAGATGACGTTATAGGATCACTTTTTAGCGGATTCAATAGAGTGGTTCTGAATATAAGAAAAATGATTGAACAAGTAACCGAAGCAGTTCAAGCTGCGGCAAGCGCAAGCAGTGAGATCTCATCGAGTACGGAAGAATTAGCTGCAGGCGCACAAGAGCAGAGCGCTCAAACTACCGAAGTTGCCGGTGCAGTTGAAGAAATGACAAAAACGATTCTCGAAACTACCTCGAATGTAACACGTGCATCGGAAACAGCAAAGACTTCGGGAAATATTGCGCGAGACGGAGGAAAGGTTGTAAGCGATACTATCAGCGGAATGAATAGAATTGCTGATGTAGTTACACAAGCCGCAGAGACGGTAAAAGAATTAGGAAGCAGCAGCGATAAGATAGGCGAGATTGTTCAGGTGATTGATGATATAGCAGATCAGACGAACTTGCTTGCATTAAATGCCGCCATCGAAGCCGCACGCGCCGGAGAACAAGGAAGAGGTTTTGCAGTTGTAGCAGACGAAGTTAGAAAATTAGCCGAGAGAACAACCAAAGCGACTAAAGAAATTGCAATAATGATCAAGCAGATACAAAAAGATACAAACAACGCAGTTGTTTCAATGGAAAAAGGAACTGAAGAAGTTAATGAGGGTAAACAGCTTGCACAAAAAGCGGGCGAAGCTCTTAACCAAATTATAAGCAGTTCAAAAGAAGTAGTTGATAATATATCTCAAGTAGCAGCAGCAAGCGAAGAACAATCATCTGCGGCAGAACAGATAAGCAAAAATATCGAAGGCATAAGCAGTGTGGCAAATCAAAGCGCCACAGGTGTTCAGCAAATTGCCAGGGCTGCAGAAGACTTGAATAATTTGACTGTTAATTTGCAAAATCTTGTTGCCCAGTTTAAGATTAATGAAGCAGGTTCGCATAACAGTGCAATTCAAAAAAACAATGGAAATAGCCGTCATGCTGTAAGATCCAACGGTGCATTAATAAAATCATAATATTATTGGAGTAGAATCTAAAACTTTGAATTACACATTTTTAGACTTTTGGAGGCAATCTTATTAACTTCAAATTCCAAAATGACTTTTTAAGGAACGACTAATTAGTTAAAATGATGTCTGAATAGATGCACGGAAAATTTGTTTTCACCAGTAATTGTGGAGCGGAATTTAAAATAGCATTTCATGCTTAAGATGGGTTGTTAGATATAAGAATAACTCTCAAATCAAAATCAGCTCAAAAATATTTTTAAAGAATGATACCTGCTTCAGACAAAATAACTTTTACAAATTTGTTTTAAGAATCACCCGACTTCTCCTTTGATATCATTATACTTATCTTGTTATATCTATTTTAGAACAAAACATCCAAGGAGGAAGTATGTTATTCATAATTGCACTTATATTATTGGTCGGATCGGTTTTTGTTTATTTCAGTTCAAAAAAGAGCGGAAAAATTCAAGAAGCAAAATTTTCACTTATCGGAATTACGATTGGTGGAATTCTTATTCTGGCTCAATGTTTTACCGTTGTACCTGCCGGAACTGTTGGCGTTGTGGATTTTCTGGGAAGCGTTAGTAATATTACTTTAAAATCCGGTGTCAATTTTGTTAACCCGATAGCTAATGTAATTAAATTCAGCATCAAGACCCAAGAATTGAAAGAGAACATGAATGTTCCGTCTAAAGAAGGAATGAGCGTTCAACTTGAAATTAGTTTACTATATAGTCTTGATCCCGAAAATGCGTCAAAGATTTACAAATCAGTAGGTCAGAATTACGAAGAGATAATCCTTGTACCTCAATTCCGCTCAGTTGTCCGAGGCGTAACATCGAGGTATGATGCAAAAGCTCTTTACACTGCTTCCCGCGAACAGTTGGCTACAGAGATGAAAGACGAGTTAGAAAAATTGGTTGGTCCACGCGGTATTACAATCGAATCGGCACCAATGAGACAGATCATTTTACCAACAGGACTCACTGCATCAATCGAGCAAAAACTTCAGGCAGAACAAGCCAGTCAACAAATGCAATTTGTTTTGAAGAAAGAGGAACAGGAAGCAGACCGTAAACGTATCGAAGCAAAAGGTATTGCTGATTTTCAAGAGATAGTTGCCAGAGGAATTAGCCAAAACTATTTACAATGGAAAGGGATTGAAGCAACGGAAAAATTAGCGAGCTCGACCAATGCTAAAATTGTTGTTATTGGAAGTGGAAAAAGTGGATTACCTTTGATTCTTGGGAATCAATAATAAAACATGAATGGAGTGATGAATAAGTAGATTATTCTTCACTCCAAATCTTTCCCTAATCGTGTTAGTTAATAGGTTGATAAATTAGTAGATCATTTTTTAAATTGCAGACATGAAAAAAATTCTTTACATACTATTCATCACTGCATATCTATTTCTGAATACCGGAATTAGTATTGCAACCCACTTTTGCGGCGAAGAAATTTATTCTATTCGCCTGGCAACTAATCCAATTCATGACGAATCTGATGGTTGTTGCAGTGATGAATTTATTTCTTCATGCTGCAAAACAGTATACACTTTTGTTAAAATTAGTGATTCACAAAAAGCCGCGGCGGGGAAAGATGTTAAATATCTACAAGCTGCCCTTTTTTCAAAATTTAGTATTAAAGATGACAGAATAAATTCTTCAAATGAATTATACTTTCCAATAGTTGAGCAATTTCCCCCAGGCTCAACAATATGCATTATTAACTGCACATTTCTTATTTGATTAATCTCCTCTAACCTTTTCAAAATATTTCCGGGTTTCCGGACTAATATTAATTTATTCAATTAGGAGATTAATAAGATGAAAAAGATTATTCTGATTGCAATTGCAATCTTAGTAAACGTAGTTCTATTTGCACAAGACAGTAAAGTAACCGAAGCAGAAGTTAGAGTTTTTGGTAATTGCGGTATGTGTAAGACTCGTATAGAAAAAGTTCTCAAAATAAAAGAAGTAAAACTTGCCAAGTGGGATAAAAATACAAAGATGATAAAAGTTGCTTTCCTATCCTCTAACATCACACTTGATTCTCTTCAACAACGGATTGCTGCAGTTGGTCATGATACCGAAAAGTATAAAGCTCCAGACGATGTTTATGCAGATCTTCCAAAATGCTGTTTGTACAGAGACGGCGAAAATACACACTGAATTGCATAAACTATGAGTTCACTCCAAAAAGGTATTTTTGGTATTTGTCATTGCGAGCGGAGCGAAGCAATCTCCAGAATTTTGCTCAAAATCAATAGATTGCTTCGTCGCTTCGCTCCTCGCAATGACAGAAATAACCTTTTTAGAGCAGACTCAACTATTAAAATAAAAGGAACAAAATAATCATGATCAAAAAAATAATTTTTGTTTTGATTCTTGCTCTTTCTCCGGTACTATTTGCGCAAGAATACTTAAGCGGCACCGTCTTCGAAAAAAACGATTCGGGAAAACTCCTTTCTCTTGTTGGAGTAAATGTATTTTGGCTAGGAACCCCGATTGGTATTTCTACTGATTTAAACGGTGAATTTAAAATTCCACTTACAAAAACATCCAATAAACTTGTTGTAACACTTATGGGTTATACTCCGGATACACTATTAATTAAAACGGAACAATCTATTAAAGTGATCTTAAAACAGAAAGACATTCAGCTTACTGATATTGAAGTTGTTGGTCAGAAAAAATCAACCTTTCAAGATTACGTGAGCATAGAGAATAAAAGTGTAATTACAATCGGCGAGTTGAAGAAAGCCGCTTGTTGTACTCTTTCGGAAAGTTTTGAAACTAATCCTTCAATAGATGTTTCCTTTACAGATGCAATTACCGGTGCAAGACACATCGAAATGCTTGGACTCTCGGGAATATATACTCAATCGACACTCGAAGCACTTCCATATATTCGAGGATTAATGTCAAATGTCGGTTTAACTTTTATTCCGGGACCATGGGTTAAAGCAATCAATGTAGCAAAGGGAATCGGCTCTGTGGTAAACGGATTTGAGTCTATCACAGGACAAATTGATGTTGAACTTCAAAAACCATTTGAAATTGATGAAAAACCATTTTTTATTAACTTCTATGGAGATAACGATAAACGTTTTGAAGGAAATCTAAATTATCGTTTTCAAATAAATGATAAAATTTCTTTCGTAACATTATTTCATGCAAGCACCCGGCAAAACAAATTCGATCTTAACAAGGATTACTTTACCGATATGCCGGTCTTCTCTATTTTCAACTTGATGCAGCGTTGGCATTTCGAATTTGAGAATGGTTGGGAAAGCCAATTAGGTTTCCAATACGTGAAGGATTCTAAAGAAGGCGGATCTTTTAGCAGTAACGCATATAAATACACAACAGACTCAGAACAGATGTATGTTTACGGCAAACATGGTTATGTTTTTCCTGAAGAAGAATTTAAGTCTTTTGGAATTCAATGGTCACTGAATAGCTACAAGAACCCATCTCTATTCGGTATTCGTAATTACAACGGTAATCAAAAAACCGGCTACCTGAATTTTATTTACCAATCAATTTTAGGTTCTAGCGATCATAAATTCAGAACGGGATTTAGCTTTTTGTTCGATCAATACAACGAAGTATTTCTCACAAAATCATTTAATCGAATTAATAGAATTCCAGGTACCTTCTTTGAATACACATATAGCAGTGAGGAATCTCTTTCAGCTGTGGTTGGTGTTAGAGGAGATTACCACAATCATTTTGGATTTATTCTTACTCCGCGTTTACATATTCGTTACTCTCCTTCGGAGGATTGGATTATTCGAGGTGCTTTCGGGCGGGGTTTTCGAGAGTCCAATATCTTTACAGAACATTCGGCTCTTTTTGCCAGCTCCAGAGATCTCTTAATTAATTCCACTACAAACTTTGGATATGGACTGCAGTTAGAAAAAGCATGGAACTACGGAATTAATATTACTCATTACTTTTTCCATGATTACCGGGAAGGTACGATCTCTATTGATCTATACCGCACAGATTTTGAAAATTTTACACAAGCCGATCTCGATTCGAATCCTCAAGCAATTATTTTTTCATCGGCAGCAAACAGTGCTTACTCAAACAGCGCTCAGATTGAACTGAATATGTCGCCGCTTGAAAGATTAGAAACCCGATTCGCTTACCGTTTTCTGGATGTAAAGAATAAACTTAAAAACGTTTGGTTGGAACGGGCTCTCAGTTCTAAACATCGTGCATTAGTTAATTTAGCTTATTCCACAGAGAAAGAAGAAGATGACGATCCCCAAATGTCATATGATTTTACATTAACATGGTTTGGTCCCAAAAGGATACCATCAACATCAGGCAATCCGGTTGGTCTTCAATCCATAGAGCAATCACCCTCTTTTGTAATTATGAATTTGCAAATAACCAGAACATTTTTCGAAAGCTTTGAAGTTTATCTTGGCATCGAAAATCTTTTGGATTACAGACAGGAGAATTTGATTATCGATCCGATGAATCCGACGGGAAAATATTTTGATGCTTCTTTGATTTGGGGACCTGTAAACGGTAGATTGGTTTATAGCGGTCTGCGTTATAAAATGTAATCTGGAGAATAGATACAGGATACTTGATGATGATAAAAAGTTGGCAGATATTAGTGCAGTGATTTCAAAGTTTAATTATCAAGTATTCTGTATCTAAAATTAATTATCTGAGAGAATTATGGATTCACCAACAAAAATAAAACTACACAAACAAGAGTATCTGGAAATTAGCTGGGACAATGGAAAGGTAATAAAGTATCCTTTGAAATTTCTGAGAGATGAAACTCCGGATGCAGGAAACAAGGGTGAAACTATTTTATGGAAACACTATGCGCCTCCGAAACAAGCTCCTCTTAAACCGGAAGCTTATGAGGTTGAAAGAATAGAAATGGTTGGAAACTATGCCATTCAAATCAAATGGAAAGACGGATACAATTTTGGAATTTACTCGTGGGATTTACTAGATCAGTTTGGTGAATATTTAAAGGTGAGAGAAAACCTGCATCAAGATTTCGATCATCATCATTAAAAGAGTAAGAGGCTGTCTCAAAAATCAGATAAACAGTCATTGCGAGGAGTTTACGACGAAGCAATCTTTTGTTTTTATCAAAAAAAATGAGATCACTTCGTCCCGATGAATCGGGACTCGTGATGACAAACGATCTTTTGAAACAGCATCTTGCTCATAATCCTAATATTTTACAACAATTTCTTAATATGGTTTTCGTACGTCTCAACCGGTATTAAACCTTCGTAGGAAGCAACAATCTTTCCTTGTTTATCAATTACAAAGGAAGTTGGAATTGCACGTATTCCGCCGTATTGCTGATAAACATTCATATTACCATAAACAACGGGATAATTAATTTTTTGTTCCTTCATGAATGGAACAACTTCATTTTTAGTATCAGTATCTACGGAAACACCTACTATCTCAAATCCTTTGGCGCCATATTTTTTCTTTAACGCAATCAGATCGGGAATACCCTTGCGACAAGGTGGGCACCAAGTTGCCCAGAAATCTACAATTACAACTTTACCTTTTAGGTCGGAGAGCTTCATTGATTTGCCGTCGCTTGTTGGTAGAGTAAAATCGGGCGCAAGTGCTGATGTTTTTTGTGCAGCCGGAATGTAATTTGGTGGATATGGGCCGTTCTCTTCACTACTACCAAAAAGATAATCTGAATTGTTGAAAATAAACAACAATATTATTACACCTATAAAAAATCCGGTGTAGATCCAGCTCCTATGTTTCTTTGTTAGTCCGCCAATTTTATTTTTTTCAGCAGTGTTATTCTGAGTCATTTTTTCCTCTTATTTATTTCGTTGTCAAATTAATAATTTATATAAAACAAGAAAAACTATTTTGTTTCCCCAATATTTTTCTTTCTTGATGGAATCGCCCAAATCGCACCCACAGCAGCACCATAAAATGTTGAGATGTATGGGTTACTTGTGATGGGGCAGGTTCCCGTTCTACATCCGATAAAATAATAATATGCAAAACCGATAGCTGCACCAATAATAACCGGAAATATTTTCTTTATCAGCATTTTTCCTCTCATAATAGTATTAACAATATATAGGATGAAAAAGTGCAGAGAAAGATGCAAACATTTTTATTTTTTTCCTTTTCCCCACTCAAGCACTTCAACTTTAACTTCTGTAATACCCACATTAACCATATCAAGTTCCATCGCGCAGCCAAGTGAGAGATCAATTATACGATCCGGACGAAACGGCATTCTGTCATTTATCTTGATAATCACCCATTTTTCATTCGATGGGTTGGTTACACGCACAACTGTTCCCATCTGATATGTAGGATGGGCAGCACTCAATCCGTACATATCATAAACTTCGCCGTTATAAGTAATCAGTCCATTATACTTATCAGCATAGTATGAAGCCACGCCTATGATAGTTTCCAGAACATTAGCATTTTTATAACTATCAAGGTTCTCAAAACGATTTGGAGTTTTATCTTCGAAACGTGAATAGCGGGATGTGAAGCGCTGAGCCGAAGTACATGCCGAAAGCATTACCAGCGAAATGCCTATTATTATATTTTTGATTTTCAGTTTCATCCTTTTGAATACTGTCCGGTTTAAAATAACAAGAGGTTGTCTCAAAATGGTTTATATCCAAATTTTCTGATATACTCGGGTTTAATTGGTACGTTCATTTGCGTGGAGTTAAGTGTACCGAATATTCCCAATCCTCCGTTAATATTGGTAAACTCAGGTTGAGTTACTCTAACGGAGAATTCGTCTAAAAAAGTTTTCTGTGCTGCATAATATACAGCCAAATTTCTATCTGTAATAAGTAACCTGAAGACGGCTTTATGAACAATATAATTCTGTTTGTTCGGATCACCGGTTGAAATTTCTTCTAACGATCTCCTAATCGTTAATGTATCAAAACTCACGCTCGTAATGTTGCTCTGAATTGATGGGTACAAAGGGAATTCCCCGTCCCTGCCGGAGATATAATATAGCGGTACTTTCTTTTGAAGTTCAATGCTGCTTCCATTCTGAACTTTCGCGTACTGAATGATAAGTTCCGGAACATAATAAACCTTTTCATCCTTAGTGGAAGGTGTAACTGCACTCCATGAAAAATTCAAATATTTTCCTCCAAAATTAGGAGTAGGAATAGTATAATATTTATCCTCTATTACGTATCGAGAGATGAACAGAGTCATAGATTTTGCGGAGAGTACTTTTCCATTAGGTAATATTGCTTCAATACTGATTGGGCTCTCATAAGCAGGTCTAAAATTTTTGATATAATAATAATTCATAGGTGTAGAATATCTGGAACCCTCAGGTCTCACCATAGATGTATCTCTGAATATAAAAGTTTCTCCGGTGCTTTGATAAAATAATTTTATCCTGGCACCTTTTATAAACGGATCGTTTGAATTTGTTAACGGATCGAATCCATCCACATTGTATGAGTGGGTTATTGTTGCCACCTGAAGTGAAGTATCGCCTCTTATCACACAGTTTAAAGCATACACATCTTTGAAATCAGTTTTAGGATTAACATTATCATCGCAAGAAATAAATAAAATTATGTTTATTGCTATGAATAAAAAGAAAATTAGTTTTTTCATAATTCTACCTTAAAATTAACAGATGGTAAAAACGGAAGCATGTTCACTCTTTCGCCGGTATCTCTTCTGAAATAAAATAAATTATTTCTGTTGTAAACGTTTAGCGCACTTATATCGATATACATTTTTAAACGATTGATCTGAATTTTTTTTGATAAACTGAGATCGAGACGGTGATAATCCGGAAGTTGACCGGTGTTGATTTGCCCTAATAGTACAAACGGATTATATGAATCAAGTAAAAAATGGTTGTTTGCCAACTGATCAATCGTAAGGCGATCATAATATGCCGCTATTTGTGTAAACGGGAGTCCGGAGGTGTAAGACCATACAGCACTTGCAGCCCAGCCATTTCCAAGATCAGTCTCTAAGGAAAGATTAACATTATTCCTGGAATCGTAGCGGGGTGAATATGTTACATTTCTAACATCTTTGAAAGCCCGCATCCATGAATACGAACCGGTAAACTTGAATGGGTCCAATTGATATTTTATTTCAAATTCAACTCCGTATGCTTTGCCAGAACCGGCAATAAGATCCGGATCCGTTTCAAAATACTTTTCATCGTTAACGATTGCCAGATCGTGCATAATTTTATAGTAACCTTCCAGATTGAAAGATAGGTTTGGAGCGGGAGTAATTTCTAAACCGCTTATGTAATGAATAGCATTGGAAGGCTTTAGGTATAAAGGTGTAATTATCCATGGTTCAAATATAGAGACCACTTCATTTTCATCAGAAACAGTTGAAAGATCCTGCATATAAATTCCCCAAGAACCTTTCAAAGCAATTTCAGGAATAAATCGTAATGTAAAACTTGTTCTTGGTTCAATAAATACAGAAGAACCACCGCCCGCAAAACGTGTTGCGTGAGCTCGGGCTCCAACATCAGCCCCGAAGATTGAGCTTCTTAAAATTTTATATTTTGCATATGCGCTAACATTAACACCGCGTGCAGTTGTGCTTGTAGCCTGTCCTCTAAAATTTTCAAGGGTTAAATTTGTATGAACTTCAGAGATTTTAAATCCGCCCGCTAATTCATCTTTGCTGTCATAAACATAGCTAAAATCCAGTCGCATAGTAAAATCGCTCAATTCGTTTCTCAGCCCCTTAGCCCCGCTAAGATTGGGTATTTTTTCACCGGAAAAGGATGTGTATGATAAATCCAATTGGTAGAAGAGAGGGGAATCCGAAACCTGGAAATAGTTAAAGGCAAATGTGCAGTTATCCCACTTAAAATCCTCACGCTTTAGATTATCATTTATAATTTTATCTCCGCTAGAAAACATACTGATGGAAAATTTAGCGTCTTGCATAAAATCATTATTAGAATAGTTTACTTTAGCAAAGAGGTCATAAAAATCGGCGGGAATAGAATTGTTATTCCGGAATTTCTTTAAAACCACATCGGAATAATTTTTTCTTCCACTGATAATGAATGAGCCGGAAGGTATAGGTCCTTCTAATAAAAGCTTTGCGGTTAATAAACTTATAGCCGCTTTACCGCCAAAAGAATTTTTATTACCATCTTTAGTAACAACTTTTAAAACTGATGATAACCGATGAGTATATTCGGATGGAAATCCTCCCTTGTAAAATTCCATCGAGCTGATCATATCCGGATCTATTGCACTGAAAATTCCTAATGCATGGTATGGATTATAAATTGTAGTGTTATCAAGAAGGACTAAATTTTCATTGTTTGGACTTCCGCGAACATAGAAACGTGCGGATACATCTCCCCCGGTTTGAACTCCCGGCAAACTTTGAATTGATCGAAAGATATCTAACTCAACACCTTTCGGTAAATTTTCGAGATCTCGAATAGCAATTCTTTGAAGGCTTAAGTCGGTAGCATTTTCCTTGGCAACTCTTTCTCCTATTGTTTCAATGGTCTTCATCTGAATATTTGATGCAGCAAGGAGAGCACGTAAGTTGGTTACAATATATGGTTCGATCTCCACAGTAAACTGTTTGGAACGATAACCCACGTAGGAGATAACAACCGTAAATCTCTTATTGGGAAGAGAAGCCATAACAAAAAAGCCGCGGAAATCTGTATTGGCACCGCGGTTCAATTCCTTAATGTAAATGTTTGCGTAAGGCAGCGCTTCTCCGCTGAGAGAATCGGCTACAAATCCGCGGAGTATCCCCCTTTCTTGCCCATGGAGATCAATATTGCATGTAAAGAAAAATATAATCAGCGCAGTGATATAAAAAATCGGGAAATGTTTTTGGTTTTGAACGATTCGTTGCGTTCTGGTAGAATAATTCAATCTGCAACTCCATTATTTTGATTTTAACTTAGGGTATCGGTACTAAATATTCAAGGATAATTAATTTGGATTGGCTGCATAATCAAACAAAAAAAGTTTTGTGTGTTCATGGAATTTTTATACTTTCGTGCAGCATTTTTGAACCTCTTCCTCCCATTTCTTCTCTAAAAAATTTTTAGGAGTTAAACAGTTTGAGTAAAAAAGCCATACCCAAACAATCAGTAAAACTGACATTGAAAGACGGAACTATTTTCGAAGGAAAACTTTTTGGTGCGTCCAAGTCAATAGCCGGAGAAGTTGTGTTCAATACCGGAATGGTTGGTTATCCCGAAACATTAACCGATCCGTCTTATAAAGGTCAGATTCTTGTAATGACATATCCACTCATTGGCAATTATGGTGTTCCTCCAACAAGTTTTGCGGATAGTTTATTTCTTTCCAAAAAATCTATTCATTCAAAATCGGAAACAACAAAATCGGATTATTGGGATAAAGACTTGCCGAAACATTTTGAATCTGATCGTGTACAGGTTCAGGCATTAATAGTATCTGAGAATTCAGAATCATTCAGCCATTGGAATTCAATCGAGAGTCTTGATGCATGGTTAAAACGATTTGCTGTTCCGGGAATTAGTGGAATTGATACGCGCCGCCTAACAAAAATTTTACGCGAGCATGGAACAATGCTCGGTAAAATTGAGATTGGCAACGAGAAAGTTGATTATTACAACCCGGACATTGAAGATCTTATCTCAAAAGTAACAGTTCAGAAAATTGAAAAATACGGCAGCGGGAAGAAGAGAGTTTTATTAATTGACTGCGGCTGCAAAAAAAGTATTATCACAAATCTTATTCAGAGAAAAGTATCTGTCCTCCGCGTTCCATATGACTATGATGTTGACAAAGAAGATTATGATGGTGTACTTCTTTCAAATGGTCCCGGTAATCCTGTTGTTTACAAACAACTTGTTGATTCAGCAAAAAAACTATTGCAGAAACAAGTTCCTACGCTTGGTATTTGTATGGGACATCAAATTCTTTCTCTTGCAGCGGGTGCAAAAACATACAAACTCAAATACGGTCACCGAAGTCAAAACCAGCCGGTTAAGCAAGTTGATTCAAACAAGTGTTATATAACATCTCAGAACCACAGTTTTGCAGTGAGCGCAAAATCATTACCACGCGGTTGGCAGCCCTGGTTTGAGAATTTGAATGATTACTCCAATGAAGGTGTAAGGCATGAAAAACTTCCATTCCGCAGCGTGCAATTTCACCCGGAAGCGATGCCGGGTCCGGTTGATTCCTCTTTTATCTTTGACGAATTCTTGAAGGATGTGAAGTGAAACATAAATTGAAAAAAGTTTTGATAATTGGAAGTTCCGCGCTTAAGATTGGCGAAGCAGGAGAATTTGATTACTCAGGTTCACAAGCAATCAAAGCATTAAAAGAAGAGGGACTTTACACAATTCTTATTAATCCAAACATTGCAACAATTCAAACATCGGATTACCTCGCCGATAAAGTTTATCTACTCCCTATCAATACAAACTACGTTGAGAAAGTAATAGCCAAAGAAAAGCCCGATGGAATCATTCTCGGTTTTGGCGGACAAACCGCACTCAATTGTGGATTGGCATTACATCGTGAAGGGATTCTTAAGAAATATAAAGTAGAGGTTCTTGGCACTCAAATAACTGCCATTGAAAACACAGAAGACAGGCAGCTGTTCTGCAATAAGCTCTCAGAGATAGATGTAAAGTTTCCTCGAAGTAATGCAGTTACATCTGTTGATGAAGCCATTGAGTTTGCTCAAATAATAGGTTACCCGGTTATTATAAGAATTGCCTATGCTCTCGGTGGTTTGGGCTCTGGAGTTTGCCGTAACAAAACCGAAGTAAAAAAACTTGCAACAAAAGCTCTCTCTTATTCATCTCAAATTTTAGTTGAGGAGTATCTCGAAGGCTGGAAAGAGATTGAGTACGAAGTTGTGCGCGACCGATACGATAATTGCATTACGGTCTGCAACATGGAAAATCTCGATCCGATGGGAATTCATACCGGTGAAAGTATTGTTGTAGCTCCGAGTCAAACTCTATCAAATAACGAATACCATATGCTGCGCGAAGTTGCTATTAAAACAATTCGTCATCTTGGAATTGTTGGTGAATGTAATATTCAGTATGCTCTTGATCCGCACTCACAAAATTACCGTGTAATAGAAGTTAACGCGCGTCTTTCCCGCAGCTCTGCGCTCGCATCAAAAGCAACGGGATACCCGCTTGCATTCGTCGCTGCAAAACTCGCGCTTGGTTATGGCTTGCACGAACTTCCTAACTCAATTACGAAAACGACAAAAGCATTTTTCGAACCGGCGATGGATTACATTGTCATAAAAGTTCCGCGCTGGGATTTGAAAAAATTCCGTTTGGCAAAAAGACAACTTGGCTCTTCGATGAAATCCGTAGGCGAAGTTATGGCTATAGGAAGAAAATTTGAGGAAGCAATTCAGAAAGCAATGCGAATGCTGGATATCGGTGTAGAAGGCTTGACCGCAAGCAGAGTTAAAGTTGAGTTCGATGAACTTGAAGAAGCATTGCGTAACCCCACCGAAGAAAGAATTTTTGCAGTCGTGCAAGCGCTTAAACAGGGTTACTCCGTTGATTGGGTTCATTCGTTAACGCATATCAATAAGTGGTTCCTCTATAAAATCCAGAACATTGTTAATATTGAAAACGAGATCGCAGATTCGAAGAAAAAAATCTCTAAAGAATTATTACTATATGCAAAGCAGCATGGTTTTTCGGACCGTCAAATTGCAAACGTAATTGGTAAAGACGCCCACAACGTTTACCTGCTGAGAGAGAAATACAATATTCATCCCTTTATTCAACACATAGACACACTTGCGGCGGAATATCCGGCAAAGACAAATTATGTTTATCTGACTTATAACTGTTCTGCAAATGATTTCGATTTCAATCTTAAAAAAAGTATTATCATACTCGGCTCCGGTCCTTACCGAATTGGAAGTTCTGTTGAATTCGATTGGTGCTGTGTTATCACCGGAAAAACTTTGCGTGAAATGGGCTATAAAACAGTTATGATAAATTGTAATCCGGAAACTGTCAGCACAGATTACGATCAGTTCGACACTTTATTCTTTGAAGAGCTTACAACTGAAACAATTTGGGAAATTTACAACGCTCTCGATCCGCGAGGCGTTATCGTTTCTATGGGGGGACAAACACCAAACAATCTTGCATTAAAACTTCATAACATTGGAATAAAAATTCTAGGCACTTCACCGGCTTCAATTGATAAAGCCGAGAACCGCAGCACATTTTCTGCGATGCTTGACAACATGGGAATTGGACAACCCGAATGGAGTATGCTTAGCAAATTAGAAGATGCATTACAGTTTGCGAATAAAGTTGGCTACCCGGTACTCGTTCGTCCTTCTTACGTTTTAAGCGGCGCAGCAATGGCAATAGCAACTGATGATATTGAACTAACTCGTTTTCTGCAAAAAGCTGTTGATGTTTCTCCAGAACACCCGGTGGTCATTTCAAAATTTATGGTGAACGCAAAAGAATTGGAGTTTGATGCGGTTGCTCAGAACGGTGAAATTGTTTGTTCGGCAATTTCGGAACACGTTGAAAATGCCGGTGTACATTCTGGTGATGCAACTCTGGTTCTGCCTGCTCAGCGTACATATTTAGAGACCATGAGGCAGATAAAACAAATCTCGGCAGATATCGCAAAGTCACTCAAAATAAATGGCCCGTTCAATATTCAATACATCGCAAAAGATAACCGGGTGAAAGTGATTGAATGTAATCTTAGAGCATCAAGAAGTTTTCCTTTTGTTTCCAAAACATTAAAGAGAAATTTTATAGAGATTGCTGCAAATGTGATTGTTGGAAAGAAAGTTGAGAAATGGGAATATGATACATTCAATTATGATTATGTGGGTGTGAAAGCGCCAGAGTTTTCTTTCACTCGTCTGGAAGGTGCCGATCCTACAACTGGTGTTGAAATGGCATCTACGGGAGAAGTTGCTTGCCTAGGTCAAGATTTTGATGAAGCGTTTTTGAAAGCACTCACATCAGTCGGTTATCGCTTTCCTATCAGAGCTATATTAGTCTCTTCAGGTACAATCGAATCAAAGTCAGAGTTGCTTGAACCAACCCGTCATCTGGTAAAACTTGGAATAAAATTTTATGCAACGCCCGGTACGGCAAAGTTCATGAAGTCAAATAAAATTGAAGTTGAGGAAGTCGAATGGCCCTCGAGCGGAAAGAAACCTAATGCCGTTGATCTTATAAAATCCAACAAGATTGATTTGGTAATTAACATACCTAAAAATTTTCAACAAGATGAATTGACAAACGATTATTTGGTTAGGAGAACTGCCGTTGATTATAAGATTCCGCTTATCACAAATCGTCAGCTTGCAATGCGCTTAGCCGAGGCAATCGCTAACAAAGACCCGCTCAATCTAGAAGTAAAAAGCTGGGATGAATATTGAGTTAAAAATAGGGGGCATTTCATCTATTGGTATAAATTGCTATTTTATACTTGGTAATTATTATAAACTTAAATGGGGTTCAATTTGGCAGAAGATCGAGCAAAACCAAGACTGCTGATTGTTGAGGATGATCCGGAAAATCAGAAATTTTTAAATATCTTTTTAAAAAACAAATTTGAAATGGACTTTTGTGATTCCGCAGAATCGTTTTATTTGAAACTCAGAGATAGAAAATATGATATTATTCTTATGGATATCTCACTCAGAGGAACAAAAGACGGTCTTCAAATAACAAGAGAACTGCGAAGTAATCCAGACTATCAAAACATGCCCATCGTTGGTCTTTCGGCACACGCATTTCAAAAGGATAAAGAGAATGCATATAATGCAGGTATTGATATATTTATGACCAAACCTGTTCAAGGACATATTCTTTTAGAAAGTCTCGCTAGTGCACTTAAACAAAAGACTGGTATTAGATTAGAGTAATAATCTGGAAAATTTTTTGCTCTTATTGTAACAATTATTCACAATAGCACGTCAAAAGATCCAAATAGAAAGAGGAGAAGATCATGTTTCGAAAAATTTTTTTATTCGCTTCAGCAGTAATTCTTTTGACCGGTATTAATTTATTTGCACAAAATGAGCAGGATTCAACTGATGAGAAATGGCATGACCGTAATTGGTATGACTGGGAGAATTACGAATGGTTCGGTTGGGAATTTCATGGTCAACCATTTATTGAGTTGAACTATGGGTTGGGAACGACCAAGCATGATAAGTTGCTAAGTAAATTCACCAATGGGGGTATGGCAGAAATCAAATTAGGATACGCAACACAAGAATCTTACTATTCTGAAAATATCATTGAATTTCGCGATAAGTATTCGTTCGTTTCCAAATTTTCTGCAGATCTTAAATCGTCTTCAGTAACTATCGGTGAAATGAAATCTGATCTTTGGAGATTCGGTTTTGCGAAACGAAGCGGTTACGGTTACAGAATTAATAGTCTATCCATTTTACCTTATCACGGCAGTGGATTCACCTGGTCAAAACTTGACATGATAGATTATCCGGCAAAGATTTACCTTCTTACAACTCCACCGATGAACATTGAAGACGCTAGAAGCGATACGGATATTCTAAATCGCTTTCATGATTCTTTTAGATTCGGAACACTCTCCGAAGGCGGTATAAGGATTGAGGTTGTTTCGTTCGCATCGGTGGATTTTGGTTATGAGGCAACTGTGATTTTTCCACGGCATTTATTTTGGAAACATATTGGAAGTTTTATAATTGAAGAGAGCGCAAGTGGAGTATTGAATCATTTTATAGATGAAGTTGCCGATTCTTCTCCTTATGCGGCACCTGTTGTAAATTTTCTTTTGAAGAATGGGCTATCCTATGCTTTTTACTCTTTGAGGAAAGCGAATATGAATTGGCCGTTTTCTACAGAAACTCCGTTGACTTACGAAACATTTAAAATTGGTGTAACTTTTACATTTTGAATGCCTCACTGAAGAGACTGTATCAAAAGTAGGAAAATGTCATTTCGAAGGAGTTCCGTTTTGTGGAACGACTGAGAAATCTTACGATAATGTCACATAAAGATTTCTCACCACAAAAAACGTGGTTCGAAATGACCGTGAAAAGAGTTCTGCAACACGCTCAGCAGGTCGGTCGAAATGACAAAATTCTTTTTGAGACGTCTTCTTCAAAACTTTTATTTTAGCCATTCCATTAAGTGGAAACGATAGAATGTAGCTAAAAAGCAAAGATGTGAGATTGATACGGTTTAAGTTCAATGAAGAGACCGGTATGATATACTTCTTCGGCAGATCGTGTGTAGGTCTGGTCGCTCAATAAATCTTTTATTATAAACTCTTCTTGAAATCCCTGCAGATCTAATTTCAATCTACATGTTGATATTTTATCGGAGTAATTTACTACAACAATTCTCTTCTCTGCTTTTAATGTCCATCCCCAGGCAAGAATATTTTTGAAAGTAATATTACTTTCCCAAGCTTTTAACGGGCTAAGCAATTCCCACTTACCATTCTTAAATATTTCTTGAGTAGTAATTTTAAGGAGATTGTTGTAAAACTCTTTTATTTCAGCAATCACTGTTTCTTCCGGTTCTCTAACAAGTTGTACCGGAAGTTTTATTTTTCTCCCTTCAAATTGTCCATCGTGATAGAAATGCATTCCTAATAGAGTACTGATAACAACCGCGGCAGCTTTGGATTTTTCTTTACCAAGAATTGTTACTGCCCTTTCTTCATCATGGTTTTCAATGAATCGTAAAGATTTTTTTTGATACTCCGCATCTGCAAGAAGATGTTCGTTAATCTCAAGTGCAGAAGCAGATTTTAATCGATCTGTAAATTTTTTATCATAGGTGTAATCAAATCCTAACTGCTGAAGATCCCACTCCAAATCCCAGTACGCCTCAGCGATAAATAAAAAGTCAGCTCGTTCATTTTTCACTTTTTCAATAGCATATTTCCAAAACTCAATATTCGGTTTCTCATAACCATTTTTCTTTAGTATACCGCCCCATGTATTTTGAAAAACATTGTTGAGTGCAAGCATTGCCATATCGCATCGAACGCCATCGCATACTTTAGTTAGATCAAGCAACGTATTAGTTAAAAAGATTCTTGCTTGTTCAGAGAAAAAATTTACTTGGACGGTATCTTGCCATGCCGGAAAGAATGGATCCCTACCATGTGCAAAATATTTTTGTTCCTCTGGATAAGGTTGATAAAAAGTATGTGGATCGCTCTCGTATTGTTCTTGCCCAACGGAAAGAAATATGTCCGGATTTGATTTAATCAGACCGCTAACAGCACTGAAATGATTGGGCACAAAGTCAAGAATCAGTTTGATCCCTTTTTTATTCAGATACGATTTCAGCTCAAGAAGAGATCGTTTATCACCAAGGCTGGAGCTAAGTTCGTATTTGTTTACAGCAAATGGAGAACCAATCACATCTTCCGGTTTCCAATCTTTCAAAGCCCTCTTGTAACTTTTAACAAGATCTTTTTCGAAACAGTATTTTTGAATCGTACTATCGCAAGTATTCCAGACCCCCATAAGCCAGACATAATTTATTCCACTCTTAGCAAAATCATCCCAGTAAGATTTTGGTACATCTGCCAGAGTTGATTTAATTATTCCTTGATCAAATCGCCTAAGCCAAACACGCGTATTGATTTCATACATTGATGGATTATAGCTCATACTTAATCGTAATTGTTTTTAGGTTTTGAATCGAGCAAAGATTTTTTTTCTTCGTAAAGTTCTTTGTTACGCTTCATCATTTCAAGGTGAAGACGTTCATCCTTTGAATCGGAAATGAACTGGTTGTTCAGCTTGATCTGCTGATCTATTTGATAGAGATGAAAGTTTCTTACAGTTTCGGTTGCATGCTCAAGAGTGTCTTTTTCAATTTTCCCACTGTATGAAAATTCATCCCATTTTTTACTGATTGTTTCATCAGATAAAGTTAAATCAAAAATGAACTCCCGCGAATCTTCGTCCGGAATTTTATCAATTAAATAAGCGGGAGAAATTTGTTGCTCATCGTAACCGGTATTAACAATCTCTGCAAGTTTTCTGAGTTTGTGATTGGAAAAGTTTTCTAACGACAAATTTTCGAGTATATGCGAAATAACTTGTTCATCACCGCTGTAAAGCAGCCGGATCAATTCTTTCTCATATGGGTTTTCATTTTCAGTTTTGGCAGAAAGAGCAAATTGTTCCGGTGATTGTCTGGCTGCAATTCTTTGCTCGGGACGAACGCCCGTTGTTCCGCTTCTATCTATTTGTTGATCGAGAAACGTGTTGAGTTCCGATTCGATCAATTTCTCGCGCAGATTAAATCGCTTTGCAATTGTTTTCATCAGAAGATTGCGCTTCAGTTCATCACTTACCAGCGCTAAAGTTTTAACTAGTTCACGGATCGCTTTTGTCATATCCGCAGAGTCTTCAAACAATCCTTGCTCTTCAAATTGAGCGGTCTGATATTCTAAGAAATTTTTTGCACGCGAGACTTCTTCATCAAACTTTTCTTTCCCGTATTTAATGATGAACGAATCCGGGTCTTCCCCTTTTGGAAGCGCTATGACTTTAACTTCAAAATCTTGCTTCAGTAAAATTTCGATACTGCGCAATGATGCCTTTTGTCCAGCCGGATCGGCATCAAAAAGAATTATGATATTTTTTGTAAAGCGAGAAAGTAATTGAACTTGTTCCTCAGTTAATGAAGTGCCAGATGAAGCAACTACATTCTTAACTCCCGCTTGAAAAAGCGAAACCAAATCCATGTAACCTTCTACGAGAATTGCCCGGTCAAGTTTTCTAATATCTTCTTTCGAGTGAAATAATCCGTATAACGAGCGTCGCTTAGAATAGATTTGAGACTCAGGTGAGTTGAGATATTTTGCAGCGTTTTCTTGATTTTCCAAAACTCGTCCACCAAAAGCAATCACTCTACCATTCGGAGAAAAAATTGGAAAGATCACACGTCCGCGGTATTTATCGTAATATTCTCCTTTATCGTTCGTATCAATCAAGCCGAGCAATTTGGCTTTTGTAAGATCAACTTTATTTTCTTTGGCGTGAGCAAGAAAATTATCCCAACCATATGGGGCGTAACCGATTCCAAAGATTTTTTGAATATGAAGTTTGATGTTCCTTCGTTTTAAGTATTCGCGTGCTTGTTCACCATCAGCACTCTTTAATAGATTGTCAGAGAAAAAGCGGGCTGCAAGAATATTTAATTCGTACAACTCTTCAAGTTCATTCTGCTGTGCATCAAATTGAGTGCTCTCTAATTCAATTTTTATTCCGAGACGTTCGGCAATTTCTTCAACTGCTTCCACAAAAGAGATGTTTTTGAATTCCATTAAGAATTTAAAAATATTTCCACCCGCACCGCATCCGAAGCAATGATAGATTTGCTTATCATCGCTTACCGTAAACGAAGGTGTTTTTTCTTGGTGAAATGGACATAGACCAATAAAGTTTTTACCCCGCTTCTTCAGATGAACGTGAGTAGAGATTACATCTATAATGTCCGCTGCGTTTCTTATCTCATCTATTTTATCTTCCGGTATACGCATTCAAAATGACCAATCAAAATAGTTTTATCGGTTGATCTAAAAATTAAGTTCCCAACCTCGAATCTCGTTTGCTTTTTTTATGTAATCAATTCAGTACTTCCAGTATAACTGACGGGTAAAATATGGGCAGCATCTACTAACTTCAGTTGTAATCCACAAAAGGCACATTTTTGGGAATATGCATTTAAGACTCTAGCTTTAAATCCATTATCCCGTACTTTTTTTGTAACGCTTGCTACTGTCAATCTTCTTGGTGTAGATATGCTATCAATGATAGTATCATTTATTTCATTTGGTCTCTCAGAAATATTTTCTAAAGCTTCGAAATCATTTTTTGATTCGCCGAATGAATGTAAGGATTCTAAATTTCTTACATATTCAACAAAAAAATCTGGTCTAAAAGCAATCGCTGTCTCTTGATTTTCTTTAGTCCATGGCGAGAATCCATTAATGTATGCTTTTCTTAATGCTGCCTCTCTTATCTGAATTGATGGTGAAAATCCAAGACTGCTTGTGTGTTTATTAAAATCGAATCCAGCAAAGACACTTCCTTCTTCCCACCAACCTAATATTAATGTCTTTCCTCCAACCTCTGCCTCAAATCGATCAACACCGGTAATCTGAATACGATATTCATCTGCTGGTCTCGCCGCACCACCTCCGTGAGTTAAATTCCATATATATATTTTTAAGCGTATTTCAGTAGTTTCATTATAAATAATTGCAGAGAAACTATTTGGGGAATAAATTGAGTTAAGCTCAATATTCCATCGGTCTTCCTGTACAGAATTAATAACAGGATAAATTAGTTCAAAATCAATATGGCTTAGACTAGTTTCCATAACCTATTTTCTAAAATCACTAAATTCTTTTTCTTGAGATGTTGTTGAGCAGTTCTAACAGCATGTTTCCATTTTTTCCCGAAACGTACTCCATTAATTATTCTATCAACACTATCTTCACATAAATCAGGGTGAATTTCTTTGATTAGTTTGTGAATTTTAATCGTAGATAAAGCACCATTTCTTTGTAATAAATATATTATCGTTTTTTCAAATATGGGATGTAATGCACCACCTAATAACCTTGCTTTGAGGAGTTCATCATTTGTATTTACTATCGCTTTCTGAAAGTTTCGTTCGAATTCTTTCTTTGTAGATTTTTCTCTTTGTTTATAAAGTTTTTTTATTTCTTCTGATGCTTTGCAATAGCTATTCAATTCTTCAAAGTTAATCTCTGCACCAAGACTTGCATAATTTAACAAATCATTTTTAATTGAGACAACTTTTACGTTATCATTAATGAAAATTCCATATTCATAATTGTTGTAAATACCACCAGCAGTAAGATTTCCCGATGTAATTATCGCTTTGTTAATGTCACTAATATATATTTTAGCATGCAGCCTTGGAAGATGAAAAATTTGAACTGTATTTACAGAGCTAGAAAGAAGCTTGAATGAGTTAGGGTCAGTAGAACCTTGATAAATATTTCTGGGTGATAAATCAGTCACTATTTTCAAAACGCCGTTTTCTTTAAATTTCTCTGTAACATTTTTCAACAAAAACTCAGCACCAATGTTTGAGATATATGGGCTTGAAATAGTGAGTTCATTTTTTACGCTTTTAAAAATATCATTAAGATTTTTACCCCAACCTCTTTGTAATGTTTCAATCATAGTAGATAACCGAAAGATAATTTGTATAGCTATTAACCCTAAGGCAGTAATAAAGAATCATATTGAAATATTTTCTGTAACGAATCACTTTCACGAACCAATTTTTTCTTTGAACCTGACATCTTTACCCGGGGAATGAATTAAAGTAATAAATCTCTACTTCATATTAAGGATTTTTAGAAAATAAATCACGAATTACAATTCTCACATACCAAATTGCCCGTCTAACTTAATATTTGTATTTTACTTACAAAATAAGGATGAGAAATTTTTTTGAGCAAGAATAGCGTTCTACTAATCATACCCGCACAGAACTTCAACCAGGAAGAATATCTTATCATTACTAACGCTCTTGATAGAGCCGGCAAAAAAGTTTTTATTGCCTCAGACTCGAATTTTCTCTGCATTGGATCGAACGGAATGAAAGTTAAGAATGATATTCAGCTTTACAATATACACGAGAGTAACTTTGGCGGATTGATTCTTGTGGGAGGAAGCGGCATGAGAAATTACTGGAACAACAAAGCAATTCATTCTACAGTCCAAAAATTTGCAAAGAACAAAAAACCAATTGGTGCGATATGCAGTGCTCCCATTATTTTGGCAAAGGCGGGATTGCTATCGGGCAACGCAACGTGTCATGTTGAAGATAGAAAAGAATTAGAGAGAGAGGGAGTTGATTATAAAGATTTGCCCGTTGTTGTACAAAAAAATATTATCACGGCTCAAAACCCAAATGCCTCAACCGAATTCGTGAAAGCATTTCTATATGAACTCGCTAAAAATTAACATTCACAAAGAACTTAT
Organism: uncultured Melioribacter sp.; assembly: GCA_964449775.1. Lineage (GTDB taxonomy): Bacteria > Bacteroidota > Ignavibacteria > Ignavibacteriales > Melioribacteraceae > Fen-1258. Next base: position 138,067 of record CAYVBQ010000003.1, on the reverse strand, counting down.
CTTTTCTTTAAAATGTTTATCAGTAGAGACTCGATTCATCGAGTCTCTGTATCAATTTATTTGATTATGCCCGAATTAATTAAAAAATATTGCAACAGCTTAACGAAATACTCACGATATAAAACCCGCGAAGTTTTTATTGGTGATGTTCCTCTTGGTGGGAACAATCCAATCCGCATTCAATCAATGACTACGACAGACACGATGAATACTCTTGCAACTGTTGAACAATCAATACGTATGATCGAAGCCGGCTGTGAATATGTTCGTATAACCGCTCCAAGCATGAACGAAGCTCAGAATCTTCAGAATATCAAAAATGAATTACGTAAACGCGGTTATAAAACACCTCTCATTGCAGATATTCATTTTACACCAAACGCTGCGGAATTAGCTGCACGAATTGTGGAAAAAGTCAGAATTAATCCCGGTAATTACGCTGATAAGAAAAAATTTCAAACTCTCGAATACACTGATTTAGAATACGTAACCGAGATCGAGCGCATAAGAGAGAAATTTTCTCCACTTGTAAAAATTTGCAAAGAGTATGGTACTGCAATGCGTATCGGTACAAATCACGGTTCATTATCGGATCGCATTATGAGTCGTTATGGTGATACACCTCGTGGAATGGTTGAATCTGCATTAGAATTTTTACGTATCTGCGAAGATTTGAATTACCACAATATTGTACTTTCAATGAAGTCCAGCAATCCGCAAGTAATGGTGCAAGCGTATCGTTTGCTAATTCAACAAATGGAATCTGAAGGAATGAATTATCCGCTTCATCTCGGTGTAACAGAAGCAGGCGGTGGTGAAGATGGCAGAACTAAATCTTCTGTTGGAATAGGAACATTGCTCGAAGATGGGATTGGAGATACAATTCGTGTTTCTTTAACAGAGGAACCGGAGTTTGAAGTGCCTGTTGCAATTTCTCTTGTTAACAGATATAACGGAAGAGAAAATCATACTCCGATTCCTTCAATTCAAGAATCACCGAAAGATCCGAGTGTATATTCCCGCCGGGAATCATTTGAGGTTGCCGGAATCGGCGGATCAACAGTTCCAATAGTATTCGCTGATTACGGTGATAAGAAAATAGTTGATCAAATTGACTTGAAACAGGTTGGTTATAGCTACGATCATGTAACTGATAAATGGAATCTGAATGATCAAGCATGCGATCTGATCTACATTTCAAATTATGATTTACACTTTGATGCACCGAGCGGATTGAAAGTTATTTACGATTTTGAGAAATGGAATTCACTCGCAGACAGAACAAAAGGATTCCCGCTTTTTTCAACAATTGAACAATATAGTAAGGCAGCAAAAAAATCCTTCATCTTGAACTTTGTTGAGCTAAATGTTCAATCAACTTTTGGTGACCAACTTTCAATTATTGCAAATGACGAGACTGTCGTATTCGTTTTAACTACAGACAATCTGCACGGAATGGCAGAACAACGTAGGATATTTTTTAAATTAATGCTGCAGAAAATAAAAAATCCGGTTATCCTCAAACGATCTTATGAAAAGGTGAATGAAGATAATCTCAGGCTCTATTCATCAACAGATTTTGGAGCTTTGCTTATTGAGGGTCTCGGTGATGGTCTCTGGTTAACGGGAAAAAATTTGTCTGACAGTTTTTTCGATAAATCATTCATCAATAGAACGAGTTTCGGAATTCTTCAAGCAGCAAGAACCCGTATCTCTAAAACCGAATACATTGCATGTCCGTCATGCGGTAGAACTCTGTTTGATCTGGTTGAAGTTACAAATAAAATCCGTAAGCGGACCGAGCATCTTAAAGGAGTAAAAATTGCAATCATGGGGTGTATTGTTAATGGCCCTGGTGAAATGGCAGATGCAGATTTCGGATATGTAGGTTCTGGACCAGGAAAAATAACTTTATATAGAGGAAAGGAAATAGTCCGCCGAAATGTAAATTCTGATAATGCGGTAGAGGAATTAATTGAGATTATACGCGAAAATGGCTGTTGGTTTGAGCCGTTAGAAATATAATCCTTTGCAAGATTGAAAATGAATACTGTTTATGGTATATTTTGGCACGACATATGAGAAAATTTATAATCAAATTAGCTAGAAGAAAAACTACAGAACTCTCAAATAGAAGTTTCTGAAGACCAAATGCACTCCTACTATCAGGAGTGCATTTTTTTTATATATGATTGTTGGAGAATTGACAAAATATCTGGAGGATTGGGCCCCGCCCGGAGCTGCATGGGAGAAGGACAACGTTGGACTTCAAATCGGCTCGCGAGGGGAAACCATCAAAAACATCATGCTCTGTCTTGAGCTAGATGATGAAGTCCTAAAAGAAGCCCTTCAAAATAAATGCAATTTTATTTTTACACACCATCCTCTGATATTCAAACCGATAAAAAGATTAGACACCCAAAAAGATTCAAAAGCCCAACTAATAGAAAAAATTATTAAGAACAACGTTACTGTTTACTCTGCCCATACAAATCTTGATTTCACCAAAGAGGGCGTTTCTTTTGAACTTGCAAAAACCTTAAAACTAAAAAACATCCGTTTCCTTGAACTTGAAGAGGGCAATCAATTCAAAGTAGTTGTATTTGTTCCACAAAAAAGTTTGGATAAAGTAGCTCACGCTGTATTCGGAGCTGGTGGCGGTAAAATAGGTGAATATGAGAATTGTAGTTTCAGATTAAACGGCGAAGGAACATTTAAAGGTTCTGAAAAGTCTAATCCTACAATTGGAAAGAAAAATGTGTTTGAGAACGTAAACGAAGTTCGTTTTGAATTCCTCGTTGATTCCTGGAAAATTAAAAACGTAATTGCAGCACTTATTAAAACCCACCCATATGAAGAACCCGCATACGATGTATATCCATTAAGAAACAAAAACGTAAACTATGGCGCGGGTGCAATCGGTGATCTTGAAAAAGAGATGGGCGAGAAAGAGTTTCTTTCATTTGTGAGTAAAGCGCTGAAAACCAAAGCAATAAAATATTGCCATGGCAAAAAGAACTCAATTCGAAAAGTGGCTGTATGCGGCGGTTCAGGAGCAGAATTATTAAATACTGCAATTGAGAGTGATGCGGATGCATTTGTAACAGCTGATTTAAAATATCATTCTTATCACGATGCAGTTAATAAGATATTATTGATAGATGCCGGTCATTATGAAACAGAAATAGTTGTAATGAATTTCGTCCAGCATAAAATGAAAAAATTTATCTCTGTTAATAGTAAAATAAAGGTTTTGAAATATACGGGCAGCACAAACCCGGTGAAATTTTATAAACAATAAGGAGCCTAAATTGATAGAAAAACTTGCGGTACTATACGAACTCCAGTTGATTGATAATCTGCTTGATGAATTGGAGGAGTTACGCGGTGATCTTCCCGCAGCTGTGAACGATTTGAAACAGCAGATTGAAACTATCGAAAATCAGATTGACACTAAAGAAGATGAAAAGAAAAAATCGCTTAGCAAGAGAAAACAAAATGATGATGATGTTGACCGCTTGAAAACCAACCTGAAGAAATTCAAGACACAACTCTATCAGGTTCGCAACAATAAAGAATACGATGCGCTTACAAAAGAGATTGATCATTCAGAGGGACAAATAACAAAACTTGAAGCAGAGAGTACTGCGTTGGAAGATCTCGTGCAAAAATTGAAAAGAGATATTGATGAAAATGAACCTCAGCTGGATGTGCTGAAAAAAGAACTGAAGGAAAAAGAGACCGAATTAAAGCAAATTATTAAAGCTAATGAGCGCGAAGAAGCGCGCCTTAAAGATAAACGTGATAAGGTTGCGGCAAAAGTTAAGAAGCCGGATTATAACACCTACTCCAGAATCCGCAAAGCACTTGTTGGAAAAGCCGTTGTTACACTAGTACGCGCTGCTTGTTCCGGCTGCCATAATGTTGTACCACCACAGAGACAGTTAGAGATAAAATCGGGCAAACGATTATATTCATGCGAATCTTGTGGAAGAATTTTGGTATCACCGGATATTGCAGAAGTAGTTCAAAAGAAGATACAATTCTAATTCGATTATAAACAAAACCCCGATACTCTCGGGGTTTTGTCTTTTATAAAACAATATTTCCAATCGGGATGCGTACGTTATCATCCAGGTCTATCAATGCATTAATCAAATAAACACATTTGAACTTCTGCAAATCTATCAATCGAATCTCCTCTTCACGGATTCTTCCAATCTCCAATAATTTTGCTCTTTTAGTGCCTTTAAGAAGTGGAGTTGCCGGCGTAAATAGATTGGTAAAATCACTGAATACAACATTTGAATAACTTGTATCGGTAATGAATCCATTTTTTACAATTAAGATTTCACCGTTATCGGTCTTACATAAGTGTTTTTGTATATCTCTTCTGTCTTCTAACTTATAATCGTAAATAAGGGTGTCATCATAGACCACATTCAATTTAGTAATTGGTCTTATAGTGTAAGGATGGAATTCTATGTCGTGAATTCTTTCGGAGTATGTGACCCTGCATTTGAATAGATTGTTAGATAACTCACGCGGAATTCTGATTTGGTCCGAAAGATCCAATATATCTTCAGACTTGAATAGATCGCGTCTTGATTTATTCATCCTAGCGTTATGATACTCAATGTTCCATAATTTTCTATCGAACACTTTAATGCTTTCAAACAATCGGAACATATACTTTATCAATTAGTTCTTGATATTCAGATTCGGGATTACTCATATAAGTAATTCCACCGCCGCTTTTATAAATTAACCCGTCTTTTGTCTTTTCAATAAATCGAATCATCACTCCACTATCAAGTGATGAGCCATCGAAATATCCGAAAACTCCGGTATAAAATCCCCGGGAATATATTTCATGTTCATTAATTATTTCAACCGTCTTCTTCTTCGGTGCACCGCTAATTGAACCGGCGGGTAGTAAATCAAAAATTAATTCTCCTAATCTAGAATTGAAATCATCCTCTAACCTGCCGGTAATTTTTGAGCTTACTTGCAAAAGCGTCTTATCTGTAGTTGTAATTTTCTCTATGTATCTAAATTTTTCAACACGGACATTTTTTGATATCATACTCAAATCATTTCTAATCAGATCAACGATTGTGTTGTGCTCTGCACTTTCTTTTGGATCACTCATAATAATCTGTTCGGCATTTTTAATTGATGCATCTATTGTTCCTTTCATCGGATAAGAAGAAATTGATCCATGTGTGATCTTAACAAACGATTCCGGTGAGAAGACTACAAACTTATCTTTGTAGAAAAGTTTATATTCTGCGCGACTTAAATGGAATATCTCATCGAGAGTGAAGTTCGTATTAATCTTTGTTGGAAAAGTTAGATTGAGCAGATAAGTATTCCCTGCGTTAATCTCAGCTCTAACTTTTTCAAAAACAGTTTTATATTCTTCAAAATTGATTGGATGCTTTTCAAACGTAATTGGATTACCGGGTTTCAAATCAATATTGTAATTTCGTTTACCATTTATGTTGAATAGAAGAATGGAAGGATCTACTTCGTTTAGTTTGAGAACTATCGGCTGTTTCATCTCGAAGTCTATAACGAACAAAAAGGGAATTTTATTTTTTCCATATTCATTCATTAATTGAATAGCAACTGATTTTTGATAACTCATAGATTTAATTTGAACAAGAAAATATTAATAATTGACAACTACGATTCATTCACCTACAATTTACGTCAAATTGTGGAAGAATTTCAGCAAGATTATTCTGTTATTAAGAATGATCAACTCATAATTGAAGATGTAGAACAATTTTCAAAAATCCTAATCTCACCCGGTCCAGGGCTGCCTTCTGAAGCGGGACTTGTAAAGGAAGTGATTTCAAAATTCGCTTCCTCAAAAAATATATTAGGTGTTTGCCTTGGACATCAAGCAATTGCCGAAGTATTCGGAGGAAAGCTTTATAATTTCCCGATGGTTCGTCACGGAGTTACAACCACAGTGAATATAGTAGATCCTGCTGATTATTTATTTGAGAAGATCCCCACAGAGTTTGAAGCAGGATTATATCACTCGTGGGCAGTATCGAGGCATAACTTTCCAGATTGTCTAAAGATAACTTCCGTTAGTAAGGATGATGTAATAATGTCGCTCTCACATATCGAGTATGATGTGAAAGGAGTTCAGTTCCACCCGGAGTCGTTTATGACATTATACGGCAGACAACTAATTCAAAACTGGTTAAGGCGATAAAAGCCCATCCCGCCAAAAAAACGGCGGGCAAGCCCTACCCCTGCCTACCGCAGGCAGGTTTCCCAAAGGGAAGGGTTTTTTTTAAACTCGGTCGAAGTATTTAATTCTCGACTTTTGTTATGAACCTCCTCGCCGCACATAGGCGTCAACCTAATTTTATGATTTTTTAGATTATTGTATTGTATCAACTGTAAAAATATGCGAAAACAGTCTTTCTTAAGCGCTTTTTGTTAGTATTACCTTGTTTGTTCTTTTTCTAATTGAAACCAATATATCATCCCTAAAGGGATTTTAATTGTAGGTGGTATTTATTGCTATAAATATTTCATCCCTAACCTGTCTGCCGCCAGGCAGGCGGGATTTGCAATATAAAATCCCAGAGGGATTAGATATTTATAGAAAAAATGAACATAAAAAAGAATGAAATCCCTTTAGGGATGAGATATAAAACCCATATTTTGTTATATGAACGACGCAATTATTTAAATTTCTATTGGAGAATTTTTTATTAAGTTGATGTTTATGTCCTCGCCGCAATTCGCCGAGGCGAAGCGAGGTATCTTGTCATGCCCGTCCCGACTTATCGGGATTATCGGGCATCCACTTATAGGGAATTCAACCCGAAGAGATTAAACTTCTTATTTTATAAAAGTAATCTCTCATCATTATCTACCTCCATTCCCTGAAAAACTGAAGGTAATGCTTTTCACAAAATCTTTATCCCAAACTTCTTTCACAACACCGTCCCTCAGCCAGTATATTCGAGGGGGCGATTGCCCAATCAAATTAAAAAACTGGTTGACACCAATTATTTTAAATGGGAAATCAAAATTTGTTATTACCTTAAATGAGTCTACCGAAATGCTTCCTTCACTAAAAAACAAAGCATACATCTCCGGGAACCATTTCATTTTTTTCTTCATACCGGCTAAATCTTTTGCAAGAAGTTGACAATGATCGCATTCGGTATTCATTATCGCAATCAGTTTATCGCCGCGGGAAAGATTCACTCTTCCCTGTCCTACAAAATTTGTGTACTCAGCAAATCTAAAATCCTTTTGAGATTTTACAGGAACAGCAATAAAAACCACTGCGACAGAAAGAACTATCAACAGTGGTGCTACCAAATAGTTTTTCTTCTCATCGCTCCATCTGAAAAGTAAAACGAGCAGACCCATCAATACAATATTTTTAATTATTGATTCAACCGGCGACATCTTAATCATTTCACCAAAACATCCGCAGTTTTGAGTGTCATGTAGAATTATTGCTGTATAACCAAGATAGATTGTAAAGCCAACAAGAAAAAGGAATGAAACCGGAATTACAATTTTCCTTAAAGAGAACGGTTGGAAGAACAACATTCCGAGGGTAAATTCAAATCCTATCAATATTCTAATAAGAATTGCCGCTACTTCGCGTGAGCTAACAATTCCGTGATCAAGCAAAATGATTTCGATCAGTCCGGGAGAAACTATTTTTGAGTAGGCTGATACAATAAACACTGCACCCATCAGCACTCGAAGTACAAAAGATATTCTGTTTTTCATTTTAGCTCTTCTGCATCAGTTGAAAGAAAACAATAGTCAATCTAATCCAACAGATCTCCTGATAAAGATCATTATTTATTTCCCGCTCTGAAATTTGAACTAAATATAATCAATGCCGTTCTTATTTGTCGGAGCTGATTAACTGGTTATGGGAACAAATGAACCTCATCGCCGCAATTCGAGCGAAGGTGGAGCGTGGTAACTTGTCATGCCCGAAGAGATTAAATTCAGTTGTTTAAAAAGGAACACCTTTAGCGCGTGCTTCTTTTAATGCATTGGCATACCATTCCAACTCATCAAGAAAGCGATTCACTTTACTATGTAAGAAATCATCTTGCGGTTTACCGTTCGAATCGAAAGCTGAATGTATATTTGGAATTCCAAACATTGTTTTTGTAGTAACTATTCCAAGCTCTCCTAAAAATATTCTTGCTTGAATTGCCGAGCGCATTCCTGCAATTGGTCCGCCGCTATAACTTGAAATGGCAGCCGGTTTGAAATAATATTCTTCTCTAAAATAATCCATCAAATTGGTAAGCGCCGGAGGCAATGAATGATTGTATTCTCCGGTTACTATAATGAAAGCATCTGATGAAGAAAAAATGTTGTGAAGTTTTTCGAGCGGTTCCGGTGCTGTCCCTTCTGAGTATTCTTTATACATCTTATCGAGCAAAGGAAGATTATACTCTTTTGGATCAATCAAAGTCGGGTTATATCCCCGTTCATTGCATTTGTCTTGAATGAATTTCCCCGCTTTTACGCCCTGACTTTTTTCCCGAACTGAACTTAGTATTATTGAAATATTGAGGGACATACTTTCCTTTTTTATATACTAAACATTTTGTTAAGCTAAAGGTTCAAAAGATGTTTATTTATTTTGAACAGCAGTGTTGTAGTGTGTGGAATATTATTCTGTCACTTTCCCGTAATATTTGGTTAAAAAGCGTTATGTCCTTCATAGATCTCCCTTGACTTAAATAAGGGAACACAGAAAGATTTAGTAAGATCGAGAAAGCAACAGTGATTGGTGGATGATAAAATTAGAATTTCAAAAAGGCGGATTAAGTAATTCCTCGAAGATTTTCTTTTTTATCAAGTCTATGCCGATCGAGGATAAGTATTCTCTTTTTGTGAAAAAACTACTCGGTACAAAACAATTTGTAATGATATTACACCATTCCTTATCAAATATTTTATCTAGGTAACAAATCTTTTCTTATTTTCTCGAAGAGAGCAATCATAATTGAAAATTTTTAGATATGACAGAGTTGTGAATATGGACAATATACAGTGTGAAAGAATGCTGAGGAATTAATTATTCATAGTAAGAGACGGGCACAGGTCTTGAGTTTGTTGCTGTAGTCCAAAATTGATTGGTTAGAGCTGAGTTTGCAGGTCTGTAACGGATTGTAGGATTTCCAGAAAGTTGAATATTATTTTTGGCGGTCATTGAACCGACCAGGGTAAAATTCCCATTGGCTTGAATATTACCCTGAGCATACATTTGACCCGCAATATTAATATTACCGTGAGCTTCAATATTTCCACCCGAATAAAAACCAAGATTACTGCCGGTTGGATCAGCAGTATTAACAGATACACTGCCGCTAAAAGTAATATTGCCGGTTACGATAAATATGCCGTAACCAATTGTAGAACCCCTAAAATTTAGGTTACCGTTTACATAATAGATCGCAGGATTACTTTTTGTCCCCAGTGTTGTTGATCCATTAATAGTAAGATTTCCATTTGTTACACTTGTTGCAATACTTATATAATCATTTGGATTGAATGCAGGGAGTGTAATGGGGGGAATTTGACTATTCACAGGATCCGAATTGGGGTTTAAATTAGGCTCAAAATTGTTATGACTCGACTGAAGTTGACCTGAATAAGTACCAAAACCCTTAACATCATAAGCATTTCCCGTAGTCTGCAAATTACCATTTGAATGAATATTTGCATTCCAGTTAGAATTATAATCATCTCGAATATTTATACTGCCTTGTAATCCTAAATCCCGACCGGAAGCCATCGCATATTTTAGAAAAGGAGGGGCTGATGCTGTGCTTGCCAATTGCAAAACCGATCGAATTGTTACAGATTGATTATTCATTACCCCAGTACTTGTAATCAACCTCATCCCGGTCAAATTCATATTCGGACCACTCGGATATTTGCTGGTAGTATTTGAAACAGAAACAGTCAGAGTGCTGTTTGCGATTTGTAAATTATTAACACCTGTCCAGGTTGTATCGAGATTCAGTTTAGAAATTGCTAAATTTATTCCGCTGGCTGCAATATTTCCTGCTTGTGTTTTTTCGAATTTCACTATTGTGGTGTTAACCAAACGTGCGTTGCTATAGTTAATATTCAACGTAGCAAAGGTGAATAAACCTCCCATTCCTATCACCAAAAACAATAGCATTTTACCCATAAATATTCTATCGCTGTTTATTAATTATGAATGAAATATCTTCTTTTATAATATGAGCCAAAATTATTTGTACTATCGCTTCTAAACGAATTATTGTCGATAACAACTTGTACATCAATGCTTTTAATACTGGATACGGTGAAAGTACTGTTGTTCAATGAATCATATCCTTGCATTGCAAAATTATTGATTACTACTTGTGATTCTTGTACAGAACCAATGGTAGTTCTTCTCACAAGATATTGCTTGCCATTAGCTTGACGTGTAAAATATTTAACACTGTCAACCGAACCATTGTTATCAAGATCAGCCAAAAACGCAATAGAAGAATTATTAATAGAACTTATCTTTGGATTTGTACTTACCCGGTAACCGATTTTATTAAAATCATAATCCAGTACATCCGCCATATTGGTCATAGTCGATTCAGTAAATTCATTTATAATTTGCGATCGATTAAAATCTACAACACGAAAATGAATATAGAGTAAGGAAAGTAGTACAATCCCGCCAACAATAAATGACCCGGATAGATTTATGTTTCCCATAATAATTGCTCAGTAACTTGAATAATAATATAACCTGAGAGTATCAGGCAGATATATAGTTTTAGCTTTCACTTCAATTCTTTTCATACGAGTTCGTGATGATACTAAAACATCCGGGAGATTTGTATTAACATAACCAACATTAACCCGTACTGAAACATTTCCTAATCTGGGCGTTGAAACTACAGCACTATAGTTCTTATAATCATCAACGTCATCAAATGAATTTACACTTTCTCCGGATTCATAACTTAAAGAAGCTGGGGCAGTAAAATTGTTAATATCAGTAACGGCTGCACTGATCGTTGATTCATCGAATGATTTAGAGCTAATCAGATCGACCGTTTGTTGTGCAACGCTAGTTGTTGTAGTAATTGCCTGGGCTTGAAGTGAATTATCCGAAGAAAATAGTATCGTTCGATTCACGTTTAGTACTAAAATGGCAAGAAGTACTACTGCACCCAAAACTAAAAACATCTGACTATTGTCCATACTTGTGCTACTCCTTTATCTTCATAGGAATCAACAGATATATACAGTACTCTATAATCGGTAGAAATATACAAAAATTTAGTCCACAATTCGTGTGATCTTCGTCTGAACCCTTGGCAGATTAGCGTTAATGGCGCTTGATTATATCCAATTTTATCTGTTTACCCCGAGTTTTTATCAACTTTCTAAAGAAACCCTTTTGCCCTCATTCAGTTAGGGAAAGGACTTGCCATTCTTATTCAGTACCACGATTTTTCGCTATTCCAAATTTGTGCCCGCTTTTTCGTAATTATTGAAGTTACGAACTACTTTTTCACCCTATCGGATTCTCAATCAAGATTATTTATGATTATGGCTGCCTATTATAGATGAGTCAAATACACCAAATTGTGACCAACCAAATTAATTAGTATTTTGCATTAGAGTTTTGGATAAGAACACCATAAAGCGAAGAAATTCGTGTTTTTTCCCTCTTTATTTTACAAAATTGACCTGGTCTAACCGATCTTATTCTTCTTTGCACATAATTACTTATGCAAAAATTGTTGTGGACAACAAGTCAAAAAAAGTTATACGACGATTAGAACTATTAAAACATTTTTTACTCATAATAGGTAATGGAAAAAATAATAAATGATTAGTACAAGCAATCTATCTTTAAGATTTGGTAAACGAACATTATTCGAAGAAGTGAATTTAAAATTTACACCGGGAAACTGTTACGGCATTATTGGTGCTAACGGTTCGGGCAAATCAACTTTTATTAAAATTCTTTCGGGGGAAATTGAGCAAAGTTCAGGCGACGTTATTGTCACCCCGGGTGAAAGACTTGCGACATTGCAGCAAAATCAATTTGAGTATGACGATTACCAGGTTATAAAAACTGTAATGATGGGACACCAAAAACTTTTTTCAATAATGGAAGAACGAGATACTCTATACGCAAAAACTGAATTCAGCGATGAGGATGGAATCAGAGCTTCCGAACTTGAAGGGGACTTTGCAGAGCTATACGGCTGGGAAGCAGAATCAGAAGCCGCTGAACTACTGAGTGGTTTGGGAATTAGCGATGAACTTCATACACAATTGATGAAGGATTTGTCGGGAAATGAAAAAGTAAAAGTTCTTTTGGCTCAAGCTTTATTTGGAAACCCCGATATTTTGCTGCTGGATGAGCCAACAAATCATCTCGATATTATTTCGATTGGATGGTTGGAAGATTTTCTTGAGAAATTCAAAAATACTGTAATTGTTATTTCGCACGATAGACATTTTCTTAATCAAGTGTGTACGCATATTGCCGATATTGACTTTGGTAAAATACAGATGTACACCGGCAATTATGATTTCTGGTTGGAAAGCAGTCAACTGGCTGCAAAACAGGCAAAGGATTCAAATAAAAAGATAGAGGCAAAAAGAGCGGAGTTACAAGAATTTATTTTTCGTTTCAGCGCTAATGCATCAAAATCTAAACAGGCAACATCAAGAAAAAAGCAGCTTGAAAACCTTACTCTTGAGGATATCAAACCTTCATCGCGGAAAATGCCTTACATAGCTTTTAAGCCGGAACGGGAAGCAGGCAACAATCTACTCGAAATCAAAAACCTGACTAAGAATTACGGCGATGAAATTCTTTTGAATGATCTTACATTCAAAGTTGAGAAAGGTGACAAAATTGCGTTTGTGGGTCCGAATGATTTAGTAAAAACTACTTTGTTTAATATTCTAACAAGTAAAGAGAAAACTAATAAGGGTAGTTTTATTTGGGGAGCTACAACTAAACTCGCCTATTTTCCAAAAGATAATGCCGATTTTTTCAACATTGATTTAAATCTCATTGACTGGCTCCGTCAATATTCTAAAGAGAAAGAAGAAACTTATATCCGTGGATTTCTTGGAAGAATGCTTTTTAGCGGCGAGGAAACTTTGAAAAAAGCTAGTGTACTTTCAGGCGGTGAACGAGTGCGTTGTTTGCTGGCAAAAATGATGTTAACCGGCGCAAATGTTCTTCTTCTAGATGAGCCGACTAATCACTTGGATCTGGAAGCTATCTCTGCGTTGAATAATAGTCTGATCGATTTTCCCGGGACTATACTTTTTAGTTCGCACGATCATCAGTTTATACATACAATAGCAACAAGGATAATAGAAATTATACCATCCGGAATAATTGATAAGCGGATGACCTTTGACGAATACCTAAAGGATGAAGAGATAAAAAAGATTCATTTTGATGTGTACCATGCTTCAGCGATAAATCTCTAAAATTTTTGATCATGATAAGATGGTTTTTTTGCAAAAATTATTTTCGTTAAAAGAATCAATTACTAAATATGTACTGCATCTTTAAATAAGCAATCAGTTTATTTGTGGTTTAATCCAATATCTTTTTCACACGCCCAATTTCACCGGTTTCAAGACGAACTTTAATTCCATGCGGATGGTTTGGAGATTTCGTAAGAATATCTTTAACAAATCCTTCAGTTAAGTCATTCGTGGTTTGATCTTCCTTCATCACAACAGCCACATGTAAACCTGGCTTGATATGTTGGCGGCTTCTGGATTCCACGAATTATCCTCTGTCCCTGTTAGTCCACACTTTTCCTGCCCCTCTCTTTCTGTGCTTTGGTTTCAAGTTTGTGGCACCGAAACTCTTTTTAGTCTTGGTTTTTCCTGAATCCTCTTTATTGACTAACTGTTTAGGATTTTCCCAAACCCATTCATCAAGAACATACGGATGTTTTTCAACAACGGGTATTTTCACCGAAATCAGTTTGTTTATCTCCCTCAAATAAGCTTTTTCTTCCGTGTCGCAAAGCGAGAGGGCTACACCGCTTAATCCCGCCCGACCTGTCCGCCCAATTCGATGAATATAAGTTTCGGGAATATTTGGAATCTCGAAATTTATTACATGCGAAAGTTCGTCTATATCAATTCCCCGCGCGGCAATGTCTGTTGCTACCAAAACCCTTGTCTGCTTTGTCTTAAAATTATTCAAAGCACGCTGACGTGCGTTTTGCGCTTTATCGCCGTGGATAGCTTCGGCTTGTATCTTTGCTTTATTTAGAACTTTTGCCACATTGTCAGCTCCGTGTTTAGTGCGGGTGAATACAAGCGCCGATGCAATTGACGGATCTTTTAATATGTGAATGAGAAGAGCTTTCTTATCAGATTTTGCTACATAATAGATACTCTGTTTAATAGCTTCAACGGTTGGTGATTCCGGAGTTACTTCTATTTTAACAGGGTTCACTAAAATGGTTTTAGCAAGCTTTACAATTTCCGCAGGCATCGTCGCTGAGAAGAACAGCGACTGTCTTTTCGACGGCAGTTTCGAAATTATTTTTTTCACATCATTTATAAATCCCATATCAAGCATGCGGTCGGCTTCATCAAGCACAAATAATTTAATATGCTGAAGTGAGATATAATTTTGATTCATCAGATCAAGCAGTCTGCCCGGAGTAGCGATTAATATATCCACTCCCGCTTTCAATTTGTCGGTCTGAGCTTTTTGCGGAACACCGCCAAAGACAACCAAGTTTTTGAGACCCGTATACTTACCGTAAGCGGAAAAACTATCTCCAATTTGAATAGCAAGTTCTCTTGTAGGAGTGAGGATTAAAGAATGAATAGTTCTCTTCTCGTGCCCGCTAATTTTTTCGTTATAAAGAATTTGCAGAATTGGTACGGCAAAAGCAGCCGTCTTACCGGTCCCTGTCTGAGCACAACCAAGTAAGTCATGTCTTTCAAGTACAATTGGAATTGCTTGTTTCTGAATAGGCGTAGGAATTGTATAGCCCTCTTCTGCTAAAGCTTTTTGTATCGGTTTAATAAGATTGATTTTTTCGAATGACATTAAATCATTTTTCCTTTTAATTCGGGCTGTTAAAAATTTATTATGTTCTGGATCAGCGGTTAGATGAATGAATATCTTTTAAAGAATTGCAAACAACGGTATGTTACTGAAGCATTACAAATAATTACAATGTAAAATTAGGTTAATTAAATGCCATCTCAAAGAGATATATGCCGGCGAATTCTCGGCATATTTTAATAAGATCGGGGATTGTCTTCAAATTCCAGCATTCCGTTATGTAAAATTCCAATATTTATTACAATTTCTTTTGAGGAATTTTCGGAGAGAATTTTAAACACTCTTTTCCGGCAGCGGCGTACACTTCTATAGAAGGAATGTTTTTAGATTTGAATCCGAACGCTTTACAAGCATATGGACGATCTTTTTCCCACGTGATTTTGAAATGGATACATTTTTTACAATCAACCGACATTACATTAAAAATGTTTTTAATTAAGTGTAAAATTACACAAAAGAAGAGAAACACATTGTCATTCCCGCATATCTTAGTTTACATGTTGCGTCTGATGAAAAATCCAAGTGGTGTCACCTCGAACAAAGTGAGAGGTCATATTTTTCATCGAAAGAAAGATTTCTCACCCGATAAACATGTCTGCCCATAGGCAAGATCGGGTCCGAAAAGACAATACTCTTTTTGTGCAATACGCACTGTTGGCAGACAGGTATGGCTCTGTTAAATGGATGCCCGATTAAAACACTTGGGCATGACAATCTAACTTTATTGGCATTATTCTGTGGTGAATACATTCGGTTAATAACATATTAAGAAACTCCGTATAATTAGTACAGCAATAATTACTTCTTCGGTCTCAAAAATAAATGAAAAAACTATACGTCGGCACAGCAGGTTGGTCATACAAAGATTGGATAGGTAGTTTTTATCCTAAGTCTCAGACAAAAAATTTTGACTGGCTGGAATTCTACTCGAATTATTTCAATGCCGTTGAAGTGAACGCGAGTTATTATACTTATATCAGCCCAAAGATTGTTGAGGGCTGGATTAACAAAGTTGAATCGAGAGATGATTTTCTTTTTACAATCAAACTGCACCAGGACTTCACACACAAGCGCAAATATTCCGAAGAACAAATCAAAGCCGTAAAGATCAATCTCGATCGTCTCGAGAAAGCTAACCGGCTTGGCGGATTGCTGATTCAGTTTCCATATTCTTATACGCTGAACAAAGAGAACGCGAATCACGTTAAGAATCTAATTGATATTTTTTCCGAATATGAAAAGTTTGTAGAAGTTAGACACAAGTCATGGTTTGTTCAAAGATTTTATGATTTTGCTGCAAAGAACAAAAGTTCTCTCTGCACAATAGATCAGCCCATTATTGGTGAAGCGGTTGAATTTAATCCGGTAAAAGCGGGAGAGAATTTATACATAAGATTTCATGGTCGTAATGAGAAAGCATGGAAAAATTCTCTCGGCAATTTCGGCAAAGATCAGACTTATGAACAACAAAGCGAGAGATATGATTATTTATACTCTCCCGGCGAACTGTTGGAAATTGAACAAGCGATAAAAGAAGTATTGGACACCGTTAAAAAAGTTTTCGTGATTCTGAACAATCATCCGAAAGGAAATGCGGTTGTAAACGCTTTAGAACTTCTTCACTTGTTAAGTGAAAGGATGAAAGTGCCGGTACCGGAAACAATTTTGAAAACATATCCCCGCTTAACAAAAATTTCTCTCAATTAAGAGCCCATCCCAACCCTTCCCAAAGGGAAGGGCTTTTTAAAACCCCGCCATAAAGAATTTTGAAGTTTTTAGAACTGTCCATTCTACACTCTACGTTCTACATTCTGCACTCCTACAGATACGCCTTGATTAATTTCTCTTTGCCGAGAGTGTTAACCAGTATTATTTCATCATAGGTTGCCGGTTTTTCAACCTCGCCGAAGAAATCCGTGTCCGTGCGGTCTTTCTGTGTTATTGATTTAGCCGTCTCCGCAGTCAGCACCGAAAGCGTTTCTACAATTATATTGTTGCCGCTTTCGGCATCAACTTTTCCTTCTACCAGATACGGTCCCATTGACATTGTTAGTTCAGCATACCGGGCATAAGCTTTCGGAAAGATCACGGCTTCAAATGTTCCGCTCAAATCTTCGAGCGAAAGAAATTTCATTATCTCTCCTTTGCTTGTCTTGATCCGTTTGGAAGTCATATACCAGCCAATCATTTTTATTTTTCTGTTATGATGTTTCTTCATCTCGGACGATCTAATTATTCCGGGCGAGTTCATCTGCTCATCAAAAAACTGCAGCGGATGCTGCGAGATCATATAACCAAAATACTCATATTCGTATGTGCATTTTTCTTCTATGCCGAATTCCCTTTCGGTTACAATCTCCTTTTCGAGTTTAATTGTTTCGTTTGTGAAAAGATCCGTGGCGCTTTCATCGAGTAATTTCTTGTGCTTGAAATAAACATCCAGCAATCGAAGCAGAGTCGGTCTGGTTTGATTAAGACAATCCATGGCACCGCACTTTATTAAATCTTCCGTCTTCTCAACACCCATTTGCGTTCTTACAATAAAATCCGCAAGTGAAACAAATTTTCCGTTCTCTTCTCTCTCTTTGATAATCAATTCGGCTGAACTCTTCTCAAAATTTTTGATTGCCAGAAAACCAAGCCGGATCTCTTTCCCTTTTCCTTTGTATTCATATCTGCTTTCATTAATGGAAGGGAGAAGAACTTTTATTCCAAGTCTTTGACACTCGCTGATATAAACCGCTGCGGAATAATATCCGCCGCCGTTACTCAAAACAGCCGCCATAAACTCTGCGGGATAATGCGCTTTAAGGTAAGCAACTTGAAACGAGAGCAGCGCGAACGAAGCGCTGTGCGCTTTGCAGAAAGCATAGCCGGCAAACGATTCAATCTGCTGCCACAAACTTTGAGCAATTGCATCTGTATAGCCCTTCTCTTTACAGCAGATAAAAAATTTATCTTCAATCATCTGCATTGCCTTATGAGAGCGCATCTTTCCGCTCATCGCCCTTCTAAGCAAGTCCGCTTCTTCGAGTGTTAACCCTACAACATGATGAGCAACTTTAATCACATCTTCCTGATAGATCATTACGCCGTAAGTTTCACCTAAAATTTCTTCCATCTTTGGGATAAGATATTTTCTTCTCTTCGGATCTTTATGCCTCTCAACAAATTCTTTCATCATTCCGCTTTCGGCAACACCGGGACGTATTACAGATGAAACCGCTGTCAGCATTTCAAAAGTATCGCAGTCCGTTCTTTTAAGAAGAGAGCGCATACCGGGACTTTCAATATAGAAGCATCCTATTGTATCACCTTCGCGGATAATTTTCCGGGTGGCGTCATCATTAAAAACTTTTTTATAGTCGAACAGATCAAAGCCGCTGCTCTTGATCTTTCTCGGCACTGCATCAAAGATTCTGGTAAAATCTTTCGCGTTAGGCAGCCGGTAAGTTGACATATCCAGCACAATGGACTTGCTTATAATAGATGGATTATTCATATTAGAAATAGTGTATATTTGTTCACTATAATATCACTTGAAATATACATTTGCAATAGTCATTTTCAGTCTAAAAACACAATTTTATGAAAACTATTCTCCATTTAGATATGGATGCTTTTTTTGTCTCTGTTGAGAGAATTTTAGATCCAACACTCGAAGGCAAGCCGGTAATTGTGGGGGGCGATCCGCACGGTCGCGGTGTTGTTGCTGCATGCAGTTACGAAGCCAGAAAGTTCGGACTTCATTCGGCAATGCCAATTCGAAACGCGTTCAAGTTATGCCCTCAAGGAGTTTATCTTCACGGTCACTATAAAGAATATGTCCGTTACTCAAAAGCAGTAAAAAATCTTTTAGAGAAAAAACTTCCCTTAGTTCAACAAGCTTCCGTTGATGAATTCTACATAGACTTTACCGGATGTTCCGGCATTTACGGTCCACCTTTACAATTTACGACCGATCTTCAGAAAGAGATTAGCGACAAACTTTTACTCCCTTGCTCGATTGGCATTGCAAGCAATAAAACAATTGCGAAGATTGCATCGGACTTTAAAAAACCCAAAGGCATTACTTATGTTGCACCCGGAACAGAGAAAGAATTTTTAGCGCCGCTGCAGATTGAGAGAATTCCCGGAATAGGTAAAAAAACTTTTCCGATTTTGCGCGCCAGAGGTTTTAGAACAATCGGAGATTTGGCAAATTCATCCACGGATTATTTATCTACTCTTCTGGGAAAATTCGGAACCGATCTCTGGGAAAAAGCCAACGGTAAAGGGAATGATATTTTAACTACCGACCACGAACGGAAAAGTGTCTCGAAAGAAACTACTTTTGATGAAGACATAGTCGGTAAATCTCAAATAGAAGATTATCTTTTCGACTTAACCGGAAAAGTGGGACAGTTAATTCGGAACGAAAATTGGCAAGCGCTTACAATCTCAATCAAGCTTCGTTACTCCGACTTCGAAACAATTACGAGGGCAAAGACACTTGCTAATCCGACCGATGACGACAAAGTTATTTTTGAAACGGCGCGGACTCTTTTCCGTCAGGCTTACACACGCAGAGTCGGTATTCGTTTAATCGGAATTCACTTAAGCAAACTCAACCACTTTTTTGAACAGGAGCTTTTATTTGAGGACGAGGAATTAATCCGCAAAAGAATGTTACGCGCCGTTATGAAGATACGCGACAAGTATGGTTTTTCGGCTATTCAAATTGGCAAGAGCGGAACTGAATGATATGTTTACTTTACATGCTCACTCAAATTATTCTTTGCTCGAAGGAACGATTCCAATTGAAGAACTTGTCTCTTTCGCAAAGAGATCCGGAAGCAGTTATGTTGCTTTGACAGATACTAACGCGATGTACGGATTGATTCAGTTTGCAAAAATTTGCGGCGAACATAATATCAAACCGATTTTGGGTGCATACATTGACGATCCGAAAGAGAAAAATTTGTACGCGGTTTTTATTGCCAAGAATAATGACGGTTATTCCCGTCTTTGCAAATTAATCACCACACGAAAACTCAAAGAGAATTTCTCTCTCATCGAATTATTTACCGAACCGGTTAACGATCTTTTCGTCATCACATCATCGCTTGAACTGCTTGGTCAAATTAAAATTGATTTACCTCTACGGCAAAATATTTTTGTCGAGTTAATTTCAACAAGTAAAGCAAAAAGAAAAACACGTGAGCTTTATGAATTTGCAAAATGAGTTGACAAAAATTGAGAATGAGTTTTTGAGTAAAGCTCTTGAGTATGAGACAAAACTTCTAGATGCTCAGGGAAGAATTGTTGAAGCGGAAGCAAAAGGACAAAGCTGGCTCCAAAGAAATTGGAGACCAATTACGATGCTCACTTTTTTGATTCTTGTTGTTTGTGATTCTTTTGGTTTGCTTGCTTTCCGATTGAGTAATGAAGCTTGGTTACTTCTACAAATTGGTTTAGGTGGATATGTTGTTGGAAGAACCGGTGAAAAGATTGTTGACAAGATTAGAAAGTGAAAAAGTAATGTTGGCATAAGTTCTCTATCAACCATGCCGAAGTGAATTGATGTAATTACTAAATTTCATTATCTGTTTTGATTTCCCAGATACCGCCTTTAGCTTTTCCTATCCTTTTAATTAGACCTAAAGCTTTTAATTTCTTTATGTTATTTTCAATTGCGGTTGTGGAAACACCAATCTTTTCATGTAATTGAGTAATCGATATTTTCGGAGATTCATCCATTAATTGAATGATTCTCATTTGAATTTCAGTGAATTTATCACCCAACTTATCACCCAACCTATCACCCAACCCTTGAACTTCAGCAGTAGCTTTCCGTTCGAACGTGGTTATAAATATCTCTGCTATTTCTTCGAAAGTTGCTGTGGGTTCTTTGCCAAGAATTAAAGAAATACCTCTTCCTTTACGTTCAACAAAATGAGCGCGGCTTAATATATCCGCGAGAAGTTCATTTCTTCTTTTCGAAATGTGGCGTTTAACTATGTCTTTGATTTGCAAGCCGCCTAACAAACCGCCGGGATTTCTTATTTCAACCCGGTTCTTAAAAACGCCGACAGAAACGAAATCGAGTTCGGTATAATCTCTATGAATAAAAGCATTAATGATAGCTTCTCGCAGAGCTTCTTGATTTATTTCGGGAATATCTTTTCTGTAAAGTCCTTCTACTTCCATACCGATGTGAATATTTTTAAGAATGTATAGTTCGGCTTCTTTAATAAGAGTAAAAAGATCTCCGGTGAATTCTTTTTGATCGAGAATAGTTGCAGTGTTATTAGCCGCAAAGACAGCGCACATTAATCTTGCATTAAAGAAGTATTTTACTGGATTTTTACCAAACAAAATTACAGCAGCGTTAGTAAGTCTTTTATTCGAGAATAGATTTAACAATTCGAGAATGTCTTCGAGATTGGTATAATCAATCTCCGCACGGCGGCAGAATTCTTTTACCTTTTTAATGTCGATATCTTTTAATGTAGCGGATTGATTTATACCGGAATCCCATTTAAAATTTTTACTAGTGAAGAGTAGCTTTTTTAATTCAGCGGCTGAGAGTTGTTTATCTTCATCGGCAACTCTGATGAAATATCTACCCTCAGCAGAATAAGGAATATGATTACCCTCGAATGATACTTTAATTACTTCGATTCCGTTTAATTGAACAGTTGTTATTGTTGGATAAATCCTTGGTTCGATTTTATTCGATATAGCTTGAGAGATATCGCGCAAAGTTTTTTCTGAGATTGAATTCTTAACCGGAGAGCCGTCATTCTTTAAGCCGAAGTAAAGTTCACCTTTTTGGTGTTTATTTAGTATTGATGAAATTGATTTAAGAGAATCATTTAGTTCAGCAATGGACTTCTTGAATTCTATTGTTTCGGATTCTTTCAGCTTCAAGGCAATTTTCATGATTTGTTAATCCAAAATAGTTTATCGCCAATTCAATTTAAAGAAAACTCTTTTGGAAAACGCTCTCATTTTAGCAAATAGAAGTGTTGAATTTTTATTCAACAGAAATTTCACACTTTGTAAAATCACGTGCTAAAGCGAAACTATTTTCTTGACTTGACAAGTAAAATTATTTTAATATCTTTTGTTGTCACTAAAAGTGGTTACAAAAATGAAAACAGATAATTCATTAAATCAAATCATCAATCTTGGTCTTTCAGAGTACGAAGCCAAAGTATATTTAGCTCTATTAAAGAAAAAAAGTTTACTAGCTAGAGAAATTTCCGGAAACAAGATCTCTCGATTTTAAACATGACCCATGGAAATCAATTGTGAATACAGCATCTAAACTTGCCGGGTATCCGAGGCATCTGAGCATTCATCCAAGCGGAATAATAATTACGCGATCAAAAATTACGGATTATGTTGCGCTTGAGTTCGCGAAGAATAAAGGGCTTGGATTGATTGTAACGCAGCCGGATATGTATCCGATTGAAGATTTGGGTTTGATAAAAATTGACATGCTGAGTCAGCGCTCTCTCGGCGTTTTGAAAGAAACTATGAAAGAGATCAATGAAGAGACTGTGAGTGCACCCGCTTCTATTCAAAGCATCAGTACTATAAGATAAGAAGTAGAGACCTATGAAAAATTATTTCTGAATGGTCATTGCGAGTCCCGCTTCAGCGGGACGCGGCAATCTCAATCTTTCCTTGACCTCGACTTCGCTCGGTCTGACACTCTTACTTCTCGCCTCTTACCAAATTAGATTGCTTCGACTTACAAAAAACGTAAGTCTCGCAAAGACAAACAGCAAAATTTTTCAGAAGTTTAAAGTAAATGACAGTTTTTATTTTCAGAGATTTCGAATGATTAGCTAAGTACAGATTCATGTTTTGTTAGGACAGAATCAATCAACTGGATAAGTGATTTTCCGTCAACCGGTTTTGCTAAGAACTGTTGCGCGCCGGCTTCAAATGAACTGTTTCTTTCTTTAGTTGTGTTAAATGCGGTAAGGATAAAAACGGGTGTGTCCTTATATTTTTCCATTTTCTTCAATTCGCGAGTCAAGTCAATACCATCTTTACAATCTTTTAAAGAGACATCCATCAAGATCAAATCGAACTCAATATTGTCAATTATGCTGTAAAACGAATTAACGCTGCCGCAAGTATGAACGTCAAATTTTTTGGAGAGGAAATATTTTAAAAAATCCTGAGCTAATTCTTCGTCATCAACCACTAATACTTTAAACCGTTTTTCCATGACCCTAAGTAGAATAGACAATAAAAGTGTGTTGCAAAATAATACTTATTTTTTGAATTCAGCTAAGATTTTATCAGCAACTTTATTTAAAGCTTCGTCGGAGTTATAAAAATTTGTGCTGATGCGTTCACGAATTTCTTCTAATCGAGTAGGGCTAAGTTCTACCTTTGCCATGTCGCGTCCTTCAGAAGAAATTTCAATTTTGTCTTTTGCATCCTGATTTTGAACGGCTTCAGATTTATTTTTCTTTGTCTTATCAACAAAGAAGGGGCTATTTGAAACACCTTTGATTTCCACGTTAGTACCTTAGATAATTTGTAATTTTTTTCTTGCTAATAACTCCAGAAAGCTCTTTTTCCAGTCTCTTTTCTTCCTGTGAATACCTCTCAACAATATTATCGTATTTTTTTTCAATTTGTTTAGCAATGGAAAACATTTCTGGATTGTAAAATACCAATTTTTCTCTGCCGTATTTTTGAACTGATTCTTCTCTTAGCAATTTAGATTCTTTAGCTAATACAAGAATTTCGGAGAACAGCGAATCAAAGGTTTCGAAGTTCAAACTGTCTAAACGCGATGAGACTTCATCCATAAGAAGCATTATACGGCTAACTTTTATTTGGACTTCATTCATGAGTTTACTCTAAAAAGGTATATTTAAATTAAAAAAATTTTGAATTGGGTTTGTATTCATATAGTAAAATTGCATAAAAGACCTTTTTAGATACGCCTCATTCATCTTTTCTAATATCCGGTGCTGCTAAAATATGATTGGTTTGAAAGTAATTGTGATAGTTGCAGTTGTAATTTCTGATATTGTGCGCGCAAAGATTCAGCCCTCTTATCAATTCCATTTTGCGCAGACGTAATACTATCGTTCAATGCAGATATTGTAGTGGTGAAATTTGTTTTGGCTTTTGTCAAATATCCAGATGATCCTAAATACGGAGTAATTCTATCATAAAGCGCAGCCGCAATTCCATTTGTAGAACTGAATAAAGCGTCAACCTGAGATGCTTTATCTCTCAGTGCATTATCAAGCTGTGTTGAATCCGAAATGCTTAAACCGGTAGTTGGGTTAAATGTAATTCCAATCTTCGAGAGTGTATTTATCTCGGCAGTGCTGATACCCGATACGCTGGAATAGCCGGTTGAACTAAAAATATTCAACAAGGTTGATGCGCTTGAATCGCCTATCAGCAGACCGCGGCTGCCCTGTGTTGTAGTTTTAGATCTATCTTTTATGAAGGTAAAGACATCGTTGAACTTTGTAATGAAATCTTGAATTTTTGTTTTGCCGGCAGTGCCGTCGTTAGTAACAGATAAATTTACAGTTGAATCCGTTGACTGCATTAATGCCTTTAAGGAAACTGTAACGCCCGTTATTAAATCCGTAATCACGTTCGAGTTCCTTTCGATATTGACACCATTGAACTCAAATTTCGAATTAAGCTGGGTAGTAGTATAAACATAACCGGGGGTATCCAAACCCGCATTTTGTACAAATACTTGTCGTGTACCGCCAAGGTTCAAACCTACAGAATTCAATCCAGTGCTCAAACCCGAATCTGAAAGGGATAGTATTCTATAATCGTAACCGGATTGTTTTGTGGTTAACGATAATTGCGAGGTTGTAGACACCGGTGAAAAAACAGATGCCGAAACCAATCCCGAAGCGCCCATTTCTTTTGTAGTTGCAATATTCAACTCGCTCACCAAAGTGCCTGTATCGCCGCTTATCGTTAAATACTTCGATGCATCTGTAACAGTAACTTTTAGTTGGTAGTTAGAGCCATTAACAATCTTTTCAGCAGTGATTCCCGAAAGGGAATTTATCTGAGTAACAATGTTATCCATTACAGCACTGTATGTTCCGGCGGAATAATTAATTGCTGTTTCTGTTCCATTAAGATTTAGTTTGAATGAGCCTGAGCTTAATGTGCTTCCGGTAACAGAGCCGGATGTAACAACAGCTTTATCAGTGTTAATTGCGCTCTGAATTATTCCCATTACTTTTTGATTTGTTATGAAACCGCCGGTAAAATCGGAGGCAGAAAATGTTGCCGAGACGCTGCTTGTTAATGTACCACCGCTGCCATCCCCGGCAGTAATTACAAAATTGTGAGTTCCTGCGGATGTTATTACAGTCGAGTTCGAAGCCGAAGTCAGATCCTGGGATAGAACTAAATCGTTTTTTGCAAGTTGATTAACCCTAACGGCTTGCGATCCGCTAACAGCAGTACCGGCAGCTGCTGCAGTAACAAAAGTTGAATTTGAGGAATCTGCTTTTTTAGAGGCAAACACAGAAGACGTTCCGGAGATTTTCAATTCACCTAAAATACTTTTCAGAGTATCGAGTTTACTGCTTAGAGTCGAATAAGTAGTATCAAGATTTTGATAACGGGTTTTGCGTGTAGATAATGGTTGTATTCGCTTGCTGGTTTCAGAGACTTTGAAATCATTAATAAGACCGTTTATACCCGAGGTAGTTAATAGATCGTATGCCATTTTTATTACCTGCTATTAAATGCTGCCTGCCATGTGTCTCTTAATTCCGTCAATATCCTTTGAACTTCAGAGTAATTCTTTTTTCTCATCTCCTCCTGGCAGAATTGATATAATTTTAAAAGCCCGATAGATATTTCCCTGGCCGATTCATCGGTAAAATTAAGAGAATTAACTAATACCTGAAGCGATTCATTAGTTTTAATCATATTATGTTTCTGGCAATGGAGAATTGCAAAGTTGTATATCTTAATTAATAATTGTTCCGGCTTTGCACCCATAATTTCATTTACCAAATATGGATTGATTCTTCTATTTTTTTGGAATGGAGCCGCTGTTTGCATTTTGAATAACCGAAATTAGTTATTAAAAAATAAAGAGCCCCCCGCTATGCGGGGAACTCTAATTATGCTCAATTAACGGAAAAGTGCTAAGAGATTTTGTGGCGCTGAGTTCAGCTGGGATAACATTGCAATTGCAATTTGACCGGAGATCTGACCCTTTGTAGCATTTAACTGTTCTGCTGCCATGTCTGCATCAAAGAGACTGCTTATTCCAGCTGTATTGTTCGCAATTGCTGCAATTAAGAAGTCTGAACGTGATTCGACTGCTTGAGTTAAGTTACCTATCTTACCCAAAGCATCCCGAACTTTACCGGCCGCCGTTGTAAATGCGGCATCTTTAGCTGCGGCAATAGCTGTAGCATCTGTAATACTTGTTAATCCGGCAGTGCCAATTTTTGTAGCAAGTGCGGCAGAACCTAAATCAGAGCTTGCAAAATCAAATGTTAGAGCAACACCGCTAACGTCAAAAGAAGGTGCTGTAACTGCTGTTGAACCGTCAGTGCTTGCTAACAATTGTGTTCCGTTAATATCTGTACTCTTCAAGATAGAAGAAATTTCATTTGCGAGAGTACGGATATCTTTTGCAATACTTGCCTGATCTTTTAATGGATCATCAGCATCAATTCCTTTAGCTGCAATTTGATTCATTTTGTCATTTATTTGCTGAAGAGCAGATTCTGAAGTTGACAAAAAGTTCTTTGCAGAAGAAATGTTGCTGAGTCGTGCTTGTTGCTTCATTGTTTGAGCTTCCAACCTTTTACCAACGTTGAAACCTGATGTGTCATCGGCTACACTGTTGATCTTTTTGGTTGTTGCTAAACGCAATTGAGCTTGTTCCGTTTGTGCATTAACCTTAGCTAATGCGTTGTAAGCTTGAAGAGCTCCGAGATTTGTGTTAACTGAGAAAGCCATTTGGTACCTCCATGTGTTTTGTTTTTACCAAGCTTCCTTGCTTGGTTTATTTTGAGAACACTCTGTTCTCAACATTATTATCGGAGGCAGCTAAGAAATGTTTAGGTTTATTTTAAAAATATTAAAGGGGAACACTGGTTAGCATTAACAGCTTTCTTCTTAGTTTTCTGACTCTCTCCATAACCTCCGGTATATGCGAGTAATTTTTTTCTAATTTTCCAATCATAGATTTTATTTTTTCTTCTGTTCCTTTTTTCAAATAGAAAGAAATAAGATAGAATAAGATTGCCGGATCATACTGGTCTTTTCCCACAACGTTTTCCAATAGTTGGATTGCTTCATCTAATTTCCCGGAATCGTCCAGCAGCCTTGCGATTATTTTTTTGACTTCGACTGCATCGGGGAATTTCTTTAGCAAGTCATTTGCCAACTGAAACACTTGTTGTTTGTTGGAATTACCTAAAAGCGTGTACAAAAATAAATCCATAGTATGTTTATTTGCCATTTCAATAAACATTTTTTCTTCGTTTGGATTCAACGCGGCGTTGCTGAATAATTTTTGAATCACTGTTAATTTTATAATCCCGTTTTCATTTTCCTTTCTGTTATAGTAAGTGGATAATTCCTTTTGATAGAAACTAATATTAGTACCATTTTTATTTTGAATAGCGAGTGTCAGTCCGAAATAAATCACTTCTTCAGTATCCAATATAATTGCCAGCTTAGAGTGTTCTCTTCCAAACAATATATTTTGATTCAATTGATAAGCGCCCCGGCATCGAACTTCTGCCGTTAAATAATCTCCTCTGCGCAGTGCAATTTTAGATGCAAGCAGTTGCGAGAACGACTGGCGGTCGTCCAATTTTAGTGAGAACTGAATATATTTTTCTGCATCACTAATTTTATGATCATGATGAGCCATTAGAGCCAGAGATGAAAAACATTGTGCTCTTAATGAACGATCGAGCTCAACACTTCCACCTGCAATTTTAAAATACTTATATGCACTTTCTTTTTCATCAAGAACATTATATGATTGAGCTATCTGAAACGCACCGTAAGCTGATTTATGCAAATTGTATTCTTCCATTAAAAGAGAAAGATTTCTATGTGCCTTCTTCTGTTTCCCTTCTATAGAAATGTTGTAGCCGATATGATGGATAAGAATGTTTGAGTTGAATAGTTGATACTTATTTTTTATCAGCGAGGGCTCTATCTGTTCGTGTACTTTTCCCAAGAATTTTATTTCCCGTGAGTTGGCGAACAAGCGTAAATACCGTATTGAATTATCCCGGCTCTCGTCAGAATCATAACTTTTTACTGTGCAGTAATAAGCTATTGATGAATTGCTCTCTATAAGTTTTTTTAATTCAGATATAGAATTATGATCCAGCCGCTCATCGGCATCAAGATAAAGGATCCAATCGCCGGTTGATTTTCCAAGCGCAAAGTTTCTTGCTGCAGAAAAATCATTAACCCATGCGAAATTAAATATCTTAGCGCCATACTCTTCGGCAATCTTAATAGTGTTGTCGGTCGAGCCGGTATCAACTAAAACAATTTCATCAACTACATTTTTTACAGAATCCAAACATTCACGAAGATACTTTTCTTCGTTCTTGACAATTATTGAAAGCGTCAACTTAGGCACTTTTACCTCAATTCAAAGAGTTGTGAAATTCTTCAAGACCGAGCAGAGCATTAACTTTAGCAAGAAGATCGATTGCAATTTGATTTTTAGGATCATTTTTAATCGACCATTCAAACATAACTTTGGCTTGTTCATATAATTCTTGCGATAAAAATATTTGTCCCAAGCCGTAACATGCTGATGAAGATGCCGGGTTAACATTCAACAATTGTTCGAAAAGACTTTTTGCTTCCTCGATATTACCCGATAAGAGATGACACACACCCTTTAAATAAATAACTACTTCGAGGTAATCGATTCCGTTTCCATTGCCTTCACTAATCTCTTTTTCGATAAAATCAAGCTGGGTCATGGCATCTTCAAAATTTTTATTTGATATGTACTCGTTAACAAGCTTAAGTGCCTCATCAAAATTCGCTGAAGACAAATTTTTGCCGGCAGCCTTTGTATCGATAACATCAAATCCTTTCTCAGCAAGAAAATCGTATATGATGTTTTCCAGTTTCTCAATTTCTCTTTCTTTCGTGTAAAGCAGCGAGGTGAATTTACCGCCGTTAATAATCTTGTCGGATAAATCTTTATCGCGCAAAAGTTTTAGTAACGCTTGCGAAATTTCTTCCGGACTTTTTGTATTTACCAACAGACAGTTCTCTCTGTTATGGCAATATTCTCTTGAGCCGACGTTGTTTGTACAAATTACGGCTGTGCCCGCAGCCATTGCTTCAAGCGGCGGAAGCCCCAACGATTCATAATGCGAAGCATAAATTAGAATATCGGCAGTCCCGTATAAATACTTTTTCAGTTCATCATTAGGTAAATAGTAGAATTCACATTCAAAATCTTTAAATATTTCGGGCGTTGTGTTAGAAACCCTTACTAGTGTAAAATTCGGATACTTCCCCTTTAACTTCGTCAATGCAGCTTTAACATCGTCCATCCCTTTGAAATGAAGCGGTTCGAGCTGTGTTCCGTAATTATCCGGACCGACTACAAGTATTCTTTTTGTTGAGCCTTCATAAGATTTTTGCAGAGGGCAAAAAACTTTCGGGTCAACACCTACATTGAGTATCGCATCGGGCACCCTACTGTAATTTCTTTTAAGCAATTCCGCAAATCCTTCCGAATTAGCTATTACTTTTACATCATCAATATGGTACGATTCTTTGGATAGAGTTTTATTTTGTGCAGAGACGAAATCTTTTTTGCATTGCTTCATTAATAATTCATCGTTAAAAGCATACTGATCGCCTTGTGCAAAATATATTTTCAGCGGCGCATTGATTTTTTTTAATTCATGTGCATTCAAAAAATATGTTGCAATTACAACATCGCTTGCCGGAACATATTTGTACATTTCTTCGGATTCGGGCACAGTGATAACTTCCGCATTTAACCTGTACCATTGGGGCTTGGGTTTGTAACTTACAATTACAACTCGATGCCCTCTATTGACTAACGTATTCGCTTGGTACAGCAAGGTTTGGTTCCCACCGGTCACTGCAGAAATGTTCGATACCAAATACGTTATACTTAATTTTTTCCTTTCATTAATACATCTTTGCGGAAGATTTGCCCGGGCGGACTCAAAACTTCCGCTTCCGGTTTGCACAAACAGATTTTTAATTTTTGTTCTTCTGCTTGCAATATCTAAAAAAAGTTCCGAGAGCATCCCTGTAAAATTATTGAATGAATTTTCTTCCGAATATTCGGAAGCTGTTTTCAACCCGTGAAGAGGAATATTATTGTCAAATTCATGTTTTAATACTGCAAGTATTTTGTCCGCTAATAAATCTACCTCACCGTAGTTAATCAAAAACGAATTTTCGCCGTCTGTACAGAAACTCTCAACTCCCATATTTCTTGTTGCTATTAGCGGAGTTCCGCAAGCCATCGCTTCCAAAACCGATAATGAAAATCCCTCGTACCATGAAGAGCAAACATAAACTGAAGACATGTTTATTAATTCCGACATCCTCTCACTGCTCAGCCCGGATAAGAAAATCACTTCGCAATCGAAAACTTCACGGATTTTGTTCATGTTTTCTTTCATTTCTTTGGTGGCTATTCCAACAGCAATAATTACTTTCAAATCCGGGATTCTATTTTTTAAATTCTGTATTCTGCTAACAGCAGCCATCAAAAAATTAAGTCCCTTCAAATTTTGGAACGGGTTGCCGATAAATAGAATTGTATTTTTTTCTTTGATAATCTTTTTATCCGGTTTGAAAATATTTAGATCAACAAAGTTTGGCACATAAAAACTCTCGATACCAAAATTATTTTTGAAAAAATCTTGGAGATGTTTGGAAACCGCAATTACTTTAATTGGTGTCTTATGTAGTGAGTTAAAGAAAGGTTTATCGGTTCTTACATTTTCGTATGTTTCGCCGTAAAGAAATCCTTCGTATGCCTGGCATACATAAATTATTCTTCCCGGATTAATCTTTTTAATAATCTTGCTTAAATCCAGAATTGAGTAAAGAAATATGTAGCTGAATTCTTCTAATGAAAACTCATCATAATTTTCTATATGAACATATTTACCGGGGATATAGGTCCAATCACCTTTGGGAGTATCACAAAATACGGTTAATTCAAAACCAAGTTTATCGAGCCATTGCATATACTTAGTAAAGATTATTGTGCCGCCGCTTTTGCCGCTCAATCCCCTTGCAATGAATGCAATTTTATTACCGTTGTTCGTATTCTCCTCAACTTTACATGCTGAATGAAGAAAATACTTCCCAATTTCTCCATCGCTGATTTTATAAGCTTTGCCGCATCCGTAACAGACAAATTTGATTTCATTCGCTTTGGTTTCAACATCCATAAAATCTTTTAATGTGATTTTAGTCTTGCAAGACTGGCATTCTGCTTCGAGATTAAATAAGAATTTTCCTTCGTATGAAAAAGGATTCACAGCAAATTTTGTTAGTTTATCATACGGTAAAGATTCAGAGGCTCTTGCAAGCGAGGCATCGTATATTTTGGGTGAATAATTTCTTTCTCTCACAACAAATGGAAGAGATTTGGTCTCTCTCCGCGTAAAGAGTAAATGCAAGTACCGCTCAAAGTTTGTCGCATTTTTCTGATCGCCTTCATCTAGAAACTGCTCGATATCATGAGTCATTTCTTCGTACAAATCATATTCTTTGTAACTGAAGGAATCGTCTTGCAGTATCCTGTTGAAAGCATCTGTAAGCTTATCCGGCAATTTGTAGGTAAGTTCATTAATTATTTCTTTAATAGAGTCTTTGATTTGCCTTTTAAGATGTGCCAGAGATTTGTGTTGTATCCACTCGTTCATTCTGTCTATCAACGCTGGAATATAACCGCACTTATACATAAATGATTTTAGATTTAGCGCAATTTCCACACTGTCTATCAATGCTGTTTTAATATCATATTCGTTTCGAAGATTCAGCAAAGGATATAATTCTTCAAATTTGTGTCTGTTCAAAAAATTAATGCAAGCACGTGCTGAATCGAAATACATTCCGTCCGGGAAAGCATTTGTATCTTGCCCCGGGTGAAAGCGCGTAACACATGTCCTACGATTAATATAATGCGACACAAACTTTGCGCTTATTCTGAGCCACATATCAAAATCTTGCGCTTGCCGCAGAGAAATATCGAACAAACCGACTTTTTCAAAAACTGATTTATGCAGTGCAATAGAATTGCCGTGTACATAGTTCCCGAGTAAAAATTTAGTTACCTGAAATTCAGATTTGGGAATAGACTGCCAAAGGCCCGGATGAGTTTTTTCTTTAGTAATGTCGTTGAAGTAATAATAATGGCTGTAAAAAAATTTTATCTGGGGATATTTTTTTATTTCTTCAGCATGAACAAAAAGTTTATCCGGTTCGAAAAGATCATCTGATGAGAGCCAGCAAATCCATTCTCCACGTGCATTTTTAATTCCCACATTAAGAGCAGAAGCAACCCCGCCGTTTTCTTTGTGATAAACTCTAAATCTTTTATCAAGCGATAAATACTTGTCAATTACTTCCTTTGTGTTATCGGTACTTCCATCATTAACAATAATTGCTTCCCAAAATGGAATGGTTTGATTCAACACGCTATCCAGTGCAAAACCTAAATACCCGGCTTGATTATAGGTGGGAATAACAATAGTAAAAAGTGGAGTCGCATTTTTGCAAATATTTTTATTGCTATTATAGATTGGCAGCAACTTGTTATAAAAATCAAAGAGACTAAATTTAAGTCCGATTGTAGTTTCAGACTCTTCATTTTTTTCAAGCAAAAATATCTTTGCCCTTCCATTATGAATTTCTAATCCAGCAATAACCTTAAAGTGTTTTTCAAACATAGACTCCCAAATATCATACTCTAATTGGGTTATATGAAGTTCTTGTCCATTCCAAATATCACTATGGTTGGCAACGGAAAATATAAAATACTTTTTGCCGATAAATAAGAGGTTACTAAATACTATTTCAAGTTCACTCTCGGGAATATGTTCTAGAACATCAAGGCAGGTTACAACATCAAACGAATCCGGGTTATAATTACTTTTAATTTGTTGGATAAAAATGTTCTTAACATTTTTATCCTCGGAATGAAATTTATCAACGGCAACTTTGCTTGCTTCAATTCCACATGTTGAATATTCCTTTTTAATAATATTATAGAAGCCTCCCCTCCCAACTCCTGCATCAAAAACAGTCTTTGCATTTGAGATTGATTCGATTAGACTTTTTGTTATCATAAATCTCGGCTCAGTGTCAGCAGTTTGACCGTAATCTTCTTCGTGGTTTTCATAAAGATAGTTGTATTTAGAAATTTCGTTTTCATTTAGTTGGTTCATAGCAAAAACCTTTCTGCTGTCTGAATATTCATGATTATTATCTTTCTTTATTAACTTTAAAAAACTTTCTCATATCGTGAATCTGCTCTTCCAAAGTTTTTATGCATACAACTTTTGTAAGATCGTAAATACTTGTCATGCTTCTATCCACCGCATCCTTTGCTTCGGCTGCATTAATTTTAGCATAATGCAAATCATAAACGTTGTTAAAAATTTGCAGAAGTTCATACTTGTTAACTGTATTGGGCGAATGAATGTGGAAAATTCCTTTTTGATAAAGTCCGCTCTTAAAAATTTTTTCAACTATTTCTGCCAGGTAAACAGTCGTAACTCCGTTCCACCAATGATTTGTAAATCCATTTACTTCCATTCCCGCCTGGCTTTTAGCCCATTCAAGAAGCGAGCGGCTCTGTCCATTCTCTTCGCCAATGATTGATGTTCTAAGAACCATACAATCTTTATTTTCGCCTGCGTTTTTGCTTAAGCCGTAAAGATCATCCGCATCGAAATAGTCTTCTTCTGTGTATTTTCCTTTGCGTCCGGTGTAAACGCAATCGGTTGTGATGTGAAAACATTTTATTCCATTCTTGTTACATACTTTGGCTAGGTTTCTGGGGAAAAGTGAATTTATTTTTAAAACATTTTCAATTGTGTTCCTGGCAATGGTTGGTTTTATTAATCCGGCGCAGTTAATTACAACATCAACTCCATCTAAAAATTTTTCAAACTTGCTCATCGGTTCGTTTGCAATATCGAATTCGTTTCGAGAAATTTCCACAACCGGGTAACCCTTCGATTTGAAATAGGAACTAACTGCATAACCAAGCATTCCGGTTGAACCAACAATTAATACTTTTTCCATTTTATCTCTCCTCAACAGTCCATGATTCCCAATAATGCGCATCATAGCGGACGTCGTCATTGAGACTGTCTTTTAATTCCGATGTAGAAAAGAAAATTATTTTTACATCGTCTGATAACGACATAAAACCATTTGCAAATCCGGAGGGAATAAAAAGAACCGATGGATTTTTTTCGCTAAGCACAAAACGATGTACCTTCAAATCTTTCGATGGCTTTTCCCAATTATCAATTTTAACAGCGCCAATAACAGCCGAACCTTTTACAACCATTACATACTTTGCTTCTTTTTTATGAGCATGCCATGCACGAACAAAACCTTGCTTATGGTCTTCAACTATGTAAAAACGTTTTACCCCGTCAAAGTTGAAATCGTTAACAAAACTTACTGTACCACGGTCATCAACAGCCAAGCCGCCTTTCAGCAGCAGAATATTTTGTTCTTCCATTATGCCGCCTCTACTTCTTTAAATTTGGCGAGCATTAATTCTTCGTAATGATCTTTCAGATACGCTTGATTGGAATAGCGGGGGCTCTTCAAATCCTTAATTCGTTTTGTCTCAACCAGATATTTAAGCTCTTCAATTCCCTCATCAATAGAATGAGTAGATTTGAAACCAAACACCTCTTCGGCTTTCTTTGTCGAAACGCGGTAATTACGTGTATCCTGGAAAGGCATATCTGTAGTTTCAATAACCATATCCGGAAAATGCATTCTAACCTGATACGCCAGATCACTGATTCGAACATTCTGACGAGCAAGATTGAAAACTCCTTTGTGTTCCGATTCCAAATTCATTAAAACTGCGCGTGCAGCATCTTTAACATGAAGAAGCGGTCTGAACTGATCGCCGCCGAACACTCCGATTCGCCCTTCTACATGAGCCCTGACTGTTAGAATGTTTACAACAAGATCCAAACGGATTCTTGAGTAGAGATCTCCAGCACCGAATAATGTTCCTAAACGAAATATGATTGCGTTTTTATGTTTTAAAGATTTCTCTGCGTTTAATTTTGTTTCTGCATAGAGCGATAAAGGATTGGTAGGTGACAATTCATTTAATTCTTTGTCGTGAGCGCCATAAACAGAGCATGTTGACATAAAAACAATTCTGCCGTTGAAATTATCGGCAAGCCATGCAACGGAATCCTGATTTATGGATTTGGTTAATGCCGGATTTAACTGGCAGGCGCCATCGCCAACAATTGCAGCCAGCCAAACAACCGCATCTGCCCACTTTAATTGCACAGCTAGTTTTTCATGATCGCGAATATCTCCATAAACAAAGTCCACCGGTTTTCTAAATGAGTCTTCATAGAATAGAGCATCGTAAACACGAACGTTATAGTTTGATTGTAGTATTAGATCGGTAATTGCGCCGCCAACATAACCGGCACCGCCAACAATTAGTATGTTTTTCATATTACAGTTCCCTTTTTAATATGTTTATAATTTTTTCGGATGTTTTTCCATCCCCCAGCCATTTGATTTGTTTTTTAGAGATCGAATAATTCTTGAAGAATGAGATTGTTTCATTTACCATTTTATTGATGGGTCTTTCTTCTCCAACTAAAATGCTGTTACCATTCTCAACCGATTCGGGGCGTTCAGTTGCTTTGCGGGGAACCACAACCGGAACACCGAGTAACGGACATTCTTCCTGGCTGGTTCCGGAATCTGAAATTATTCCATAAGCGTTATACTGAAGGTTCAGATAATCGAGAAAACCGAAGGGACCTTCTAACGAAATATTATTCTTGTTTTTCAGGAGCTTGTGTTTTTCAATTAGTTTTAAAGCACGATTGAACTTCACAAGTTTAACTTCTTTGTTTAGTTTTACACCAACTTGGTTTACGTATTCCAATACATGATTAAGCTGCTGTGGTGTTTTTAAGTTTTCACTTCGGTGAATGTCTGCGACTATAAATTCTTTTGAACGAGGGCCGGTTGGCATATACTGTTTAGCAACTTCTACAATTGTATTGCCAACAACATGGATTTGTTTTGGATTTTTGTTTTCCTGCATTAAACGTTGTTTGTAAGTTAGTGTGTAAACGAATACAAGGTCGGAAACGTAATCACATATAACACGATTCACCTCTTCTGGCATTCGCCTATCATACGATCTCATTCCCCCTTCGATGTGACCAATTTTATACCCTTCTTTGAACAATGGTGCGCTTACCAAAGCAGAATTCGAATCACCAAGAAATAGAATTATATCCGGGTTAATTTTTTTCCGCTTGAGTAAGTATATGATTTCTTTCGATAGATATGAGAGTTGTTCGTAATGATTAGAACTATTCACGCCGGTTGCCATTGTGTAATCCGGCTTGCGGATTTCCAGATCATTAAAAAACACTTTGCTTAGAGCATCATCATAATGCTGCCCGGTGTGAATCATAATGTGATCAAAGTTTTGATCTAAACGTTCAAAGACTTTGCTCATTC
Organism: uncultured Melioribacter sp.; assembly: GCA_964449775.1. GTDB lineage: Bacteria > Bacteroidota > Ignavibacteria > Ignavibacteriales > Melioribacteraceae > Fen-1258. The sequence goes on along the minus strand of CAYVBQ010000003.1, from coordinate 101,148 downwards.
TGATAAAGTCGGGTCTTATGCCGGTAATTGTAACTATTTTTTTATCCATGGTAGGCTATAAACTCAATAGTTGTACCAAGAAATAGTTTGTTTTTTTTTTGGGAAACGCAACAGATCCGCGGATTAGCTGTGTGATTGTGCTTACTTGGCTGTTATTAGCCAATGCAGATTTGCATGTTAGGATATCCGTTCAGTAAGATTTAAGAAGAGTAGTTTTAATTTAGCGGAAAAGATGTACTGGGGGGCAAAGTTTTGCTAAGTAGAGACTCGCCGTCAGCCTCGGCGAGACCGTCCGCTTCGACTCGCGTCTTCTGCGAGGCGAGAGTCTCGACGGGCGGCGATTCTCTACAACTACCAAAGCTAAAACCTGACTGCCGAACGAAACAACAAAACCCCAAAACACTAACTTCACCGAACCATATAAGCGGTCGGGCAGACGGCTGAATAATACGGAATGTCAGTTTTAATCTTTCCAGACATCTAAAAACATTGTGGGTGTCTCATAAGTATTTTTCAATAAACGGTATTCAACCCCAGAGCAAGCTCTGGACTCTTTTTCCGCAGCAAGCTGCGGGGTATTGAACCCGGAAGAGAATAAAAGCCCATCCCACATAGTGGCAATGCCAACCCCAATGCTGTCAGTTTAAGGAAAGTTGAAGAAGAATAGCAAAAAAATTTAACGTTCTATCAAAGGTTAACCTGACAGCATTGTACGCACTGGAACACCTATCGCTGAGTCAATAAGTTCGAATTTAGCCTCAGATTAAAAATCTGAGTTACAAATGTAGAACAGATTTCCAATCTGTTCATAGCTGCAACTAAAAATATTCTTCTGACAACAAAAGTATATTTCCAATCCTTCCAATTTTCAACCAAATTTATGCAGTTGGCGCGGGGGCGGAATTTTCTGCTTTCTTTTCTTTATGATAACCTAAATCTTTAATAACACGCGCTGTCTGATACGCATTATAAAAACCGGAATCTTTTTCCCTAAATGATTCCATCACACTGTCTATTTCTTCTTTTAACAATTCGTCTATCTTATCAAATATTATTTCCAGTTCGGCATTAGCGGAAACTCTTTCTGCAAAGCCGGTATCCTGTTCATTGTTTGCGCCTGCAAACGTGTTAATCTTGCCGTTCAACCCAGTTATTTCTTCTTCGGTAACACTAAAATCTGCAAGTGCCGTTTTATTTTCTACAAGAAAATCTTTAATCTGTTTGGCGCGTATTTCAAGCTCATTTTCCTTCATTCTTACAAGCATTCCTTTTTTTACATCGGCAATGCTCATTAAGTCTTGGCGGTTGTTCCTTTTAGCATAAACAAAAAGATTACGTGCAAGCGGAATTAAAGATTCAATCATTTCCTCTTTGGCAGTATCCTTATTGCAATATTTCTTTTTACTAACAGCATTCTATGCATTTAAAGCCTTTACGTGCTTTGCGAGAAATCTTTTCCACGCAAAGTCCGCCAAGCATACGCCAAGAACGCTAAGATAAAAAGATATATGTACAGCTTATTTAGAAGGGGGAAGCGTGATTAATTGATCAACAATAGCTTTAATTTTTTCTTCAGCTTCTTTCATTAGTCCTTTTTGCATTTCGTCTTTCTGAGCTTTCAGTTCCTCAACACGTTTACGATGTTGGCTAATGCTGTTGTTAATCGAATCGCACATTATTTTTTCTCTTTGTGATGAACTCTCTTTTTGTTCATAAATTAATCTTTCTTTTTCAATTTTCAGATAGCTTATTCTACGTAAAAGCTTATGCCGCATATCTGAACGCTCGACCAGAATGATTCCGGATATTATTGTTGATATTACAACACCAATAATAAAGCTAATAGCTCCCCACTTTGAACCTGCGATAAGTACGAATGTAAAGATCGAATTAAATTCAGAAACATCGGTAACTGTTTTATTTGAGTATCCCGAAATTCCTCCTATAAAGAATACAACGAAAGCGATGACAATATTATACGTCATATTATTTGACATTGAAACACGGGGATTAAACCGATCAACATTAGGAAGATCATCAATCTTTTGCTCAAGAATATGCGTTTCCATATCGAAGTTTTCATGTAAGTGATTAATTGAAGCGGCAAGAATCTCTTTTGATTTTATTTTGAAATTTTCCAGCTCATCTATTAAATGTTTTTCAGCACTTGCGTTTTCTCTGATTATGTCATCGAACGTTGCGACTTTTTCTTGTACTTCGCTATAATATTTCGTTCTTATTTTTGCAATGATGGAATCCACTACAGCATCGTACTTTTGTTCGAATTCCGGAATCAGCGTTATCAGTAGTGTATTTTTTGAGGTGGAGTAATTTTGTATAATCTTTTCAAAGAATGAGATTGATTTTGATATTTCATCATCATAATACTCGTCCATTTTTTTTGCTTTCAGTAATTCTAGTTTCTTCTTACATACATCCAATTTATTCGAATCATATATTCTTTTTTCATTCAGAAAAGACTCCAGAACATTTTGCGCTTTGATAAAATCTTTTTCCTGAAAGATATTGTAGATGAAAGCGTTTCTGTAAAAATAGCTGAACATCCCGGGGTTATTCGTTTTAATAGCCAATGTAAGCCGGTGAACATCATAATTGAATACATCCTTCAACAAATACATTGCAGTGTCCTCTTTCCCAAGGTTTATCTCTGTCAACGCACAATAAATTTTTGCTGTACTGCCTTGTGGTTTGATCTCTATGGCATCGTTAAAAGCTTGATTTGCTTTATCGGTGTTGTTTTCCTTCAGATGTATAAACCCGGTATAAAGATTTAGAATGTATCTCAATTCGGTTTTTGTAAGATCGTTTAAACGGATGGTATTCAAGAGTTCTAATGTGCTCGTAAGAATTTCCAAAGCACGTGCAGGATTGTAAAAAGTGTTCTGATATGTTAGAATTATTGCTTTGATGATCAGTTTGAAAATATTGTGTTTATTAATGTCGCGTTCAATAAAATTAATTGTAAGTGTGGCGTAATAATCTTTTTCACTTTTTAATTTTGTGGTAACCCACTTAGAATAATTTTCTTTAATTGATTTGTGCAATTCATTATATGAGCCGCGCACAAGATTAAACTTCATAAATTCTTCAATTTGGTTGAGAAGTGATGATTCATAAATCCAGAACGCAGGTGCTTCAGAGAATGAAATAAATATTTCTTTTATCTCAGCCGGCAGATCAAGCGAGAAGAATCTTATACTCTCTTTAACACCGTTAATGTAATCGTAATCGTTTTTGATTTTGATCTGGAAGTGATCTTTTGCTAAATGATGGAACTTCGAATAATTCGCATCATTTCCAACTTCGGCTTGACCATATTTTTCTAATACCGCCGACATAAATTATTGACTCGCTGGAAACATTACTGAAATTTTTGTTCCACAATTTTTTTCACTTGTCATTACAAATTTGCCGCCCATAAGTTTGGTTAATTGATAAGCGAGCGTTAAGCCCAATCCGGCGCCTTCAAATGGACGCGTATATCCTTCCACTTCCTGAGCAAAAGGTTTTAACATTCTTTCAATATTTGCTTGATCAACACCAACACCCGTATCAGCAACTATAATTTCTATCTGATTACCCCAATGTTTTGTGCTGAGAGAAATGCTGCCGTGTGAAGTATATTTGATTGAATTATCAACTACCGAGTGGATTATTTTTTCGAACTTCACCCAATCTACTTCGATTACGCATTCTTCATCATCCACTTCTAGAAAGAAATTGAGTTTTTTCTTATTGGCTTCATTAAATAATTTATGGTAGACATTTCTTACAACTTGATTACAGTTCAAATCCACCTTATCCAATTCCACTTCTCCGGCTTCAATTTGAAAAACCTCGACAATATTTGTGAACAAGTTAAGAGCACGTCCAAGCACTTCCTTCATTGAATCCATTAGCTCACGCAGCATATCAATATCGCCGGTCTCAATACTTTCGTCAACTATTTCCGAAAATCCTACGACCGCATTAAATGGTGTACGGATTTCATGAGACATGTTTGCAAGAAAGTCAGATTTCATTTTATTGAGAAGTATTTCCTTATGGTATGCTCTCTTTAGTTGTTCTTGATGTAGAATTTCATCGGTGATGTCTTTCATCGTTATGATATAAATAGTTGAATTGGGTTCGCGTTCTGTAATACTGTTAATCTTGCAAGAATAATCACGTCCATCAATATTTTTATAACTGAATTCATGATACGGGACTATATTATGCGCGAGGTATTTCATTGATTGATAAATATGTTCAACCAATGTCCCGGGAATGAAGGCATCAATCTTAAGTGAATATATTTTGTTCTTATCTAAACTGAATATTCTACAAAAATTATCGTTGGCATTTTCAAATAATGCAGTGGATCCGATATGTTCTACTATCAAGAGCAGATCGGAAATATTATTGATGATTAGTCTTTGTTTTCGCTCGGATCTCTCAATTGCTCTTGTTTGATTAATATGTTCTGTTAGATTATTTGCAATTAAAATAAAGCTCGGTTTGGATTCTTCATTAGATATTATAGGATTGAGTGTAAATTCCCAAAAATTTACAGGCGTTCTTTTAATGAAGGAGATAACTCTTTTCCATATTAAAAAATTATCGAGCGAATATTGAAGATTATTAATTTCACCTTGGTCAAGAGTGTCAGATAATATTTCCGTTAGGTCTTTGTTGTAGATACTATCAATTTCTTTTACGAGAAGCTTTTCGAATGAACGTGTAGCGTAAGTAATTCTATGGCTGGAATCCAGAATTATTATTGGCACATTTCCGTGATCAAGCGCATTATGCAGCGAATTGATTTTGTTTTCTATTTTTTTTCTCTGCACAAGTGATTCAATAGTGAGAACATAATATTGCCCAGAGCGTATGAATACTCGTTCGATACTGACAGAATAATTTTTTGTAAGCTGGTCATTATCAGAAGAAAGATTTATATCTAACGAAATATTTTTATATCGGCTCTCACTAAAACCCATCAACAGGTAAATAAATTCTGGATTCGAATTTATTTTTAAGATATCATCACCAATATCCAGACTAAACGTATTTCTAAACGCATCGTTGCAGTAAGCAATTTTCATTTCCGGATCAACAATAACCAACGGGTTGTTGTTCGGAAGCTCGGTGTAATTCTGAAAATCTAAACTAGTATTCACCGTACTTAAATTAGAATGTTCTATATGATTCATACACCCGGCTCTATAATCTGCAAAAAATTCAGTGCTAATTTGTTATTAAGTATAACATTTTCATGTTTCGTATTAATTTTGATTGAAAGAAATTTTTCTAAAAAACCGATCAGACTTTTATTTATGTAGTGAAATTCGCTTTGTAAAAGATGCTCCATTTCTGAAAAAATATTTTGCACCTCATATGAGTCAGAAGACACAAGCGGTTTATGTCCGGAAGATAATATGATCGAATTAAAAAATTTCTTTAATTCGGTTAAGTGAAGTTTAACTTGAATACTTTTCGAGTTTTCTGAAACCAACGGGGAAGATATTTTGAGATTCACTTCTACCATGCCGGTAAAGGAATCAAGAGAATACTTTATGAGGTAATCTATCCTTTGTAGTTGAAAAAGTTCACCTGGATTTATGACGGTTGAAAAATCAAGATTATCAAAAGAGAATCCGATATGAATTTTTTCCTTATCGATTTGAATTTTTTTGAGTTTCCACCCGATAACAGATAAAAAAGCTGTGGCAGGCGAAAGCGAAATGGAATCGTTCCCAACTTGATGGTACTCACTTAAGTAGCGTGAGGCCTTTGAGCGAGCGCCGGGTTTTGACGATTGTTTATAATCTGAACCGGCTGAAATATTTACAATTTTTTCCAACATGCCTAATCCTCCGCTTTATTATCGAAGGAATAGACAACTTCTTTACATTAATCTATCTTAATCATCCGGTTTTCTTCAAAATAATTAACCACTTCCGGATTTTTCAAATGAATCAGCTCATTTACAAATTTTTTAATACGTTCTATAGATTCGTTGACTGAAGCAAAGTCTTCTGCGTGAGTTGATTTATCTTGCTGTGTAATTTCATTTTCAAGGTTCTTTATCGAAAAGACTAAACTGCTTAACGGATTATTAATTTTATGACCAATAGTACATGCCATTTCTACTATTGCTTTCGAGTGTTCAATGCTTCTCAATTCATTCTGAAGATTGTAAATTCTTACACCTGAACGAATTCGAGCAAGCAATTCTTGATTTTCGACAGGTTTGATTAAAAAGTCATCTGCACCAACATCCAGACCCATAATTCTATCTTTTAAGGAGGAACGTGCAGTTAGTATTATGAAGTAGATCAGCTTATGTCTTTCATCGTTTTTTAAAATATTGCAAAGAGCCAAGCCATCCAGCACCGGCATCGTCCAATCGGCAAGAATAACTTTTGGAGAAAAAGTTTTTAAAATTTCCAGTGCTTCCTGTCCATTTACAGCACTAGTTACGTCGTAATTATTTCTTGATAAAAGCTTCTCGAGTATGAAGCGAGTATCTTTTTCATCTTCTACAATAAGTACTGAATCTTTCATGAATTTACACCAATCAAATTGTTAATTTTTTCTATGAGTTGATTATAATCGGTTATTGGTTTAATAAGATAATCATCAGCCATGCTATCCTCAAGAATATTGTTCCCAAAACTAGCCAATGGATAAGCAGTTACAAGAATAATTGGAATATGAAGACTGCTAAAATGTTCTTTTATGTAACGTGAAAATTTTATCCCATCAATCCGCTGAGAATATAGATTAGTATTCCGCAGATTGATATCCATTATTATTAACTCGATTTCTCCGTCGCTGATTAATTTCAAAATATCATCTGCATCCTCAGTAAGAATAATTGCAGCACCTATTTTTTTAAAAAATATTCTATAAAGGTCCTGCAGAAAGATATCGTCTTCAATTATCAATATTTTTTTTTCTGATTTCATCATTTATTAAACTTTACGGTAATACTTATTCTTCTGTTCACGGAACTTAGCGGATTTTCTTCATTTCTAAGACGTGTATCTGCATAACCGCGCACTTCGTCAATTTGTCTTTCATGCAAACCGCCTGTAACTAAAGCCCTCTTGGCGGCAAGAGCGCGAGCCGAGCTCAATTCAAAGTTTGTATAACCCGTACCAATATTATTAAACTGCCTGGAATCGGTGTGCCCCTCCACAATAATTTTATTTGGCATTTTCGAAATTTCTGTTCCAATCTTTTGAAGCAGTTTCTTTGCGTCTTTCTTCAAATCCGATGTACCTATTTCGAAGAAAACATCACTTTCAGAATCCGTCAGTTCAATCCGTAAACCTTCTTTCACTACTTCAATCTTAACCTGGTCGGCAAGTTTCAGCAAATCAGTATCGGATTTTAATTCTTCAACTAATTTTTCACCTATCTTTTCTAATTCAGCTTTTTCCATTTCATGCTTCTCTGCATCATCTTGTGCATTCATTCCCGGAATTGGATTTACCTTTCCTTCAATAATAATTTTACTTTTGCTGGAGAATCCAACCGGGTCTTTGAAGTAAGAAGAAACTGCTTCTTTCACCTCCGGTTTTTGACCTAATATCCAGAGAACAATAAAAAGAGCCATCATCGCTGTAACAAAGTCGGCATAAGCAACCTTCCAAGCCCCGCCATGATGACCGCCGTGCGACTTTTTAATCTTTTTTATTATAGGGACTGCTTCGTTTCCAAGTTCGCTCATTTATCCTTTTTCCCTCTTAGAAACGTCTCAAGTTCCTGGAAAGATGGTCGTTCATCGGAAAAAATAGATCTTCTAGCAATCTCTGCCGCCACGAAAGGAGGATTTCCCTTTGCGTATGCGAGTATAAACGATTTTATTATAATCAAATCTTGTGCTCTCACTTCAACAGCGTGAGTAAGATTTGCCGCTAGAGGACCAACAAATCCGTAAGAAAGCAATACACCAAGAAATGTTCCGACTAATGCAGCTGCAACGTGCTCTCCGACTTTTTCCGGTCCTTGATTAATGGCTCCCATCGTAACAATAATTCCAAGTACTGCTGCAACAATGCCTAATCCTGGTAATGCGTCTCCAACTCTATTTATACCTTCGTAAACCGGACGATTTTCTTTCTCAAAAGTTTCAATTTCCGCATCCATCAAACCTTCCATCTCATGCGGCGGAACTGAACCGGCAAGCATAACTTTCATTGTGTCGCAAAAGAAATTTTTCATAACTGCGTCATGAATAAATTTCTGGTTAGTTGAAAGAATTGTACTGTTATCCGGATCTTCAATATGCTTTTCGATTGTAAGCAAACCCTCTCTTTGTGCTATTAGGAAAAGATCGCAAAATGATTTCATCATTTGCAGATAATCTTCTTTTGAATTACCTGCATGTTTGAAAATTCCCTTTAGGGAACCAATCATTTTTTTTATCAGTGGTAATGGTGAAGCAATTAATAAACTTCCTATAGCAACTCCGCCTATTGTGACGAACTCTGAAATTTGAATCAGCAAAATTAAGTTGCCGCCTGCCATTGAAAATCCAACGACTACCGAGACAAGAACAACTACGAGTCCAATAATAACGAACATTCCTAACTCCTACTTAGCAACGGATAATTCAGCTTGTTGAAAACTTTCAATTAATGTTTTACACTTCAGTTCAATTCCGCTCCAACTATTACCCGATGAAGCTATAACCTCTTCAATCTCACGGCATATATCTGTAATGTTATGGAAGCCAACGGTTCCGCTCGTTCCCTTGAGTTCATGAACAACTAATCTTAGCAGTTCTCTGTTTTTATGCTCGAGTGCTTGTTTAAGAGTTTCTCTTTTGTTGGCAAGACTATTTATAAAATATTTTCTTAACTCTTTAGTCATCTGTTCTTTTTCGGAACTGGAAAGTTGAACGAACTTTTTAGTACTGCCGAGAAAATTGCTGCCCAATACTTCATTAATACTTTTAATAAGCACCTCTTTGGAAAGAGGTTTGGATACAATTTTATCTGCGCCTGCTTCGGTTGCTGCAATAACATTAACTTTATCGGTATGACCGCTAATTACAATAACCGGTATCCGTTTCAACTCCTCCATTACTTTCATAACTTTGAGTAAACGAATTCCGTCGAGGTTTGGCATCATCAAATCGAGGAATATCAGTCTTGGTCTGTGTTCAATAGCCCGCTGCAATCCTTCCAAGCCATCGTTGCTTGTTATAACTTCAATTTCATATTCCAACAAAAATTTTTTTAATGAAGTTCTGATGACATCCGAATCATCAATTACCAGAATCTTAATTTTTTCGTGATCGAATTCCATTTTCTTATTCAACCTTATGAATTTTGTATTTGAGTAAGTCGGCTGCTTTTTGAATACTTGCGCGTGATGCTTCGATAGTACTCTCTTTAACTTTTTCAAAAACTTCGTTTCGGTAAATCTGAATATCTTTGGGTGCATCAATTCCGATCTTTATTTGGCTTTCGGAAATAGATAAAATTTTTATGGTTATATCCGCACCAAGTTTTATTTCTTCATTTACTCTTCGTGTTAATACTAACATACTCACCTTCACTCTGAAAAAAGATTGTAATGAACCGGATATTTGTCCGTGTCAACTATTTTTTGGACTCCTAATTTATCATTTTGATTGATATAAACCGGCGCTTTCAAATTTACGGTCATATTCAGGGGGTTAGAGTTTAGAGTAACAATTGCAAATGCTTCAAAATTCTCTTCCTGCGGGAATTGATCATCAAGTACACGGACACCCATCAAAGGGAACGCGATACCCGGATTCTCAATAGAGTTAAGCCAGTAGAAAAAACTATCATCCGGCTTTATGAATAGATAGTTTTTCAATTCTTCAAAACCGAACAGACCGTTTTTGAAGTTAATGATTTTGTCTTTGGTAAACTCTACCTCACCAAATTGGTATGTATTGATTTTCATATTTACTCACTTAAGAATTACTAAATCTACTCTTCTATTTTTTGCTCTTAATTCCGGAGAATCGTTTGGTGCTATCGGTCTATATTCAGCGTACCCGACAATAGAAACTTTATCCGGAAGAATATTTTCTTGATTAATCAAGTAATAAGCCGTACTCAATGCTCTGTCTACCGAGAGATGCCAATTTGATGGATAACGCTCGGTAAAAATAGGTACATTATCTGTATGTCCCTCTATTCTTATATCGTTCGGAATTGTAACAAGAACTTTTGCTAATCTCTTTAACACTAATTTTGATGATTCATTAATTACCGCTTTACCCGGTGGAAATAGAATATCATCAAGAATGTGAATTGTAATTCCTCTTTCCGTTTCTTCCAAATGAATCGAATTCGAGTAATTGTTGTCAATAATCAATTTATTGAGTTCCTCGCTCAATTTATCTTTCGGTTTTGTAATTATTTTTGAATCGGACATTCTAGGAACCACAGACTCATGCCCAAAATAACTGCTCATTGCCGCAACGAACCCCTTATACTTTGTGCTATCTATATTGGATATTGCATAAAGTATGATAAATAATCCCAAAAGCAAGGTGATCAAGTCGGCATAGGTAATTAAATACCGATCTTTGTCGCCGCTTTCTGAGAAAGGATTTTCTTCGGAGTCTAAGAACTCATTTTGCTTAGTTGTTCTCTTTGCGGAAGCATTCCTACTAGTCTTGCTTTCATTATCGAAGGAATCTCGCCGCTCTGGAGTGTTAGCACTCCCTCCAAAGAAATCTCCATCATGTTTTTCTCCTCTGAATGACATCTTTTTAATCTATCTCCTACTGGAAGCCATAAAATGTTTGCGCTGAATACCCCCCACAGCGTTGCAATAAATGCGGTTGCAATATTTTTTATTAATAAATTCGGATCCATACCGGCATTCGCAAGAGTCATAATCAAACCCATAACGGTTCCGATGATGCCCATTGTTGGCGCATAGCCACCCATTTTTGTAAACATGAATATGTTTGAATAATGTCGTTCCTGCATTCCTTTTAATTCAAGATACGCTACACTCTGCAGCGAATTGGCATCTGTTCCATCGAGGACAAATTTTGTCATTTTCCTAGGGAATAAGTATTCAAATTTGTTTAGATCTTTTTCGATGGACAGCAATCCTTCCTTTCTAGCCTTTATAGAAAGTTCAACGAAAGTATCAATCACTTTGCTTACATCATATTTTCGCGGAAAATATGCAAGACGAGTTAGCGCTGTGATGTTTTTGAATTTATCCAGTCCAAAACCTATGATTATTGCTGAAAAAGTACCACCGAACACAATTACGATTGATGAAAAAAGAAACAGTGCTTGGAAGGAGCCGCCTTCAAGAAAGAAAGCTCCAAAAATGGAGAACAAACCAATAAGTAATCCAAAAAATGCTCCTGTTTTATTTATCATAAGTAATCAAAAAGAGATTTTGGAAATGAGTTTGCTAAAAGTTTGTATGCAACTTGTAATAAATATTCTTCATTCTGCAATTCCATTGCAAGAGCAGGCATATCAACTCCTTGAATTTTTGCGTATGTCTCATCCAGACTTGTTCTCTGATTAGACAACATTTGGTTTATATCTTCCATTCTATTGATTGCCTGACCACCAAGCGATTGCAAATTCAAAAGTTCTTTGAAAGCACTATCTAAATTATCCTTTTCTGTTTGAGTTGGCGCAACTCCCGATGTAAGCGAATCTATCATACTGTTTAGTGATTCGAATAATCCGGTGTTCAAAACATTTGAACCCGGAATGTTCATTCTCTGCGTGGCATTTTGAGATATTTGAATTTTAACCTCACCTGAAAAATCCGCCGTGGAAACAATTGCCTTTCCCGTAACGGAATCAATTGCGACCGGCTCCGCTTGATAATTTGTTCCGCTAAAGAGATACATATCGTTGCGCTTTGTATTCACACTTTGAACAATGGAGCTTAACGAATCCTTAACGGATTGTGCCATCGTTGCGTAGTTTTGCACATTGAGTGGATTTGCCGCATCAACTGCAATAACCATCACTTTTTGTATTTCGGCACTAACACTATCTAATGATTGCAGCGATGCAGTCATAAATTCATTCACTCTATCTGCATTCTGTAAATAGTTCTCTGTTTTTTTTATTTGTGATTGTATCTTTATACTCTGCAAAGAACCAATGAGATCATCAGAGAGAGTTTCAATTTTAGTATTTGTAGCAATCTGAGTTTGAATTTTTGCCTTGCGGTTCAAAATTTTCTGCTGATTGTACAAATACTTATCCGTCATCGACCCTTCAGTTACTCTCATTTATCACACCATTTGTAGTATTGTTTGCATCATTTCGTCTGCCACTTTTATCATTTTTGCAGCCGCGTCGTAAGAACGTTGATATTTTAAAACGTTGGTCATCTCTTCATCCAGTGAAACGCCGGAATAAGAGGAATTTTCATTTTTTAGCTGTTGAAGTATTGCCCCGCTAGATTCAACCGAATTGTCACTGCTAACTTTCTCCATTCCGAGAGCATTAAGAGTTGAAGAATAATAATCCATAAATGACTGCCCGTTCAATTCTGTAAAACTAGTATCAAAGAGACGTGCTAGTTTATTTGCGAGATTTCCATTTCCATCATTATTTGCAAGTTCCGATGCGGCAATGTTTTTAGGATCATTCAATATTGTGGAGTTTATTTTAATTTGTCCGTTAGAAATAGCGTTGACTGCGTTCCCGCTAATATCTGACTCACCAAAGAATGGAATGTTTGTCTTTGAGGTACCGCCCTGGATAAGCGTGCTTCCGCTCATATGAAGTTCATTTACTTTACTTACAAAAACACTTTGTAAGTTTTCAAAGCTACTTTTGTATTGAGGGATTTTATTAGAATACAAATCGGTGATTGCAAAAAGTTCACCATTATTTATTACAGCGGTGGAATGAGAATCATCTTTAGAGACCATTCGCAATTTACCGTCAACAATCTTCATTTCGAATTGATTATATCCATACTGATCAGCGGCTTGAACTCCGCCTATATTAACAATTGCCGCGCCGGTTTCGTTAACATGAACTGATAGATTTACCTTTTCGCTCAATTTTGCAATTAATTCATCACGCTGATCTTTTAATTCGCTTGCATTAATGCCGCGCACAACCGATTCATAAATGTTTGAGTTATACCCATAAAGTTCTTTTAGGTCATTATTGATCTGTTCAACGGTAGTTGTGGCATTGTTTAGTAGAGTTGTTTGTACATCACTTAATCCATCCAAAATTTGTTTGAACCGGTCTCCTACTCCTTGAGCTTTTTGAATAACATTCAGACGCAATGGTATTGAGTTCGGATTTGTTGACAATTGATCCCAAGAATTAAAAAAATCTGTAATATAATTTGAAAGACCGTTAGAAGATGGTTCCGATATAATTGTTTCAACCTGCTTAAGAATTGTTGAGCGTTTATCCGCATTTGATAGTGTGGATTGATACTTTATTATTTGAATACCAAGCAAATCATTTTTGATTCGTAAAACGTCCTGAACTTTTATTCCAACACCTCTTCCATTCTCAGCCGTTTCTGAAGCAAGTAAAACCTTTTGCCGGCTATAAGCTGGATTACCGGCATTTGAGATATTATTTGCCGTAACATCTAACGCCTGCTGGTAAGCAGCCATAGAACGAACTGAAATATCAAATAATCTTCCAATACCCATTTCAAACCTTCTTATTCACTAATGAATGCTTGTTGTTTCCAACCAATGCCACAATTGTTTCTTTAATCAAATTTCGAGAAAACTCAATCACATCTTTTAACTGGGAATTAATCCGAGTGACAACATCAAGTTTAATCTTGATGGAAGTTCTAACTTTCTCTAACTCCTTTTGTTCTTTTTCAAAATGCATCTTGCCATGTTCGAGAAGATTATCTACCGATGCTTTTGGAAGTTCCAACGAAAATAGACTTGCAAGATCTTTAATAATTTTTATTCGATTAGACTCTTCCCTCTCAACATTTCTTAATATTTTTTGTTTTTCGTTTATAGCATTTTCAAGCGCGGTATAATCGTGTTGAACAATTGCCTGTTTCTCTGTTTCGAGTACGTCAATTAAAACATCGAGATTATCATTCTGCACCCTCAACGAAGTTAATAAAAGTTGTGGATTCATAAATTACTCTCACTAAAATGATTGAAATAGCCCAATACTTTATTTATGTAATTCTTTGTTTCGTCAAATGGCGGAACACCGTTGTATTTTTCAACGTTTGAAGGTCCCGCGTTATAAGCCGCTAAAGCAAGCTTCACATCACCACTATATTGTCGAAGCATTTGTGCAAAATATTTAGTGCCGCCAAGTATATTTTCTCTGGGATTGAATACGTTACGAACACCCATATCCGAGGCTGTTGAGTCAATTAATTGCATTAATCCTTTCGCTTTTGCACTGGAAACCGCCTTATTGTTACCGGCGCTCTCAGTCATTATGATCGATTTTATTATATTTTTATCAACTCCGAATGATTTTGCGGCTTCATTAATATGGCTATCAAATTTTTCTAAACGGTCAAGAGATGCATTGCTTGGATGAACATTAGTGGCATCGGTTTCGGTAGTAGTATTCTTTATTCTCATCGGCGCAATTTGGTTATTGACTTTGAAGCGCATATCGGGAGTCATCTCTTCACCGGTAATTTTTTTGTAGAGCAACTCTGCAATTCCAAGACTTTTTGTTTCGCCCATATATGATGCAATCTCTTGTTCAAAAACCGTATCAAACATATCATTGCCATAACCTTCTTCACCGAGCATACCGCCGGTTGTTTTATTCATACTCTTCAACATCATCTGAGTAAGCATGCTTTCAAATTGTTTTGTTGCAGCAGCTATTTTCACTTTCCCGTTTTCATCATAACGGGATTTCACTTCCGCCATTTGAGACATGTGCTTCTGCGGGTTATCTATTTTAAGCGAGAGCTTTTCCATTTACATTATTATTAATTCTGCTATTAACGCTCCGGCTTCCTTGAGCGCTTGAAATATTGAGATTATATCGCGCGGAGAAACTTTTAATGAGTTTAGTGCCGCCGCTACTTCTTGAACATTGCTCGCGCCTTGAATTGCCACCGTGTTAGTCGAGTCTTGATTAGCATACGGAATTGTGTTGTTCACAACCGCGGTGTTTCCTTGAGAGAAAGCGCCCGGCTGAGATACAATTGGATAATTACGTATTGTAATGTTCAAACTTCCGTGTGTAATGGTAACTGGTTGAATCTTTACGTTTTGACCGGATACGACAGTGCCGGTTCTTTCATTCAAAACAACTTTTGCTATTTCATCAACTTGAACTGCAATATTTTCCAACTCGGAAAGAAATCCGATTAGATTATTCTGACGGTCTTGAGGAACTGTAATTTTAACCTCTGCCGCATCAACCGCTTTTGCTACATCAGTTCCGAATTTTTGATTTATAGATGTTGTAATGTTTTGCGATGTAGTAAGATCCGGTTCTTTTAAGAATACGGAAATTTCACTCACCGACATCTCCTCACTTTCCATTGATTCTTTCAAAGATCCACCGCGAGGGACTCTTCCGGCTAAGGTATGATTTTTCGAAACTCTATTTCCCGTTGAAGTATTTATATCATATCCCCCAACAGAAATTGCACCTTGTGAAAACCCCAAGACTTTTCCGCTGATACTCGAAAGAGGTGTCATCAGAAGCGTTCCACCTTGAAGACTAGTTGCATCACCCATTGATGACACTGTTACATCAAACTCTGCGCCTGCTCTTAAATTTGAATTTAGAGTTGCTGTTACAATTACCGCAGCAACGTTTTTGGTCTTCAGATCAGTTTGAGGAACAGTGATTCCGAATCGCTTCAACATACTTGTAACTGATTGAATTGTGAACGATGAGCGGTAACTATCGCCTGTTCCGGCAAGTCCAACAACAATTCCATAACCGATTATCTGTTCGGAATTTTTTCCAGTCATATACGCAACATCTTTTATCCGCTGTGAGTAGATAGAATCACAGGCGAAAGAGAGGATTGCGAAAATGAATAAAAATTTTACTTTCATTTTTTTACCTAGAACAGCCAGTGAAATAATTTTGATAGTAAACCCGGCTTCTGAGCATTATCAATTATGCCGTTACCCTCGAATGACAGCTCCGCATCAGAAATATTGTATGATAACACAGTATTGTTCGGTGATATATCTGAAGGACGAACAATTCCTTTAACTTGTATCATCTGCTCTTCACCGTTAATTGTGATTTTTTTACTTCCGCGAATAACAAGATTGCCGTTAGCAAGAACCGTATCAACAGTTGCACTGATCTTTGTTCGAATATTTCCGGTTGTTTGAGTTGAACCTTGACCGCTAAAATCATTATTGGCGCCTATCTTCAAATTGACATTTGGTAAAGCTGTTTTATCTACTCCGCCTGAAAAACCAAAACCGACATCGCTCTTTCTTCCAGCGTTTGTTTCTGAGTTATTTGAGGCCTGGGTTGATTCTAAAACAATAATTGTTATTGCATCACCTTGCCTGTTTGCTTTCTGATCTGAAAAAAGAGATGCATAAGCGTTTTGCCGCATATCTTGCGCGTTCAACGCTAATGTAAAAACTGCAATTACGAAAATTATTATTATTCGTTTCATATTATTCTACCAGGGTTAAGTTGTTCTTATCTACTATTTTGCCTTTGTACAATTTACTCCCGTTCGCGTACACGCTTATTACATCACCGGCACAACCATCTTGCCGTGCAATTACATCAATCGAAATATCAACACCTGTTCTTCCGGTATGAAGAATTATTTTATCGCCTTTGCTGACGATTGGAACCGGCTCAATCATATACTTGGAAAGTATTGTTCCTGCTTTGACTAAAACTTTGCTTCTAAAATTTGCAAGATTATCATCTACATTTAGAGTTTTTCCTTCATACAGCGAGACATCCTCTATTTTCACATCAAACAAATTTGCAGAGAGATTCTCATTTCTACGAATTTCATTCGATGCAACCAACACATTCTTATAAAGCTTCACTCGAATCGTCAGCAATGCGCCGCTTGGTAAATTCTTTGAATCGTATATTTTAACAGGTACATAAAAATAATTTTTTATCAACCGTGATTGTTTTTCATAATTAATTTCAATGCGCGAATAATTTTGGGGCACTTGAACAATCTGATATTCATACTTTACGTATTTGTTCAATTTATCATTCAGATAATTTTTCAACTTGAGATCAAGACTATTGTCTTGTGCAAAAAGAAATCCGATCAATATTGATAGTATTCCAAGCATAATTAATTAGGATCTCTTAAGATTGTTTGCCAGTGTCATCATTTCTTCAACTGTCTTCACAGTCTTCGAGTTTATTTCATAAGCGCGTTGTGATGCAATCATCGAAATCATCTCTTCCACAATATCAACATTGGAAGATTCCAAATATCCTTGATTAACTTCACCGAAGCCTTGATCACCCGGAGTTCCAAGCATCGGCTGCCCCGAAGCTTGCGATTCCGCGTAAAGATTATCACCCAATGCAACGAGACCACCATTATTCATGAATCGAGCAAGTTCAATATTTCCTAAAACCGTAGTGCTGCCATCAAGCAGATTAGCTGCCATGGTACCATCTTTTCCCACAGAAAGGCTTGCGATGTCTGAGTTTAAGGTGAAACCCGGTTCGAGAGTATAACCACCGGTTGTAACCATTTTCCCATCGGCACTTACCTTAAAAGATCCGTCGCGTGTGTATGCAAAAGTTCCGTCGTTCTTCCTTACTTGAAAAAATCCTTCACCTTGAATTGCCAGATCGAATTGATTATTAGTTGGTGTAACATCGCCTTGTTTGAAAATTTTTTGTGATGATGCCGGTTTAACGCCATTACCAACCTGGATCTTCGATGTAGAAGTATCTTCGACACCTGGAGTTGATGAAGTGAGCGGGTTAATACTAACCTCTTGATACATTAAGTCTTGGAATTCGGCTTTATTCTTTTTGAAACCGGTTGTATTAATGTTCGCAATATTATTTGAAATAACCTCGATATTAATTTGTTGCGCATACATACCTGTTGCCGCTGTTCTTAAGGCACGTTCTGACATGATATTCTCCTTTTATACTTTTCCGATTTCATTTGCCTGCTCAAGAGACTGATCGAGAGCTGCAATAATTTTTTGAGCTGATTCATATTCTTTGTTGAGTTGAATCATTGCTCCCATTTCTTCAATAATATTCGTGTTAGCTCCTTCAAGATACCCTTGAGAAATGCCATACTCATTTTCAGAAGCCGCAAAATATTCCTGATCTTCTGTTGTAAAATTGGAATCACTGGATTTGGATAATTGACTGGAATTGCCAACGTTCATAATCAAAAGTGTATCAACGGTTTTGTTACCTATCTTAATTTCTCCTGCTTTGGTAATCAGAATCGTTGAATCTTGATTAAGCATAGTATCGTCCATTGCGATTGGACCATTCTTTCCTAAAACCTTACTGCCATTTCCATCAGTTAAAAAACCTTCATCGGAAATTCTGAATCTTCCGTTACGTGTAAGTTCAACCTCGCCTCCATTATTTTTCACTGCAAAAAATCCTTTTCCGGAAATTGCTAAATCTAGAGGATTAGCAGTTTGAGTAATATCTCCCTGCCTCTGATTTGTAAGTTTTTTAGTTTGAATATCACCCATCTGGTTTATTACTTCAGAAAACGGAATTTCTCTTTTATATCCTGTAGTGCTCACATTTGCAAGGTTGTTTGCAATGACATCAATATTTTTCCTTCTATATTCTAGACCCCGAGCGGCGGTATATATTCCTTTTATCATTTTATCCTCTCTTACATTTTTCCAATTTCATATTGTTTTAAGCGAGATGCGAGAAGTAGTTCACCTTTTGCGATGTTTAATTCCTTTGCCAATTTGGATATATGACCTTCAGAAACATTAAAAATCGAGTTACGGTTCTTAAGTTTTATACGCTCTCCTTTAAGCTTGGGATTTTCTTTGGTAACAATTTTTTCTTCGCGAAGGCTGGAAATTTTATTCTTTAATGTGCGTGATGATCTTCTCTTAACTACAAGAACCGCCCGGTGCACCAATAAACTAAGGATGATTAAAAATGATGCGGCTATAAAAATTTGAATATGAATCGGTAGAGCATTAACAAAATTGCGAATTGGATCATTTGCGGTTGGGGCTACAACAACTTTCGGAACAAAATTAATCTTAGCTTCTGAAACAGCATGCACGATTTGTTGGGATTGTTTTTCTATCGCCTTATTGATCTGCTGTTGGACTAAATCACTTATGCAAACAGTATCCTGTGCTATAACAGTTGCACACGAATCTATCGTTGCAGATTGCGCAATTAAAAGCGAAGAAGAAACCAAAACAATAAAGATTACATTCTTCATAAATTCAATTTCCTTTTCATTGGAAAGATTAAATGAATGATGGATCCTTTAAGCGGCAAAGAATTAAATTCAGCCGTACCTTCATTTTTCTTCATCAACTCATGGATAAGTTTTACAGTTACATTTGAATTGCATTCTTGTGAATTGGCAAAACCGGAAAGCTGTTCTGTAGTAAAAACAGATAGTACAATTCTCTCCTTTATGTATTTTGTCTGAATAACAATTGCGCCACCTTTTTGGGAATCGCTTTTAATTATCGAAAAGATACTGGTCATAATTTGTTTAATATCTTTGGGATCGCTGAGAATTGGCGGCATATTCTCTTCTAGATCAAGTTCACATTCCAGACCAAGATTGTTTAGTGTAGCATTGCTTACATTTTTAAATTCGCGTACAACTTTATTTATTTCACACGGCTGACTCTTTTGCGTTTGTGGTTTGTTAAGTTCCGAAAATTTTACAAGTTGTTTGGTTAGCTCATTAATTTTTTTAACCTGTTGTTTTATCTTGTCTGTGACTTCGCTATCCACGTTGTATTCGTTTTCAACTACGTTTGTGTAGCTTAAAATGACTTGGAGCGGTTCTCCAATCTCTTCTAAAATTCCTTCTGCAAGTTCGCCAATAGCGTAGGTGTCAAAATCATTGTTCATTTTAGATTGATAAACCTGAAGTTCCTGGTAGAGTTTATTGATCGATTGTTTTTGTCTGAGTGTTATAATCATCGGAATGATCATACTGAGTAAAATTTGTACGGATTGATTCTCAAGAGAATCTTCTTTGACCTTTGATACGGGAGTTAATAAAGAAAGTAACCCGTAATTTGCTTTTCTATCGTAAACCGGAAAAATTATCTGGTTAAGTTTAGAACCATTGATTGTGAGCTTATTTAGATCCGGGATTATGGTTGCTTTCTTAGTTTCATAGATCCAATCAAGTATACCATCTTTATAAGCCTTATTAACCGCTGTAATATGTAACTGCGATGCGGTGACATTTAACGGAATTAGATTTCGGCGAGAATCGTTGAATAGAAAAATTTCAACTTCTTTCGAAAATATTATTCGCTTTACAAATTCTTGGAAAAGAGTATGCAGATCCTTAACGCTCTCTACACTCTGAATTTTATTTTGGAATGAATAGAGATTTTGAACAAAGAAAGAATATTTATCCAGAAGATTTGAATTATTTCTGTGATTCTCGAAACTTATAAGTTTCAGATCTCCCTGCGCCGCAGAGTTTTTTGTGAAGTATTGAAGCGACTTGTGAAATGATTCATATTCGGAAGTTTTTTCTTTTATCAGTCTCAAATTAAATACCTCAATGATTCGAGTTGCCCAACTAACGGTTCGCGGTAATCCTCAATAAACTTTCCAAGAACAGTCAAATCTTTGAAATGAAGAGTTGTTAAAATGTGTTCATTCAATTCAACATTACCGTCCCATTTCAAATCTCCCATCTGTAATTTTTGCGTCATATAGTCGGCAAGATGAACTACTGAAGAAAGCACCGGCGCATCGACTGAAAGATGGGGTGAATGATGATTTTTAACTATGCTGCAAATTATTTCCGGTATGTTCCAGTTTTTCAAAAGCGTTGAACCGACTGCCTGATGATCCATTCCAAGTATTTGCACTTCCGCTTCAAGAATTGGAGTACCCTTTGCAACAAGATCACAAATATTTATAAAGTCTGAGTGCATGAATCTGTGAACAACAGAAATTCCAAGATCGTGAAGCAACCCGGCAAGAAACACCTCGCCGCTTTTTTCTAATCCGAGGTCCATTGCAATTTTTTTGGAAATTGTTGCAGTAATGTAGGAATGCATCCAAAAGTTTTTCTGATCAAGATATTGATCGCTCTTGTTTTTCATCGATTCCATCAGCGAGAGCGCAGAAACTATATTCCGAATTTCATCGTATCCTAAGATCATAATTGCAAACTCTATTGAAGCAACTCTTTTTGATAATCCATAAAATGGAGAGTTTGCAATTGTCAATAGCTTAAGAACCACACCCTGGTCTTTCGAAATTGATTTTGCAAGAACGTGAGGGCTTGTATATTGATCGTTCAAAAGCTCAAGCACTTCGGTGAGTATTTTGGGAATTGGAGAAAGAGTATTAACCTTCTTAAGGATTAATTCTGTTCTTTCAGATTTTTTTGCATAGTCAATTGATAATGTTTCCATAACGCCCTATTGATTTATTGATTCAAGATGACTTTTAAATAAATGTTCATAACCCGAAATAAAATCTTCGAGATATTGAAAACTTCCAAACCCAAGAATGTCAATGATATTTTCATCGAGCACATAATCATTATCCCATTCAAAAGCTCCGATGTTCAGACGCTGGGTCATATAATCTGCAAGATGAATAAGTGAAGCCAGGACTCTTCCGTTTTTAGCAAGCGAGGGTTTGTGGTGATATAGAACTGCTTCGCCGATATATGGAGGAAAATTCCATCTCTCAAGTAAGAACTCTCCTACATCTTGATGTGTAAAACCAAGCGTTATCTCTTCAGCATTGATGTGAGCAATTTGATCTTTTTCTTTCATTTTTAAAATATTTTTGAATTCGGGATTCAAAAATCGTTGGAAAACTGCAAGACCTAAGTCATGAAGCAGCCCTGCCGTAAAAACTTCACCTGATTTCGGATAACGAAGATCATCCGCAATTCTTTTTGCCGCGATTGCAGTTAGAAGAGAGTGAACCCAGTAGCTATTCTGATTCCAATCCTGGGTGTTTCTTGTTTTAAATACATCTACAAGAGAGAGAGCAACTAAAATGTTTCTGATATGTTCAAAGCCAATGATTATAACAGCAAACTCAATTGTTGAAACTCTTCTTGGTAAACCATAAAGAGGAGAGTTTGCAACAGCAAGTATTTTTGCCACGATACCTTGATCTTGAGAAATTACTTTGCATAAGTCCGTAGCGCTTGTTCTATCGCTATCGAGCATCAAAGACACCTCTGTAATAATTTGTGGAACAGACGGCAGAGATCCAATATTCAAAAGTTTTTTTCTTATGCTTTCCCGCAAGTCCGGATTTTTAACTTCAAGCATTATATTCAGCCAACTTAAGTTTAAGTGAATTGATAATTTTAGAATGAATCTGAGACACGCGTGAAACCGTCACATTTAGAATTTGAGAAATTTCTTTGTAATTCAATTCTTCATAATAATACAAGCTCAAAATCGTTCTTTCTCTTTCGCCAAGTTCTTTCATAAGATCTACAAGTTTTTGTTTGAGATCTTTCTTTTCAAGAATGGCGTCGGGTTTTTCTGCGCCGCTTGGAATAATTTCTTGAAGTTGCATTCCATCATCATCACTAATAGTTTGATTCAGGGAGATACTGGAAAAAGAATAACTTGTGCAGCTTTCTCCTTCAACCGCGTGTTCATATTTATCGGTGTATTTGCGGAGTTCGTCATAAATTTTACCGCGGATTCTTTGAATAGCATAAGTCTCGAACTTGGTTCCGTAATCGGGGTCAAACCGATCTATCGCTTCACTCAACCCCTCTATACCAAATTGGAAAAAATCGCGACGGTCCAGAATTCCATTTTGATTAAGATTGGTTTTATGAATTACGTAATGAACAAGATTCAGATAAGTGAGTACAATCTGTTTCTTTAAATCCGTAGAAGGATTTTCTTTATACGAGGACCAAAGATTTGCATTACTCATTTTTCGATTTTCCTGCTAAGTTCTCTGAATATTCGCCTAATTTATTGAGCGAGTTTCTATTAATTGCCTTTATAATTCCAATTACTATTATGCTAAGCATTGAGGTTACGATGATGAAGATGACGAAAGAATTGAGAAGAATCTTTTCCATCGTCATACCTCTTTGAGTGAAGTAAATCACCGAAAAGAAAAAGATCAACAAACCGGTTTGAAGAATTATCTTGTTCATTACTTCCACTTTTTTGTTAGTAAAGTTGCAAACACTATACCATTAACCGCGCAAATGCCGGGCTGCTGAAACATTCATTTTTGCTTGATTTAAGTGGAGAAAGTTTGGGATAATTATTCAGGCTGGTTATTATTAGCCATTTGTGTGATAGTAATGAACCGCATTACGTTCTGATAGATTTCATTGGCTGCGATTGATCTTGGATCATAATCCAGAAGCAATTCTTGATTCACAATGGATTTGTGAGCGGCTCCGTCATGACTTATAATCCCAAGTAAATCGATCTTCATTTTTAAGAAATGATTCACTGCTGTTGAAAGTTTTATAAATGCATTCTCTCCCTCATCAGTGTCACTGCACTTATTTATAACAATATATCTTTTCGCTTCCGATTCATTCTCTACTAAAAGTTTAAGTACAACATATGCATCCATGATGGCAGTCGGCTCTGGCGAAGTAACAATTAAGTTGTAATCAGATTTTAAGAGCTGATGTAATAGCAGCATATCTGCACCAGCTGACGAATCTAAAATTATATAATCATATCGGTGCTGAATTTTTGTGAGGACGATGAAAAAGTAATCTATTACTTCCCGGCTTACGCGGGGATAATCATTTCTGCCGGAGTCTCCGAATATCAAATCGAGATTTGTGGAATAATTAAAAACTATCTCTTCCATAGTTTCTGTCTGCTCGAAGAAATTGGAAATTGTTTTAGCAGATGTTTGATTTAATAGAATATTTAGATTAGAGAAATTAAGATCAAGGTCAACAAGCAATACTTTTTTGTTTAGGCGTGAGAGCTGATATGCGAAGTTTGCAGAGAAAAATGTTTTTCCCGTACCACCTTTGCCCGAGCAAACGGAAATAATTTTGGAATTGGAATTTCTTCTTCCTGTTTCCGCCAGCTTATTGAGCTCAATTAGCCTTGATGCTTGTCCATTCATTTATACAACTTACCCGTAAAAACCAAGTTTGCTAAGAATGCCGGATTAACTGAAACAATATCATCCGGAATAACCTGACCGTTGGTTAAAAACATAACCGGTATATTTTGAGTAACGGCAAGATTTATAATATTGCCGTACGAAACTGCTTCATCAACTTTGGAAAAAATAACGGAACTGTATTTTGTATTCTTAAATTTTTCCGCTACGTCATTGAGTGTGCGCGCTGAACTTGTTGCGCTAACAACAAGAACAGTTTCATCAACTTGCGCTGCTTGCAAATATTTTTCGATGGATTCTAAACTTTTCTTGCTTTTCTGACTTCGTCCAACAGTATCAATAAAAATCAAATCCTTATTCTTGAATTTTTTTATGAGTTTTGGGATCTCTTCCGGTTCATAAGCTACTGCCATTTCGATATCACTTATCTCCGAAAAAATTCTCAACTGGTCAATTGCTCCAAGACGGTATGTGTCAATCGAAATCAATCCAACATTTAGCTTATGAATGATCTTGGAAATTACTGCGAGCTTTGCAATACAAGTTGTTTTTCCTACTCCGGTCGGACCCACAAGCGCGATTTTATGCGTCTTCTTTTTATTGACCTTAAAACTTGTTGTTGGAATCATTGAAGCCATTGTTGAGAGAAGATAATTCTCCAATCCGGATTCATCAACAAATCCGGAAGAGTTGGACAGATGTTTGACAAGACTTGTTACAATATTTTTTTGAACTTCATGCAGTTGCAATGTTTCTGCAATTTCAGTTATTTCTCTTTCAAAAGTTTTTACCGAAGATGCCGCCTTATAATTTTTATTTTTTCTTTCATCTGAAATAAGTGGAATCTCGGTTTGGGGAAATATTTTTTTTGTGAGTGAATCAAGTTCAGACTGGTAACTTCCTGCCGTTGCAGTTTTGGTTCCAACTTGCTTTGTTATATCTGATTTGGCAGGCTGGTCAATGCCCGCAGTAATTTCATACATCTTTTTCATGTCGAATCGTTTATCTGCCTCTAAAACACGCGTACCAAGTATAATAGCATCAATTCCCAATTCGTGTTTCATCTGCTGTGTGGCATCTTTCAAAGACGGGGCGATAAATTTTTTAATTTGCATTTTGTACCTCTAACTTTCCTATAAATTCTAATTCTATATTAGCGGGTAATTCCGAATAAGATAGAACGGTTAATTCCGGAAAACTGCTGCTGACTAAACGATAAAAATAAGGACGAATAGTTGCTGAAGTAATTAAGACCGGCAAATAACCAAGTTTGTTAAAATTCTCCATCATCTGTTGAAGTTGTATATTGAGTTCTCGTAAGACAGTCGGGTTCAAGCCCAAAGTTACAACACTATCTTTCTGTGCTTGTAAAGATCTACTAATTGTTGCTTCCAAATTTTCGCTCAATGCAGCTACGTGAATAATTCCATTAGGATCTATGTAGAGAGATGCTATTGTACCACCGATAGTATGTCGAACATATTCCGTAAGTACATCAACATTTTTTGTGGTTTTTGAGTAATCAATTAGTGCTTCAAGAATTTGTACAAAATCTTTGATTGGAATATTTTCTTTTAAAAGATTTTGCAATACTTTTTGGATGGTTCCAAGGTTAAGTACTTCGGGGTTAATCTCATCTACAACAGCGGGATAATCTTTCTTGATGTTTTCTAAAAGTTGTTTTACTTCTTGCCGGGAAAGAATCTTATCAAAATTTTTCTTTAGTACTTCTTGAAGATGTGTGGATAAAACGGAGATACAATCAACAACTGTGTACCCCAGCATTTCCGCTTTTTCTTTCTCCTCGTTTGCAATCCAAAAGCTTTGCAAACCGAACGCCGGATCGGTAGTTTGCAAACCGTTCAAGCCTTCTTCTATATTACCGGGATTCATTGCAAGAAGTCTATCCGGGTAAATTTCGTTATTTGAAATAACATTTCCCTTTATCTTGATAATATACTCACTCGGTGAAAGTTGAAGATTATCACGCACTCTAACCGGTGGAATTAACACACCGAATTCGACTGCAATTAATTTTCGTGTGGATGATATTTTCTGGAATAAATTTCCACCTTGTTTTTCATCCACAAGACTTATTAATCCGTATCCGATCTCAACTTCGATAGGGTCCACTTGTAAATATTGTTCGAATTTTTCTTCACTCGGTTCCGGGATTAATACTTCTTCTTCAACATTTGCTGCGGGAATAGTCTGTTTGTTCTTTTTTGTAATGTACGAGCTTGTTCCTAAAAGGATACTAAGAATAAGAAACGGAATTGCCGGCATTCCCGGAATTAAAGCAAATAAAAAAATTGAACCGCTTACTGTTGCAAGTACTCTAGGATTTGAGAAGAGCTGTGTTTTCATCTGAAAATCTAATGAAGTACCAGCCGCACTTCGTGTTACAACAAGTCCCGCAGCTGTTGAAATGATTATAGCCGGAATTTGTGATACCAATCCATCGCCGATAGTAAGGATTGTATATGTTTGGAGCGCATCCTGGAACGATAATCCTCTTTGAGCAACACCTATAATGAAGCCGCCAAGAATGTTTATACCATTGATGATCAACCCTGCAATAGCATCGCCTTTTACAAATTTGCTGGCACCATCCATAGCTCCGTAAAATTCCGCTTCCCGGCTAATTGTTTCTCTTCTTTTACGCGCATCGCTTTCTGTTATAAGTCCGGTATTCAAGTCCGCATCAATTGCCATCTGCTTACCCGGCATAGCGTCAAGTGTGAACCTGGCTGCAACTTCAGAAATTCTTCCGGATCCTTTTACGATTACTATAAACTGAATAACGACCAGAATAATAAAGACGATAAAACCTACAACATAATTCCCACCGACAACAAAAGAGCCGAACGATTCAATAACTTTTCCGGCATAACCATCAATGAGAATTAAGCGTGTTGAACTAATATTGAGACCAAGCCGGAAAAGTGTGGTTACCAAGAGCAATCCAGGGAACACAGAAATATCAAGAGGTGATTGAATGTAAAGAGAAACGATCAATACCAAAATTGAAAGTGTAATATTCAACGCGAGCAGAAAATCCAGCATCGATGCCGGCAGCGGAATCAACAACAAACCGAGCATCATAATTAGACCAAATGCAAGAAATATATCGCTATTTCTGCCGAAGGCTTTCATCATTCTACACTATGCTCCTTTTCTTTTTCAGTTTTTTCATCTGAAAGATATAAGCAAGAATTTGAGCAACCGCCTTGAATAATTTTGTTGGAATTTCTTCGCCGACTTCGACAGATTTAAAAAGCGCCCGCGCAAGTTCTTTGTCTTCATAAAGAGGAACATTGTTTTCAACTGCAATTTTTTTGATGCGCTGTGCCAGTTCATCCATTCCTTTAGCAACAACTTTGGGCGCATTGTCTTTATTCAATTCATACTTGATAGCAATGGCAAAGTGCGTTGGATTTGTTACTACAACATCTGCAGTCGGAATATCTTTCATCATTCTTTTGCGCGCCATTGATAACATCTGTTTGCGTATTCTGGATTTGATGTTTGGATCGCCTTCACTCTGCTTGTATTCTTCCTTAACTTCTTGCTTAGACATCATCATTTCTTTTTTGAATTTGAACTTCTGGAATGTAAAATCAATAGCTGCAATTACAACAAAGAAGAGGGCAATTTTCCAGATGAGAGAAAATGCCGAGTCGAGCATAAACTTTACAATTTCTTCAACACTAAGTTCAATAAGTAGAGTTGTGTCTTGAATTAATTTTGAGATAATGAAGTATGTGAACAATCCGATAACGAATAATTTAGCAAGCGATTTTGAAATTTCTACGATTGAACTGGGAGAAAAGAAAATCCTTTTAATTCCCGCAATTGGATTAAAGCGACCAAGAGAAGGTTTAAAGACCTTTGTCTTAAACTTCAAGCCAACTTGTGCAATGTTAGCAGCGAGAGCAACAACTATAATTCCAATCAAAACCGGTGCAAGAAGTGTTAAAAAGAAGAGCGCCCACTTAAACATGTATGTTTGCAAGATCGTTTTATTGATCTCAAATTTTTCGAGCGATCCCAACATTTCAATTGTAAAATCAGAGATTTTTTCACCAAGAAATCCCTTCATGAGATAAATTATTACCAATCCGCTGCCAAAAACTGCCAGCGAATTTATCTCGGTACTTTTAGCAACTTGACCTTTGTCTCTTGCATCGTCAAGTTTCTTCCCGGTGGGCTGCTCACTCTTTTCTTGTCCGTCCTGGTCAGCCATTCTTAAACGCCCATCGTTTTAATAATTTCTGTGAGTTGAGATTCATAATTTTGCAGCAAATTCTTGATGGCAAAAACATATAAAGGAGCCAGTGCTGAAAGAAACACAAAGCCAATAGCAATTTTTGCCGGTTGTGTTATAAAAAATACTTGAATATTGGGAATTACACGAGCAATAATACCCTCTGCAATATGGATTAGAAAAAATGTTACTAGAATCGGTGATGCTATCTTCAAAGCAATTGTAAAAACCGCAAATGAATATTTGACGATCATTTGCACAACGGGCAAAGTCACTGAAAATTTTGCAATAGGTATTACATTAAATGAAGCGACAACCGCACCAATGATGTAATGATGTCCATTGATAAGAAGAAAGATCATCATAGATATAAAATAAATCATTTCTCCAACAACATTGTTGCTTGTTTCTTGCATTGGATTCATCACTTCCGCCATCATTAATCCCATATCATAACCAATTAAAGTGCCTGCGAAAGAAATTCCATAAAAGATAAAATTGAGCATGTAGCCCATTATGAAACCGGTGAGAACTTCACGGATTCCAATGAGTGTAATAGAAACAAGGTTTAATTCAATAATAATTTTGCTTTTATCAATTGTTAAGAAAACGATGTAAGCAATGACCATTGCAAGGAATATTTTAGCCAATACCGGAAAAGCACTGTTCGAGAGCACAGGAGCAGTGACAATCATCGAGATGATCCGGATGAAGATCAAGAGTACAATTACAAAATCACCGATTAGGATCTCTGTCATCGCAGTACATGTTGAAACATTGTGAACATTTTAATAGTGATGGCAACCATTTTATCAATCATCCATGGCAGCATAATAATTATCACTAAAGCCGCGGCAATTAATTTAGGCACAAACGTCAAAGTCATTTCTTGTATTGAAGTAGCGGCTTGAAATACAGAGACAAAAATTCCAACAATAAGCGCTACGCCCAGAACAGGAAGAAGAACTAAAAATGTTGTCCAGAATACTTCCTTCAATACTTCGATGATTAGTTCTTCTGTCATTTATGAAAAGCTCCTAACTAAAGAACCGATTATAAGATTCCATCCATCAACAAGAATGAACAACAATATTTTAAATGGAAGCGAGATCATCATCGGGGGCATCATCATCATTCCCATTGCCATCAGGATGCTCGATACAATCATGTCTACCATTATGAAAGGAATGAAAAGGAAAAATCCCATTATAAATCCCGCGCGCAGCTCACTGAGCACAAAAGAGGGAATTAAGATATAAGTTGAAATTTCGTTTCTGTTCGCCGGTCTTACTTGATTAGATAGCCCAATAAACAATTCCAGATCTTCATCGCGTGTTTGCCTAAACATAAATTGACGAATCGGCTCGATTCCTTTGTTATAAGCTTCTTCAACATTAATTTGATTTGCCATTAGAGGTTTGAGAGCCTCGTCATTTACTTTATTCCATGTAGGCGCCATAATAAAAAAAGTAATAAAGAGTGCCACTCCAGCCAGGAGCTGAGACGGCGGCATTTGCTGTGTCCCGAGGGCACTCTTTAAAAAATGAAATACAATTATGATTCTTAGATATGCTGTTGTCATAATAATTAGAGAGGGTGCTAAAGAGAGAACCGTCATCAACAGAAGGATTTGAA
Organism: uncultured Melioribacter sp.; assembly: GCA_964449775.1. Classification (GTDB taxonomy): domain Bacteria; phylum Bacteroidota; class Ignavibacteria; order Ignavibacteriales; family Melioribacteraceae; genus Fen-1258. Next base: position 70,986 of record CAYVBQ010000003.1, on the reverse strand, counting down.
GTGTCACAGAAACATCATTCCCCGTCTGTGCAGTACCTACATCCAAACTAATTTTGGGGAATGGAATTGATGTTGATTTCTGCTGGGCAATTGAGTCGGCAACTAAAAAGAACAATATTACGGTAAGGATAACAAGGAATAATTTCTTGTTCATTTTATTCCCAAATTCTGTTTGAAGATATCGACAAAATTTGGTTTTGTGTCTTTTGCAATAGTTTCTGATTCTTGAAATGAATTGTAATCCAATTCTTTTAGTAATGTGATATTATTTTCGCTGATTCCAAGTACGAGTAGTTTGTCCTGAACACGAATGAGCGATAAATATTTCTTAGGAAGAATTAATTGATTATATACAACATCAACATTTACAGAACGTAGTTTCTTTCCGCCGAGCGAAAAGGAGTATTTTCTAACAAGCATCAATACACCGAAGAGCAGACCGAAAATCAAGATGAGCGGAATGAACGATTTAACAATGTCTAAGAATGTCATCAGTTGATATCCTTTACTCTATTTGCCGGATCAACAAGACTTGTAATTCTTATTCCAAAATGTTTATCAATTACAACCACTTCACCCTCTGCGATTTTTTTGTTATTCACAAAAACATCAACAGGTTCGCTTGCAAGTTTATCAAGTTCAATTACATAACCACGTTCGAGTTCCAGAATATCTTTGATCTGCATCTGAGTTCTGCCGAGTTCGATATAAATGTTCATTGGCAGATCTTTCAGGAAATGAAGCTTTTCGTTAGAGCCGGTATTCGACCTGGTCGAATCGTCAAATTCTTCGAATTGTGCAAGAGAACTGCTTATCGAAGCAGATGATGCATCTTGATCACTTACAGGTTTAGTAGGTTCGTTTATTAGGTTATCCATGAATTCCTCAGAAAGATTTTGGTTCATCGATTACTTTTTTAGTAATCCTTATTGCTTTATGATTGTTGACAGTCCCGATTCTTCCGGAAAATAGAACCTGGCTGCCCGTTCTAACTTGTTGATCGTCAGATAATTTTGTTTCAAGGCGGACAATATCTCCCACCTGCATATCAAGTAATTCCTTAATCGAAAGTTGTGTCTTTCCAAATTCAACCTTCAGCGGCAGAAGTGTTTTTGAGAGATGGTTTTCCACTACTTCTTTTGCGGAAATGCCGAAATATTTTGTTGCTCTGATTGATGAAAGTTTTGTTGTGGATAATTTTGCCAGTATGTTGTCGAAGGCAAAAGTTGCAAAACAGATATTCATCAAATATGATTGTTCGCCAATCAAAATTTCGAAGGATATGAGCAATACCGATTCGCTCTGTGATGTGATCTGTGCAAAATCAATATCCGGTTCAAAACGTTCAAGATTAAATTCGAAGTTGTCCACTGTCTGCCATGCTTTACGTAAATCTTGCATAATCCTTTCAACAACTACACGCAGAACTCTTTGCTCAATTGGCGTTATAACCTTTGACTGTTTTGTTCCCAGTCCGTTCCCACCGAGAAGTTTGTCAACAAGCGAAAGAGCGAGATCATTGTTGAGCTCAAGAATTCCTTTTACGTCGGTGTTCCTGATATCAAAAGTGAAAAGGCAAGCCGGATTGGCTACCGAAAGAACATACTCCGAATAATAAATTTGGTCTACTGATGTTACATTAATATTTACAACCGTCTGAAGTTTTGTTACAAGGAATGAACTGAAACTCTCGGCAAAATTTTCGAAAAAACTGCGAAGAATTCGAAGTTGGTTCTTAGAAATTCTATTAGGCAGACGGAAATCGAAAAGAACCGCTTCCCTTTCATGGCTCGTTTCAATACTCTGTTCAGTTCCGCTCTTAATGTTATTAAGAAGCTGATCGATCTCTTGTTGTGATAATATTTCAGGCATGGCTATTGTAAAATGTATTTACTGAAATAAATAGTGTTTATTTTAACTTTCGGCATTACCACCGAAAGACGTTTTATAATTTCCGTTCTAAGTGTGTCGCGGTATACTATATTACTTAGTCGGGACACCTCTTTGCTGCTCAGGATGGATATAACTGCGTCCTTAAGAAGAAACTCTTTCGATTTAAGTTCTTGATGTTCTTGTTCGGTAGAAACATCAAACCCAAGCGAGGATAGGAGTAATCTTTTACCCTCGGTATTTGCGGGATTGATGACCACGTCTTCAACCATATAAACAAATTTTCCGAGCTCATTAGAGTTAACTTTTGGTTGCTCTGCTTCTTTTTTAATTTCAGCAGGAGATGGTTCGGCAGAAGAATGGTTAGTTTGAATCTTGTTCAATAAAACATTTGCCGTGATAAAATAGACCGCGACTAACTGAATAATAAAGATTGGAATTCCGAACATTAACACTTTTATGTTAAGTCCCTTTCCCTTTTCCGCGAGTTCGGAAGTTTCTTCTACTTTGGTTTCGGTTAAATCTTCTTTTATCTTTTCCATAGTGACAGATAATTTTCAATTGCTATGCCATTGAATATTTCTTCAATATCCATATTTGAGAGGTCGTAATGATCAATGTTTGGCTAATATTCATCAGTTGGATTCATCTCCACAATCCGAATAAGTTGATGGTATTTATATCACTAGATGAGCTAATTACTAAAGTGGGTTTTCGAATATGAAATTTTAGCCATGAGGAAGTTTGAAAATCGAAAATTTATTTTAATTCGTTATCCTAAGTGTTGAACCGAAAAGAAATGGGGCTGAAGAAAAAGGTTTTCAAAATTATACTGTTCTAACTTTTTCCGCAGCCCATTCTGTGATGTGCTCTATACGATGAAGAAAAATTATCTAATCAAATTTGTGATTTCCTGAAGTAAATTATCTGCCGTAGTTACAACACGTGCATTTGCCTGGAATCCTCTTTGTGATACAATCATTCTTGTGAACTCTTCCGATAAATCAACATTTGATTGCTCAAGGGCGCCGGACTGAATTGTTGTAACAGAATTTTCACCGGGAACATCAAGTCGAGGAGCACCGGCATTTGCCGCTACGTTGTACATATTGTCGCCGACGCTAACAAGACCGTTTAAGTTTCTAAATGTTGCAATCATTATTTGCGCTAGTTTTCTTGAATTACCATTTGAGAAGATACCGATTATATTTCCGTATTGATCGATATTAAGATTTGACAGTGCCGCTGAAGAAGAACCGTTTTGTGATAAAGCAGCAACTTGTGATGTTAAGTTAGTTTGTGTAACACCTGCAGTACCTGTACCAAAATCGAGATCAATTATTTGAGCTTCAGCACCGCTTGCCGGTGTAAAAGTTATCTGAGGAACCGGTGGAGTTGATGTAACTTGGTTGCCTGCCTGCCACAAACTCTGAATTTGACCGTTAGGATCAAATATTGCTTCCCCATAAGCGTTTGATCCTAAATCACCACTGGTGCCCGGAACTGTTGCTTTCCAACTCCATTTATTATTATCGAGGTGCTCAAATTTTAATGATAAAGTGTGTGAATTGCCCAATGAATCGAATATAGTAACTGCTCCTAATACCGGTTCAGGTGTTTCTCCTTTATCAATTTTTGTTATAACATTGTTATCTGCTATCAAGTTGTTTAGCGAGGAAAAATTAAGTTTGTAATCTATTTTATTAGTATCCTTAGTTATTGTAATTTGAGCTGTGGTCGAAGCGCCGGTTGCTGCATCAAATGATAATAGTTTTGTATCGGTAGTGATTGCAGCACCTGTTGGGTTGCCGTTCGCATCAAGTGCAAAAATCGCGAAATTATATGTCCAAGCACCAACTGCAGGTGCAACTGCCGTTGCCTCTGTATACCAACTTCTCAATTGAAATGCCTGTCCGTCCTTATTATAAATTTTACTTGCATTGTATGTGGTTGGATCAGCAGAATTATATGCAGCGCCCGGGAAAGTTACTGCCGCTGCTGGACTTTCACGTTTTAAGTTACCAACTAATTCAACAGTATCTGTTCTAATTGTTGTAGAACTACTTTGTAAATTGCCGCCCCAAACTGCTTTGGTTGTTTTAACCGCAGGTAAGCGTAAATTCTTGTCAATCACAATATCCTGCAATGTCGTACCGGCAGGTATCTCACCTAAACCGTTAGCTACTTTACCCTGTACAACAGCACCATTTTGTGGATTTACTAATTTACCATCTGCATCAAAAATAAATGCACCGGCTCTCGAATACAATTGCTGACCATTACTTTTTAGAACAAACAATCCTTGTCCTTGTAAAGCTAAGTCTGTGGTAATTCCGGTTCTTTCAAATGTGCCTTGATTCCAGTTTCTATCAATTGAATTGATCTTCATACCAAGACCAATTTGAAAACTGTTAGTACCGCCGCTTGTTGAAGTTGGATTTGTGCCCGCTTTTACAAATTGATTGAAAGTATCGCTGAATGTAACACGCGATCCTTTGAACCCGATTGTATTGACGTTGGCAATGTTGTTGCCGATTACGTCCATTGTTGCTTGATTGTTGCGTAAACCAGATACGCCTGCGAAAAGAGAATTTAGAAGTGCCATTTGTAACCTCCGTTATTTGATTCAGCTTCTGTCAGTCGGCTGAATCTGAGAGCGCCCTTGGAAGGTCCCGCTCAGTTTTTATTAAGTTATTTAATTAATATGCAAACACTACACTGTCTATGTTAGTAAAGACATTTTCATTCGATTCAGCAACTTCCATTGCTGTTACTACTGTTTTGTTAGGAATGTTGACGATGAATGCCGTTTTATCCATCATAACCAACGAATCCTTTGCTCCTTTTGCTTCTGCTTTGTCAACTGCGTTTTGAATCCTTGAAAGATCATTATCGCTAAGTTGAATGTTTCTCGCTTCAAGACGTTTCAAAGCGTGATTAGAAAACTTGACTTTCTCAAGTTCCTCTTTAAAAATTGCATCGAAACTTGAGGCAGCTTCTCTTCCAATTTTTCTTGAAGCAACTTCACTGTTTCCAACAATCGGTATAAAAGGAACTGAGACGCCGTTAATTTCTGCCATTACTTGGAACCTCCGTTGTTTTTTGGATTGAGTACTTCGGCTATATCAGAGATAGAATATTCCGCACCGCCAACAATAAGAACGGTTCCTTGGTCAGTAAAACGAACACCCTCTAGCATTCCAACTTTGAAAAGCCCCAGACTCATTTTATCACCACTATTATTCAATGCTTCAACTTCAAATTTATAATTGCCATTTGGCAATTTGTTACCGTTATTATCGGTCAAATCCCATGAAAGTTTACTGCTTCCTAAACTAGTAGGAACACCATCAATTGTTCTTACAAGTGTACCGCTTCCATTATAGATTTTTATCTGTGCAGTTTTAGCTTCAACAGGCATGTTGTAACCGAGCACAATGCTTTCCTGTCCTCTAAGTTGAAGATCTCCCCCATTGATCTTTACATCTTTTCCTATCAATCCTGTAATAAGTGTATTATTAATTGATTGAGTAAGAACTGCGTTCGCATCAATGCTTTGTTTCATATACGAGTTCAAGTTGCTGAGCTGTTCGAGGGAACTAAATTGAGCGAGTTGTGCAGAAAACTCGGTGCCGTCCATCGGATTGAGAGGATCCTGGTTTTTTAATTGCGAAATCATCAGCTTCATAAAATCATCTTTACCGAGGGATGATTTCCCTTGTGCTGTTGTTGTAGCTGCGTTAACCGAGTTGCTAGTAATTGGATCTACCATTTTTCACCTATGCTAAAAATTCGTAAGTATTGTAACCTAATGATTTCTGAGTTGGGCGTGTTTCTTCATCATTCGCTTTTACTTTGCTGACTCTTTCACCGGATTTTTTACGTTGTGCAAATCCCTTCGCAAATTTCTGTTCGGATTCTGTTAGGCTTACATTCACAGTACTCAACTGAATTCCCGATGACTGCAGATTTTGTTTGAGCTGTTCCAAGTTTGATTGAATGAATTGTTTCACCTGCTCGTTTTCTACTTCGATACGGGTGTTGATCTGGTTGTCTATCAATTCAACAATGAGCTTTACTTTTCCTAAGTTCTCCGGCGTTAGCTGAAAGGTCATACTCTGTTTTTCGCCGGTTTGAATAATCTTTGAGAATTCCGGAATTATTTCATGAGTCTTAATTATTTTCGGTACATCATGAGATGTTTTTAATTCCGGAGCTATTTTGAATATATCGGAATCATTGCCGTTTATTTGATCTGCTCTTTGAAAAATATTTTCGGAACCATCATTTGATTTATGTTTCGCAAAGTCTTTTCCGTCAGATGCTTTGTTTTCGGTCTCTTTATTAGCTGCTCTATTTTCGTTACCATTCTCACCAGAAACTGATTTTGTGCTTTCGTTCTCTATTATAGGTTTTACGTTATCAACTTTTACTGCTGTTTTCTTTACGTCAACTCCAACTAATTTTCCATTCAACTCACTAAACAGAATTTTTTTATCATTTATTTCACCATTGCCCGCTATTTGATCGGCACCTTGTAATATGCCCTTGAATTTATCGCCCGATTTATAATTCACAAAATCTATTTCATCGGAAGATTCGTTCACAGCATCTTTAACATCTAACTTACTTTCCTTGGCAACATCACTCGAAACCAACTTTGCAATCGAGCTGTCTTTTACAACTTTTACACTTTCATCTTTTACTGCTGCTTTCTTTAATTCAACTCCAACTAATTTCCCGTTTAGTTCATTTAACAAAACCTTAGCATTATTTACTTCGTCTTGTTTTCCATTCCATTTAGAAATAACCGCTTGATCCAAATTATTATTTGCAGCCACTTCATCTTTATAGAGAGAATTGGAATTTGGGACTTCTGTTTTTATGTAGGAAGTTGACTCTAAAGGGTTTTTATCTACAGATGCATCTACTTTTAATTGCATAGATAAATTATTATTTAATCTGAACTTTACATCGGATACTGCCGAATCATTAAATGTAAATCCCGATAACAAGATCGGATCTATTGATAATTTTCCCGCTTTTGAAGAAACAGCAACACTTAAGTCGTTCATTAGAACATTAGGCATGTAGGAGATCTCCATTATTTCAGTTTTGTAAACATTTCCATTTTGTGGCGCATTAAAACCAACGGGTTTTAAGGATGTATCCGGTTTTACCACACCCGGCTGATGTTCTTCAAGTAAAAGATCGGTCTCCTCAGATGATGATATAAAATACTCGGCTGGTCTATTTCCTGTCACACTTTTGAATGACGTATTGACTAATTCTTCTCTCTCAATTTCATTTGAAGATTCTAATTCAGCGTTACCTATTTTTTTGCCTTCTTTAATAAAATCCGAAGCAAGCTTTTCTATATTGATTTTTGTCTCAAAATTATCTTCCGGTAACTCATAAAGATTAATGTTCACTTTTTCTAAGTTGCTTTTGAATGAAAGCGATAGTGACTTGTTGTTCGAAAGAAAACCGAGGATGGACTCTGACATTATTCCTGTGTTTAATAAAGGAATATCTGCAGCTAAATTATCGCCCGATTCTTTCTCGAGAAGAGGGATTTCTTTTTCATCGCTTTTTATTTCCGTGCTTAGCTTTTTAAGTTCTTCACTATTTTCTATGTTCAAAGTGACCGCAGCTTTTAAGTCATCACTCATATTTAAGTTTATGCTTTCAACCAACCCTTTAATAAAATCTTCCATACCGTTGGCTGATAGTAAGAATTGTTTTTTGCTTATCACAACAGGCTGTAGATCATGTTTTAATTCTGAGATGTTGATTGGTTCTTGTGAATTGGCAATAAATGATTTTATGAAATCACTAAGCGTTTTCAATTTTACATCATTACACTCAATCACATTTACAGAAAATGGTGAGCCCTCTATTATGTTCGAATTTGGATTTACAGAATCTGATTGAGATTTTAGATTGGTTCCGTTTTCCTGTTCGTAAACTTTCATTATGTCCGAAAACAGAGAGGAAGAAGGTGACGTTTTTCCAGAGCTAGGGGTAAGTGATTGACTTCCGGCAGAAAGCTTGTCTAAGAAAAATGTGTTGAAGTTCATTGCACAGCACTTATAATTCGTGTTGCCGTTTCAGGCTTAAATTCAGCTAATATTTCTGCTGCTTTTTTCTTTTTCATTGTTAAGAGTAAATCTCTAACAATATTATCGGAATAACCCTGGATTATTTTAGCGGCTTTACGAGTATCCATCGATTCATACAATTTTGCAGTGTTTTTTACCCATGCTTTATGGAGACTATCACGTTTCGCAAGGTTTTTGTCTACTCGATCAACTTTGATCGGATCTAATGATGCTGTCTGCGGTATTTTTAAAGCTGGTTTTATCTCTTCTGCCAATTTTTTACTAACGATTTGCGCAGCATTACTATCTTTTAAGCTGACAGATGTGGTTTTACTTTGTAATGAATCAATTTTTTGTGCGATCGCAGCTTCCGGTGTAACATTCACTATTGTTGAATCTTTTGAATGGACTTTGGTACTGTCTATTTGATCGAGTTTTTTTATTTCCGCAGCCGTTTTCACTGTAGTGGTAAAATCGAAAGTAAAAATGTTATTATAAGTAGAGTTCAGAAAAATTAATAATCCCGTAACAAGAGCAAAAGCCAGTAGAAACGAAACGATATAAATAATTTTTTCTTTCACTTTGCATCCCTGCTATAATTTCTGATTGCTATATCATTTAAGTCCTTCAGCTCTTGTCTCCGTTCATCAATTGTAAAACTTTCAAACTGATTCTCCTTAAGTATCTCAAAAGCTTTCACTTCTTTTTTCTTTTCAATAAGTTCAATTTGTTTTTCTTCTTTTTTCGCTTGCAGCTGTTCAATCTTCCTTTCTATCAGATGAATTTGTTTATCTAAAAGTGAATCGTACATCTTAGCGCTTTGGAATTCTGAAACTCTTAGAGACCGCTCAATCATTTCCCGCTGGGTTTTTATTCTTTCTTCCAAAACGATTTCGAGATGTGATTTTAAGCTACTTATCTCTCTATTGATTAAAGAAATATCTTCTTTGATCTTCTTTTCTAAAATTTCTTTGGCATTTAATATGGGTGCGAAACGATAATTGAATTTTGACATCATTCACTCACACAATTGACGATTCTATTATATTGTTCAAACGCTCAACCGAATCGTCATATAGAGCTTTTTCAAAAATATCCTGCTTAAGAAAACTTCGCAGTTGAGAAATTTTGGAAAGCGCATGATCAATCTGCGGATTGCTTCCTCTTACGTAAGCACCAATATTAATCATGTCTTCTGCTTCTTTATATGTTGCAATAATTTCATTGAATCTCATAGCACGCTGATAATGATCATGATCGATAATATCTGGCATAACTCTGCTAACACTCTGCAGTGTATCTATAGCCGGATACTGCCCTTGATTTGCAAGTTTGCGGGAAAGAACAATGTGCCCGTCAAGAATTGAGCGGACTGCATCCGCAATTGGTTCGGTCATATCATCACCGTCTACTAAAACGGTGTAAAACCCGGTTATTGATCCTTTCTCCGTGTTTCCAGCGCGCTCAAGAAGTTTTGGAAGAAGAGAAAAAACTGATGGCGTATAACCTTTAGTTGTTGGCGGCTCTCCAATGGTTAATCCTATCTCACGCTGTGCCATTGCAAAACGTGTAACGGAATCCATCATGAAGAGAACATCCATACCTAGATCGCGAAAATATTCGGCAATAGTTGTACCTATATATGCACCTTTCATTCTTATAAGGGGCGATTTATCGCTGGTTGCAACAACTACAACGGATTTTCGTAATCCTTCTTCGCCAAGATCTCGCTCAATAAACTCTCTAACCTCTCTTCCACGTTCACCAATGAGGGCAATTACGTTTACATCCGCACTTGCATTTCGGGCAATCATTCCAAGTAGAACGCTTTTACCAATGCCGCTTCCGGCAAAGATACCCGCTCGCTGTCCTTTACCGGTTGTTAACAATCCGTCAATCGCTCTTATTCCAGTTTGGATTGGCGAAGAGATTCTTTTTCTTTCAAGAGGGTTAGGTGGTTCGCGATAGCACTCCCGGAAAGATGAGTAATCTATAGCTCCTTTACCATCAATTGGATTTCCAAGACCATCAATAACACGTCCAAGTAATTCTTTTCCAAGACCTACAGAAAAACTTTTCCCCGATGCTTTTATTTCGCAAGCAGGAGAGATATTATGAACCTCACCGATAGCAATAGAAAGTACTTTTCCATTTTTGAATCCAACTACTTCCGCTTTACAAACTTCATTACCATTCTGATCAACTATAGAACAAATTTCACCCATGGCTGCGTTAGGACCAACAGAGACAATAACGAGTCCAATAACATCAACAACTTTTCCATTAACGCGTACCGTTTCGGATTTTTTGATGATGTATCTGTATTTTTCTATGAGATGTTCGGCAATATCCATTTCAATTCTTTTTTATTAAACTGTCTTCAAGTTGTTTTTGTATTTCGCTTAATTGGGTTGAGATTCTTGCATCAACACTTCCAATTTCTGTTTCGATCAAACATCCGCCCTGTTCTATTCGAGCGTCAGGCTCAATTTTTATTTTGTTAAACGAGCCTCCGTGAATCAAATTTTTACTTGCTTCCGTCATTTCGTCAATGTCTGAAGGATTCAGTTTCAGCCTCACTTCGTTGGCACCCATAATTTTATTAATTGCAATGCGTACATTTTCATTTATAATAGTGTCGTTGCTAATTTCTCTCTGAACTATTTTCTTTGCTACTTCGAACGCTGTTTCAATCACTAATTTTTCAAATGCCTTTTCGTAATCGATAAAGCTCTCATCAAACTGCTGTAGAATTTTATAAACTTCCTCATACTTGCGAACTAACTTATCGGTATACTCACGTTCAACATCTCGTCTGGTTTTTTCTTGCGCTTCACGGTAACCAAGTGCGTAATAGTCCTCCAATTGTTTTTTAAATAGATCAGTTTCACTTTCTTTTTCATCAGCGTTTCCAAATCTGGATACTTTTGCACTTGCTTTTTTTGATTGTGAATTGAGCTTAATTACATCAGACATAGACTTCTTCCGGACCGCCGCGCAGGTTGAGAGAAATTTCTCCCTGCTCTTCGAGAGATTTTATGACATCAATGATGCGCGATTGAGCACCTTCTACCTCTTTCAATTTTACCATCCCCATATATTGAAGCTCTTCTTTCAGCAAATCAGCGGCGCGTTCACTCATATTCTTGAATATTTTCTCTTTAAGTTTTTCATCGGATATTTTTAACGCCAGCGCCAGATCTTTCCGGTCAATCTCACGCATTATTTTCTGTATGTCTTTATCGTTAATATTTATTATTTCATCGAAAATGAACATTAATCGTTTTACTTCGTAAGTTGTCTCAGTATCAATATTCTCAAGCTTGTCTAGAATTTCTTTAACCATAGTTACGTTTGTTCTATTAAGTATTGCAGCAAGACATTTAGGGCCGCCAAGCTTTCCGACAGATTGGCTCATTGAAGCACCGGCAATTTCATCAACTACATGTTCTATCTGTTTAAGTGTTTGCGGGGCAATCTTGCCAAGCGTAGCAATTCTATGTACAATATCAATTCTCAGATCTTCAGGCAATTCTTTCAAGGCATTAGCGGTTTGATCAGGGCTAAGTTGAGATAATATTAGTGCCATGGTCTGCGGGTGCTCTTTATTCAAAAAGTTTATTAGTTGTGCCGGCTCCGCTTTTTTTAGAACATCAAAACCTTTTAGAGTTGTTAACCGCTTTATCTTTTCAATAATTTCTGATGCTTTAGGATGTCCATAACTTTTTTCAAGAACAGCTTGGGCAAATTCTAAGCCGCCTTCCAAAACGTATTCGCGGGCAGTAACCATGCTGTAAAATTCTTCTATAACCGTATCAGCAGTTTTCGAAGAAATATTTTTAACTTTAGAAATTTCCGTGGTTAGAAATTCCACATCTGCCGCATCAAGATGTTTTAGGACTGCTGCTGCGGCTTCAACATTCAACGCAACCATCAACATGGCGGCTTTTTGTAACCCGGTAACTTCTTCAGATAATGGTTTTAATTGGAGTTTATCGTTAGATCTCATCTTCATGCATCCATGCGTTAATTAATTTTGCTGCATCCATTGGATTTTTTGAAACATAGTTAACAATTCTTTCCTGTTGATTTTTTTTCATCATCGCTTCATCAGAGATATCATCTTCTATATCTCCCATCGGCAATAATCCTCTTTTCTTTTTTGCCATTAGTTGATTTACTTGGGTTTGTTGCTGGGGTAGCGCCTGCGCAGAGATCGCATGTCCGCTCATTGCAAATTGATCAGGATTAATTGTACCGATGACAATTCTTTCGTTCTTCAAACGTTTCATCAGACTTTTAAGAACAAAAATTGAGGAGACTATTGCTACAATTATGAATGTAAGGTTTATCCACTGATCTGCGTCGGGCAATGCAGTTGAGCCCGGGTCTTCCGGTATGGTTTCAATTTGTTTTATTTCAAAAGGTATATTTGTAATCGAGAACTGATCATTCCTTTCAAGATCAAGACCCACAGCATTTTTAATTATCTCTTCCAATTTTTTAATCTGTTCTTGCGTGCGGGGTTCAAACACTATTTCGGTTTTGTCCCCATTTTTCACTTCTTTAGGAATATCATTGATGACAGCAGCAACACTTAAACGTTTTATGTTCCCGCTGCCCGAAACAACTTTTTCAATTGTCTTACTTATTTCATAATTAGTAAGTGTATTTTCATTTGATTGGGCGGTTGAATCATTTTTAACCTTGCCTTGATTATTTGTCTTGATTGTCTGCTCACTGATTGCGACTTGCGATTCAGGATCGAAATTTTCCATTGTTTTTTCAACTTGATCAAAGTTCAGATCGGCATTTACTTGTACCATTGAATTGCCATAACCTAGAACGTTATCCAATATAGATTGAGCTTTCAGCACCAAATAATTTTCAACTGATTTTTTTATTTCATACTGCTTGGATGAAGCAAACGCAAGAGGTCCTTCTTCGCCATCGGTATTGAGTACTCTTCCCCTGGTATCAATAATCGAAACTTTTGACTGCTGTAATCCTTCAACGCTTCCTACTAACAGATTCACTATTGACTGAATATTTTCTTTGGATGGGGCTAAATTGCTTTTGAGCTTAAGAACAACTGAAACAGACGGAAATTTTTCTTCTTCCTTAAAGATTGTTTTTTGAGGTATAACTATATGAACCCTTGCACCAACTACTCCTTCCTGTTGTTGAATAGTTCTTGCAAGTTCACCTTCGAGGGCGCGTTTGTAATTTAGCTTCTGCATAAACTCGCTCATTCCCATCGTTGTTTTATCGAATATTTCGTAACCAATTACACCAGAACTTGGAATTCCTTTTCCTGCAAGCGCCAGACGCAATTCATAAACTTTTTCATAAGGCACTTTAATAGTTTGACCGTTATCGTCAATTTTATAAAGTACTTTTTGATTAGCTAAGTATTCAACAACTTTTGAAGCATCTTCCTGTGATAGTCCGGAATATATCGAAGTATAATTTGGTTCATTAAAGAAGAAAAGAAGAACAGAGAGCATAGCCAAAGTTGCAATTACTCCACCGCCAAGCATAAATTTTTGCTTTGGGTGCAATTTGTTAAGAATACCTAGAAGAGTTTGTAATGGATTTGCATTCATAGTTAAACAGGCATTCTAGTTAATTCTTTAAACATGTCAACAGTTTTGTTTCTGATTTCCATTAAAAGTTCGAGACTTGTTTTTGCTTTCTCGCCGGCTATCATTACTTCGTGCAATTGAACACCTTCTCCGGAGACAAATTTCTCGACCATATCATGCGACTCAATTTGATTTTGATGTACATCTTTGATCAGATCGGTGAGTGTACTGCCAAAATTTTCTCCACCCATCTGCTTTGTTTTCTGCGGCTGGATTGAGTCCGGTATTAAATTTCCTAATCCTTCAATTTTCATTTTATCCTCTCCTATCGAAAAGTGAACCTACATGCACACCTGAAACTTTTCCTTTCGAGTCATATAGTTGATAACCCATTATCTCTTCCTTGCGACCGGGATAGAGTTCTGCAAAAAATTTTTTTTCTGCGGTAGAGATATTTTCATTGTTAACTTTTTGTGCGGCGTCATGTCTGTTTACCGCTTCAGCTTTCATGTAAGTTGGTTGATAATTACCAATACTGTTTGTTGAAACTCTCATTTACATCTCCAAAGAATCTTTAGCCATTTGTTTAGCAGAGTTGAGCGCTTGAAGATTTGCCTCGTAACTCCGTGTAGCAGCAATCATGTCAACCATCTCGGTGATCACGTTAACGTTTGACATTTCAACGTAACCCTTTTCATTTGCATCCGGGTGGTCGGGCAGATAGACAAGATCTCCCTGCTTCTGATCGGTTATTTCATCCAACTTTGCTTTTCCCATATCAGAAGAGATCGAGAAGTCTTGCGGACTACTTGGAATTGCAAAATGATTTTCACCTGATGTGTTGAGTTTAAGAATTTGTCCTTCACTTGATAAATTTTTGGCAAACTCATTTTGATCGGATTCAACTTTTAGATATTTTCTTTTGTATGGTTCGCCGTTTTCAGTCCTCACTGTATCCGCATTTGCAATATTCTGAGAAATCAAATCCATTTTTTTTCTTTGAATGCTCATACCGCGAGAACTAAAATTCAAACCGAACATGCTTCCCAAGATTTTCAAAACTTACCTCCTCCTTTAATTACGTTCTGAATGCTCTTGTAATAATTGCCCACCTTTCTTGATGCAAACTTGAAACGAAGTGTATTCTCTGCCAGTTCGGTCATCTCCCTATCGATATTTACATTATTAATACCCGACTCCATATTGTCGCTTTCATCATATACATGATCAAATTTTGAATCTTGAGTAGAATTTGTCTGGAGACGAGCTATATGTTTTCCTTCGGAAGTTTTTAGAAATGAATTAACATTTTCGTCAAGCAGGTTCTTGAACTCAACATCTTCTCTTTTATAGTTCTCTGTTCCGATGTTGGAAATATTTTTTGCGATAGTTTTATTTTTTACCGCACAATAGTCAAGAAGATTATGAAGTAGCTTAACAGATGCTGACATTTTCGCCTTCGAGTTTTAGTTCTTAACTACCCAAATCAAATGCCAGGTTAAATGTGTTGAAATTAATGAAATGCTTTGAAGAAGTAATTCGGTAGTGGCTAATATTCTACTAATGCGATTTATTATTCAGAATAGTCAAGAATGATGGACTTGGTTTGACCGCAAGAGCATACAAATTTGATCTCTTTGATTGAGTCGTTTGCGTCTTTTTTAAGTATGACTCGGACACCGTCAATTTCATCATCCTCAACGGAAATTTTGGCTGTTCCTTTGATTTCAACATCTTCGGCTTTTATTAGGTTGCCGGTACATTGTTTATTTTTCGTATAAATATCTTTGCACAAAGCATCTTCAAAATGATTGTCCATTATATAATCTCCTATATAACTCTATTAATTACTTCCGGGATTTTTTCTACCGGTAAGACTAAATCAGCAAGACCTGCATCAACAATAGCTTTGGGCATTCCATAAACAACACAGCTTTCTTCATCCTGTGCAATCGAGTAACCACCCAGAGCTTTCAAATTTTTAATTGCTTCAAATCCGTCCTTGCCCATGCCGGTCATTATTACACCAAGAGTATGTTTGCCATAAACATCAATAACGGAATTCATCATCACATCAACTGCCGGGCGATGAAGTGTTGTGCTAGGTTCAGTAGCAACATTAATTTCAATTCCTTTTATTCCATTTCTTCTAACTGTCATATGAAAACCGCCGGGTGCAATGTAAATTACATTTGATTTTACTTGTTCAGAATCTTCTGCTTCTTTTACTTCGAGAGGGCACATTCCGTTCAATCTTTCCGCCAACGATTTAGTGAACTTTGGAGGCATATGTTGAACGATAAAAATGGGAACATTTATTTTTTCTGAAATCATTGGCAGAATTTTTTGAAGTGTGAATGGACCTCCTGTTGAAATTCCTATTGCCACAGCTTTATAACCAAGCCGGGGAATTTCCTTTATTACACTTGTTAATCTTTTAGGAGGAGGCGCAGACGGCATAGAGTTTCTAATTCTTCTTAGCCTTTCTTTCAAAGACCTTTGGCGCACAAACTCTTTTATTTTAGAAATCAAATCTTCTCTGATGTTCGATATGCTAACGCTCACATAGGAAAGCTCTTTCGGTATAAAATCAACAGCGCCAAGTTCCAATGCTTTAATTGTTGCTTGTGCGCCTTCTGTTGTAATTGAACTTATCATTATCACGGTTGTGGGGCATTCGGCCATTATTTTTTTGAGCGCTGTAAGACCATCCATTACAGGCATTTCAACATCAAGTGTAATTATATCAGGTCTAAGACTTTTTGCAAGGTCAAATCCCTCTTGTCCGTTTCGCGCAGTTCCAACTACAGAAATTCCAGGATCACTCTGAAGCATTATTGATAAAGATTTCCGCATGAAGGCGGAATCATCTATAATTAAAACTGTGATGTTATCTTTCAAGAATTTCTTTCCAGTCTACTGAACAATTCGCTAACATCAAGAATCATTACAACCGTCCCGTCACCCATAATTGTGGAGCCTGCAACGCCGTCAACCTTTCCAAGGTAGGAACCGAGCGACTTAATTACAACCTCCTGTTGACCAATTAATTCATCAACTTTTATTCCGTATCGTTTCTCTGCAATACCAATTTCAACAACGTATTGCCACTCATGTTCATCACGCTTTCTTCCGTTTATTTTTCCGGATAGAAGATGGTCTAATTCAACAAGTGGAAGAATTGAATCCCGCAGTTTGATAACCTGTTTACCTTTAACAGAAAATATCTGTTCTTTGCTAAGACGAATTACCTCGATAACAGAGCCAAGTGGAATTACTAAATATTCTCCATCAACTTTAACAATCATACCTGAAATAATTGCAAGTGTTAGAGGAAGCTTGAGAATGATCTTTGTTCCCTTTCCTGTTTCAGATTCTATATTGATTATACCTCGCAACTTTGCAACATTGGTCTTTACAACATCCATCCCAACACCACGACCGGAAACATTTGACACATTTGCTGCCGTAGAAAACCCGGGAAGAAAAATTAATTGCATTATCTCTTGTTTGGATAATTCTTTTACGCGTTCGCGTGTTATTAATCCTTTCTCGATTGCTTTTTCGCGAATAACATTTGGATCAATTCCTTTTCCATCATCTTCAATTGTAATAATAATATTGTTGCCTAAGTGTTCTGCAGAAAGCGTGACCGTTCCTTTCGGATTTTTACCGGCGCTAATTCGTGTTTCCGGTTTTTCAACACCATGATCAACAGAATTACGGATGAGATGAACGAGTGGATCGTTGATCTCTTCAATAAGATTTTTGTCAACTTCGGTATCTTCACCTTTGATAATGAGCTCAACTTCTTTTCCAAGATCTTTGCAAAGATCGCGGACAACGCGCGGGTACCGATTGAATATTTTTCCTATCTTGATCATGCGCAGTTTCATTACAACAAGTTGAAGTTCAGAAGTCATCAAGTCGATTTGTTTTGTAACCTCGCCAAAGTCTTTTGAATATTTTGTTCCCTCGTGTTCTACCCCAAACTTTGAGTTAACCTGGGAAAGCCGATTTCTACCGAGCACAAGTTCAGAGACAATATCGAGTAAAGCATCAAGCCGGTCTACATCTACACGAATTGAATTTTCTTTAATTGATGATGTAACCGTAGATTTTTTTGCAATCTCCTGTTTTGGTTCCTCGCTTTGCTTTGAATCTTCTGTATTACTTGATTCTTTGTTTCGCTTTGGTTCTTCTATTTGTTTAGATTCTTCCTTGAGTTCTGTCTCGTTTTCTAAATTTTTCGATTTTGTTGATTTCGTGTTTTTACGTTTGTTCGCTGTATTTGGAGATGCTTTTTTAGTCGAAATCGTATCTGTGGAACCATTCCCATTTTCTATACTCTGGATCAACTGCTCCAGAACTGAATTTGTACTATCCGTATTTACGTCTTCGTTTTTTACAGTTTCAATCTTTACAAGAAGTTCTTTAATTGTATCGTAGCCAAGAATAATTCCATCCATCAAACTTAAATTCAGTTTTACTTCACCCTTTCGCAGTTTGTTCAAAATATCTTCGCACTTGTGTGTAACATGTGGAAGTTTTTCCAATCCAAGAAACCCCGATGTTCCTTTGATCGTGTGAAATGATCGGAATATTTGATTAAGCAGGTCGGCATCTTCCGGTTTTTTCTCAAGCTCAAGAAGGTCGAAATCTAACTTCTCTAAAATTTCCTTTGTCTCAATTAGAAAGCTCTCAACTATCTCTTTCATATCCGGATCGATGAGAGTCGGATTTGGTATTATTTCATTCATTGTTTTGCAAAAAGTTTATCAATCTCTGCTTGGGATGTATTATTTAAGTTTTCTGAGACTAGTGAATCCGCTAAATTTTGTGAACCGGTGTTTTTCTCGTACCGTGCACCGGCATTAAATGAACCGTCTTTAGGGAACTCGTAATCAACATGCACAACTCCACCAATTTCCTTATCCTTTACTTCAAATATCAAACCGGCAAGTTTTTCCTGAATTGAATCAATCAGATGATTTACAGATGATAACTGCTGCGCAGTGATATCTTGTACTTGAAGTGAGATCGTAATATTCATCATGCCTTCACTAATACTCTCAACCATTTTCAGGAGGGACTTAACATCTTCATCCTCACCGGTTCTGCTCTTGAGCGATTCTAACTTTGATTGCATACTCTGAATATCGAGAGTCATTCCGTCAACAATATCAAGAATTTCAGTGGTTGCAATTTCTGTTGCATTTGTAATGCTGTTAATTTGATGTGTTGCCTTCGGCATTTTGCTTGTGCTTTCATGCAGCGATTGGTTCACCTTCTCTAGAAGTGGAACCGTATCCTCCATAAAAGCTAATATCTTTTGCAAAATTGGTATTAACTTCTGTCCATAAACGAAGAATGCTTTTAAATCACCAAGCTTCTGAAATATATTTTCCATATTAGTAATTTGATCCATAACAACTCTCCCTAAACCGCTGAACTAATAATCTGTTCAATCTTTTCTTTTAGTATCTGCGGGGTGAATGGTTTAACAACATAATTATTTACTTTTGCTTCAAGTGCTTCGATTATATCCTCTTTCAATCCACGAGTTGTAACCATTAGGATCGGGATTTTTCCAAACTTATCACTTGCGCGGATTGATTTGACGAGTTCGAGACCGGAAACATCCGGCATATTCCAATCTGTAATTACAAAATTGATTGTATCATCGGCGATTAGTTTGGTTAAGGCTTCTCTTCCATTCCCCGCTTCAATATAAAGATCATGCCCAATAGTCTTTAATGAGTTAGCAACAATTCTACGCATTGTTACCGAATCATCAACAACTAAAAATTTAAGTGCCATAGTTTTTCCTTTAGTTTAGATATTTTGAAACTTCGTAAACAACACGTTTTGGATCAAACGGTTTTACAAGATATGAGTTTGCCCCGCATTCCAATCCTCGTTGAATATCCTCTGTGTTTCCGAGTGACGTAAGAACAATAATCGGAAGTTCATGGTATTCGCTATTACTCCTTATCGAAGTTATAAGTTCATATCCATCAATGTTTGGCATATTAAGATCTGTAATTACCAAATCAATTTTTTTGAGAGGAAGAATTTCTATTGCCTCCATCCCGTCGGCACAACTCACAATCTCAAATCCTTTTAGGGATAAGGCAACTGAAACAAATTTTCTTATCGTTGGCGAATCATCTGCAACGAGTATTACTTTTTTCATAAGTACTTACTCCTTCTTGTACCCAACTGTATTTGGGTAACTGAGTAGTTTAAATGCTTTTGATATTCCGTGTAGTGTTTCCGAATAGCCTATAAATAGATATCCACCTTTATTCAACGAATTGTATAAATTAGAAATAACTTTTGTTTTGGAGGCTTGATCGAAATAGATAAGAACGTTAGCACAAAAAATCACGTCGAAATTAAAGATAGTCTTCATCAAAGTGTCGTCATATAAATTCATCAGTTTGAAACTTGCCATCTTTTTTATTCCCGGCAATATCTCATAAGCTCCATTATTTGGCGTAAAATATTTTTTTAAGTAATAAGGTGGAGTATTTCGTATAGCATAATCGCGGTAAATTCCGCCAATCGCAGTTTCGATAACCGTGTTATTTATGTCTGTACCGAAGACCTCTAATTCCATATTGGGATAACGTGGTTTAATGAGATCTTGGAATATCATGGCAATGGAATACGCTTCTTCACCGGATGAACTTGCGGCACTCCATATTCTTACTTTATTTCGTCCCGCCGCAGTTTTTGAAGCAATAATTTCAGGCAAAATTGAAGAGGCGAGAACATCTAATTGCGGTTGATTTCTAAAGAAAAATGTTTCATTAATTGTTATAGCTTCGAAGAAATATTTTTTTTCACCGGCGCCTGCAGTTCCAAGTCTAATCATATCATAATATTCTTCAAATCTTTTTAACCCCAGAAAATTCATTCTTCGTTGCAGCCTGCTTTCAAGAAAATATTTTTTATTATCCTGAAAATAGATGCCGGAATTTTCATAAATATATTTTCGGATAGTTTCAAACAGAGGGGCAGACATAAGTGCCGGCTTTGCTGAAAATGGCGTGTACCCTCCAGCAACTTCCGAAGTTTTAAGATTGGGTGTTGGATTCATAATTTCAGTTCGTATTTATGGATAACTGATTAATATTTTTGATGCCGGCAGAATAAGCTGCCCTTTCGCGAATCATTTCGTCTTCATCATTTAATAATTTTTGAATAACTGAATTGAATTCTGTTCCGGGAATGTTTTCAATTATCTCTAAGAGTCTCAAACGATTCCAATTATTTTCATCATTCGACATAACATCAACAAATAGAAGTGCACTTTCCTGATCGAGTTCAAATAAAATTTCCATTGCCGCTCTTCTTACTTCTTCATCGTGATGGCTTAATAATCCGCTTACACCATGAACAATATTTCTCACATCCATCATAGTGATGTTTAGCTGCACACTGAAATCTTTCACATAGTTTATTGTTGATATAAAAAGTTCGAGAATGTTTTTGAGGTTATGAGGATTTTGATTGAGCAGCCGGGAAATTTCGACATAAATAAAATCAGCATTCCTGAAAATTTTAGATCGAATCAAATCATCAAGTTCAAAATCATCGCCCAAAAGATGGAGGCTTGCACTTAGAATATCTTTATCATCAAATGTATCAATCAGATTAAAGGCAGTTTTTTTATGTTCAGGTGTACCTTCCGCTATAGTATAGAGAAGTAAATTCTTCATTCGGTTATCGAAAGGAATATCGAGATAACATTTTTTTTTAAGTGCCGAGAGCGACATGATTAATGGAAGCACCATTGGACCACTAATTTCCGACATCTGTTCAAGCAGAAAAAAGAATGTATTTATATCACCAAGAGAGCCCATGCTTTCTAAGATCGAATACTTGGTCAATTCATCTTCATTCGGAAAGCGTTCAACTAAAAATTCTAAAGCAGTTTTCGAACCAATCTTACCGAGTCCTTCAACCACCGTTGGTTTGTATAGCTCGTTTCTATCATAAAAAAGAATCATAACCTCTATTGCACCATCAAAACGAATATTACCGAGCGCTTCTAAACAAGCCAAAATAACATTATCGTTCTCTGTAGTGCTGAGAATTCCCATGATGAATAATGATGCACGTTGATCGCCAATTAAACTAAGAATATCAATGATGAATTTTAATGTATCATTATCATCTTGGTGATTAAAATCTATAAGCGGTTCTACCGATAGAGTACCAAGATCGATTAATATTTCACCGGCTAAGTTGCGGATTGACAAATCGGAAGAAGTGATAAAATGTGCAATTAGCCCGGGAAATTTCGGATTACGATTATTCTTAATAAATGATGTTGCAGCGTTGCGTAATCCTTTATCATCATCTTGAATTAGATCCGCAATACAACTGCACATTTCGTTCGATAATTCTTTCTCAACAAGTTGATCCAATATTTCAATTTTTGTGATTACTTCACTCGTTTTTAAAAGTTGGATCATTTTTGGTTCATCGTCAATTTTCATGTCGCATCTTCAAATGATGGTGTTATGATTAATTATTAGTCTTACCACATTGTTTTTTAAGGCGCTTAAATAAGGACAAATAATGTGCCTCATTGTATTGATTCATACTCTTTAATTCTCGCTGTTTATTGATTTTCTACTGTTTAATATTAGCCATCTGGAAATATTTATCCATCCCACCGCTTTTATGTCTCTCTCTATAGTTGAGATTTTACCATTCATAGGTTATGTAGGTCTATTATCGTAAACTTTTACAAAATGATTAATTTCGAGGGACAGAAATTTAAGTTAAGTGGTAAGATAGATGTTGGTATCAGAAAATGATCTGATGAATAGAGCTTCTGCAAAATAAGATATTTGCAAGTTTTGTCATTTCGCAGTAACTCTAATAAGTGCCTGGTCTATGGTCAAGGGATTTTTTGCTAATTAATATTTTTTGTTACTTCTATTCCAAGCTGTTCCATTCTATAGCGCAGTTTTGATCTGGAAAGTCCGAGTATTCTTGCGGCTTTCACTTGATTGCCGCTTGTAATCTTGAGTGTTTTTTGAATTAGTGTACGAAGAACAATATCTATCTTAACACCCTTAGGAGGGATTTGAAGAATAAATTTTTCATCGTCGCTTTCATCTTTTTCCTTTCCTTCAATTAAAAAGGAGAAGTGATGATCGCTCAATTCCTCTTCCTCTGCAAGAAGAACAACTCTTTCCATTACGTTGCGTAACTCTCTAATGTTTCCTTTCCAAGAATATGTTTTCAGAAGATCTAGTCCCGCAGCATCAATTCCTTGAATATTTTTACCAAATTTTTTGGCAAACTCGTTTAAGAAAGAATAAGCGATCAAAATGATGTCTTCTTTTCTCTCTCGAAGCGATGGAATATTTATTCTGGCTACATTTAATCGGTAATACAGATCCTCTCTAAACATCCCTCTGCTTACTTCTTCCTGTAAATTTTTATTTGTTGCGGCAAGAACGCGGACGTTTACAGACACTTCTTTTTCGCCTCCGAGACGGTAAAATTTTCTTTCTTGAAGGACACGTAAAAGCTTAACTTGAAGATCCAGGGTCAATTCGCCAATTTCATCCAACAAAATTGTACCGCCGTCTGCCAATTCAAATTTGCCAAGTTTGGTTTTTGTAGAAGCGCCTGTAAAAGCACCTTTTTCATGCCCAAATAATTCACTTTCCGCCAGGTCCTTTGGAATTGTTGCACAGTTAATAGTAATGAATGTAGAATTAGCGCGCGGGCTTTGCTGGTGTATAAATTTTGCAAAAACTTCTTTGCCTGTTCCGCTTTCCCCCTCTAGAAGAATTGTTGTGTCTGTACTTTTAGCAAGTTTTTCAACAGAAGAAACTATACGTTGAATTTTTGCGCTCTTTCCAAAAAACTCTTTTGATAGCTCATTGTCTTCAAGCAAAGTGTGCAGTTTGACCACTTCTGATTTTAGGCGGAGATTTTCAACTGTTTTTTCCAGAACAAAGTTAAGCTGTTCAAGATCAATAGGCTTTAAAAGAAAATCGAACGCTCCGGCTTTTATTGCAGTAACAGCTATCTTTACATCGGCATAACCTGTTATCATGATCACAGGGATTGCTGAATGTTTTTTCTTAAGTGCACGAAGGACGTCAATACCATTGTGAGTTGTCAGATAAATGTCCAAAAGGATTATGTCGGGGAGGAATTGTGTTACAATTTGCTCAACTTCGGATGCGTTTAAACAAGTTGTTACATCGTAACCGATTTTTATTAAAACTTTTTTAAGAGATGCAGCAACAAGATCGTCATCGTCTATAATTAGAATTTTGGCTTTCATCATGGTAAATTTTTCCGGGTGAATTAATCTTTATTATTTTTCAAACTAAATTTAACGGAAAAAGTAGTCCCTTGCCCATATTCGGATTCAAAAGACATCTTTCCTTTAATTTCTTCAGTTAGCATCTTACAAACGCCAAGACCAATTCCATGTCCGTTGCTTTTTGTTGTGAAAAAACCGGTTAAGATTTTTTCTTTGTCCTCGGGCTTCACACCAATTCCAAAATCTTGCACTTCCCAAATAACATAGTTGGATCCATCGCAATTTTGCAAGGAACTTCTAATAATGATATTACCTTTCTCTTTTGAAGCCTCAATAGCATTGTTTATCAAATTAAGTAATATCTGCATCAATTTATTTTTGTTCACATCTAACAGAGGAAGGTTTTCTTCAAACTCTTTCTGAATTGTAACCCCTTTGATACGGGCAGTTGTTGAAATAATTTTCAAACACTTCTCGGTTACAAGATAGATTGATACCTGATGAGTTTTTTCGGTTGATTTACGAGTAAAATCAAGAACATCTTCAATTAAAAAATTTACTTGTTCAAAGGCATCTAATGATTCGCCAACAATTTCTTTTAGATCCGGCGGCAAATCATCCTGCGCCATTTTCATATAATCAAGATTTAATTTGATAGCCGATAACGGATTTCTTATTTCATGAACTAAACCAGCCGTCAGTTTTCCAAGAAGGAGTAGCTTATTTTCCTGAACAAAGTCTTTCATTGATAATTTCCGATGAAACTTATTGGTAATCTAAGTTTTTGCAAGGACAAAAATAGAGAAAATTGTTGGAAGGATGTATTTTTTTTATTTCAAAATTCAAAGGCTTAAAATAGGTTCGGTTGGGATCCTCATGAAAATTTAAAGGTGGTTTTATCTGTATTTATTAAATGCTACAGAGTTCAACCACCTTTAAGACTTGGTGCGAGTTATATATTTTTCTAAATAAGTACTTCATTCTATAGTATAGTATTGGTACTTAAGTTTCTGTTTTTTGTGTCAAGATATTTGAAATGATTTTTCCATCAAACATCTTACATCATACATCATACATCATACATCATCCACCATACATCATACCTCATCCATTGCCCCGCCGCGGCGGGTTGCCGCGCTATGCATGTATTAATTTTCCATTGCTTCTAACACTTAACCCACCATTTCTTGGGGCGATTTTGAACTTTGCAATTAAATCTTGAAGATTGATTGTTAATTGGCTCAAATCTTCCGAAGCTCTGGCAATTTGAGAGATACCCTGAGAAGTTTCTCGTGTTACATTATTAATGCCTTCAATATTCTTGCTAATCTGCTCTGATGAATTTGATTGTTCTTCACTTGCAGCAGCTACTTGTATAACGGTATCAGAGACTTTTTGAGCAACATCAATTATATCATTCAATACAATTTCAGCTTCTTTAGCTAATCGTTTTCCATTTTCAACTTCGTGAGTTCCCTCTTCCATAGATTTAACTGCTTGGCTTGTTTCATTCTGGATTGTCTTAATCATACTCGCAATTTCTTTTGTTGCCTTGGTTGTTCTTTCGGCAAGTTTACGTACTTCGTCTGCAACAACAGCAAATCCTCGTCCCTGCTCACCGGCACGTGCGGCTTCAATTGCCGCATTCAAAGCCAACAGGTTGGTTTGATCTGCTATATCATCTATTACTTGAATTATCTCGCCAATCTTGTCGCTATTTTTTCCAAGTGCAAAAACCATTCCGGCAGATTTTTCAACAACATCACTTATTCGGTTCATTCCTTCAATTGTTTGATGAACGACCTTACCACCTTTCTTTGCTTTTTCACCCGCATTTTTAGCGGTCTCTGCAGCAAATGAAGCGTTCTTCGTATTATTAAGAATTGTTGTTGTCATTTGTTCCATTGATGCGGCAATCTCGGATGTCTGGGCGCTCTGCTCATTAGCGCCTGCAGCCATCTCTTCTGAACTTGAGGAGATCTGATTAGCCGCACTGGCTGTAGCTGAAACCGATTCTGTTACTTCTTCAAGTGCTCTGCTCAATGATTCGGATACACCGTTAATACTATTCTTAATGAGTTGATGATCACCTTTATAATCACCCACAACTCTTGCGGTTAAATCACCGGTTGCCATAATCGTTAAGACCTCAACGCCTTCGTTGATGGGATGAATCACTGTATCGAGCGTTTGATTAAAACCGGCAACTATTTTTTTAAATCCGCCGTTAAATTTACCGACATCCCCACGCACCTTAAGATCTCCGTTTGAAGCCGCATCTGTTAAGTGTTCTATCTCCGCCATCAATTCTTGAATTGTATCAACTTCATTATTAAAACAAATTGCAAGTTCATCTTCAGCTGAGGCAGGTTTAACTTTTTCAAAAATTCCGCTCGCCATATTTTGTGCTGCTTTAATTTTTTCTTTTTGTGCATCCCGCAGTTGAATTAGTTTTTCAGTCATTTCGCCAAATTCATCTTTAGATTCGGTTTTTAGAACCACCTGATAGTTACCGTGAGCAAAAGAATTTATCGAGTCCATGAATTTTTTAATAGGGCGGGTAATACTTGGAGCAATCAAGAAGATGGTGATGCATGCAACAATGGACCCGGCAATCATTCCCAAAATAATAATAACGTTTGATGTTGATAGTTGATTGTCAATTTTAGCGTTTAGTTCAGACCCAAAACCATCTAAGTATTTCTCCACATCTTGAAACTTGGAATGAATTTTTGCGGCAATCTCTTCTCCCGAAGTAGTAGTAATTACTGCTGCCATTTCATGATCTGCCATTAATCCGGCACTCACTACAGCATCAACAACAACATTTTTGTATTCTTTCCAAACCTTTTTTGTCTCTTCAATGCTGTTTTTTATTTTTACATCAAACTCTAAAGAGCCCAATTGTTTGAAAGTAGTATCAATCATTTTCTTTCGTTCTTCGATGAATTTAATATTCTCATGAGAAGAAGATTCGAAACCGGAGATGGAAAATTTCATGCATGCGTATTGAATAGTTCTAAAATTCAAGTAAAGCTGCTGGATTTGGTTTTTGGGATTGAAATATGATTCGTTCAAATCTGTTTTCTGTCCTTTAACCCGAATAATTTGAGCAAGCGCCACAATCGCAATAATTGTTGAGACGCCGGCAATTCCTAATATAGCCAATTGGATTTTTCTAACAAGCTTTATGTCTTTGTATCTAAACATCGTCATCTCCTTGGCATTATGATAATTTAAAAGAAAGGGCTAGCGAAAATTTCACCTTCACCGAAACTCCTTTATCCATAGCAGGAGAGAATTTGGTCTTCTTAATTGCGTTAACAGCTTCATCATCGCAACCCATTCCAATACCTTTCACAACCTTAACATCATCAACATCCCCGTTTTCGTTTACATATATTAGTACATAAACCTTTCCTTCAGTTTTTGTTCTTTGTGCCATATCCGGATAACGAATTTTTTTCATAATTGCCTCAAAGCCTCCAACCGGAGCCGGCATTTTTTCGGCAGTTAGTAAGTATTCCTCTTCACTCTGGGCTAGATTTTTTGATTCGCCCTTACTTACTATCAAGAAAAAGAGAGAAAATAAGAAGAGTGTTAAGAAAATAACGTTATAACTCAATTTCGGTTTCATAATTGATCTCCTAATTATCATTTTTAATCTATACTTATAGTCGAAAGGATCAGTAAATAATTTAGTTTCTCAAGAAAAAAGATGATAAAAGAAATAGAACACGAATGACACAGATGACGCTGATTATCGCGGATTTTATCCGTGCAAATCCGTTTAATCCGTGTCATCTGCGTTCTATTGCATGTTAAGTTGACAGTATTGGAATCCGCTTTCCTCTCTCTCTAAAAATTAATGACGGATCATTTTATCCTTCGATCTTATTGCTAAGTGACTCTCATTGCCTGATAAATGAGCAGACTTACGTACCATATCTGTTGAATTACCATTTATCTTGAATTTCGAAATCAACTCTTGCAGGTTAATCGTCAATCTGCTTAAGTCTTCCGATGCCCTTGCAATTTCTTGAACACCGGCAGCACTCTCATTTGTTACATTACTTATTCCCTCAATGTTCTTGCTTATCTGTTCTGCCGCGCTCGATTGCTCTTCACTTGCCGCTGCTACTTGTGTTACTAGATCCACTACTTCTTCAGAACCTCGAATAATTTCAGTTAATGATTGTCCTGCTTTATCTGCCAATGCTTTACCTTTCTCAACTTCTTCGGTTCCAAGTTTCATTGATACTACTGCGCCTTCTGTATCTTTTTGAATTTGCTTTATCATTGTGGCTATCTCTTTTGTTGCTTTCGTTGTTCGTTCGGCAAGTTTCCTTACTTCATCTGCCACTACTGCAAACCCTCTTCCCTGTTCTCCGGCTCGCGCTGCTTCTATTGCTGCATTTAATGCAAGTAAGTTGGTCTGGTCTGCTATATCATCTATAACTTGAATGATCTCACCGATCTGATCGCTGCTTTTACCAAGAGCTTGAACTGTATCGGCAGATTTTTTAACTACCGATGCAACGCGGTTCATTCCTTCTATTGTTTCACCTACAACCTTTCCACCTTCTTTAGCTATTACCCCGGAATTCTTTGCTGCTTCCGCTGCCCTTGATGAATTCTTTGTTGTCTCCATTATTGTTTTTGTCATTTGCTCAACTGCGCTTGCTACTTCTGTGGTTTGAGAGCTTTGTTCTTGGGCTCCGGCAGCCATCTCTTCACTGCTTGATGAGATTTCATTGCTGGCACTTGCTGTTGCCTGGACTGCCTCCGTAACTTCCGAAAGAGCATTACTAATTGATTCAGCCAGTCCATTAATGCTGTTCTTTATTATTTGATGATCGCCCTTATATGTACTGGTAATTCTAACTGTTAGATCACCGGTTGCCATTTTCTCGAGAGCGGTAACACCTTCTTTCAATGGTACAATCACTGCATCCAATGTGCTGTTGATTCCGTTCACAATTTCTCTATATCCGCCGTTGTACTTAGACACATTTCCTCTTTCGGATAGTTTTCCATCTGCTGCCGATTTTGTTAACGTACTAACCTCATTTATTAAATTCTGCAGTGTTTCAATAACCTTGTTTAGGCTGATGGAGAGAATATCTTTATCGGATTTCACCCTGGCATTATTACTTAAATCCCCGTTGGAGATAAACTCAACGATCTGACTTTGATCTTTGATGGAATCGATTATTGAAATAAATGATCTTTCAAGTTTTCCGATTTCATCTTCAACGTTTGATTCAATTTTAACGTCCGCATCTCCTAAAGCAAGCTTGTCGGCAATTGTTGTAAGATTTTTTATAGGTCTATAAATTACTTTTGTAAAAAATATACGCATTGTACCTAAGCCTACAATAAAAATTATTAAGCTGATAATAAATGCGGTGATTCTACCTGATGATACCGTGGAATTTATTATGTCCTTACTCATCCCGATTATTACGAGTCCAATGTTTTCTTTATTGGAAATTATTGGGTAAAGTTCCAGCAAGATGTCGTCATCTGAAAAAGCACTGGATTGGTTTTTTAATAATTCCGAAATCACAGCCGAATAATTGCTGTACTTCTCCTCGTTATAAGCAGTAAATTTTTTCCCGTCTTTTTTTAACACCATTGCAAAGCCAATATCTTTCATTTGACGAAAAACTTCCAATTGAGTAGTAACCGAAGAAGCATCGTCGAAGATCAATGCGGCATCGGCTGTCTTTGCAACCATTTGCGCAATTACTTTGGCTTTTTCTTGAAGTGAATCATTCATCTCACCTTTCTGCTTAAGCGGTACATAGAAGAAAAGGAATAACGCTACAATGGAAAAACTGATTCCAATGATGATCTGAAATTTTTGTCTAATCCCAAGTTTATTAAAATATTTCATACACACACCTTCCAATTATTTAATTACATAAGCAATTTTTAATACATCTGTAGAAAGTTCATGTCCTTCTGCTTTAAGTTGACCCATGTGAACAATGATCTTCGGTTTTCCGCTTTCGAGACCAAGTCCGATAGAAATTTTACCATCTTCAACATTGATGCTTGAACCGCAGATAGATAGAACACCTTTTGAAGCATATTGTTGTTTTTGTGGAGCAACTCCAGGCATTAAATAAACAACCGAAACACCCGCCGGTACCTGATCACCGCTCACAGCTTTGGCGTTTACACCTACGTCTTTAAAAGCCGCAACCATAACATCACCCGAACCACTACCGGAGAGAACAGCAACCTCTATATTTCCTTTTGAGACAAGTGTTTTATTAAATGAAAAGATTTTCTTAAATAAATTAGCCTGTACATTTGCAGGAATAGCCATTTCTTGTGCGAAATTATTAGCTGCGGTGAAAAAAATTAAAAAGGTTACCAGTGTAAATAATCTGTTATTGATCGCCATTTTTATTCATCCTTTATTTTTATTATTTGTTTTTGATATTGATTTCAAATCAGTTAATGAAGCATTCCCCTTATGACTATCGAATAAAATATTATTTTGTTTAGTTTAATCACTCAATGTGAATGCCAGTTGAAAATGATAATTACTGATGAATTGAGCCGAAGAGTTTCTTTGGATTGGTGTTTTTGGGAAGGTTGGTTAATATTACACATGATATGAGAGAGAGGATTCACTCCTCTCTCTTCAACAAAAAATCAATGATGTACTATTCTTCCGTTCGAGCGAATTGCTAATTGACTCTTTGTGACTGTTGTATCAGTTCGTTTTGAATGATTTTCCGTTCTGCCATCTATCTTAAATATTGTTAGTTGAGTAGAGTTTTTCGCTTTGATATGGGACTGTCTCAAAAGTCAGATAGGCAGTCATTGAGAGGATCCCGATTTATCGGGAGACGAAGCAATCTTTTGTTCTTATTCAAAACTTTAGATCACTTCATCCCGATGAATCGGGATTCGTGATGACAAAATAACCTTTTGAGACAGCCTCTCTTAAACCTTCTTTCAATCGGTGATGATTTTAAGCTACTTTGCTTAGTCTTTCTTTATCGCTGGTTGAAAGTATCTTATTCAGATCAATAAGAATAAGCAGCCGGTCTTCCAACTTGCCAACGGACTTAATAAACTCGGAATCAATTCCGGTCACTATTTCCGGTGGCGTTTCGAATGTGCTTAGAGGTATTCTTAATACTTCGCTTACTGCATCAACAATGAACCCAACCGTGCTTTGAGCAATCTCAACAACGATAATTCTTGTGTCTTTGTCATGCTCTTTCTTAGCAAGATGTAAACGTGCTCTTAGATCAATTACAGGTATTACTCTGCCGCGCAAATTGATTACACCTTCAACAAATTCCGGTGCGTTAGGAACCTTGGTTATTGTGGTCATTTTGTTGATCTCTTGAACATTCAGGATGTCAACACCAAATTCTTCATTACCAATCTTAAAACTGACAAGCTGAAGAAGCTCATTTGATTCATTGTTGTTTTGTTTTATATCAGCCATCGTGTTCTCCTTCATAAATTTTTATTGATTATATTTTTGAAAAGGGAGACACATCTGCATCTCCCTTTACTTTATTAATGATGAACTAATTTACCATTTGTACGTACTGCAACTTGGCTTTTTGATATGTGTGATTTTCCATTGCCGTTCGATCTATCCGAAGATGATTCACCAATCTTAAATCTGGAAACTAATTCCTGCAAGTTCACAGTCAATCTGTTAAGATCTTCTGCGGCTCTTGCAATCTGCTGAACACCTGCTGCGCTCTCGTTGGTAACGTTGCTGATTGATTCGATATTTTTACTTATCTGTTCTGCTGCGCTGGATTGTTCTTCACTTGCAGCGGCTACCTGGGTGGACATATCTACCACTTCTTGAGCGCCGGTAATGATTTCTTTTAGTGACTGACCCGCTTTATCTGCTAACAATTTACCCTTTTCAACTTCTACCGTTCCTTCTTTCATAGACAGAACCGCCCCTTCGGTGTCTTTCTGAATCTGACGTATCATTGTTGCTATTTCTTTTGTTGCCTTCGTTGTTCTTTCAGCAAGTTTACGTACTTCATCTGCTACAACTGCAAATCCTCTTCCTTGTTCTCCGGCGCGAGCTGCTTCTATTGCTGCGTTCAATGCTAACAAGTTTGTCTGATCTGCAATGTCGTCTATCACTTGGACTATTTCGCCGATCTGATCGCTGCTCTTGCCTAATGCTTGTACTGTCTCTGCAGATTTCTGCACTACCACGGCAACGCGATTCATTCCTTCAATTGTTTCACTAACAACTCTGCCTCCTTCTTTAGCAATTGTTCCTGAATTTTTTGCGGCTTCTGCAGCTGCAGATGAGTTTTTAGTTGTTTCCATAATTGTTTTTGTCATTTGCTCAACAGCACCTGCCACTTCTGTGGTTTGCGAACTTTGCTCTTGCGCGCCGGCTGCCATCTCTTCTGTGCTTGATGAGATTTCATTGCTTGCGCTTGCTGTAGCTTGTACTGCTTCTGTAACTTCAGCAATAGTTGATGCTAATGATTCTGCTACTGTATTAATACTATTTTTAATCAACTGATGATCACCTTTGTAATCGCTGGTAATTCTAATAGTTAAATCTCCTTGCGCAATCTTTTCCAATGCCGAAGCTCCTTCGTTTATAGGAGCGATCATAGCATCCAAAGTATCATTGATCCCATTAACGATTTCTCTATAACCACCGTTATATTTTGAAACGTTTCCTCTTTCGGACATTCTTCCTTCTGCGGCTGATTTGGTTAACGCACCAACTTCGCCTATCAAATTTCTCAATGTTTCAATCACCTTGTTCATACTTTTTGAAAGAACATCTTTTTCCGATTTTACAACTGCTGTTTTATTGAGATCTCCGTTGGAAATCAATTCTGCTATTAAGCTTTGGTCCTTGGTTGAATTAACAATTGAGACAAAAGATTTTTCAAGTTGACCAATCTCATTATCGGTTTTCAGTTCGATATTAATATCAACATCACCCGATGAAAGTTTATTTGCTATTGAGGTCAACCTATTGATCGGGTCAAAAATTACTTTTGTTACAAAATAACGCATACCATATAGCCCGAGTAAACAAATTGCAAGACTAATAATGAGTACGGATATTCTACCGGCTGATACTGCCGAATCAATATCTAATTTATTCATACAGACAACAACAGTACCGACTTTTTCATTTCCGGATTGCATGGAATACAACTCCATAACAATATCGCCGTCGGAATATGAAGTGGCATTTTTAGATACTAATTCCGAAACTTTGCCCGAGTATTGACCGTACTTGCTTTCATTATAGGCTGCAAACTTATTGCCGTCTTTTTTCAGAACGATGGCAAATTCGACATCATGCATTTCTTTGAATGCTTCAAGAAGAGTAGTCACCGAAGAAGCTTCGTCAAAGACTAATCCTGCTGCAGAAGTCTTTGCTACCATCTGTGCAATCACCCTTGCTTTTTTCTGAAGTGAATCGGTCATTTCCGATTTCTGTTTCTGTGGAAAATACAAGAAGAGAAATAATCCGATGAAGAAAAAGCTAAGCCCTAATATTATCTGGAATTTCTGCTTTATCGCTAATTTATTAAATGATTTCATAATTGCACCTATTATTATTGTATTACTTTTACAATTTTTAATAAATCTGCTGTGAGTTCTTGTCCCTCTGCTTTTAATTGAGCCATATTTATAACAATTTTTGGTTTCCCCCCTTCAATATCAAGACCAATTGCCACTTGACCGTTTTCTACCAATGAAGTAACTCCTGAAATCGAGAGAACACCTTTTGAAGCAGATTGTTGCTTTGTAGAAGCAGCGCCGGGCATTACATAAACTACATTGACATCTCCGGTAATTTGATTACCGCCCATAGCTTTCGCATTTATTCCGGCTTCTTTAAAAGCGGCAACAATTCCATCACCGGAAGCTCCGATAACGCCAATTTCTACACTCCCTTTAGCTGAAAGTGTTTTATTGAATGAAAAGATTTTTTTAAACAATGCAGCTTGTAAATTGGCCGGTACCTCCTGCGAATAAATGTTCGCTGTCATAAATCCAATTATGAAGAAAATGTAGATGGATATTTGAATGTTAATTAAATTCTTCCTTTTCATAATTTTATTACTCCTTCATTATCAAATCGTTTTCGAAACGAAAAAGAAGTGCGGGATTTGAGAAATAATTCCCGCACTACAACAAATTAATATTAAAATGTTACGCTAATGCTTCCATAAACAGCTCTAGGCGGACGACCGGGTAATGAGTTTATGTTTTTTCTTACAACTTCAGGATAATAGATCTCGCTGTTAAACAAGTTAGTTACATATAGATTAAATTTTATGTTCGGGAAGCTTGCGGTATTAAAAAGTTTTTTCAAGTTCAATCCGAAATTTGCTGTCACGAAATGATAAGCTTTTGCTTCAGGATTAACTGTTTTAGTAAGGAGCTTCCCTTTTGTATCATACACAAGTATAGAAGGAAGGTCGCCGAAATATGAATCATAAATTCCAAAATCAACCGGATCAAAATTTCCTGAAACGCCAAATTTTACCATCGTTTTAGGAGTGCCGTAAATATCTTTAGCGCCTTTATTATCTTCACCGGTAATTATAGAAGCTCCGGCAACAACACTTAAATTCTCAGATAAACTGGCTCTGCCATCAAATTCAAATCCGCTTGATTGATATGTGCCTTTATTGATATATTGTTGTAAAGAAGTCTTCTTTCCCTGGAATATAATAACAACAAGACTATCCGAGGTCAATGAACGCGAGATCAAATTCTCTTCCGAATTATTAAAGTATGTCAATGAAACATCAAATCTTTTTGTTGAATAATTAACTTGTGTTTCAAATGTCTTTATCTTTTCAGGTATCAAACCTTGATATCCATAAACTGAAGGCGGAGATTTAGCTTCACGTTCAAAAGCGGTAGCTGAACGAAACGCCTGTCCATATAGAACTTTAGCACTAAAAGATGGCGTAAAAGTAAAAACCGCTCCTAAACGCGGAACAAAATCCAAGTCGAGGCCGGTTACTTTATTTACCTGTCCGCCCAGCACAAATTTTACTAGATCAAACGGAGAATATTCCGCCTGGAAGTAAGCGGAAAACCATGTTTGAGAATATTGAGGAACGGTTATCCATGGATTGGAATTAATTGTACCTTTAGAAAGATCAAAACTATTTCCGTTAGCATCAAGATCACGTTGTGTAGCTCCACCCGATTGCGAATTCGTTAACCCGCCAAAAACGATGTTGAGTTTAGACGAAGGATGAATAAAGCCAGTAACCTCTGCTACAAAATCGTCACTGTAGCGGTTTGTATAAACATCCGTATAGGATGGATTATAGGAGTCATATTCAAAATGGTTGTAAGTAACATTGAAATTTAAATCCACATCGGACGAAACCTGGTATTTATAACCTGCATCGACCAAAGATCTTGTATTTCTGAGTTTATAATCTTTTGGGTTATTCCAGGCGGGTGTTCGTCCCATAGATCCCATTGCATTGGAAGCAAAAAAACTGTTCACTTGAAAATCTTTATACTGAACTTTCAACTGGGCACCGACACCTTGAACACTGTATTTCGTAGTCAATGGTGTAAGTAATGAATCGGCTGTGTTTGCTTTATTTCTTATTACTTGTTTTTCTCCGCGAGCGGTAAAATCCCATCCCGGATCGCTTAACCAATTGACACCGCCTGAAAAAGAAAGATCGCCAAACTTTTGAGCGCCAAAAACTTCTAACTGTGCTGTACCAAATGAACCGTATGTAACTCTTCCATTAAAAGTACTCTTATCGGGCGTTTTAGTAATTATATTTATTACACCCAAATAAGCATTGGTACCATAAAGAACGGAACCCGGTCCGCGGATTATTTCAATCTGTTGGATTGCGCTAACCGGGAAGTTTTCAAATATTACGGCATTATAACCTCCGTTAAAACTTTCTCTTAACGGTCTTCCATCAAACAGCAAAAGAACATTGGTGTTGTAATGTTCAGTTTGTTTGCCCCGCATTACTAGCATTCCGTTCGGTGCAAACGAGGTTGAAATTAGATACATGTTCGTAAGTCGATCAAGAACTTGCCCTAAGGTTGAAGCTCCAAAATTTTCGATATCATTAGCTGTTACAACAGTCATTATAGCTGGAGCGTCTTTAATACTTTGTGCGCTCTTAGATGCAGTAACAACCTTTACATTTAGTAGTTCTTCAAGAGACAACTGGCCAAGATCCTCCTGTGCAAAGCCGGTACTAACTGATATAAAAAACATTAATAGTAGTGAAAGAAATAAAGTAAATACTTTTGATCCATCCTTCGATGATGAAAATGGTTGTACTGCTTTCATTGTGTCACTCCTTTTTGTTGAATGATATTTTTTTTAAAAGTGCTATTAATAAAGTTCTTGCTTTTTTTTGCCCTCAAATCAATTAGTAAGTCACCTTACGCAGAAAGGAATGATTCGCCACGAAGACTCTAAGACACGAAGGTTTCACAAAGAAAAACATAAACTTTGTGAGGATTTTGTGACTTTGTGCCTTAATGGCAAAGTTTTTTCATGTTGTTTGCGTAACATTAGTCAGTAACTTTATTTCGTCTTTTAAGAAATTATTTTGCTTATCACGGTTTATATTCGAATGGATTTAGATTTTTATTTATCTAAATGTTGCGAGCGGACATTTTTAATTGCGAGCGGTTGTTTTGTAGAGTTAGCGGCGTATTTTTTTTATAAGCGGTAAATTGAAGGTAGGATAATTGTTTACATTGCTAACTCACGTTACGCATGAAAGTTTTTCAGTTATCATTTCTTTGCGGTCTTAGCGCCTGCCGTAGTCATATTATCTTGGCGGTCTTTGCGTGAAATTTGTTTCTTTTTTCCACGCCAAGAGCACCAAGTCTATAAACTGCGTAACGTGAGTTACTAAAAATGCGTTAGGTGAATAACTTCGGCTCTTTAAGCGTGAGGAAAATGCAACTTTATGTCATGTTGACTTTGAGGCAACAAAGCTTTAAGCCGCCAATACACAAAGTAATACTACGAAAATGGGAATGGGCTTAAACCAACAGGAAGAAATTAGATTGGCTAAAAATATTTTTTACTGCGAGATAATCCGCCTCGGCGGATCGCTTTACAAATTATCATATTTATTTTACTGTTTCCTTTATAGGAATAGAAATAGTAACCATTGTATTTTCGTTAATTTTACTTTTTATTTTCAATTCGCCGGCAAAGATTTCAAGTATTTTTTTAACAATAGCCAATCCAAGTCCCATTCCTATACGTTTGTAATCGTCGGTTTCAAATTGTCTAAAAGCTTCAACACGTTTCAAATCGTCACTTTTCATACCGCAGCCATTGTCTTTGACAACTATTTTGTAATACTTTTCTTCGGAAAAACCGGTTAGTATGATTGGGGAGCCGCGTTTAGAATATTTTACAGCGTTTTCAAGCGATTCTTTCAGTAGAACAAGAAAATAGTTCTTAGCAATCTTAAGAGTGCCCTCTTCAATCGAAATTAAAAAATCATTTTCCCTTCCCCACTCTTTCAATTGATCCGTAAATATCCATTGAATCTCATCCTGATTGATAGAGCAAACTTCTTTTTTAATTCGTTCCCCATGTTTTATTCCTTTATTAAGAAGGTTAACTTCAGCATAGATTAAAAATTTTTCTATGCGCTCATGAATTTTTTCTCCGGCGTCTCTAATTCGGCTGATATAATTTTTAATTTCATGACGGGGAAGGCTATCAATCTCTTCGAGAATTATATCGGAATAACCTAATATTGAAACCAATGGCGTTCTAAGTTCATGCGGCACTTTAGCCGCAATTTCGATTTTCATTTCTTCGAAGTCCTGAACAAAGCTATCTCTTTTTTTCAACCGGGTAGAAACTGCATCTAGGAGCTCCGATGTCTTAAAAGGTTTCGTTATATAATCATCGGCACCGGAATTCATTCCCTGCCGGATATTTTGTTCCTCAACCTTTGCAGTAAGAAAAATAAATGGAATAGTGGAAGTGGCGGCATTAGACTGTACCTGTTTAATTAACTCCATTCCATTCATTACCGGCATCATAATATCGGAGATAATTAAATCCGGCATTTCTTTCTTGATATAATCGAGCGCTTCGAGTCCGTTGCTCACGGAATTGGCATTGTAACCTTCGGCAAATAGAAGCTCCGAAATATTTGACTTTAAAACCGCGTCGTCTTCTACTATTAAAATATTTTTCATGCCATTAAATTATTTTAGTTACTTAAATAGTAATCTATTTTCGAAACAGATGAAATTCTTTTTACAACAAAGTTGCAAGC
Source organism: uncultured Melioribacter sp. (assembly GCA_964449775.1). GTDB lineage: Bacteria > Bacteroidota > Ignavibacteria > Ignavibacteriales > Melioribacteraceae > Fen-1258. The sequence goes on along the minus strand of CAYVBQ010000003.1, from coordinate 32,795 downwards.
GGAATATTTTTAGTGCGGGCGGCTTTAATAGGAGTTGAACGGTAAAGAAATGGACTACCTCGCAGCAAGCTAAGAAGTATCAACTAGATGTCATTCCGGAATTCCGATTCATCGGAATATCCGGAATCTAAATTAGATTCCCGCGAGTTTATCCCGCACTTGATGCGGGACAGGAATGACAAACGAAGCAAGCTTCGGGGTATTGAACCCACTCCGAATAAATTGAGCGGTGTAATAACTTGCTTTAGATCAGTTGGTCTCAAAAATAATATTCTGTAAAAAATATAGAATTCGGATTACACTGATCCGGTTAATTTTAGCGGAGTTAAATGCTGTTAAATTAATTCTGATGAAACTTCAACTCATCTTATAAAGGAGATCTGATTTTAGAAGCAAATCTCCTGCTTATAACAAATGGCTCATCAACTCCTTGAAGATAGACGTGGAATGAATTACTAAACCATTTTTCCACCTTAACAATTAAATTCATATTTATAATTGTGGTGCGGTGGATTCGGAGGAATGCAGATTCCGGAAGGAGATTTTCCCATGTGGAAAGAGATTTGCGTATTAAGAGTGAACGTGAATCGGTCATATGCACATTAGTGTACTGATCTTCTGCCTTTATAAATTTTATTTCGCATATCTTAATAAATTGCGGAGTACCGTTTATAACAAGAAAGAGCCGTTCGTTTTCAGTTAACCTAATCTTATCCGTCTCGCCATCAGCTGCTGTCTTGGAGTTCTTTAAGATATCTTCTTTAATTAATTCATATTTTTTTAGTCTTGTTGATACAGCTTGAAGCAGATCATCTGCCTTAAAAGGCTTGAAGATATAATCATCAGCACCAAGCTGCATTCCAAGCCGCAGATCTTCTTTTTCCACTTTGGCTGTTAAAAAGATGAATGGAATGGAGGTTGTTTCTTTTGGAGCCGATAATCTTCTCAGAACTTCATAACCGTCTATGCCCGGCATCATTACATCACAAATAATCAAACAGGGTAAAATCTCTAAAGCCAAAGCAATACCCTCTTCACCGGTGGATGCACAAAATACTTTATAACCTTCTTCCTCAAGCAGAAGTTTAATATTTGTTCTTACTGTATGATCATCTTCAATTACAAGAATTTTCCTTTCCATTTTATTCTCCGTTATAAAAGATATTCTTACGTATTTAGTTTGAATGATCTATTTCTGCCGGAATAAATATAGTAAAAGTTGAACCATAATTTAAATTGCTTTCTATTTCAATTTTGCCTTTAAGAAGTTCTACAGATTTTTTTACGATCGATAAGCCCAAGCCGGTACCGGGAATATTTTGAATGTTGCTTCCTCTATGGAACGGTTCGAATAAACCTTTCTGATCTTTTTCGCTTATCCCGATTCCTTCATCAGAGATCTTCATTATTAATTGATTTTCTTTATAATCCGTTTCCAACTCAATCTTTCCTCCCTTAGGAGAATACTTGATCGAATTTATTAGAAGATTTCTGATAATAAACCTGAGCAATTTTTCATCGAGGAAGAAATATTTTTGTTCTGTAAGATATCTAAATGAGATCTTATGCTTATTTGTGGTAAGGGGAGTAATCTCTTTAATTACAGCAAGACAGAATTCATGGAAGTCAAGCTGCTTGAGGTTAAGCTCCATCTTACCCGTCTCAGCCCTGCCTATTGTAAGAACATCGTTAATCAATTGCGTCAGATAGTCTACCGAATTTTTGATATTAGAGATATGTTCATTATACTTTTCTACTTTCCACTTTCTCCCGTATCTTTCAAGCAGCTCTGCAGAAGAGAGGACGGTAGTAAGGGGAGTTCGAAATTCATGCGAAGCAGTTGAGATGAATTTTGTTTTCATCTCGTTCAACACTTTTTCATCCTCGAGTGCGTTTTTAATGCTCTCTTCCAATTTGATTCTTTCGGTGATATCTCTTCCGTTAAGAACTATCGTAAGAACATTTCCGCCGGAATCAAATTCCGGAATGATTACCCAGTCGAACCAACTCCGGTTTGGCAATTGCATTTCGTATCTATTCAATTCTTTCGTCTCGAATACTTTTAGTATAGCTGCTTCCAGTTCAACAACCTCGGTCGGCATTCCAATATCTCTTATTTTTTTGCCAAGAATTGCACCGGGCGAAATGCCGGAAAGTCTTTCGAAGATTGGATTGACGTAAACGAGTTCTAATTTAGAGTTCAGCCGAATTATTATATCGTATGAATTCTCCGCGAAAGCTCTAAATCTTTCTTCGGAAGATTTTAGTTCGGAAGTCCTCTCATCAACAAGCTCTTGAAGATGTAAACGATGCTTTTGCAATTCCTCTTCTAAAGACTTCCGTTCGGTTATATCTTCTACAGTCCCTTCATAATAAAGGGTTTCTCCATTGCCACCGTAAATAACTTTGGCATTTTCGCGGACAAATATTATAGCGCCGTCATATCTTAACCAAGCCGTTTCATAACCGATAACTTTTCCTTCTTTCTCAATCCGTTCCAGAAAATCATTACGGGGATAATCTGAATTATTCAGATTTATTTTTTTCAGTTCCTCAACCGATGGAAATCGCAGCATATTAACCAAAGCAGGATTAGTAAGAAGGATTTTTCCATCCGGAGTAGTACGGTAGATACCGATAGGAGAATATTCAAAAATATTGCGGTACCTTTCTTCACTTTCACGGAGAACTTTCTCGGCTAATTTTTGTTCGCTAATATCTCTGGTAATGCCAACAAGCGCATAAGGATCCCCTTTCTCATTTAGAACGGAAGATGTGCTGAGAAAAATAGGGAATTCTGTTCCATCCTTTTTCTTATTAACCAGTTCGCCAGTCCAGCCCCCATTAATAGTTGCTTTCTCAATTTCTTTAAGCAGCGGTTGAGAATTATTTTTTGAACGAACAATCTCAATGTGTTGACCGAGGAGTTCCTTTTCCTCATAACCGAAGATTTTTGTAAAAGCTTCGTTAACAAAGATGAGATTACTATTAAGATCGGAGATGCTAATTCCTTCGTCGGAACTTTTTACTGCCTGAGCAAGCAATTCTAATTTTTCTTCTGCTTTTTTACGCTCCGTAATATCCGTCAGTACAATTAGAACAGCATCTTTTTTATTGTACGTTATTCCTGTTGATTTGACATTTACAATTCTTGCTTTTCCATTTTTAAACAGTAACTCAATTTCAAAATCCCCTATCTCCTCGCCTCTTGCGTAGCGTTTCATCTTCTCCAAAACGAGCAATTTGTATTTTGAATTTATGAACTTGAATACAGGCTCTCCAATTAAATCATCCAAAGAATAACCGCTCATCTCAAGAGCAATATTATTGATAAAGACTATCTTTTCATCAATAAGAACCAATACAAAGTCGGGGAGTTTATTAACTAATGCTCTGTACCGTTCTTCACTTTCACGCAAAACTTGTTCTGCTTCTTTTTTAGCGGTAATATCAACAGCCAGTTCAAAGCGGACATCCCGCCCGTCAGTCCACTTTATCACGCGGTCAATTATTTGGTAAGAACGGTTGGCTACAGGATTATGAAATTCCCAAGAGTATGGACGATAGTTCATCTCCTTGATAATCTTGTTCGTGCAAAAATCGCACGGCTCAGTTTTACCTTGCAGAACTTTATAACATTGTTCACCTACAAGGTGGGAACCAAATATTTTTTTTGTTGCTGCATTAGCGTAAAGAATTTCGTGTGTATCCATATCCGACACATAGATAGCTTCTTCGATGCTGCCAAAGATGGAGAGCAACTGAGCTCTTTCAGTGCTCAGAGCATCTTGTGCAATCTTTTTCTCGGTTATGTCATTAATTAGAACGAGCTTTGTCTTTTTCCCATCAACTATTAAAATTTCGTTCGAGATTAACTCGACAAAGATTATAGCACCATTCTTCTTCTTATGTCTCCATATTTTTGAAATCTGAGTCTCTTCATTATTAGAGAGGATGTTCTCCAATAGCTTCGATTTATCTTCATCGGGATGCAAATTCAAAAGAGTCATAGAAAGAAATTCTTCTCTCGAATAACCATAGTGGTTGACAGAAGTATCATTCACAGCTATAAATGCAAGTGTTTTGGGATCGTAGATCCACATTGGATTGGGATTTTTTTCGAAGAGCCCTCTGTATTTTTCTTCACTTATTCTAAGAGTTTTTTCCAGTAGTTTGCGCTCTGTAATATCACGGTCGATTGCCTGCAAATATTGCTTGCCATCGATGTAAAATGATCTTGCGCTAACCTCCACAGGAAATCGTGTCCCGTCTTTCTTTATCTGTTCCGTTTCATAAACTATTCCGTCACCAACCGGAAATTTCTTAATAAACTCATCAACCTCCAATTTTAATTCATCGGGACGAATATCCATTGCGGACATTCCAATAAATTCTTCGCGTGAATATCCAAGTACCGTAGATGCTTTTTCATTGACCTCAATTATTTTTGCTCGGTCATCCAGAAGAAAGACCATGTCGTTTGCATATTTGAGAATGTGATCGAAATGTTTTGTTAGCGCTTCATTGCTAAGTGCTGCCATATGCAGGTTTTGATAATATTTTATCCGCCGGCGATGCCAATAAAATCCAATTGATAAACCGGAGAACAGCAATGTTAGCGTTACTACCTCCATAACAACTTTTCCCCGGGGAAAAATAATGTAGAATTCTTTTCCTGATCAGAGTCTGATTCCATAACCGGATTTGTAATTTGAACTTTCTTGACTGCTGCTATAATTGAACGACGTAATTGTTGTTCTGTCACTTAGTAGCCCTACGACTTTTAAAATAAAAAAATTCTTCGTGTATATTACTGATAAACGGGCTTAATTGACAATAAACATACCATCAATAGAGCGGTTGATTACGGGGGTTCTTTCAATCCGTGTGACTAAAGTTGGGGTGTTGGCTAATTTTACACACCAGCGTTTGTTGGCTGGATTAAAAAAAACTATCCATACGAATCCAATATTTCTCTTCATCGATGTTTTGCAGCATCTTCGGCTTAAGCCCGCATCTTACAATTGTTGAAGCAGAATTAAATGGCGGTATCTAAAGCAGTCTTCTCTTCCTCAAGCAATACTTTATTCAGATCTAACAGAATAAGTAATCTGTCTTCCAACTTTCCAACTGCAGTAATGTAATTTGAATTTATTCCAGCAACCATTGACGGAGGCGGTTCAATAATATTTCTTGGTATTCTCAATACCTCGCTTACGGAGTCAACTAAAAATCCTACCGTTTTTCCAGAAAGGTCAACAACAATAATTCTGGTATCCTTATCATATTCTTTATTTGGCATACTCATTTTTATTCTTAAATTGACTACGGGTATCACTCTGCCGCGCAAATTGATTACACCTTCGACAAAATGGGGTGAGTTGGGCACTTTTGTAATTTGAGTCATCTTGTTAATCTCTTGTACATTCAATATATCAACTCCAAATTCTTCATTAGCTATTTTGAAGCTGACCAGTTGAAGAAGTTCTGTTGATTCGTTTTTGTTTTCGGCTTGTCCGCTCATTTCTAAACTCCTATGGTTCTTTATAAATTATTCTACTCACCAGAATAAAAATATTCTCTCTTCAACTCTGTTGAACTGCTAACTCAAAAAATGATTAATAACTATAATGGAACCTCTGAAAAATTATTTCTAAATAGTCATTGCGAGGAATGGAATGACAGCATGCCCCGCAGTTTTTTTCGGGGAAGCCTGTCTGCCGAGCGTGTTGCAGAACTCTTTTCACTGTCATTTCGATCCGGCGCAAGCCGGAGAGAAATCTTTATGTAACATTATCGTAAGATTTCTCAGTCGTTCCACAAAACGGAACTCCTTCGAAATGACATGCTTCCTTGTGCAACACGCTCTGCCGCCAGGCAGGCAATCCCGACTTAATAGTAAAAACCTAACTTTAGTTTGCTTCGTCCCGATAAAAAACATCGGGACTCGCAAAGACAAATTTTAGAATTTTTCAGAAGTCTCTATAATTATACTCATTATAATCGAAGAGAAATTATAAATGTTGAATCTGAAATCATGCATTGTTCATTGTAACTATTTGTTTTAAATCTATATATAGGGGTAATAATTGATAATTATTGAGAAGATTTTAAAAACAGAAAAAATAGAACACACACTAAAAGTTATAATGTATTCTTTGCAGCTGAAGAAAATGTAAGGCGTTTAAATAAAATAAAAATTCCTTTAAAAACCGACGTGAAAATGGCAACGGTTCTCCAATGAGAATTATTTTTCATTTTTAACTTCTTTACGAGATATACTTTCATCATACGATGATAAATATTTATCTCGCAAAAATTTTCTGTGGTATTTATACTAACTAAAATCATCTCTAACTCATTATTGAATAATACTAACAATTTTCATTCCAGCATAGAAAAGAACATACATAAGTTTTCAGCATTCATCGGAATCTTTTATGGTTAATATTATTCACATGATTTTTATTGAACAATCCAATTATTGCAGCATATATCAAATTTTCTCTAAATCCGAAGAAAAAGAATAATGGCGCAACAAACGCTGAATTCGAAACATTTTATTCCGATAATTGATAGACCAAATTATTTTATGATTTATAGGATGGCACCCGAATTGTCGCAAAGATGTAGCAATTGTAAGTAATAGATTTTTTCTGTCTTAAAATAGTAAGATTATATGATCAGTCTTGAGGAAATCGGTATTAGTTACATGCAATTTTCGATTAGTACTATTGATATTAAATGGTCCTTTTGAACATTTAGCAATAATTGAGAATAAATTATGTTGATGGAAGAAAAAAACTATAATAATACCGACCAAATTCAATGCGACAGCATAATCGAAAATTTCGCGTTTGGTGTTTTCCGAATTTCAGGTGATGGTGCTCTAACATTTGCCAACAATTCGTTCATTAGACTGCTCGGATTCGATTCGTTTGCCGAGTTGTCTTCACAAGCAATAACAAGTACCGAACTAAAAGAGTCGTTTTCAGCTAATAAATATTCTTCATATTTGAGTAAAAATAATTTGGCCGAACCGTTTGAGAATAGGTGGATCAAGAAGAATGGCTTATCGCTTTTATTCAGGGAGCGGGTAACTGTTAATAAAAGCGATGACGGTGATATTTTGTTTTATGACTGCATTGTTGAAGACATAACCGAGCATGTGATTATTGAAAAACTAATTCGTGATTTACATGTTGGAGATTATTCCATTTTAAAAGCTTTGCCGGATTTCATTTTCGTCTTATCAAATACCGGTGTTTTTATTGATTACAAAAACAGCAACTATCATAATCTTTTTTTTAATCCGCACCAACTGAAGGGGCATTCAGTCACCGGTGTATTTCCGAAAGAGGTCGGTGAACAAATACTTGAAATTATCGGAATCGTATTTCAAACAGGCGAGTTACAAACGTTCGAATTTCAACTTGAGACAGATAACTCTGATGAATTGCTTTTTTTTGAAGCGCGCTTCGTGATGAGTAATTACGAAAAAGTTTTAATGATCTTACGGGATATCACATTTCAAAAACTCGCAGAGATACAAATCCAAAAATTCACTCAAGAGCTGAAACATCTGAATGAAACTAAAGACAAATTCTTTTCTATTATAAGTCATGATTTACGCACCCCAATAAATGGATTGCTTGGTTACGCCGAAATATTAGCCAACGAAATTGATTCTCTCGAAAAAGAAGAGATAAAACATTTCGCGGGAAATATGGCGGAGATATCAAAAAGCACCAATACTCTCTTAAACAACATTCTTGATTGGTCACGTGTTCAAACCGGAAGAATATCCTTTCAACCAGAGATTATTGATCTTTCATATAGCGTTAAACGAATTTTGAATTTGCTGAACGCCTCGGCTTCTAATAAAAACATCTCACTCATTAATTTGGTAGAACAAGGGACTCACATTTACGCCGATGAAAATATGCTTCATTCGATTCTGATTAATCTAGCCGGCAATGCCATCAAGTTCACTAATAATGATGGAGCCATCCAAATAGCTTGCGAGGAATTGGAAAATTATTTTCATCTATCTGTGAGTGATAACGGAATCGGCATTTCAAAAACGAATATCGAAAAACTTCTCGATTCAAACATCATGCATTCAACCAATGGAACCGCAAAAGAAAAAGGAACCGGGCTGGGATTATTGCTCTGCAAAGAATTTGTGGAAAAGCATTCCGGCAAAATTTGGATTGAAAGCGAAGAAGGGAATGGTACAGTTTTCCATTTTACACTCGCAAAAAAGTAATTGTCATATTGAGCGGAGCGAAATATCTCAAAACAGTTTGAAATCGAGGTGTCGAGATTCTTCACTCCGTTCAGAATGACAATTTTGCGTAAGGTGACTTAATAATTATTAATCGGAGATAAGTTGCTGAAATTTTTAATCATAGAAGATGATAAGAGCAACCGGCATTTAATAAATCGTATGCTCAAAAAAAACTTTGAATGCGCCATTCTTGAAGCTGAAAACGGAGAGATAGGACTGCATCTTCTAAACGACAATATACCTGACTTGATTCTATTGGATATTTCGATGCCTGTGATGGATGGATTTAAAACGTTAGAAATTATTCGAGCTAATCAGATATTTAAAAAAATTCCGGTAATTGTAATTACCGCATTGAGCGATGGAAAGGTAGTGAGCAATCTCGCTAAAAAAGGAATTTGTGATTACATTCTAAAACCAATTGATATAGATGTGTCCGTCAAGAGAATTCAAAAAGTTATTAATAAAAGAATTGCAGCCAATGGAAAAGATTTTTTGAAAATTGAAGAACATATCTTAATTGTTGATGAAGACACACAATTCAAATCCTTTTTCAAGTCCGTATTAGGTAATCAATTTATAATTCATGAGGCTGTAAGAGGAATTGATGGATTTGATATTTATTCAAAATATAGACCGAAGTATGTCTTTGTAAGCGATCGGTTGAGTCTATTAGATAAGAAAATTATTACACAAAAAATTAAAGAACTTGCTTCCGATAACGAAGTAGCGATTTACCTTTTAGTTGATGATTTAACTAAATTGTCCACTAAAGTTTTCATTTATGATGGTATTATCAAAAGGTCGCTGGATAAAGATTTGTTTTTAGATAACAATGATTTCTTGAATAACAACTTACCGAAAATGCAGGCTGGTGAGAAATGAAAAGGAAAAACACTCATCAACCGGACTTAGATTCTTTGACTAAAGATGAGCAAAAATTGCAGGGGAGAGTCAAATCAATTCTAGATGATGAAATAGCTCTTGACGATACAGCCGATTTTAAGAATAATAAAGAAAAAATTAGACTTCTTGCTCATGCTCTCAGCAGTATTAATGAATGTGTTTGTATAACTGATGCAAATAACAATTTTATTTTTGTTAACGACGCTTTTGTTAAAACATATGGTTTTAGTAGAGAAGAACTGATTGGCAATAGTATTGATATGGTGCGGGGTTCAAATATTTCGATGGACTATGCCGAGACAATCCGTGCCGCTACAATTCAAGAAGGATGGGTTGGAGAACTTGTAAATAAAAAAAAGGATGGCACAGAGTTTCCAATTTCACTCTCAACAGCCGTTGTTCATGATGATAAGGGTGTTCCGATAGCATTAATTGGTATTGCTTCAGATATAACCGAGCGTAAAAAAAATGAAGACCAATTAAGAGACAGTGAAAAGAGTTACCATGGTTTATTCAATACCATATTAGAAGCCATTTACGTCCAGAACAAAAATGGAGCATTCCTCGACGTTAATTTGGGCGCCGAGAAAATGTATGGTTATAATAGGAATGAATTTATCGGGCGTACACCCGAATTTCTTTCTGCGCCCGGGAAAAATGATTTTTCAAAGGTCTTTGAATTAATTCAGAATACATTTGAGAGCGGCAATTCAAATTCGTTTGAATTTTGGGGTTTGAGAAAAAACGGCGATATCTTTCCGAAAATCGTTACTATTAATAAAGGGAATTACTTTGGTCAAGATGTCGTTATCGCTATCGGACGTGATATAACCGAACAGAGGCACCGCGAATTAATTCTTAAAGAAAGCGAAGAGAGATATAAAAGCATCTTCCATAACAGCAACGCTGTTATGTTGCTTATTGACCCGGAAACGGGCAAAATTTTCGATGCAAACAGTTCCGCATGTGAATATTATGGATATTCAAAAGAACAAATTACTTCACTTAAGATTTTCGATATTAATACTACTCCGCCAGATCTACTGAATAATGAATTAAACAATGCGACAGATAAAACAAATAATCATTTCTTCTTTCAGCATAAACTTGCCGGCGGACAGATACGTGATGTGGAAGTTTACAGTGGACCCGTTGAAATTAATGGGAAGAAATTTCTTCATTCAATAATTCATGATATTACTGAAAAGAAAGAAGTAGAAGAAGCGCTTCGATCTGAACGAGAATTATTCATTGGCGGTCCAGTTACTGTATTTAAATGGAAAGCTACTCCCGAAGCTCCAACAGAATATGTTTCTCCGAATGTTAAAACCACTTTAGGATACGAGCCGGAAGAGTTTTTAAGCAACTCTGTCAATTTCAAACAACTTATTCATCCGGATGACCGGCAAAGACAATCCGATGAGGTAAGGGCTTATTGCAGCAAAGGCATCTTCAATTACGAGCAGCAATACAGAATTAAGAATAAGAATGGCGCTTACCGATGGTATTTTGATTTTACCCGTGTTATCACAAATGATCAAGGAAGAATCACATCTTATCATGGATATCTTTTTGACAACACCGCACAAAAAGAAGCAGAGGAAGCACTCCGATCGGAACGGGAGTTGTTTATTGGGGGACCCGTTGTTACAATACGCTGGCGAGCAAATATTTCAGGCGGAATTAAGTATGTATCTCCTAACGTACTTCTGGTGTTGGGTTATAAACCGGAAGAGATGTTGGACGAAAAATTTAACTACAATGATATAATTCATCCTGACGATTTGAACCGAATACTTTTGGAAATAAAACAGCACGCTCAAACTCAACAAGATGTATATGAACAAGAATATCGAATAAAAAAGAGGGAAGGCAAATACATTTGGATTCACGATTTTACAAAAGCTACGAGAAACAAAAAAAACGATATCATTGATTTACATGGTTATGTTATAGATATAACTTCACGAAAGGAGACCGAAGAATTTTTATCACATTCAGAACAAGAATTGCGAAAGACGAACAAGATGAAAGACAAGTTCTTCTCGATTATTTCGCACGATCTGCGCAGTCCCTTCCAGGGTTTGATTGGTATGGCAAACATTTTGGCAGAGGACGATGAATTAACCAATGAAGAAAGGAAAGAATTCAGTCAAAAACTTTATGAAGGATTGAAGACTCAATTCAATTTTATAGACGATCTGCTTACCTGGAACCGGGTTCAAAGGGGCGTAATCGAATTCAATCCAACCCTTAACGATCTTTCACGCCTAATTACCGAAACAATATCCCTTTTGCATAATAGCATTGAAAACAAAGAATTGAATTTGGTCTGCGATTTACCGGAAAATGTTTTATTCGATTTTGATTGGAACATGATAGCAACAGTTGTCCGGAATTTAATATCTAATGCAATAAAGTTTACCCGCAAAGGAGGAAACATTAAAGTTATCATCAAGGAGTTACTGGATTCAGTTTCAGTTATTATTCAAGATACCGGAGTTGGGATTAATCAGCTTGATCTGAAAAAACTTTGGGGTGTTGACACTTACTATTCAACCAAGGGAACCGATGGGGAAGGTGGAACCGGTCTTGGATTAATTCTTTGCAAAGATTTTGTTGAAAAACACGGTGGTAAAATCTCGGTTGAAAGCAATGTTGAAAAGGGCAGCACATTTACTTTCAATCTTCCCAATAATCTCAAAGGAAGTTTATAGAAATGAGGGCAGACACGAAAACAAAAAAATTTCTACTCGAAGAAATTGAAAAACTGAAATATGAGAACGAGAAGCTAAAACTAGCTAACAAAAAATTGCTGACATCTCAAGAAATGATTGACGAGTTCAATTCAGCCGATGAACATTTGAGAGAGATTTTGAAGAAGAGTGAAAATGAAGAAAACTTTTCATTCAATGATATGTCAGGAGCCAGAAAACTTTTCGAAAATAATCCTCATCCAATGTGGATCTTTGATATCCAAACGCTTGCATTCTTAGCGGTTAATGATGCCGCCATTGAAAAATATGGTTACTCTAAAAAGGAATTTCTTAACATGACAATTGGAGATATCCACCCTAAAAAGGATATTTCCAAACTTTTGAAAAGCATTTCCATGCCAAATGCGCGTTTAGACTACGCTGGTTCGTGGCTCCATCGGAAAAAAGATGGCAAAATCATTAACGTAGAAATAGTATCACACACATTAACATTCAAGGGAAGAGACGCTGAACTTGTAATGGCAAATGATATCACCGAGAGGAAGCAAACCGAAGAAGCACTACGTCTAAGCGAAATCCGTTTCAAAGGTTTAATTAGCTCGATGCAAGATCTTGTCTATACACTCGATAAAAATCAGAATATTACCGGTTTGTATGGTATGTGGTCAGAAATGTATGGATTATCCGAAGAGCTTTTATTAGGCAAAAAATTAACAACTTTCTTATCCCCAGCTCAAGCGGAAATAAATGATGTTGCTAATAATCGCGCGCTCAATGGTGAATCCATCAAATTCGAATGGTCGCTTAATCAAAATGGCGACAAATTCTACTTTGAAAGTTCTCTTACTCCATTCTTCGGAAGTAATAATGAAATAGTTGGAATTGTGGGTGTTGCCCGTGAAATAACTGATAGAAAAAAAGCGGAATTAAGAATAAGAGAAAGCGAAGAGAAATACCGCAAGTTATTTGACTTCTCTCCGGAACCCATTATGGTTCATCAACACGAAAAATTCCTTTTCATTAATGCTGCCGGTGTTAAATTTTTAGGGGCGGAAAATGAAAGCCGGCTAATTGGAAAAAATGTTTTTGATTTTCTCCATCCCGATTATCATCAAGTCGTAAAAGAAAGAATTGTTCAACTACAGGAGGGAGCTGAAAAATTACCACTCACCAGCATAAAGTTCATTCGACTTGATGGTTCGGTGATTGATGCAGAAGTTTCTACAATCTCATTTCTGCATGAGGGTAAACTGGCGGCTCAAGTAGTATTGCGTGATATTACAGAAAGAAAAATTACCGAAGACTTGTTAAGAGAAAGTGAAGACCGTAACAGAAGTATCATCGAGTACTCGCCTGATGCGATTGCGGTTCATTCAAACGGCAAAATTATTTTTGTAAATCCTGCTGCTGTAAAATTGATTGGAGCGAAGAGCGCTGATGAATTAATTAATAAACCTGTTCTTGAATTAATGCATCCCGATTACAAAGGATTTGCCAAGGAAAGAATAATACGTGCATTGAGAGATAATGTGCCTTTACCTCCTGCTGCGGAAAAAATTATAAAGTTAGACGGAACTGTAATAGATGTGGAAATTACCAGTGTACCGATTAATTATGGTGGAACTAAATCACTACAAGTTATTCTGCGAGATATTACAGAACAGAAACGTGCTAATGAACAAGTGAAGAAACTATCGCAAGCAGTTGAACAAAGCCCCTCATCAATTATTATTACCGACTTGAGCGGTTCAATTGAATATGTTAATCCCAAGTTCACTAAAGTTACAGGTTATACATTTGAGGAAGTCATTGGTAAGAACCCGAGGATTCTGAAATCCGGGAGCCAATCGAAAGAATTTTATCATAATATGTGGAATAAACTTACAGCCGGTAATGATTGGAAAGGTGAACTTCATAATAAGAAAAAAGCGGGCGAACTATACTGGGAGTTTGCTTCAATTTCACCGATCAAAAATGAAACTGGAGAAATTACTCACTTCCTTGCCGTCAAAGAAGACATCACTGAATGGAAAAAAATCCAGGAAGAAATAGTCAGATCAAAAGAAGAAGCCGAAGAAGCCAGTAAAATCAAATCATCTTTGCTTGCTAATATGTCTCACGAATTTCGCACTCCTCTAAATGGTGTTCTGGGATTTTCTCAACTTCTTAAAGATGAAATTACCGATTTAGATCATATTGATATGCTCGAAAAAATAATTCATTCCGGCAGACGATTAATGAACACACTTAATTCTGTTTTAACAATTTCCGAGCTCGAGAATAATCATTATCTCATCAGCAGATCGGCAATTGATCTCACCCTCTTTTGCCGTGAGATAAAAGTGCTCTATAATAAAGCGGCAAGCAGTAAAAGCCTGGATTTTAAACTAGATATTCAAGATGAAATTTTTCTTATAATTTCAGACGAAAATGTGCTGACAAAAGTAATGTCGTCTATAATTGAGAATGCCATTAAATACACTCATCAAGGCGAAATCAGAATCGAATTGAAACACGGTACCGAAAGCAATGGAGAGCAGTACGCTATAATAAATGTTGTAGATACCGGAATTGGAATTCGAACGGAAGACCAAATATTAATTTTTAGAGAATTCAAACAGTTAAGCGAAGGTTATCGAAGAGACTTTGAAGGTTTGGGTCTTGGATTAACTCTTGCCAATAAAATGGTAAAAATAATTGGCGGTAAGATTACAGTTCAAAGCGAAATTGGCAAAGGGTCAATTTTTACTCTCATGCTTCCTATCGAGGTTCAAAGTGAAACCGAAAATATTCCGGCGGAACAAATTTCTGTGAAAAAAGAAATTATTAGCGATTCTGTAATTCGAAACGGAAATGAATTGGCTCAAGTTCTTCTCATTGAGGATAATCCACTTAACATAGAAGTTGTACAAAGATTTTTATCAAAAATTTGTGCTGTTTCTTTTGCACGAGACGGATTGACCGCAATTGAAATGTCTAAGAAAGATGACTACAGTTTAATAATGATTGATATCAATCTTGGACAAGGTATGGACGGCTTGCAAGTATTGGAAGAGATCAAGAAACTGGATAAGTATGAAAATAAACCTATAGTTGCGTTAACAGGTTATGCTTCCGATGCAAATAAACGAGAGTTTTTAGCTCTTGGATTTACTCATTATCTTGCCAAACCTTTTGAAAAAAGTACTTTAATAAAATTAATAAAGACTATTCTCAATCTAGAATAGATGAACCACCTCGCCGCACAGAGATAGGCAAAGCTATGTATCTTGTCATGTCTGCGTAAGAGGAGTAATAAATATTTTCTTATTCACATTTAATAATCCCTCTGAACAAATTGCATAAACAATAGAAAATCCACTTGCTAATCAATCCAATAGCCAATAAGTTTAAGTTACGGTCTTTCTTTTCCAACAAAATCAACTGTCAAATTAAAAATTTAGAGGAGCCGTTATGAATAAGAAAATTGGAATTTGGCTTGATAGTAAAAATGCAATAATACTTTCCATTTCAGCCAATGAAGAGAAGATTTACAAAGTAAATTCAAACGTCGAAAGTCGAGTGCGCTACAAGGGAGAGTCGAAAACTTATACACGAATGGGAAAACTTTATATTGATTCTAGAAAGAACAAAGAAGAACGAAAGCTGCATCAACTGAAAAATTACTTCAATGAGATAAGAAACTACATGCACGATGCTTCAGAAATCTATATTACCGGTCCGGCTCAAGCAAAAATAATGTTTAAGGAGGAACTTAAAAGTGATAAGCGGCTCTTCGGTAAAATCAGAGCGGTAGAATCTTCAGATAGCATGACCGAAAAGATGATCGCGGCAAAAATCAGAAAATATTTTTCGGCAAATAAGTAAAATGAATTCAAAAAACCAAAATTCACTTGCTAATCAATTCAATAGCCAATAAGTTTCGGACACAAACATTCTATTTGAATAATCTAATAGGGTTCTAATATGAGTCTCAGTCAAATTGCAAGATCAATCAAAGCTTCACCCACATTAGCATTAAATGAAAAAGCGGCAATCCTAAGAGAAAAAGGAGAGCCGGTAATTCATCTTGGCGGCGGTGAACCTAAAAGCAGAGCGCCTATGGATGCATTGCTTTCCGCAGTAAATTCTCTTAATACCGGTGAAATACGTTACGCTCCGGCTGATGGAACTCCGGAATTAAAAAAATCAATCATCCGTTACACAGAAGAGTATTATCATCGCAAAGTAAATCCGGAAAATGTAATTGCCTCCGGTGGGGCTAAGCAGGCAATCATGGTTGCACTTCAAGCGATACTCAATCCACAGGAAGAGGTTATTTTTCCAGCACCGTATTGGGTAAGCTATCCGGATATGGCAAAACTTTGCGGCGCTATTGGCGTTGCTGCATTGCCGGAAGACGGCACTTTTTATCCAAGGTTAAAAGATATTGAAATGCGAGTCGGTTCATACACCCGCGCTATTATTATAAACAGTCCAAATAATCCCTCCGGCGCCATGTATTCAGAAGAATTCATTTCTGATATAGTTGATTTCTGTGAGAAGAAAGGAATCTACTTAATAATGGACGACATTTATCATCGTCTCATTTTTGACGGGAGAAAACCATTTAGTGCATATGACTATACCAAAAAATCTGTGGAAGAATCTAAACTCGTCATCATCAATGGTGTTTCAAAACAATATGCAATGACGGGATTTAGAATTGGATGGGCGGTTGGTAATAAAAAACTAATTTCCGCTATGGCAAATATACAGGGGCACCAAACATCAGGTCCATCCGTTCTCTTGCAAAAAGCAGCCGCCGGTGCACTTAATGGAATTCAATCGGGTGTTGAAAATTTACGTGTAACTCTTGAGAACAACCGTAACATTTTGATCGCTCAACTTCGCTCGTTCAGCGGAGTAAAAGTTTATGTGCCCGATGGAACATTTTATTGCTTTGCAGATTTTTCCGCCTACGAGAAAGATTCTCAAAAGCTTTCTCAATTCTTAATTGATAAAGTTATGGTTCTAACTGTTCCTGGTAAAGAGTTTGGTTTAGATGGATTCTTGCGAATCAGTTACTGCGGAACAATCAAAGATATAACAGACGGAATAGAAAGAATGAAGTGGGCGCTTGATCCAAACGCACCAAACGAACTTTATATTGGCGACCGTAAATTAGTGAGGGACTGGTCATGAGTAAATATTTAGAATTCAACACCCCGGCAATTAAACAAGCACTTGATCTTGCATCAGATTTCAGATTGAAGAATCAAGGTATTACAAACCTTGACCGTGTTTACTGGAACCTTCCGGATGAGGCTCTTTATGAAGAAATCATTTTTAGAAACGAAGGCAAACTTGCAAAACATGGCGCTCTTATTGTAAATACTGGTAAACATACAGCACGTGCTGCGTCGGATAAATTTATAGTTCGCGAAGAATCAACAATGAGAGATATCTGGTGGGGTGCATATAATCGTCCTTACGCGCATTCAATGTGGTCTCAGTTGATGGGAAGATTTCAAGCATGGGCTCAGGGCGAAGAGATGTTTGTGCAGGATTGTTATGCGGGTGCCGATCCCGATTACAAATTACCGGTTCGTATAATTACAGAAAAAGCCTGGCACAGTTTGTTTGCACGCAACATGTTTCTTACAACACATGATAAAGATGAACTGAAAAAATTTGTTCCTGAGTTCACTGTAATTGCTGTTCCCGGATTTAAACTCGATCCAATTGCAGATGGTACACGCTCGGATACCGGTATTATTCTAAACTTCGATCAACGTACTGCAATAATTGCAAATACTCTTTACGCCGGTGAGATAAAGAAATCTGTTTTCACCGTTCTGAATTTTCTCCTCACATATCAAGATGTACTGCCGATGCATTGTTCCGCAAATGTCGGCGATGACGGTGATGTTGCATTGTTTTTCGGATTGAGCGGAACCGGAAAAACAACTTTATCAGCAGATCCAAAGCGAAAACTTATTGGCGATGATGAACATGGCTGGAGTACCCAAGGAGTTTTCAACTTTGAGGCAGGTTGTTATGCAAAAGTAATTCGACTTTCGGCAGAACATGAACCGCAGATCTACGAAACCACACGCCGTTTCGGAACAATTTTGGAAAACGTTGTTTGGGATCCAACTTCACGTATGATTGATCTTGATGATGATTCAATTACGGAAAACACACGTGCGTCTTATCCTATTAACTTCATTCCGAATGTTATTCAAGAAGGATACGTTCGCACTCATCCCAAAAATATTATCTTCTTAACTTGCGATGCTTCCGGTGTTATGCCCCCCATTGCGAAGTTAAATCCGGAACAAGCGCAGTATCATTTCATAAGCGGATATACTTCAAAAATTGCAGGAACGGAGATTGGTTTAGGCATTGAACCACAGATAACTTTTTCTGCATGTTTCGGTGGACCTTTTATGGTTCGTCATCCTTTTGAGTATGCAGAGATGCTGAAACAGAGAATGTTAAAACATGGTGCAAATGTTTGGTTGGTTAATACCGGCTGGGTTGGTGGAAGATTCGGTGTTGGTAAACGTATAAGCATTCGTCATACAAGAAATCTTTTAAATGCAGCACTTGAAGGAAAGCTTGATAAGGTGAAATACCGCACAGATAAATTGTTCGGTTATGAAGTGCCGATGACTTGTCCTGATGTTCCTGAAGACGTTTTATATCCGGAAAATTCATGGGGAAGTAAAGATGAATACTGGAAAAAGTATGACGCACTCGCAGCTCGATTCGGTGAGAACTTCAAATTATTTGAAAAGGGTTGTTCGCAAGATGTAATTGATGCAGGACCAAAGCGGCTTTCACAGATAAAATAAAAGCCCATCCCTACCCTTCCCAAAGGGAAGGGTTTTTTAAAATTCGGTCGAGGTATTTATTCATCGACCTTCGTTATAAAATTATAACCTCGAAGCAATTCGCCACTGCAGCTCGAGGAATTTTTTCGATTTAAGGAAGGGTCTATCCAATATAATAGACTCATTCCTTCTCATAGAAATAGTTGGAGAAATTAATGAAACTTAGACACGTAATGATTTTCTGCACTATATTGGATTAGCTTTCTTTATGGGCTGTCAAGATTCAGGCGAGATTACAGAAATAGATGGAATCAATAAAAACGTTGAGAACTCTCCTGCCGTTACAAATGTCCAAAATTCCTTTTCCATATCAGTGACGGCAAAGACATTTAATTCCGCGCTTGAATATCCAATTACATTTAATAAACTCTCTTTTGATCTGGCTCTAAATATTGAAAATTTATCAGCGGGAGATGTATCTATTCAGGTTTTTAACGAAACCAAGCAGATGCTTTATAAAGCAGATTTCTCACAGAAGATTTCCTTAGCGCAAAACATTACTTTAGAGGAAAAACCAACCAAAGTTAAATTTATTTTCAATAGTCTTACAGCAACTTTCAGTTGTGCACTTACCGCCAAATAATTTATTCGCGGTTCGCCCGGCTGTCAAGGGAACAATTTGTACTATGAACCTTGGTGGCTCTTCATCAAAAAAATTCTCTTGTTACGCGAAGCACTCGATGAAGACCTGCCTACCGAGTCTGTTGCAGAACTCGAATATGTTCAAGTTGTGCAACACAATCTACTGGCAGGCACGAAGCTTCGTGAAAGAAGGATTGGTCATTGACGACAGAGTTGAGACAAGCCGCTCACGAGTCTAGCTTAATTAAAGAAGCTACTGCTTCTCTAAGTGCCTTATTAGAAACCGGTTTAGTTATAAAAAGATCTGCGCCGGATTCAACCGCAGTTTTCCTCATCTTAGTTTGTACATGGGCGGTTAAACAAAGTATTGGAGTGCCGATATATGATGGGGCTGCTTTTATCTCTTTTACTAAGTCCAAACCACTCTTAACTCCTCCTATTGCTACATCCATTATTATTATGTCGTAATTCATATTCGAGTATTTTTCATAATATTCTTCAAAAGATTCACACATATCAATTTCAAAATCATTCTTAAAGATTCTTCCCATTAATTTTTGAGATAGAATATCATCTTCTACAACTAACATACTTTTCATTTGAATCTCCTAAATATTTGTCAGTAAGCCAGTCTTCAGTCCTCAGTCCTCAGTCTCCAGTTGACTGCCGATTCATTTGTATTTCTTCGGGTCTACAATCATATCATTCAATAATCTTCCAACTTCTTCGGATTTTTGAGTAAGGTCTTCGTATAAATCTTTATTGATATATTTGCATTCTAAAGAAAAATCGAGCCAGACTTGAGTTTCGCTGTTTTCCATATCCGCATCAGAGATTTTACTAATAAAATGAGCTTCATATCGTCTTTTTCGATAACCTTCACCAAGGTTCGAGCATACTGATCTTGAAGATCTTCTAATCTGACTGGTAAGTGAATATATCTCTTCTTTCGGAAACGACTTTGTTATTTCAAAAATTTCCATCGCTAATTTAAATGCTTTTTTATAAACAACTAAATCCTTGAAACTGCTCATGCATGTACCAGTTTTGTTTGTAAAAATTTTTACTCCTCAGTCATCAGTCTTCAGTGGACTGCTGACTGCCGACTGTGAACTGCCGACTGCCTACTTAAAAATTACTCTAAAAGTTGAACCAACATTTTTTTCACTCTCAATTTCTATTATAGCATTGTTTGTATCGCAATATCTTTTTACAAGTGCTAAACCAAGTCCGTTACCATCAAAACTCCTCGTAAATCCATGATCTTCTTGAGTGAACGGTTCAAATAATTTCGGAAGAAATTCTTTTCTTATTCCAATGCCCGCATCTTTTTACCTCAACAATAGTATTGCCGGTTCTATTCTTCCCTAAAAGTATTTCTACTTTACCTTCCTTTGTGTACTTAATGGCGTTATCTATCAAGTTGGCAAAGATTTGAGTTATACTGTAATAATCAGCTATAACATTCGTATCTTTTTCTTGACAAATATATATAAACTCTAATCCTTTCTGTTTGGCTGAAAGCTGATCCTCTTGATACAATTTATTAAGTATCTCTGATTTAAGATCAACTTTTTCAAAGTGCGGTTTATAACCGCTGGTCTTTAATTCTGCTGCATTAATGAGTGATACAGCATAGTGACCATTTTCAAAATCAAGATTCCTATCGTTGTTCTTCTACTGACACGATTTATAGTGCTTTACTTTTTTTGTGAAAAATCGTACTCATACGGAATTATAACTACAAATTGTGTTCCTTGCCCAACTGTACTTGACACATCGATTTTTCCTTCAAGCATTTGAATAAACTCTTTGCAAATCGCCAAACCAAGACCACTACTATATCGTCCAGAATGATCTTCGTTAAATGAAACGAATGGATTGAATATATCATTCAGCTTGTCTTTTGCAATTCCAATACCGGTATCCTCAATTACTGTTATTATTTCATATTGATCATCTTGAATGTGTTGATTATTCAAAATAACCTTGATACAACCCTCCCGCGTGAACTTGATTGAATTAGCGATTAAATTGATAATTATCTGTCGATATTTGTTCCTATCCGAATAGGCTAAAATTTTTGAAGAATATTCTATGGTTAAACTTAGATCAATATCTTTTCCGGTTGCTAAAGGTTTGAGCAACTGGATGATATCTTCAATTTCTTCTTGAATATTAAATATATCAATTTCTTTTTCTATTCTGCCAGTTTCAATTTTGGCATAATCAATGAAATTACTAATTGTATTAAGCAAATGACCTATAGCTGTTTTAACAGATTTTGAATATTTTTTTACTTCATCCATAGAGTGAAGTAGATCGTCTTCAATCATTTGTTGAAACATGAGGATAGAGTTTAGGGGCGTTCTAACTTCATGGTTAATTTTTGCCAACAATTGAATTTTTTGGTTTTTCTCCAAAATACGCATTTGCGCAAGGTGTTCTTTTTCTTTTGTTTCATTGAGTAATTTTAGAGCAACTTCTTTTTGTTCATTTAGTGCTATGACCTCGTTAGTCTCGTCCTTAATAATAAAGTCAATATTTTTATTCCCGTTCTCTGTTAGCATCTTTTTGGAGATAACTCTTAAATAAATCATTTCATCTGCTTCGCTCTTGTAATTTACACTGACTTCACGCGCGCCCTCATTGGAAGTATTAATGTGTGAGAAATATTCTTTGAATTTAGAATCGTTAATAAGTTCGACTAAATTTGCTTGTTTTTTACTTTGTTCAGTCCCAAGTAAAGAGGATAAAAATTTATTCTGTGTAAGAATATTTCCATGAAGATCTGTTCTGCAAATCCCAATAGGAATACTATTAAAAATATAATTTATTTCTTCAGTCTTAGCTTTATAGATTTTTCTTCGATTGTAATTTACCGCACTTGCCACAACACTTAAAAGACTAATAAGGCATACAAATATCGTAATAGAGAAAATGTTAGGCAGAAGAAAAATATTTGAGCTGTTAAAAATTATTGAGCCTGCGAAGAGCAGGTTGTAATATATGGCCACTATGATCTGGTTCTTTACTTCCCAACTGAAAATTAAAGCTGTTGTAAAGATTAGTAGTGAAAGTATTTGAGAATTAATGAAGAGAGTATTTGGGATCTTGTAAATTGTATAAACGAATGAACTGATGAGTGAGATAATAAGTAGATGTATAAGAATGGTTAATACTCGTTGACTGATATTCTTAAAAGAAAAGAAAAATATTGTCAGAGAAATAATCGTGAACAAAACCCTAGCAATGTAGATATCAATTTTAAAAAAGTGGAAATAGAAAATTTCAAATAATAACGACCAACTGCCGGCGATTATAGAAATTGCGGATGTTATTTTAAGAGACTTAATAATTTCTTCATCGGTCGATAAAATCTCAACACCTGACATCGATACTCTCTCGTTTTACTAATGTGAGATAGTTTAAAAATATTTCTTAATCTCTTCTAACAATTTTTTATTATCAAAGGGTTTTATTATAAACTGTGTAGCTCCGGCCGCCATAGCATTCTCCTTGTCTTTACTAAATGCGAATGCTGTTACTACTATTATAGGTGTTCCCTTGTGATGGTTCATTTGCCTTAGCTCCTTTATCAAATCAATCCCGTCTTTCTCGCAGTTCAAAGCCAAATCGACAATGAATAAATCATAAGTATCTGCCATTAATGCTGCATAAAATCCTTTAGTATCGCCGCAGATTTTTAAAATGTAATCCTTTGATAAAGACCTTTTATAGACTTGCTGATTCAACACATCATCTTCTACGATCAATATCTTATTTTTCTCTTTCATAACATTCCTTCAAAAACATATTCATGCTTCATTGAAATAACTATTTTATATCGGTAAAAATTAATGTGAACTTAGTTCCTTCTCCTTTCATCGATTCTACCTCAATGGTTATTCCGTTCAAATCGCAATATCTTTTTACAAGCGCTAAACCAAGTCCGTTACCATCAAAACTCCTCGTCAATCCATGATCTTCTTGAACGAACGGCTCAAATAGTCTTGGAAGAAATTCTTTACTCATTCCTATCCCGGTATCTTTTATCTCTACAATAATATTGCCGCTTATATTCTTTCCTAAAAGTATTTCTACAGTTCCTTTCTTTGTGTACTTAATTGCATTATCTATTAAGTTGGCAAAGATTTGAGTTATACTGTATTCGTCAGCCGTAATTATTGGCTCCTTTACTTCACATTTATATATCAGGTCTAATTCTTTTCCTTTCGCCGCTCGTTGATATTCGAGAAGCGATTTATTTAGAATTTCGGAATTGAGATCAACTTTTTTGAAAAGAGGTTTATAGCCGCTGGTTTGTAATTCCGCTACGTTAAGAATTAAATCAATTGTCCTTATTATTCTTTTTGAAGCCAGACTAATACCGTCAAAACAGTCACGGGCTTCAGTATCCATTTTTTCACCAAACAATCCACTGAGGTAATCAACATTTCCAACCATTATATTCATAGGAGTTCTAATTTCGTGCGACATTTGCGCAAGGAATTCCGTTTTCAATCTATCGGATTGCTCTGCTAACTCTTTGGCAAATTTCATTTTATCTTCGGCATCTTTTCGCTGGGTCAGATCAACGTACATGCCATATATGCCAACGGTCTTGTCATTTATGTTTACAGGTACACCTATAATTTGGACAAATACATTAGAACCATCTTTTCTCTTCCGGTAACTTTCTTTATTTATCTGATTGCCCGCTCGTGTTTGATCTGAATAGCTCTTAGCTTCCTCTTTCAATTCAGCAGGAACTATTATGTCATTTAGCGCCTGCCCTCTAAGTTCTTCGAGGAAATAACCGAACAGAGCTGAAAACGATTCGTTGATTTGAACAACTTTATCTTGATCGTCTAATAATGCAATTGCAACAGGAGAGTTCTCGAACAATTGTGCAAATCTATTTTTTTGAGAAATAATTTCTTCCTCCGAATGCTTGCGTTCGGTAATATCACGAACGATTGCTTGTAAATACATCGCCCCGCTAATTTCGATCCTATTCAAGCTCACTTCTGCATCAAAGGGTGTTTTGTCATAACGAATATGTTTCCATTCAAAGAATTGAGGTTCACCTGTCAGTGCTGCATTTATTTTCTCTGCTGCTTTTTCGGACGAGAGGCGTCCATCCGGTTGTTCTAACGGTGAGAACTTGACAGGAGAGCAGCCAATCATGTCTTCCTTCCGGCATCCGAAAATAATCTCGGTTTTGAGGTTGCAGTCCAAGAATACTTCTTTATTCATGAGGAAAATGGCGTCGTTTGCCGTTTCAAACAATGTCTTGAATTTGGATTCACTTTCTATGAGTGCTTCTTCTGACCGTTTGCGCTCGGTAATGTCTGTCGCTACTCCGATAAGTGCCAGAGGTTTCTTTTCTTTACCATAAATGATAGTTGTAGAAAGAAAGATTGGGAATTCAGTCCCATCCTTTCTCCGGTTTAGAAGTTCACCTTTCCATCCGCCCTGCAGTGTTGCCGGAAGGATTTCTCGAAAAACTTCAGGTGGATTATTTGGTGAACGAACTATGTTAATATGATTTCCCATCAATTCTTCTTTTGTATAACCGTAGGTTTTCACAAAAGATTCATTCACAAAAAAAAGTTTATCTTCCATATCAGTGATACTCACACACTCGCCAACACTTCTGAGAGCATTAGCTAACATCGAAATTTCTTTTTCAGCACGTTTACGTTCGGTAATATCGCGCACAATGGTCAGTATAAATAGATTTTTATTAATTTCTACAGGTTCAAGCATAATTTCCGTTGGAAATTCGCTGCCATCCTTTCGCCGTGCAAAAAGTTCTCTGCCTTCTCCCATAGGACGACCTTTAGGTTCAGAAACATATATACTATGGAACGCTTTGTGACCTTCTCTAAAACGTTTGGGGATCAAGTCCTCAATCGTGCAGCTAAGCATCTCATCTAGCTTATAAGCAAATATCTTTGTTGCATTCTCATTGCAGTAGACGATTCGTCCCTCGGTATCTACAACGAACACGGCGTCCGGTAAGGAGCTTATCAATTTCCTGAATTTAGCTTCGCTCTCACGCAGCGCTTCCTCTGCACGGCGCTGCTCAGTGATCTCCTTCGCGGTAGAAACAAAATGAGTGATATTACTTTCTTTGTCTTTAATCGGGGTAATTGTTTTAACCTCGTAGATGAGTTCACCATCTTTTCTTTTATTAATGAAGGTTTCACTAAAGACTTCGCCGGATAGAATAGTTTTCCAGAGCGTCTCAAAGAACTCCGCTGGGTGAAGCCCTGATTTAATAATATTTGGGGTTTTCCCAATCGCTTCCTCTCTTGAGTATCCCAAAATTTTTGTGAACGCTTTATTAACATATTGTATAATTCCATTTTTATCGGTAATGACCACACAATCCGCCGTTTGATCAATAGCTGTCCCGATTTTGAGGAGTTCTTCCTCCGCACGTTTACGCTCGATGGCAAGGGCAATTTGGTTGCCGACAGAGTCGAGAAATTCAACATCCTGTTCGGAATAGACATTTTCCTCTTCGTAGTGTTGAAGAACTAAAACGCCGATTGTCCTCGAAGGTGTTAGTAACGGTACGCCTAACCAAGACGGAGAATTTGTACCAACTAATTCGACTTTGTTTTGTTCTACAAGCCGTTCAAATAATTCCTGCGTAAGCAGCAATGGTTTGCCGGTACGGAATACATAAGCAGTGCAGCTTTTCCGCATTGCCATGGGCATTGGAGTAGGATCGAATTTATCCACAAAATATGGAAAGCTAAATAGCCCTGTATTTTGATCATGAAGCGCAACGAAACAATTCTCTGCATAAATCACTTTCTGGAGAGAGGTATGTATCAACTTAAGAAGTTCATCGAGATTTGAAGTTATATTAACGCCATGTGTAATCTCGTACATTACCTGGCGCTCTAACTCTGCACGTTTGCGTTCGGTAATGTCTAACAAGGACACAATGATGCTGGCTTCTTCTTCTTCTTCTTCTTCTTCTTCTGCAAGAAACATTCTTGCAGTATTAAACTGAAGAAGAAGTTCATCTCTTCCGGAAATATCGGTTTCCAATTGATCCTTTTTCCCAATATGTATCTCTTTCGAATCTCCACTTACAATTTTGTTGCGCAACTGATCAGTGATCTTTTCGGCAAGTTCCTCTTCTGTGTACCCAAGCAACGGCGCATACTTATGGACAATATCATCGAACGCCTTGTTGTGCTTTAGGAGATTCAGAGATTCTGTAAGCACAAGAACTCCTTCGGGAACGAATTTGAAAATATTTTCAATCACGGCTTTGTGATGTTCCTCTTTTCTATGAAGTCCCTCCTCCGCACGCTTGCGCTCGGTGATGTCGCGGGTAACACCCAACAACTTCGTAACTTCGCCGGTTGCATCACGCATTGGTGCAGCGTGAGTTTCGAGCCATCGCCGCGTACCCCTGAGCCCCGTGACTTCGAACTCCAGAATACCGTTTTCTCCGCTCATCACGCGTTTATGCAGGTCACTAAAAGGAGTGCGGTATTCGGGAAGAATAAAGTTGATGAGTGTGTGCTGCTGCGCTTCGTTTAGCGATTCTGCTTCGAGCATAGCGAGCCCTGCTGCGTTCATCTGCAGAAGCTGCCCATCGCGGTTAACGATCTTTACGCATTCCGGCTCGGTCTCTATAATTGTCCGCAAGCGTTCTTCGTTCTCCCGCAGTGCCTCTTCTGCCAGCTTGCGTTCGGTGATATCGCGAGCTGTTGCAATTACAACTTTCTTTCCGAAATATTCTCCGGAAGTTAAATTGACACTCTTTGGGAAGATTGTTCCATTTTTACGCAAACCCCAAAATTCAAAACTTTGCGGCTCACCGTTAAATGCCTTTTTTACGGCTTCTGCAATCATTGGAATGTCATTCTTGCCGGGTGCTGATATTAACTCGGGAGTTTTTCCGATAAAATATTCCTTTGGATAACCGTAAAACTTTTCGGCTGTTTTGTTCACTTCAAGAAAAACTCCATTTTCATCTTGAATGTAAATAGCTTCAGTAAGATTATTAATGATTCCAAGATAAGTTGCGTGTGAAATTTTAAGCTCTTCATAAAGCCGTGCGTTTTCTATAGCAACGCTGATATCACGCACCACTGTTTCAAACGTCGTAAGGTCATCAGGGTTAAACGCATTAAGTTTGTCACTTTGAATATCCAGAACAGCAACAACTTTGTTTCGCAACATGATAGGCAAAGTCAATTCGGAGCGTGAATATTTGAAAACATCACAGTATAGAAAGCGAGGTTCCTTGCTTACATCGTTTGTGAGTAGAGGATTACCGGATAGAGCGACCCCCTGAATAATTCCTTCTCCTCGAAGTTTTTCATTGCACTTTTTCAAATCTGCAATGTTGTACCCTGCTGCTGCTTTATAAACAATTTCGTTTGCCTTCTCATCAACAACTGCAAGTGTTACGTACGAATAACCAAATGTTTCGTGAATCAGTTTTACAACTCGAGAAAAAAGCGTTTCAACCTCCATGAAGGCGGCAATGTTTTGACTGATTGTATTGATAGCCCTTAGTTGCAGTGCTTTCCGTTTTTCAGTTATAAGGAGCTTAGTCTTTTGGATTGCCACACCGATTTGGATACCGATTGAAAGAAGTGTATCTATTTTGTTTTCAGGAAAAGCATCGGGCTTCCTGCTTCCTACATTGATTGCACCTAACACTCTATCTTTTGCAAGGAGCGGAACACTGACAAGTGATTGCAATCCTTCTTTAATGATGAACGGAGCCAGACGTTTTGAAGGATAGTTAGGAATATCCATTATGATAGGTTTTCTTTCTGCGGCAGCACGACCAGAAATTCCCTCTCCAAGCTGGATTGTCTCAACGTTTTTCACAAACTCATCCGAGAGTCCGCGGTGCGCCACGAGCAGCAGCGTCTTGCCGTCTTCTTGGAGGAGATTGATGGTGCCGGTATCCGCATCGAGAAACTCCATCGTTTTTTCAATAGCAACTTTAAGAATTTGATCTAAGTCGAGAGTTTCGTTTACTGCTCTATCTATTGTATGAAGAACCGACAGTTCCTGGTTGCGGCGTTTGATTTCCTCTTCCGCCCGCTTTCGTTCGGTAACGTCCAACAAGGACACAACTATGCGGGCTTCTTCTTCTTCTTCTTCTTCTTCTTCTGCAAGAAACATTCTTGCAGTATTAAACTGAAGAAGAAGTTCATCACTATGAGTAAGATCATTTTTCATAATTTCGCTCCTATTATATTTCCTTTGGGTAGTTGTCCGTAGTGTTGTTTGAAATTTTTCAGCAGCTCTTTTTCTAATTTGATGTGGTCGGTAGTAACGTAATAATGGATACATACCTTGTCATTACAAAGGAATCCTGCAATGCGTTTATTCTTTAACACTGTTCCGGTATAATTTGAAGTGCGTCTGCGGAGATTCTTCGAGGAGCCAATGTAGATAACATGACTGCTGCATTGGGGATAAGGGATCTTCGATGATAGACGTAACTCATAGACTCCAGGTTCAGCCGGGATTCGATTAATCCCTTTGCCTACGTCGGATTGTCGGGACGAAATCATTGCAATGGGCTTACTGAATGAAATCCCTTTTGGATAGTAGCAGGCACACTGTTCTCTGAAGTTAGGAATGGAGAGCAGTTTTCTGCATTCACAGATAGTTCGCACAGAGAGATTGATGTCGTATTGCTCACGGAGAACAGTCTGAATGTCCTTATCGGTGAGCGCTTCATCGGATTCATCAATTACACCCTTAATAACTGTTGCAAAGGATCTTCTCCTGGAACTGAAAAGCATTCTTAGGTTCACAATCTTTCCGCCCTGCGTTTGGAGTGATAAGACAGATACCAACCTTGAGAGTCGTGATTCATCAAGCTTGGGAAACGGAAACAATGAAAGGAATTGCTTAGACGTCAATGGTTTGATATCCAACTCTTCTCCAGTTTCCCAAAACTTCTTCTGAAACTCAAGAATTCCACGGACGGTATGTTCCGAGAACTCATTTCTTGTATTAATCATTTTTACAACAACTTCATTGTTATTCATTTCATTTATCGGATATCGTTTCAACAGCCGTTCGTCTGATATCTCCAATTTCAAGTCACCATTTATCGGAATGACCTTCGCATAAAAAGAGACGCGTTTTCCTTTGTGATCCTCTGTCCCATTGATCTTCCGTCCGATGAACGTTACGTATTTCACTAAAGTCATTTTGAGTATTTTTGACAAAGTTATTTTTGCGATCGTTGAACCATGCAAAGGAGATGAGTTTTTTCCAGATGGTGAGATAATAAAATGGTAATTATCATTCTTTATTTGTGTTTCTATCTCACTCCCTGAATTAGGTTTTTTTTGCAATACGTATCTCCGCTGCATCTCCGGTTACAATTTTACTGCGCAACTGCTCTGTGATCTTTTCGGCAAGTTCCTGTTCTGTGTATCCAAGCAATGGCGCATACTTTTGGACAATGTTATCAAACGCCTTGTTGTGCTTGAGGAGATTCAGAGATTCTGTAAGCACAAGAACACCTTCGGGAACAAATTTGAAAATATTTTCAATCACGGCTTTGTGATGTCCATCTTTTCTATGGAGCTCTTCCTCTGCTTGTTTTCGCTCGGTGATGTCTCTTCCAAAACTGACAGTCCCTACAACAATGTCGTCTTGATATATTGGTACAGTGTTCACAGAAAGGACTACAATCTTACCCTTGATGTCATATATGCGCACCTCGTAACTCTGCGGTGTACCTTTTAATGTCCTTAGAAACACTTCCTGCACCCTTGGTAAATCCTCCGAAAGAATGAGAGGTACAAAACTTTTTCCAATCCAATCTGAAAACTTGTGTCCTGTGATTTTTTCGCCTATGCTATTGATGAATGTGAAATTGCCTTGCGTATCCAATGTCCAAACAATGTCATGTGCAGTCTCAATCATAGTTCGGTACCGCAATTCGGATTCAAGTATTCTATCCTCCAATTCTCGCTTCTTCATCCACTGCTTTGCTTCTTCCTGCGCTCTAATCTTCAACCGGTTACTTCGGTAGATTAGTGAAGATCCTCCGATAAGTGTTAGAGTGATTATACCAATAAGGATTAATGTCATATACAAATTTCTATTCATGATCCCGGAAACTTCTTCAAAAGGAATGCTGATGACAATTTTCCATGAAATGTTTATAAACTCTGTTGAAGAAAAACTCGCTAATTTATTTGGTCTTTCTTTAAGAGCATATTCAACGACGCCTTCCTTTCCGGAAAGTATTGTTTTAACATGATCGAATGAGGTGTGACATTGAAAACAAGTTTTATCTTGCGAACGGATATTTCTCAGAACCATTTCCGGATGTTCGGAATGGAAGAGTAACGTTCCGTTTCTATCCAGGATATATGTATGTTCCTGATCAGCATATGGACTTACAAGCGGGAGAAAAGCAGAAATGACTTCCTCTAAATCTATAGTTGAAGTAACAATGCCGATAAACTTATGCGTAGGTTTCTGAGAACGTGTATTCTTTACCTCTTGATAAATAGGTGCGGCAATAAGAAAACGAAAAGAAGGAAGTGGTTCGGTTTGATTATCTGTTTTTTGTATTAGTGAAGAAATAAATTGTTTGCCTTTGTTTTCTTTTTTGATTGCCCAATGAAAGAAATCTAATTGTTTGTAATTACGCCCGATTACCTCTTTAGTTGTTGAGTAGATGATAGTTCCTTTTTCATCATAAACACTGATTGCCTTTACATGATCTTTCTTTACATATTCAAAATATTCCTGTATAGTGGCAGCAATCTTGTTCAAATCACGATATTGCAGAATTGAAAAGGAGGAGAGGACTTCAACTCCACGAGATCGGTCGTGCAAGTACGATTCAATCTCCCTGGCAAGCTGGCGTGAAGCAACAAGCTGTTCAACTTGGAACCGTTGAACAACCCCTTTCTTACTTTCTAAATGAAGATAGAATAAAAGAAGTACTGTCGTTATTAAGATGACAGCAGTGGCAATAATGATATGTTTTGTTTTCATAAGAATAGACCTTTTAGATCGACATTACGGTTTGATAATGTAGTGATTACAGCTTCCGGCAACTGCGGGATGAAAAAAATAAACCCGCAGCGATTCTGCCTCTCAGTCTTTTAGATAATCGCTCAACTTTTTTCTCCGAATATCCAACTAAACCACGCCCTGTCGCCAAGTTTACAGACGACCTAAAACGTGTCAGCCAGGATTCTTTCTTATACTTTAGAAATAAGATACCTACTTAATTCCTCAAAATGCTTTTTGTTTTTATGACAGAATGGAAGTAAACGCTGATAGTCTCTTACTTTCTGTGCATTCTTTATCTCTCTGATTTGAATGTCTCTATGAAGTTTATGCTTGATATTGTGATAGGCACCAATAAAAATGATTCCTGTTTGGTCTTCATGGAGGGTCTCATCAATTCTTTTGGCAATATATTCATCTCTTTTATTTAATAGTATGTTTTTCATTAACTTATATCTTATAAAACCTAATATTTTCTCCGTTATCGTCTTAGCCTGTATGATTTTAAGTAACCTATCTCGCTCTTTCTTCACAAGGTTAAGGTCTTCTGTCTTAACTAAAATTGCTCCTCTTTTAAGAAGCCTTGAAACTAATTGATAATTTCTGCTGCCTAAATTTAGACTTTCCTCAACTATTTTTTCCCCTATTTTTCCTTCGGCTACCATTCCATCTTGATATATTTTCAACCCGGAAACATCTATGGAGTTGAAATAATCTGATATAGCATCCCAGAAACCTTCAACTGTCCTCTGATGTTCTCTCCAAACATCCTCCCCTAAATCCGCAATACTTCGCTTAGTTACATCCCCTGCCAAAGAGCCAAGGTCTGCGCTTGTATGTATAACTGGGGCATAAATCAGTATTCTCATTATCTATCCTTTTTGAATATCACAATACTTACTCATTCATGTTACGTAAAAAATATAAACGGTCTTGATCTTGCTCTTAATCCTAATCTTAATCTGCCGTTAACCCTCAAAAAGATCAAGATTATGAGTATGATTAAGATTAAGAACGCTTGTATAAACAAAGACTGCGTAAGGTGACTTCCTCATTCTTATTCTCTCATAACCAAGTGTCCGCCTAAGGCGGACAGAATCATCAACTCCGACATCATAAATTCCAAGAAGATCAAGATTAGCTGCTTCAGAAGGCTTTTCAGTTATTTAATTTGAATCTTTATATCTCCGGCAATTACTATACCTTTATTCAAGACCATTTCTAAGATATCTGCAAAATTTGTAGCCTCAATAGCATGTCCCATCCTTTCAGCCATAATACTTTCCTCCTCTCTTATACTAACTTTTTAGCTTTTATAATTGGCTCTTCTCCCTTTCGAGTGGGTAAATTATAGCAAAATGTAACGGACATTAT
>CAYVBQ010000002.1:0-188127 GCA_964449775.1 uncultured Melioribacter sp. | reverse complement strand
TGCTATTCACTTTTATGCTATAATTCACCCACTCAGTTGGGAGAAGACCCATAATAAAAAGGTGCACTCGAGACGCTTCCAATGCAAGTGATCCGACCAAGAATCTTAATTGCATAAGAAAGCGTGTATCTCTCAAGGCACCTTTGTTTTTTGTTTAATGTATCAATAAATACAAGAAACTACAATTACAAAAAATTTATAGGAGAACGGTTATGAAAACGAAAAAGTTGTGTATAATTTTAATAAGCATTCTTTTTATCACTTCATCGTTTTTGAGCGCACAAATAGCGCGCAGAATAGAAAGCGTTGCAGGTAAAGCAGTAAAGACAAAAGTATGGAAGGGGAAGGAGATTCAATTTGCGGCAAAAGAAATTGCCGTGAAAATATCACCTTCTGCAACACAAACGGAGATTAATGATTTGCTGAAAAGTGTTGAAGGAAAAATTATTAATTCGTTTGACAAACTTGGATGGGGATTAATAGAACTTCCCGCGACCAAAGATGAAATTCTTGCCATTGACGATTTGTCGAAACTACCATTTGTCTCTGTTGCAGAACCTAATATGGTAACAAGCACCACTCTTGAACCCAACGATCCTTATTTCAACGGTACAAGCCCAGCAACATATCCTTACCAATGGGCGTTAAAAAACACCGGACAGACACCTCCGACTGGTACAAATGATGCAGATATAGACGCGAATGATGCATGGAATATTTCAACAGGTAACGCTGATGTTATTATTGCAATACTTGATACCGGTATCCCGATGCTTAATGGTTCACTTTCGCATCCAGACTTGGATGATCCTAATAAAATCATTCTTGGACCCGATTATACTAATAATGGAAACGGTGTGAAAGATTTGTATGGACACGGTACCCACGTTGCAGGAATAACAGCAGCAGAAAGTAATAATGGAACAGGAATAGCAGGTGTTGCTTGGAATTGTAAAATAATGGTTATTCAAGTTTTTGATGATTACGGTTCTGGTTACTTTTCTTATTTTTATAATGGCGTTGTTTATGCTGTTGATTACCAGCGTAATAATCCTACTAAAAAAGTCGTAATAAATTACAGTGGAGGAGGAGGTGCAAACCAGCAGGCACTTGACGCAGTTATTTATGCGAACACTTATGGTGTACCAATTATTGCATCCGCTGGAAATGAATACGGTGGGAGTGTATTGTATCCGGCAGCATACTCTTCAAGTTATTCAAACGTAGTTGCTGTATCATCAACGGATGCTACCGATACTTTTTCTCCTTTTTCAAGTCAAGGTTCGCAAGTTTGCGTATCCGCTCCGGGAGGCTACGGAGGATACTGGGATGGATATGTATATCGTTACAATGGGCAGTCAGTGCTCGGGAAAAATATTTTTTCTACCACCCCAAATTATACTTTTAATATTGCGATTGATCCAGTTTATGCAGGTGACCCATACAGCACTGATGTAACTCAAAACTATGGTTATATGCCAGGCACCTCAATGTCTGCGCCGCATGTAACAGGAATTGCAGGATTGCTTTTATCTGTAAATCCCAATTTAACTCCATCGCAAATTCGTAATATAATTCAGCAAACAGCCGAAGATAAAGGAACTACCGGATTTGACAATTACTATGGTTATGGAAGAATAAATGCATACAAAGCCATAAAATATGCGCTTGAACATTACGGAGGAACATTAACTCAAAACTTAGTAATCCCATCCGGTGAAATCTGGTACTTTCAGCCTGGCGTTACGGTATCTTTTACAAGCGGGACTTCACTTATTGTCAACGGTATATTAAACGCAGTAGGCACTTCTTCTAATAGAATTACATTTAATTTTAGTGGTTCAAGCGGGTTTTGGGGAGGAATACAAGTCAATAATAGCAGTTACAGCTATATTCAATTTTGTAACATTAATAATGCTTCAACAGGTGTTTATTTAAATAATAATAGTAATAGAACTATGGTTTCAGATTGCCAGATTAATAACAGCGATTATTATGGTATATATGTATATAATTCTCAACCAACAATATTAAGGAACAGAATTGTAAATCAACCGAATACCGGTGCTTTTGGAATATTCTGTAATTATTATGGTCTTCCTTTCACAAAAGATAACCTTATCAAGGGTTTTGGAACATCCGGAATTTATTGTGTTGACCATTCAGGTGCATTTTGGACAAATAGTACTGCAAATAATGTTATTAAAGAAAATTACCATGGTCTTTATTCAAATTATTATTCAAATATTTATTTAGGTAATACTTCGAATAATGGATTCAATAGCATTTACTCAAATTCAGTTTATGACGTAAAAGCCTTGGACTATAGTACATCTTATGTACAAAATAACTGGTGGGGTGTTTATCCCCCAAATGCGACAAAATTTTATAATGATGCAAGTTCGGCAATCATTAGATCTAATCCACTAAGTTCAGATCCAAACAGTGGTTTATTTATGATTGCATCAAACGATAATGGGAGAATTAATGCCGACATATCATTATCAACATCCATTGCAAATAATTCTTTGGAATACAGTATAGCTACAAGTGACGATTTTTCAAACGAAATAAATCTATTATTAGACCTCTTTAAGAAAAACAGCAAAGATAAAGCTGGAAGAAATTCTTTAATATCGCTTGAATATTTATTTACCAAATCCGGTAGAAAAGACTTTATGGATTTTTCTAAAAAAGAATTAAGACCGTTCATAAAAGAATCCGACGAGCTCTATCCATTAATATTAGAACTGGAAATGCATCAGCTACTAAATTCAGGAGATATTAAACAAGCACTGAACTATAATGATATTCTAGAGGTAAAGATAAATGACAAAACAGTGAATAAGTATGCTTTGTTTAGAAAGGGATTTTTGTACCTAACGCAGATGAATGATGCAAAGAGTGCAAAAGAAGTATTTATTGATTTTATTAACAAATATCCCAAAGATGAATTGGTTTATGTTATCAATAATCTTTTGAACAATAATGGTGTAGATAATCCGCAGTTTGCCTTACAAAAAGAAGAAAAGAATGGTTTGTTAAACAAAGAAGAACTACTAACAGAATTTAACTTAGAGAATTGTTATCCGAATCCGTTTAATCCAACAACAAAAATAAGCTTTGCAATTCCGGAAAAGAGCCAGATTAAATTAAGAGTGTTTGATGTTCTGGGAAGAGAAGTTTCTCTTCTAGCTGATGGAGTATATGAAGCTGGTAAATATCAAATAACATTTGATGCGGGTAATTTACCAAGCGGGGTTTATTTCTATAATCTAACAACAGGAAGTAATTCCATTTCCAAGAAGATGCTGCTGGTCAAGTAATATGAGATGAGAAACGTGAAAGGTGGCAAAAGATGAATGCTTTTCAATAAAATCATTTATTGAGCTGTAGGGAACGGTCTTAGACCGTTCCGGATTTTTATAGTTATGTACTGTTGCGTAGAAGGGTCATAGACCCTTCCCTACAAAACTTGTTGTAAATAAATTTATTCACTGACTCTCAACGATCTGAAATGAAAAACGGAAGATGAAAAAAATCCCGGTTAAGCCGGGATTTTTGTTGTTAACAAACTGAATAAAAGTATCAATTATTACTCGTAGCGATTTCTGTAACTTCAATTTTCTCTTTGTAGTTCTTCGGTTTCTTTGATGAACCGTTCGAACCGTTTCCGTTGGATCCGTTAGAACCATTACCATTCGATCCATTTCCGTTTGAACCGCTTTCCTTTTCAACAACTTCAATAGGAATACTTACTTCCGGTTGTGCTTCTCCGTTATGAGCTTCACGGTAAACGAAAATTTCACCTTTGTAATTCTTCATTACAACTCTGTCTTCATCTCGGTGCAGAACGTATTGCGGAAGAATCGGTATCTTACCGCCGCCGCCAGGTGCATCAATTACAAAATGAGGAATTGCAAGACCGCTTGTATATCCGCGCAGCTTCTGCATTATTTCCAGACCTTTATCCAACGAAGTACGGAAGTGGTTGGCGCCGCGTGTTTCATCTGCCATATATAAATAGTAAGGTCTCACACGAATCTTAAGAAGCTTGGTGAATAATTCTCTCATCACTTCGGCATCGTCATTAACGCCTTTCATTAAAACTGCTTGATTGTTTACGGGTATTCCTGCATTAACAAGCATCTCACAAGCTTTAG
Organism: uncultured Melioribacter sp.; assembly: GCA_964449775.1. Taxonomy (GTDB): domain Bacteria; phylum Bacteroidota; class Ignavibacteria; order Ignavibacteriales; family Melioribacteraceae; genus Fen-1258. Next base: position 183,964 of record CAYVBQ010000002.1, on the reverse strand, counting down.
TGCTCTCAGGTGTAATTTCCCACGGGTGATTGAAGTGCGTGTTAACATATATTGGATGATACTTCTTTATCATCTCAACCAGTTTTGGTGTGATGCGGTGAGGAAGAACGCACGGCATCTTTGATCCGATACGGATGATCTCTATGTGAGGAATTTGGCGCAACCGTTTTAAGATTTTTTCAAGCATTACATCAGTAAGCATCAATGGATCGCCGCCGGACATAATTACGTCTCGAATCTCTGTGTGTTTTTCCAAATACTTGAAAGCTGATTCTAATTCTTTCATTGAAATTTTATCTGAGTTACCAACTTTTCTTTTTCTTGTACAAAAGCGGCAGTACATTCCGCATTGGCTTGTTGTAAGGAATAAAGCTCTATCGGGATAGCGATGGGTAATATTTGGAACCGGACTCATTCTATCTTCTTGGAGCGGATCTTCAAATCCATCTAAATCATCCAACTCGGCTTTGTCTGGAACGCATTGTTTCCAGATCGCGTCGCCGGGATACCGAATTAGACCGAGATAATATGGATTAATACGTGCCTGGAAGAATTCATCCAAGCCCTCTGCTACAATTCTGTCAATACCAAACTTCTCCACAAGTTGATCAACAGAGTGAACGCTATCTCTAACCATTTGCTGCCAGAGTTCCATGATAGTTGCCCTTTATATTGTGCCGTTTATGTTTTTAAATATTCATTCCATTTGGAATGTATTTGCCAAAGACAATCAAGTTGTCGTTGACTGCGTAAAAATCTTTTATCTGGCTAACTATCGAGTATTTATTTCTCAAGTAAAAATTTCTTGTGGCGTCGTAGCTCTCTTTAGAAGATGTTTCTGCAAGAATCCATCTTCCATTATTTTCTTTCACAAATTTTTCCGAATGATCAAGAAGCTGTTTACCAATACCTCTGTTTTGAGTAGAACTATCTACTACAATCCAAAAGAGATCGAACACACCATCAGTTAATGCTCTTTTACCAACGCAATGGTAACCATCAATTTTGTTTTCGTTTTCAGAGACGAATACATTGTAGTATTCATGATTCGGATTGGCTGCGGCTTCATCAATCAATTCAACTGCAACTTTTTTCTCTTCATCGCTGAAATTATCCGTCTTTTCGATTATGGAGACGAGTGGTGCTCTATCCTCAGCTTGCAGCTTGCGTATCATATATTATTCTCTTCAATGCAAAAGTTGATATTTTAAAAATTAATTCTTCGTAACCAATTCCTGCCGTCGCTGCCGAACGAACAAAACCTGTATCGGGAGAGATATCCGGATTTGGATTAACTTCTATAACGAACGGAACATTTTTTTGATTCAAACGAATGTCTATGCGGGCGTAATCTCTGCATTCCAAAGCATCGAATGCTTCGAGAGCCATCTTTTCAATTTCTTGTCTCAATTGAGCATCAAGCGGAGCGGGACATCTTGGAACAGTGTTCTTATAGTAAACACTTTCCGGTGACCATTTGGCTTCGTAGGTAACAATTTTAGGAAACTCTTCAGGTAAACCATCAAAACGGATTTCAGAAATTGGAAGTATCTGATCACCGAGTATAGCAACGTTCAATTCTCGTCCGTCAATATATTCTTCTATTATAACCTCTTGTTTGAAAGAAGTGAATAAGTATTCCAATCTTTCTTTTAAAGAATCAAAATTATGGACAACGGAAAATTCCGATATGCCGATACTCGCATCTTCTCGGGCAAGTTTTAGAATAACCGGAAATTTCAATAAGAAATTACTCTTCAGAGGATATTCGTTCACATGTGCAATCAAATGTTTTGGAGTTCTCACACCATGCGATTGAAGAATCTGTTTCGTCCTGGATTTACTTAAACAATTTCCCAGACTAATAGCACCATTCCCGGTGTAAGAAATTTCTAAAAGATCAAAAAGTCCGGCAATGTAGCTCTCGAAATTAGAATTGCCTTCCACAGACTCAACAAAATTAAAGATAAGATCAGGGGAGTAATGGAGAATTTTTTTCATTGCGAATTTGATATCGCTATTTACAGCCAACGTTTCAACACTAATATATTTTTTCGAAAGAACATTTTTTATAGAAACAATTTGTTTCATGAATTCTCTTTCGGAAAGATCAACGTTATCGTTTGCATTCGAAAAATCTTTCCCAAGATAATTGTCGTAATATCGAGTGGGCTCGTTATAGCATATCAATACTTTGTGTTCAAGGTTCATAATAAATTGTATCTCTTTGCTGCTGTTAATAAAACTTTGTTAATCATCTCTTCGTAAGAAAGACCATGTACGCGGGCTGCTTTCGGAAAACATGAATTGTCTTTCGGGTCGGGAAGTATTCCCGGTAAAGGATTAACTTCAATAATATTTGGTTCGCCGGCAGAATCAAGTCGAATATCAATACGGCTCCAATCTTTGCATCGTAACACTTTGTACGTTTTAAGTGCTACAGTTTCTATTCGTTCATAAAGTGTCTTATCGATATCAGCGGGACAGCTAAAAATGTTCAATGGATTTTCACGAGTATCCGCAATCCATTTGGCTTCGTAAGAATAGATCTGGGCTAATTCCTTTGGAAGCTCGTGTAGATTTATTTCAACGATTGGCAAGACCTCCGTGTCGGAGTTGTTGCCTAGTATCGCAACGGTGAACTCCCTCCCCGGTAAAAACTCTTCAATTAAAAAGGGTTGTTTATAAGTCTCAAGGTTTGTCTCCAATCTTTCGGTTAACCCGGCAAAGTTGTTCACTAGTGAAGAGTTGAAAATTCCTTTACTAGATCCTTCAGCAACCGGTTTAATCATCACGGGAAAATCTAAATGGAAGTTTACAAGATCGGCAATTGATTCAACTAATAAAAAATTTGCTGTAGGAATTTTATGGTAAGATAAAATTTCTTTTGTGCGAGCTTTGTCAAGACACGTTGTGAGCGTCAATGGATCGGAACCGGTGTAAGGAATTTGCAGCATATCCAGCATTGCAGGTATCTGCGCTTCTCTGCTGATTCCGTTTGCGCATTCAGCTACATTAAAAACAATATCAGGTCGTGTATTTTTAAAATTATCAAAAGCATTTTCGTTTGCTTCAATCATCGTTACATCATGAAAAAGTTCTAATGCATCTTTTAGCGCGTTGATTGTTTCAATTGTATCCCACTCAGCGTAAGTATCATTGAAAGTTTCTTTTGATTTTTCGTGAAGAGAGAGAGGTATTGTGTCGGAAAAATTTTTTTCTTCCGGTTTTACATTATATGTGAGAGCAACTTTTAATTTTTTATTTGGTAGATAAGAACTAATATTGATTCCTTCAAAAATTTTCTAACAGAAATATAACTAATTATTTTTTTTTTGCAACAAATTGTCGAAAATATTTTTCTCCAAAAATATTTATGGCACGAGTAGTGATGAAGAAAATATTTGATGGGTCAGTGATACAATCGTTCAGAAAAATAATTTCGAAGTACTCAAGCGATCTGCGCAAGATGAATGTGCTGGTAATAATTCCTATGAAGTGTACTCTTGATAAGAAGATTTATTGGTTGAGTGAGTTGTGGATCGCTCTCTATTATTTTAAAAGCAATCTCCCTTGCAGTCAGTAAAATATTTGTATCCTCAATTATGTTCGCATATTTTAATTCAGGCAATCCGCTCTGCTGTGTTCCAAAAATATTTCCGGGACCGCGTAACTTCATATCAATTTCGGAAAGATCAAATCCGCTTGTGTATTTTACCATCGAGTTGAGACGAATCAATGATTTATTTTTTTCTATCTGCTCAGGAGAGAGATAATCAAAATTGAAGTTGAACTGTGTTGATCTAACAGCAAATTCATCTTTAGCAACAAGAATACAGTATGCTTGCTTCTCGCTTCTTCCAACTCTGCCGCGCAATTGGTGAAGCTGGGACAATCCAAAGCGGAAGGCATCGTTTATCACAATAATGTTTGCATCGGGGATGTCAATTCCAACCTCAATTACTGTGGTCGAAACGAGTACGTCGTATTTTTTAGCGGCGAACTCAAACATTATTTTTTCTTTCTCCCGCCAGTTCATTCTACCGTGGATCAAGCAAAGACGTAAATCTTTCAATTGATTGATGCTCAATTCATCGAAGTAAGATTGAGCCGCTTTCAATTCAACCTTATCCGATTCTTCTACAAGCGGATAAACTAAAAATGTTTGATAACCGTTTTGAGCTTTGGTACGGATGAATTCATAAATCTCCGGCAGTTTCTTCTCGCCGCGTAAAATTGTTTTAATTGGTTTTCTATTCTTCGGCATCTGATCTATAACTGAAACATCGAGATCACCGTAGATTGTCATCGTTAATGTTCGAGGAATTGGTGTAGCTGTCATTATCAAAACATCAGACTGTAATCCTTTCTGAACGAGAGTTGAGCGTTGCATAACTCCAAAACGATGTTGCTCGTCAATCACAACCAATCCGAGTTTATGAAACTCAACGGTCTCTTCGATCAATGCATGAGTTCCGATGATTATATTTGTTCTGCCATCCCGGATATTTTGTAAAACATTATCGCGTTCGGATTTTTTTTGTCCGCCGATCAATTCATCAACTTTCAATCCAAGCGGTTCAACTAATTCAGAAATTCTTTTGAAATGCTGGTCGGCTAATATTTCTGTCGGCGCCATTAAGACAGCTTGAAAATTATTTTCGACAACGATCAGCATACTGATAAGAGCAACAATTGTCTTACCGCTGCCAACATCACCTTGAAGCAAACGATTCATCGGTCTATCGCTCTCCAAATCTTTTCTGATCTCCTTTAACACTTTAAGCTGTGCATCGGTCAATTCGAATGGCAGCGATTTCAAAAATTTCTTAATCGGTTCCGGTTTTGTCTTGAAGGAAAATCCTTTCTTCATCCCTTTGATCAACTGCTTTCTTAAAGCCACTAAGCTTTCAAAGTAGAACAACTCCTCAAACTTGAGACGATGCCTTGCAGAATCAAGAGAGGAGTAATCTTTTGGAGAGTGCATGTTCCGGACGGTCTCGATAATTCCTGGAAGATTATTTTCTTTTAATATAAAGTCGGGAAGAGATTCTACAAGTTTCGATGAATATGTTTCAACCGCTTGATGGATGATTCTTCGTAAACTCAGATCACCAAGATTTGATTCCCGCAATTCTTTCTGCACTCGGTAGAACGGAATAATTTTTCCGGTGTTTAAAAATTCTTTCGATTCATTTTCTGCAAAACGATCAAAATCCGGATGGACAAGTTGAAGATGACCATACTTGGTTAATACCGGTTTGGCAGAGATTGCGAAATGATCCCCTGTGTGGAAAACATCCTTAAAAAATTTTGCACCTTGAAACCAGACGCAATCAAAGAAACCAACCGAATCTTTCATACGTACTTTGAAGACTTGCTTTCTATTATAGTAATGAACTTCCGATTCAACCACCTCTCCAATTATCGTAACCTCGCCTTGATAACCGTTCACAACATGTTGCATGACTTTAACGCTGTTTAATATTGTAGAGCGGTCTAAATATCGGGAAGGGAAGTAAAAGAGTAAGTCTTGAATTGTTTTGATTCCAATCTTAGAAAACGATTCAGCCCGTTTTGGTCCGACTGATTTTAAGTATTGAACCGACATTGAAAGATTTTCGGGCATGAATTAATTGTGTTTGTTTTGTCTGGTGAGAAATATAATTAAAAAAACGGAAGGTGAGAAGTTGATTACTCGTCTTCTGCTTTCATGTCACGGGTCATCAATTCGTATGTGGCTTTGGTTGGGTCTTTCTCTTCGAACAAAATTGTATAGACTGCTTTGGCTATTGGTGTTTCAATTTTATGTTTGAGAGAAAGCTGATGAACTGACCGGCAAGTTTCAACACCTTCGGCAACCATCTGCATTTTTTTCAAAATGTCTTTTAGTTTTTTCCCTTTAGCTATACAATATCCTTGCCATCCTCTCGACTTGCGCAACACGCTCTACCGGTAGGCAAGGTCGGAATAGGGTTTCAGTTTTTCTTTTTCTATAAGACATATTCAGTTTCTATACCCCTAAAGTCATTTCTATAAGCTTTAAAAAAGTGCGATTCCAGTTAAGAAAACCATTTTTCTCAGATGTTTTTAATTGTTCTATACCCCAAAAGATTATTTCTATACCCGTTAAGGTTGACTGTCCGATAACCAATACTTAGTCCATCTCTTTTTTGCTTCTCGGTTTAATATTCCTTGTTTCAGCATATTTTCAACAACGCGATAAACTCTTTTACGTAATCTGTCGTCATCTAAAGGAATAGAAAGAGCGATTAAAAAATCTTTCATTTGTCCAACTTTGTGAATCTTTAAGTGGTCAAAGATTGTTACTTCAATTCCTTTTTTACTTGGACCAATAATTTTTGTTAGTTCTCCACTTTCCCCAAGCTCTTTATAAAATTCTTTGGAAAGGAAATATTTACGCCCTCGTCTTTCTCCATGAGGATGAACTACTTTGTTATGTATCAGTCTTTCGACAGATTGATTGACTTTTTCAGATGAGATAGAATAATTATTTAATAATTCTGAAAGTGTTGTCTTAGTTAACCCTTTCCCTTTTTTAAACTGTTGAAGAACAATAAGATCTACCAGCCCTAATAAAATTCCTTTTTCATCTACTTTAGAAATGAAAGAGAATAATTCTTTATCAATCACGCCGGCAGGCAGTATCAATGTAACGTTATCATTGTCTTCTTTGAAGGTTAATTTTTGTCCACGTTTCGCCATGTCTCTGAACATAATATCCACACCCTGTCCGGCTTGTTGAACAGCAAATACCTTTGAGAGAGCATTTGCCAATCTTAAATTTCTGTAACGAGGAGGATGAAAAATTATATTTTGGGCAGTGATGCCGCCAAAGAAACCGCCGGGACTTGTAATCTCGAGATGTGAAGGATAATGCTTAATAAAAATGTGTGTCTGTATTCTGTAATCCCTATGCATGATCGCGTTAAGAATAGCTTCTTGTAGAACATCTCTATCGAACTCTTTTACTTCAACTCTAAAAAAACCCATTTGAACGTTTATGATTTTCGTTTTAATCTCAGATAGAAGTAAATCAAGCTGAATGATAATTGGCTGGCATGAAGAACTGTCTCTATTGTGATAGCTGTATTCAACATCATCCTCTGAAGTGTACCAAAAATATCTGAGTTCTGCTTGCGGTATGTATCTTTGAATCGTAGTTGGCTTTCCAAGAAGTAAAATTCCTGCATAGGTCAACTCACAATTCTCAATTAAAAGCAAATCCGAAAGAATTTCTAGGTCACTTAATTCTTTCCAGTTGTCACTTCTTTTCGCTAAAAATTCTTTAAGGCGAGTGAGAGCTTTTTCTGAGAGATCTGCGATAGAGGTCCCTTGAACGACACGCGATGTTAAATCTAAGTTCGGAGGCCTAGAAGCAAGCATCTGAGTATAGACAGAATCGGGCATTTGTTTTGTCGCAGAACCGCTTCTTAGATAAGGGATATTCTTGTATTTGTGCGGCTTCGCGTCACTTTCGCCAATTACAACCACAAGAATTGTTTTGCCATCTTTTTCTTCTGTTCTTACTTCGGCAATTATTTGAGGATCTGTTGTTGCTGTAATTTTGTTTGCAACCTCTCGTAATGTTTTTTCAGAAACGGTTAATCCTAAAACGGTGCCATCATTCTTAACTCCAAAATAAACAGTACCTCCTTTGTGATTTGCGAATGAAATGAGCGCAGCTATTCCATCGGTCGAACGTCCATGCTCGCCACTTGAAAGTTCGTTTAAGCTTTCTTTGAATTCGAGAGTATCGCATTCTTGCCACTTCACTACTTTATCTCCACACTTAATACTTTCGTTGTGTCGTTTCCAAGTATATCAATCACCTTTACAAGTACGGTGTAGTTTCCTTTTTCTTCGTAAACGTGCTTTACACTCAAATCTATTTTAGGTTCTTTCTTTGTGCGGTAACTTTGCCATTCGTTATGAAATGTATCATCGCGGTAATTCCAATCAACTGCCCAGTAATCTATCCATTGTGACCAGTGTGAAATTGCCGACTGCACTTCCTGCGGAACATCATCCGGCGGTATAATGAAATCTTTTAATGTTAGTTCTAATTCTTTCCCTTTTACTTTTGATTTTACAGAAAGAGCGGCAAGTTCAAAGAAATGAATGTCGCCTTGCTCAACTGCTTTCTTTTCTAATACTTCGTGCGGGATTTTTTTGAATTTGAGGTCAACTTTGTTTGCTGCCGCATGTTGAACTGCAGTTTCGTTCAAGTCAAATGCGAATTCCCATCCGAGTATATCAATTCCATTCACTCTACTCTTGAACATGTCATTCTGAGGGAGCGAAGCGACCAAAGAATCTGATACTTTAGTTTGAGATTCTTCACCCGATGAATCGGGTTCAGAATGACTGGCACGAGAATCTTTGCCCACACTCTTCCAAAATTCTTGAATGATTGATTTAACATCTCCAAGAGAGATAGGCGCATCTACGGAACCAACATGAATCATTCTTCCGGCTTTTATTCCGTGTTGCCATACGTAACTATTTAACGGAGTGCCATGATAGAGTTCTATTATAAAATTGCGGTAAGCTTTCTGTTCAATAATGCTTGGCTGTTTTATAAAAGTTGTGGATTCGTCTTCATCTGTTTCCGGATTATCAGGTATAGTTGCAGTAAAGGAAAAATCAACGCCAACATTAAAAGGCGGGTCAATGTAAATAAGGTTTACTTTGCCGGCAAGCTCAGGTAATAAACTTGGTAAAACATATTTTTTATCACCCCAAATTAAACGGTTACGCCATTCGGTTTCTCTTTTTTGCGTGAAGAAATCAAGATTCTTTTTTCTGTCTTCGGCGCTTTCGTTTACCGTCTCAATTGTTTGAAAGGGAAGAGAGATTCTGATGGGCGAGTTTTTCTTACCGTCTTTATACTTCTCTTTCCAAATTAGTTCAGTCATCAAATGTAATCCCGCATATTTGAGAAATAAATTACTGAATTCAGAGCGTTAATGCATGAATAATTTCTTTAGTAGATTTTATAAACGTAAGGGATAAATTGAAGTGACTATATAGTATCAAGCATCCAGAACTACTCTTCTTCTGCTTTCATATCGCGGGTCATTAATTCGTATGTAGCTTTGGTTGGGTCTTTCTCTTCGAATAAAATTGTATAGACTGCCTTGGCTATTGGTGTTTCAATTTTATGTTTGAGAGAAAGCTGATGAACTGACCGGCAAGTTTCAACACCTTCGGCAACCATTTGCATTTTTTTCAAAATGTCTTTTAGTTTTTTCCCTTTGCCAAGTTGTTCACCAACAAATCTGTTACGGCTGTGTTTACTCATACATGTTACAATTAAATCACCCATGCCCGAAAGACCGGAGAAAGTTTCCGGTTTTGCGCCGAGAGCAATTCCGAGACGCGAGATCTCTGCAATACCGCGTGTCATGATGGCAGCTTTCGTATTATCGCCAAACTTTGCACCGTCTATAATACCGGCACCAATTGCAATAACATTTTTTAACGCACCTCCATATTCCACACCAAGTATGTCAGTAGTTGAGTAAACACGAAAATACGAAGTGATGAAAGCTAACTGGATTTGCTTTGCCGTAAAGGGATCGCGCGAAGCTGCAACAACTGCAGTTGGAATTTTTTTAGCAACCTCTTCAGCATGGCTGGGACCGGAAAGTACACCAATATTGGCAACCGATAAATTTTTTAATTCATCTTTGATGATCTGTGAAACCGTGAGTAGTGTGTCTTTCTCAATTCCTTTAGCAACACTCACAAAGATTGTATCGGAGAAATCGTAACGCTTCATCTCCTTTAAAACACTACGAATGAATTGAGATGGGACTGCGAGAACAATCATATGTTTATTTTCGCAACTTTCAGAGAGAGAGTGTGTAATGTTTATCTCTTTAGGAATTTTTATGCCGGGAAGAAGTAATTTATTTTCGCGTGAACGATTGAGAGCTTTTGCGTAACTACGTTTATATTCCCAAAGCGTTACTTCGTGTCCATTATTATGGAGAAGAATGGCTAAGGTTGTTCCCCATCCGCCGGCGCCGAGAACAGAAATTTTCATTTAAACCGATTTCTTTTTTAAAAATGATATTTTGCTTTCACTACCTTTAAATATCCGGTCGATATTTTTCCGGTGAGTATAGAGCACCAAAAGTGCAAGCGCAATTGTGAATGGAAGTACGGTGTGATATCCTTGAATATCAATACCAAATATATTTTCTCTTATGAAGAGAATTAGTGGAACAGAAACTGCAGCTGCGATTGAGCCAAGAGAAATGTAACGGGACAAAGATACAACAAGGAAGAAAATGCCAAGCGCTAAAGCCATATCTATAGTAACTATCATAATTAAAACGCCGAGCCCGGTTGCAATTCCTTTACCGCCACGGAATCCGGCAAAGACAGTCCAAATGTGACCTATCACAGCAGTAACTCCGCATATAATCTGAACAAGAGTAAAGTCATCAAATGGAGTAATGTTTTTGAACGGGAAACTATCCAGATATAAACGAGCAACAACAATAACTGCCAAAGCGCCCTTTAAAGCATCCAGGAGAATTACTAGAATTCCGTATTTCCAACCGAGAACTCTAAATACATTCGAGCCGCCGGCGTTACCGCTGCCGTGTTCTCTTATATCTATTCCACGAACGAGTTTGCTAATTATTATACTAGTCGGAATTGAACCGGCTAAGTATGCAAGTAAAACAACAAAAATGAGGTTTAACATCTGCTATCCAACTAAAATGTGGTCAAACTTAGAGAAAAAGTATTTTATAAACAAGTGACTCTTATTACTCAACTATGTTCGGTAATTATTTGAAAAAGTTTAATATCGTCTTTATTTGTGATCTTGAAATTTAATGATGAACCATCAACAATTTTAATTTCATTTCCCATTCGATGAACAAGCATTGATTCATCAGTGCCAAGGAAATTCTCCTCTTCTGCTTTCTTCATTGCTTCGAGAAGGATTTTATATTTGAATATTTGTGGAGTTTGAGCGTAATAATATTCTTTTCTATCAACATAAGAGATGATGGAATCGTTTCCCTGAATCAAGGTGTCTTTTGCTTTAATGGCAACTACAGCGCTTCCAAATTGCTTTGCGGTTTCAATTGCATTCATTAGGACATCTTGCGGAAGGAGAGGACGTACAGCATCGTGTACGATAATCAAATCTTCATCAGAAGCATTTAGAGATTGAAGAGCGTTGAAGACAGAATACTGTCTTTCTTCGCCCCCTTCAACAATTCTTGTAAGTTTTGTAAAAAAATATTTTTCTTTTATCTCTTCCAGCAATTTTAAAAAATCTTTTTGAGCAGAGATTACAATCTCATCAATCATACTACAATTCTGAAAAACTTCCAGAGTGTATGCGATCAATTCTTTACCGTTAAACTGAAGATACTGCTTAGGTAAAGAAGAACTTGCCCGTTTCCCCGTGCCCCCAGATGGTATGATCGTAAATATTTTCAAAACCTAATTCCAGTTATTTATTCACGTTATGCAGTATGTCATTCTGAACGAAACGCAGTGGAGTGAAGAATCTAAAAACACTCTAAAGTAGAAGAATCAACGACCCCTTCATTGCTAAGATTATTCCATTCAGGATTAGCTGTTTCAATTAATTTTATTTTTTTGATTCGAAGCCAACCTTTTATTTGTTTCTCCCTTGCTATGGCTGACTTAATATCATTCGTTGTTTCAAAAAAACTAATTTGTTAATGTTGTATTTTTTTGTAAAGCCGTCGGTTAACTTGTTTTTGTGTTCATAAACTCTTCTTTCAAGATTATTTGTTACACCAGTATACAAAACCGTGTTACTTTTATTGGTCATTATATAAACGTAATATTAATTGTGCATCGTTCATACTCTTTGAGATTCTTCAGTCGCTTCGCTCCTTCAGAATGACAAATAAATATTTTGCGTAAAGCAACTCATTAAATGATCAACATTGCATCGCCATAACTTAGAAAACGGTAATGCTCTTTCAATGCCTTCTTATACGATTTCATAATAAAATCAAATCCGCCAAACGCCGCAGCCAGCATCATTAAAGTTGATTCCGGTTGATGAAAATTTGTGATCAATTTTTTTGTCACTTTGAAATCATAAGCCGGAAAGATGAATTTATCTGTCCAGCCGGAGTTTGGTTTTGCAAATCCATCTGCAGTTACGCTGCTTTCAAGAGCGCGGCAAGAGCTTGTACCAACGACAAAAATATTTTTTTTCTCAGCGAGAGCTTTGTTAATAATTTTTGCGGTTTCTTCAGGAATTTCAAAATATTCCGAATCCATTCTGTGCTTGGTTAAATCTTCCACTTCAACAGGTCGAAATGTGCCAAGACCGATATGAAGAATTACAGGAACAAATTTAACTCCGAGTTTTTCAGCTTTTTTGACTAATGATGATGTGAAGTGCAAACCTGCAGTAGGCGCTGCAACAGAACCATCTATCTCGGCAAAAATTGTTTGATAGTCTTCTTTGTCTGATGCAACAGCTTCGCGTTTGATATACGGGGGCAGAGGAGTGTGACCGATTTTTTCGATAGCTTTGAAAATATCCCCTGCATCTGCATTAAAACGAACTGTTCTTCCGCGTGATGTTGTGTTATCAATTACTTCGCACCAGAGTTTATCGTTAAAATAAATTCTGTTGCCTATTCTAACTTTGCGGGCAGGATCAACTATAACGTCCCAAATATTTTCTTCTTTGTTCAATTCACGAAGAACGAAAACCTCAATTTTTGCGTTGGTACGTTCTTTCTTTCCAAATAAACGTGCCTGCATAACTTTGGTCTGATTGACTACGACAACATCACCTTTCTGCATGTAGTCTACGACATCAGAAAATTTCTTCTGTTCAATCTCGCCGGTTGCACGGTTTAATACCATCATCTTTGCTTTATCGCGCGGAGAGACCGGATTTTTTGCGATTGCCGTTTTAGGCAGAGTATATTGGAACTCTGATAACTTCATTTATTCTCCTCTTGTTAATCTTCTTATTTGTCATTCTGAGGAGTCCCGATTCATCGGGATGACGAAGAACCGCTGTCTAACATTTGGTCAGAGATTCTTCTCCCGCCCGAAGGCGGGATCAGAATGACTATTACTTTGTTACTTTTTTCTAGCTGCTTTTTTAACTGTCGTTTTTTTTACCAACACTTTCTTAACTGCCGGTTTTGTTGATTGCATTTCTTTAACGACCGCATGTGCAGCTGCAAGTCTTGCAATCGGGACACGGAATGGTGAACAGCTTACATAGTTCAAACCAATCTTGTGACAGAATTCAACTGATTTTGGTTCGCCGCCATGCTCTCCACAAATACCAATCTTAAGATCAGGTCTTGTGGCTCGTCCACCTTCAACAGCCATCTTCATCAATTTACCAATTGCATCTTGGTCTATTGTTTGGAATGGATCTACCGGAAGAATTTTCTGCTCTAAATATTCCGGTAAGAACCCGCCAATATCATCACGAGAAAATCCAAATCCCATTTGTGTTAAATCGTTCGTTCCGAATGAGAAGAATTGCGCAACTTCGGCAATCTTATCAGCGGTTAAACATGCGCGAGGAATTTCAATCATAGTACCGGTTAAGTGAGGAATCTTCTTCAATCCGAATTTAGCACAAACTTCGCCATGAATTTTATTTACGATGACATATTGATGACTGATTTCATTAACATGACACGTAACAGGAATCATTATTTCAGGGAAAGGTTTTTTACCTTCTGCCAACAATTCTGCAGTTGCTTCGAATATTGCACGAACCTGCATCTCTGTAATTTCAGGATAAGTAATACCAAGACGAACACCGCGGTGTCCCATCATCGGATTGTTTTCATGCAATGAGTCTGCGCGTTTACTTAATTCTTCGAGAGATATTCCCAAACTTTGTGCAAGTTTTTCTCTCTCTTCCATTCTGGTTGGAACGAATTCATGAAGCGGTGGATCGAGTGTTCTGAATGTAACCGGATACCCGTCCATTGCCTCGAGTGTTCCCTTCAAATCCTGTTTAACATGAGGAAAGAGTTCGTCCAGAGCGCTTCTTCTTTCAGCTTCTGTGTTGGAATGAATCATCTTGCGAAGTTTGAACAATGGTTCTTCGGAATGTTTTCCGTAAAACATATGTTCTGTTCTAAACAAACCGATACCTTCGGCACCGAATGCACGCGCACGTGCTGCATCTTCAGGTGTATCTGCGTTTGTTCTTACTTTTAATTTTCTTACAGCATCGCAGATCTTCATGAATGCCTGGAAGTCCGCATTTTCTTCGGCAGCTTTAATCATAGGAAGTTCGCCAAGATAAACACTTCCTTTTGATCCGTTCAATGTAAGCCAGTCACCTTCGCGAACAGTTACATCGCCAACTGTAAAATATTTTTCTTGATAATTTATTTTTACAGAACCAGCGCCAACGATACAGCATTTACCCCAGCCACGAGCTACAAGCGCCGCATGTGATGTCATTCCGCCGCGACCGGTTAAGATTGCTTCGGCTGCACGCATTCCTTCGATGTCTTCAGGATTTGTTTCTTCGCGAACTAAAATTACTCTCTTGCCTCCTTTTGCCCATACAACTGCATCATTTGCAGAGAAAACAACTTGACCGGAAGCACCACCAGGACCGGCAGGTAATCCTTTTACTATTACCGCCGAGGTAAGTTCAACTATAGGATCAATTATTGGATGAAGAAGTTCATCTAACTGCGAAGGTTGAACGCGCATCACTGCTTCTTCTTTAGTAATTATTTTTTCTTTATACATATCAAGAGCCATCTTTACAGCAGCAGGACCGTTTCTTTTTCCAATACGGCACTGAAGCATATAAAGTTTGCCTTCCTGAATTGTAAACTCGATATCAAGCATATCATGATAATGTTTTTCAAGAGAACGTTGAATTGCATGAAGTTTTTTGTAAGCTGGAACCATTGCTGTTTCAAGCGATGGAAGATGAGCAGTGTGCTCGCTCTTTCCAACTTCGTTAATTGGGTTTGGAGTTCTAATACCGGCAACAACATCTTCACCTTGTGCATTTGGCAGCCATTCACCATAGAAATAATTTTCACCTGTTGCAGGGTTACGGGTGAACGCAACACCTGTTGCCGATGTATCGCCCATGTTTCCAAATACCATTGATTGAACGCTTACAGCAGTGCCCCAGTCATCAGGAATGCTCTCGATTCTTCTGTAAGAACATGCACGTTTTCCCATCCAGCTCTGAAATACTGCCGATACCGCGCCCCAAAGTTGAGCCATTGGATCTTCAGGAAATGGTTTGCCTAAAACTTCCTGAACTTTTGCTTTGTAGATCTCGATCAATTCTTTCAAGTCATCTGCCGATAAATCTGTATCGTTCTTTGCACCGCGTGCTTCTTTCATGTTGTGAAGTTCTTTCTCTAATTGCTGACGAACTCCTTTACCTTCTTCATGTTCGATACCAGCAGCTTTTTCCATAACAACATCTGAATACATCTGGATTAGGCGGCGGTGTGAATCATAAACGAAACGTGGGTTACCTGTCTTTGCAATCAGTGCTTCGCGTGTTTGATTATTCAAACCAACGTTGAGAATAGTTTCCATCATACCGGGCATTGATGCTCGTGCGCCGGAACGAACTGAAACAAGAAGCGGATTAACTTTATCGCCAAACTTTGCGCCCATCTCTTTTTCAGTTTTTGCAAGAGCGTCTTTAACTTGTTTTTCAAGTTCTTTGGGATAATTTCTATTGTTCTTGTAATATGCCGTGCATACTTCAGTTGTAATAGTGAATCCGGCCGGAACCGGTAATCCAATATTGATCATCTCGGCAAGGTTAGCACCTTTACCACCGAGCAATTCTTTCATTGTAGCGTGTCCATCTGCACGTTTGCCGCCGAAATAGTAAACATATTTTTTTGCTGCTTTAGCCATTAACTTATCCTCCGATAAATGTTTGTCTTTTTTCTGTGTATTAGTTAATTGATTTTATTATTAGTTCGTTAAATTTTTCTTGTTCATCAAGTTTAAGCTCTATTTTCAAATAGTAAATATCTATGTCGTCAAGTTCTTTAGAATATTTTATGAATTTCACGGCGTCTTTTTGAGTTGTTAGCACCGAATATGAATTTGTATCGTAAAATTTCTTTCTTATGTCATGCACTTCTTTTAGATAATAATTTTTATGGTCTTCGAAAATCATTTTGTTAGTAATATCAATTTTATTTTTTTCAAGCACATTCAAGAAGGAATAGGGGCGCGCGATTCCGCAAACCACTAAACTTTTTTGTCCTTGAAACTCACTCATATCAAAATAATGATGAGTCTTTACATCGAAAACTCCTGTCGGTTCATAATAACCGGTAAACACCTGTTTATTCACAAAATGTTTTTTTAGTTTTTCGGGTATTTCATCATGCCCGGAAAATTTTCTGTTAATGATAATTATGTCTGCTCGTTTCAAGGAATCGAATGGTTCTCGCATTGAACCAAGCGGAAGCATCCGCTGTTCCATTTGACCGACTTTGACCAAAAATCTTTGATCAATAATTACAACATCAATATCGCGGTAAATCCATCTATGTTGAAATGCGTCATCAAGAATAATGGTGTCAATGTTAGAATCTTGTATCAATCTTTCTGCACCAACAACACGGCGCTCGGCTACAGCAGTTGGTACTTTTAATTCTTCAGCCATGAAATACATCTCATCGCCGCATTGATCAACCGTGGCATTAATTTTATTTCCATCGCTCACATAAATATATCCGCGCGAGTTTCTACCGTAGCCGCGACTTAAAAGTCCAACTTTTCTCCCTTTGGGTTTCAAAGCTTCAGCTATCATCATCGCAGCAGGAGTTTTGCCGGAGCCGCCTACTGTCAAATTCCCGACGGAAATGACTTTTGCTCTAACTTTAGTTGCGGAGAAAATATTTTTATCAAAGAACCAGTTCCTAATTTTTGCTATAATCGAATAAACAACTACTAGCGGTGAAAATATTTTTCTTAAGAATTCTAACACGACTTGAGAGCATCCTTCTGTAATTTATTTAGTAACTCTTCGCATTCTAAAATTTTATGATTCGTTTCTTCATAGCTCAAATCATTGTCTATAATGATCGGGTCAGAATAAATAGCGACAACTTTACTGAACGGTTTCGGCACTTCAAAACGGTCCCAACTTTTCAAGATGATTTTATTCTTTATGCCAATTCCAACTAAGAAGAGTGGTACGTTTGATTTCTTAGCGGTAATAACGGCACCTGCTTTCATCTTACAAATAGGCCCGCGAGGACCATCAGGAGTAATTACTAAGGAATAATCTTCCCGCATTAGAAAAATCATTGTTGCTAAGGCATCACTTCCGCCGGTTGAACTTGAACCGCGAACAACATTATAGTTCCATTTTTCAAGAATGGCAGCGAGAACATCGCCGTCTTTACTTTGGCTGACAAGCGCTGCCGAGTTTCCACTCCGATGAAGGAACCAGCCGATCATCATTGATCCATGCCAAAATGCTGCAACAAAATTTTTCTTTTCGCGTGCAAGATTAGAGATGGCTTCACCATTCACAATTTTTATACGCAGGGTCGTTATCAGCAACCTGATTGCAACACTTGCAAATCTAATTCCAATATATCGAAGAACATTTCTTTGAGAATCACTTAATTTCATTTAACCGCGCAAAAATTAACCCGGCAGCTTTTTTCGAAGCTCCGGGTCCGCCAAGTTTTTCTTTTATCAAACTAAGTTTCTGTTTGATCGAATTATATTTTTCATTGTTATTCAAAATCGCTGCACTTTTTGAATAAATATTTTCAGCGTTAACATCATATTGGATCAATTCATCAATCACATTCTCACCAAGAATGATATTTGCCATCGCAATATTTTTGATCTGAACAAGAATTCTACCGAGTGCATATGTTACAAAGTTAGTAGAATACACAACTATAAACGGAAGCTGAAATAATCCGGCTTCAAGTGTTGACGTTCCGGATTTGATAATTCCGAAATGTGAATGCTTGAGAAGATCGTATGTATTTCCTTTCACTAATTTATAATTCTTTTCTTCCGTTAATCCGGTAAAGATATTTTCATCTATGTTCTCAGCGCATGCAACTACTGTTTGCATATTGAAATCTTTAGAAAGTTTTTCCGCAGCGGTAATACACGCCGGGAATATTTTTCTTATTTCGTGTTTCCGGCTGCCGGGAAGCAGTAATAAAATCTCTTTTCCTTTTTCCAATCCAAGTTTTGAATAAAGCTCCTCTTTCGACAGATAAGGATATTTTTCTACATGTTCAATAAGCGGATGCCCGACGTACTTAACATTCATATTATATTTGCGGTACATTGTTTCTTCGAACGGGAAAACCACAAGCATCATATCAACTAACTCTTTGATCTTATCAATTCTTCCTTTTCCCCATGCCCAAACTTGTGGGGATATATAATAGATAACCTGAATGCCTTGTTCGTGTAATATTTTTGCGATATTAAGATTAAACCCTGGATAATCTATGAGTACCACGGTATTGATCTTTTCATCATAAATCTTCTGAAGAAGTTCCTTTCGTACTTTGCTAATGAAAGGAAGATGCTTCAAAACTTCGATGAATCCAAGAAACGCCATCTGTTTAATATGAAACTGCGAATTCATTCCGGCAGCGATCATCTTATCGCCGCCAATTCCAAAAATTTCGATTGAAGGATCAGACCGTTTCAATTCAGTTATTAAGCTTGCACCGTGCAGATCACCGGAAGCCTCGCCTGCAATTATCATCAATTTCTTACTCAACTTAAACTCAACACGTAACGAATTACAATTATTAGAATTATTATTCCGAATGCCTGAAATGTTCTTCGCTCTGAACGAAGACCTTTTTGCAATTGATATTCCGGTTGTTCTAAACCCGGATTCTTATATTTTATAAAACCCGGGATCAATTTTGGAACAGCAGCGCAATAGTCATCGTAACTTTTACCATACTTTGAACGAAGAAATGCTTCTTCTTCATTGATGATAACAGTGTATTGCCAGAAGAAAAATGCCAATGCAATAATTTGTAAATAAGGGAAAAGCGCCCAGGACATTACTCCAATTCCCAGATACATCAGCATGTTGCCCACGTAGAGCGGATTGCGCACATATGCGAATGCGCCTGATACTACGAGAAATGTTCCGCCAACTCCGTCAGTTGTACGTGTTTCGCTTCCTGCATGGCTCACTCCCCACAAGCGAAAGAATTCACCAATAAGTGCAATTGCAAATCCAATTAGCATACTTGTAATTGTTGCTTGCTGAAAAACTACCATTAATAACAGAAAGGGAAGCGGTGTGTAGCTTCTAAATTTAAAAATCTTCGCTGCAAAATTTTTCATAAAAGGTCACTTGTTTGGTTATTAGTCGCTTCTAATTACTATACTTTTTTTTACCAATGATGATGTTTATAAACCGTTGATATTTGATCTTCACCCGGTCATAAAAACTTCTCTTCGTTTTAATTCTGCCTGATGTCTTTTCTTCAGACGTTTCTTTTCTTTTAACTCGTCAATTTTTTTAATCACATCAGCAAAAGTTGAATATGGGAAATAAGTGATTCTATTTATTTCGCAAAACCGGAGTAACGAATTTTTTGCGAAGATGAAATCGCAAAATTGTACCGGGCAAATATCTGTATTACCGTCGCCGATATAAAAACTGTAATCATCTTCACTGCTAAAATTGAGAACATGATTTCGTTTGCAGTTGGCGCATTGTGAACACTCTTCATCAGTAAAAGGGAAAAGAGGAATTAATTTATTCTCCTTATCGAACGTTAGTTGATTCGAATAAACCTCTAAATGATCGAGTTCTTCCCGCCGCAAGATTTTTTGTATGTAGTAATCAAAGCCATCACTCAAAATTCGTAATTCAAATCCCTTGCTTTCGCAATAACTAACAAAGTTTTTGAAAGCCGGATCAATCTTAATATCATCTAAAAAAAGATCGAACTCTTTTTCATTAAAATTAATAACAGAACTGCAAAGCAATCTCCACAATTCGGCTGAATTTATTTTTTGATTCAACCAATCATCAACCCACTCTTTCGATTTTTCAACATTTCCAAACCTGAGAAACATCGCTTCGCCAACATCAGTTTGACTTATCGTGCCATCGAAATCAACAAATATTTTATACGATCTATTATTGAGGTTCATAACTGGATGGAATTTCCTCAAAACGGACGCCGACCAATTTAGAGATACCTTCTTCTTGAATTGTAACTCCGTACATAGTTTCGGCAGCTTCCATAGTTCGTTTGTTATGTGTTACAATAATAAACTGTGTCTTTGCGCTAAACTCTTTGATTAGCTTTGTGAAGCGGTCAATGTTAGCATCATCAAGCGGAGCGTCAACTTCATCAAGAATACAGAACGGGCTCGGCTTAACAAGATAGATCGCAAAAAGAAGTGCTGTTGCTGTTAAAGTTTTTTCTCCTCCCGATAGAAGTTCAATCGAAGTCGGGCGTTTGCCTTTCGGCTTTGCCAAAATTTCGATTTTGCCCTCAAGCGGATCAATGCCTTCTTCGAGCATAAGATCTGCTTCATCACCGGGATTGAAAAGTGTCTGGAATATCATCGTAAAGTTCTGACGTATCTTCTCGAAGGTATCTAGAAAAAGCTGCTGGGCTGTTTCGTTGATTTCATTGATTGTCTTTATTAAGTCTTTTTCGGATTCAGTTAAATCATTGCGTTGTTTGTGTAAAAAATCCAGGCGTTTTTTCTCTTCATCGTATTCGGAATATGCAAGAAGGTTCACCGGTCCAATACTTTTTAATTTCTCTTTAAGCGACTGCACTTCGTTTGTTGTACCGGTAAAATCGAAAGAGTCCAAATCATCAAATTGTTTCAGTGTCAGTTCTATTGAATAATTCTCTTTGATATGCTCGATCAAATTCTCCGTGCGGAGTTTAATCTCGGTCTCTTTTATTTCAAAGGAATAAACTTTATCGGAAACCACCTGACGATCGTTGCGCAATTGATTGAGTTCATTTTCGAACTTTGCCGCTTCATCTTTAATTGCTTTTAGCTTATCGTTGATCTCTTTCTCTTCGGAAAGTAATGTCTGACGAATGGAATTTATCGCTTCGAGTTCAGCGTTTGCATTTACGATCTTTTCCTGGAGAGTGTTTGTTTCGGTTTCGTTTGATTGTAAATCGTATTGACGCTTCTCTATTCCGTTTGAGATTAATGTTTGATTCGACTGAGAACGGGTTATTGAACTGCGGGTATTTTCAATTTGTCCCTTGAGCCTTTCGAGTTCAAGTTTACGCTGGTTCTGTGCATCTACGAAAGAATTGAATTCATCTTCGAATGAATCCAGTTCTTTCTCATATGCGAAAATATTTTCATCAAATGCTTTTTTCTTCTCATTCAATTCATCGAGTTCTTTTTCAAAAGCGATGATTTGATTATCCAATAGATTCGCTTTTTCTGCCAGTTCGCGGATCTCTTTCTGTGAAATTTCAATTTCTTCGTTCGCTTTACTCTTCTCAAATTCGAGCTGTGAAATTTGTTTCTCGATGTTTGCTACATCGTTGGAAATCATTTTTTCGCTATCGGTAAGATTTTTCAAATCGATACGCGAAATTTTTCCTTCGGTCTCAGCAATAAACGCTTTGAGCTTAGCAAGGTTAGTTTCGTGTTTAGGGAATTCTTTCTTGAGATTTTCCAAAAGTTGGCGGCGACCAAACAAAGTCTCATCCTGCTTTGGAAGAGAACCGGCTTCTATAATACCGCTGTTTTGAACGAAGTCACCGTCTAATGTTGTAAAATTGAACGCCGGATATTTTCTGTTTAATTCGATAGCTGATTTCAAATCGGCAGTTACTGCATAATTGAAAAGAGCTTGCTCGAAGTATGGCTGCCAACTTTTCTCGGT
Source organism: uncultured Melioribacter sp. (assembly GCA_964449775.1). Classification (GTDB taxonomy): domain Bacteria; phylum Bacteroidota; class Ignavibacteria; order Ignavibacteriales; family Melioribacteraceae; genus Fen-1258. Next base: position 162,042 of record CAYVBQ010000002.1, on the reverse strand, counting down.
TTCAACAAAATCTTTTGCCCAGCCAATGAACGATTCTTCCTTGGCGAGTTTTTTTGCTTTTCTCTTCTGACTGTAGTTAGATAAACTTTCTATAAATGATTTTTTTGTTTGTTCGTTAGAACGAAGAAGATAAAATGATGCTTTGCCGAGGTCATTCTTACGCAAATACTCAATAGCGTTTTGCAAGTCGCTTGCATTGTCAACAAGTAAATTGTTCAAAACAGATTTTAAAGCTGCCTCAAGTGCAAAACGGTATTTCTCCTGAGCATTTCCTATATCGGCAAAAATATTTTTGTTCTTACTAGTCCAGTCATTGTTTTCTATAAGAACTTTCGCTCCTTTTGAAATCCCTTCGAGATTGGAGATTAAAGTTTGTAAAAATTCTATCTTTTCTTTAAGTCCAGCAAGAAGCGTCTTTTCCTCAACTTCATTTTGTTTGAGAGAGTTAAGTTCTTGCTCTAAATCTTCTTTCTCTTTTTCACGCAGGGCAATCATCAAACCGGCTTCTTTAAGCTTTTTCTCCGCACTGCTTTTTTCAGCTGTCAATTCTTCTATGAAGCCAACTGTTTTAGCAATTTTGTTAGTAACGCTTTGAATTTTCTGATTGTGTTTCTCAATATTGGCGTTATGAGCAGCCAACTCTTTTCTGATATTAGAAGCATTGTTTTCTTTCTCGGAAATTTCGCGTAACAACCCGAACTTTTCTTGATTTAGTTGTTTTAACTCATTTCGCTTTTGCTCAAGCGCGTCCCGGTTCTCTATCAAGCTCTGTTCATTTTGAGAAATTTCACCATTCTTTTCATCAAGCTTTTGAGAGAGGGATAGTAAGTCATCATTACTTTGCTCAATGTGATTTATCGTTTCATCCAGCTGATGTTGAAGTTCAGAAATTTCTTTCTGAAGTCTTTCGTGGTTGTTGAGAAGTGAATTTAAACGCTCTTCCGATACTGAAATATTTTTTTGAGTTACATGAAGTTGGTCAGTGTTCAGCGCTACATCGTCACGTTTGTTTTGAAGCTGGGTCTCGATTGTGTTGATTTCATTTCTATAATGAATAAGCTCGTTCTCAATTTTCCGAATGTCTAAATCAATTGTGTCTTTCTTGTTAGAGAACTCAGCAATGTCCCTTAAAAGATTTTGCTTCCTTATACTCAGTTGCGAGTATTCTCGTTCTGCAAGATCAATTTCTTTATCACGCAATACAGATTGAATTTGAGTGTATTGGTCAGCGCGTTTAGCCTGGCGTTCAAGTGAACGAACGGTTTTTTCAACTTCAGAGACGATATCGTTAACACGCGTGAGATCGGTTTTAACATCATCCAATTTTTTCAAACTGAGCCGGCGGCGTAATTTATATTTGTTTACGCCGGCAGCTTCCTCAAACATTTTTCTACGCTCTTCGGTCTTACTGCTCAAAATGGTCTCGACCATTTTCAACTCAATGACGGAATATGCGTTTGCGCCTATGCCGGTATCCATGAAAAGGTTTGTGATGTCTTTAAGACGGCAGATATTCTTGTTAAGAAGATATTCGCTTTCACCAGACCTGAAAATTCTTCGTGTGATTGTAACTTCGGTATATTCGGTAGGAAGAACGCCTTGATCATTGACCAATGTAAGAGAGACCTCGGACATTCCCATCGGTTTCTTCTCTCGTGTACCGTTGAAAATTACATTTTCCATCTTATCGCTGCGCAGGGTTGTAGTTCTCTGCTCTCCCAGCACCCAGCGGATAGCGTCAACAATGTTTGTTTTTCCGCAACCGTTCGGACCTACGATACCGGTGATACCGCGATTAAAATTTATGTTGGTCTTATTCGCAAAAGACTTGAAACCAAAGATTTCCAACTTTGATAAGAACAAATAACGCCTCTAAAAAATCATTGAATTATACTGCTTAATTGAATTGGTGATATAATAGAATGTTGCACTTGTTAGTTGATACTTCCATAAAACCCCGCCAACAATAAAAATAATTACAGCCATGCTGTATAAATACACAGTTAAAGGTCTAACATCAAAAACAACATGGATTCCTTTAAAAATTCTTTGAAGAATCCAAAATAAAAATAGAACCAAACCTATAAGAATGAGAATATTGAAATTACCGTTAGTTAGTAATTTAAAAAGGATCAATTCAACCGGTAAAAAAAGAGTTAACGGTAAAAATGACCAGACAACACTAAAAAAGATGCTGGAAAATTCAACGCGTGTCTTGATAAAGAACGATGCGAATTTAATTATTACCGAAAGGAGAATAAATTTTATGATGATAACAATAAAGAAAAAAGCAAGACAAACTTGCGGATTCCATGCTAAATAGCTGATAAGTTTTAACAGACTGTGATGACCTACAGCAATCAATAATTTTTCCAACAAAATGTTTGAGCGGAAGTAATAAAGTAAAATCGTTATTAGTAGGGAAGCGGAGGCGGCTTGAATTAACATTAGTATCACCGTATGAATGCCGGACATAATTCTATGATCGCGAACATCTGCAAAAAAATTATAAGGTCTCAATAAAGCTCGTGTACAGTCTTCTCTAAATTTCTTTTTCGTATTTATCAACACCGCCATCAGTATCGAAAGGAACAATGCCAGAAGAATAAAAACAATCGGACTCTCATCTTTTCGCGTTCCTATTGGAATTGTTACCTTAGCATCATTACCAAGTTTTGCGGAAAGAACTTTGTATCCTATACTGTTCAAGTTCCGGGAGTTATCAAGAACCCCGAATTTATAAAATCCGGTTTCTGAATAACTTCCGTATAGAGAAGCAAACTCGCCTTTGTAATCAAAAAGTGTATTAATAAAGAATCCCGATATTTTTAATTTTCCGGCAAGATTAATAATATTGCCAAAATATTTTGCCTGGGCATCGGAAGAATATTTTGTAAGGTATCCACTCTGATTCCCTTTATAGTTTGGGTAAGTCACTTCACTTATTAAAATCGAATTCTTACCGATAGCATCAATTCCTTTTTGAAGTTCTTCTTGGCTGCTTTCTATGCGTGATGAATATAATTCGATTCCGTAGAAATCTATCTCTTTTATCGGAGTAGTTTGCACTCCTACAAATGAAGCATATGTCGTAAATCCTTTACCTCTGATTGAACCGCCTAATAGTGAAAGAAAATTTTGTGTGACCCCGGAGTTAGGAAGCAAAGAACTGCCCATGCCAATAATAATAGTGTTACCATACTCATTATAATTCGAAGAAAGTGATTTCATTAAGTGGATAGCATTCAGTTGAAAATCGTTCTGCGCTAAAATTTCTTCAGGTACTGAATTCAACGGCAGCTCAATTAGGGCAAACAAACCGAGCTCTTGACAAAGTTTTATTGCGTATGGATTGGGATAACTTTTTGAAAATCGTACAGAATTGAATCCGGTATTTTTAATCAGCGTGAGATCATCTTTTAACTTATCATAAGCATTCATTCTTCTTAAGGACGTCTCATCAATAAAATATGTCGTTCCTTGAAGAGTAAAAGGTTTTCCATTCAATAGAAAATTGTTTTCATCTTTTTTGATTTGGTAAAAAGCAATCTGCTTAACGGTCTTATCAATCACCTGTCCGTCAAGAATCAAACTGACTTCGCACAAATAATAATTTGGAGTTTGGGGCGACCACAACAGCGGATTTGTCAAATCAAGCCGGACATCAACTTCGTTATCCTCAGCATAGATTGTTTGAATGAATTCACCCTTCGATTGTGCAAGAGTTGATTCTTTCGGAAATAGATTGATGCGGACCAAAATATTTTTTGCTTCGGAAACTTGGGAAGATTTTTGAAACGCAGAGTTGCCGATTCCAATCTTAAAATTTACACTTGCTTTAGAAAATGTTTGATCGAACGAAAAGGAATAAGAATTGTAGGTAATATGCAGAGGAGAAACTGTTTTGGTATAAATGTTTCTGATTATTCCGCCACTCAGACTGGAGAATAAAAATCTTTGTGCTGAGGGAATAGAATTCTCCGAATTAAGTATAGAATTAACTTTAATAGTTATCGTAGAATTTTCTTTTAATATATCTTTTGGTAAGGCTAATTCGAAAGGATATGAACCGCCTGAATGTTTGTGAATATTGTAACCGTTAATCGAAATTTCTGCCGAGTAGTTTAATCCCAAAAATCCCAATACAAGTTGTGAATTTTGAATCTGCGATGTTGTTAGCATAATCTTCTTTTCGAAGACAAGAGATTCTTCTCCCTCAAAAATTGCCGGAACAGAAACAGTAATTTTCTTCTCAGGATCATTTTCATGGTAAACCGACCAACCGGAATTTATCAACTCAACATTTCGAAACTCATTTTTATCAAAGAATACTGGATCAAAAATACCATTCGAATTTTGAGGAAGAGAAGTAACCTTGATTTGTGCAAAAATTAGATTTTGTAGTATAGCCGAAAGAGCGATAAAATACTTAAGATGTTTTGTCATAATGCCGTAAATTTTTCCAATAAACGGCACAAATATACGAAATCGAGGGGGGGGGTATCAATATAATTCCAAAAAATATGGGCTCTATTTGAGCCCATTTTGAGGGTAAATATAATTTTTACCAAAAGTTTATGCAGCTTCAATAATTTTAACGAAAGAATCGGCTTTCAAACACGCACCGCCCACCAGAGCACCGTCGATATCCGGCTGGGAAAGAAGTTCTTTTGCATTGTCTGATTTAACACTACCGCCGTACTGGATAACCAAATTTTCTGCAAAATTTTGTGAATACATTTGGCTGATTAATCCCCGAATAAACTGATGAACCTCTTGGGCTTGTTGTGGAGTTGCGTTTCTTCCCGTTCCGATAGCCCAAACCGGTTCATAAGCAGCAATAAGATTCTCCAGTTCACTTTCGCTTAATTCTTTCAGTCCATTTGTAATTTGTGTCTCGATGACTTTGAATGTTACACCTTTTTCTCTTTCCTCCAAGGTTTCGCCGATGCAGAAGATCGGTTTTAATCCATTCTTAATCGCGATCTTAATTTTTCTGTTGATGACTTGATCGCTCTCTCCAAATATTGTTCTTCTTTCGGAATGACCAATAATTACATACTCGCAGCCGACACTTTTTAACATGGAAGCAGAAATTTCTCCGGTGAAAGCACCACTCTCTTCAAAATAAAGATTCTGTGCACCGAGTTTAATTGATGAATCTTTCAAAAGTGCATGAGCTGTTTCAAGATTGATAAACGGCGGACAAATAATTGCATCTGCATAAACCGTTTTTCCACTCAGTTCTTTTTTGATATCCGAAATCAAATTTACTGTTTCGTTAATGCCATTGTTCATTTTCCAATTACCGGCAATTATTTTTTTGCGCATACTTTTCCCTCGAATAATTTATTACGAAAAAAAAGCTGTCAGTTGACAGCCTCTACTCTTCTAATACCTGGAACTTCTTTAATTAAAGCTCGTTCAACACCGGCGCGTAAAGTCATTTGAGACATAGGACAATCGCTGCATGCGCCTGTGAGTTTCACTTCAACAATTCCTTCCGGAGTAACTCGAACAAGTTCAACATCCCCACCGTCAGCTTTCAAGTATGGTCTAATTGTTTGCAGTGCTTTCTCAACTTTTTCGCGCATCACTTCATTCATTTCATTCTCCTTCGAATTAAATCTTAAAATTCGATTTCAATTTTAGGTGTTGAGGAGGCAAAATTTACTTTGCTTATTTCTGCTGCCAAGTTCCTGCTCATTTCAAAAATCTTTTTTGCTTGTTCGGATTCGGGTTTATCAAAAACTATCGGTCTACCTTTATCGCCACCTTCGCGGATATTTTGATTAATGGGCAACTGACCTAATAACGGTATAGAGAGTTCAACTGCAAGTTTTTTACCTCCGTCTGTTCCGAAAATATCGTACCGCTTACCTGTATCCGGTGCCAAAAAATAACTCATATTTTCAACAATGCCAAGAATAGGAACATTAACACGTTGAAACATCTTAACTGCTTTCTTTACATCAATTATCGAAACATCTTGCGGAGTGGTAACAACAACCGCACCTGTGAGAGGAATTGTTTGAACAAGTGTAAGTTGAATATCGCCTGTCCCGGGAGGGAGATCAAAAATTAAATAATCAAGTTCATCCCAATGAACATCGCTCATAAATTGTTTGATTGCACCACTTGCCATTGGTCCGCGCCAAATAACCGGTGCATCATCGTCAATTAAAAAACCAATAGACATAACTTTTACACCGTAGTTCTCAAGCGGGACCATCTTTGCCGTTGTTGTATCTTGATAAATTTTTGGTTTATCAGTAATACCCAACATCATGGGAATGCTTGGACCATAAATATCGGCATCTATCAAACCAACCTTTGCGCCATCCAACGCAAGTGCAACAGCAAGATTTACTGCAACGGTACTCTTACCAACGCCGCCTTTACCGCTTGCAACTGCAATTGTATTTTTTACTCCGGGTAAAATCTCGCTCATCCTCTGATTTTTACTTGGTTGAACTTTTGCACTCATAGTTATTGCTATTAATCCCACTCCCGGAATTTCTTTTTTAATTGCATCAATGCAATCTTTTTCAATTTTATCTTTGAGCGGACAAGCCGGAGTTGTAAGTTCAACAATTGCCGCAACATTGTTTCCATCTATTTTTACATCTTTGATCATTCCAAGTGTTACAAGGTCTTTGTGAAGGTCAGGATCATTCACTTTGCCGAGTGCCTTCATTACTGAATCAACGGTGATTGCCATTTATTCTCCAAAATTTGGTTTCAAAAATAGTAATTTTTTAAGTCACACTTCATCTAAACAAAATTTAATCCCTATAGGTTTCATGGTGAATATTAAAAGACAACCCCAGCCGGTGAATTTGGGAATCATTAGATGGATTATTTCGTTTCTTGATATAGAACGTCTGGAGAAGTAAATTAATATCGGAAAGTTACTATTAGGAGAAAATTTTTGGATCCTTTGATAGCGTTGTTAGTAGGAATTTTATTCCTTGCCGTTTTGCTGTTTTTTTTTCTGCCGGAGGTAGGGATTGTTTCTAGAATAACGAGAATGAGAAAAGATAGATCGCGAGAGTTGATCGAGGACGCGTTGAAGCATCTCTACGATTGCGAATACAAAGGTGTTGATTGTTCACTTAACAGCATCAGCGGTAATTTATCCTTGAGTGGTGAGAAAACTGCCAAAGTGATCTCGAATCTTGAAGCTATGGATTTAATTTCTTCTAATGAAAATAAAATTTCTCTTACATCTCAAGGTAGATCTTATGCATTGCGTATAATCAGAATTCATAGGTTGTGGGAAAGACATCTAGCCGATAATACAAGCGTTCAAGAAACAGATTGGCATTCCGTTGCTGAAAAAAAAGAACATGAAACTTCACGTGAAGAAGCAGATAGACTTGCTGCCCGGCTTGGGAATCCATTAGTTGATCCTCACGGCGATCCTATTCCATCAATCACCGGTGAAATTCCTAAACGAGAAGGTATCACTCTTAATAATCTTGAAAATGGAAAATTTGCCGCTATCATTCATATCGAAGATGAACCGAAAGAAGTTTATGCGCAGCTTTCCGCACTCGGACTTTATCCGGGTATGCAGATTTATCTTGTAGAGAATTCAAAAAATAAAATCCGGTTTGAAGCTGATGGTGAGGAATGTTTGCTTGCCCCGATTCTCGCATCGAATGTAACGGTAATTCCTATTTCGAAAAAAGAAGAGGTGAAAGAAAATTTTGAATCGTTATCCGCTCTTAAGCAGGACGAGGCGGCTATGATTGTCGGAATTTCTAGAGCGATGCGCGGACAGCAGAGAAGAAGACTGCTGGATTTTGGCGTTGTACCGGGAACAATTGTAAAATCGCAATTAAAAAGCTTGAGCGGAGATCCAACCGGTTACGAAATTCGAGGTGCTACAATTGCGCTAAGAAAAAATCAGTCGAATCTTATTTACATTAAACGAATATAACCGCCTCCTTCATTTACTACTTTTTCTAAAGGAGTAATGTGAATGGGGATTAAGTGAAAGAAAAATTATGAGTACTGAAAATAGTAACTGTGCAACGTGTCCGGCTCACAACTTAGCTAATCTTGTTAAGCTCGGAATTGATATGACGGAGTTTGACTATGTTGTTGCGCTTGCCGGAAACCCGAATACGGGAAAGAGTACGGTTTTCAACAATCTCACCGGATTGAAACAGCACACCGGCAATTGGCCCGGTAAAACAGTAGGACGTGCCGAAGGCGGATTCAAGTTTGGTGATAATCGTTTTAAGATTGTTGATCTTCCCGGAACTTATTCGCTGCTTTCTACAAGCGATGATGAAGAAATTGCGAGAGACTTCATTTTGTTTGGTCAGCCCGATGTAACAGTAATCGTTGTTGATGCAACACGTTTGGAGAGGAATCTGAATCTGGTTCTTCAAGTTCTCGAAATCACAGATCGTGCGGTTCTTTGCCTTAATCTGATTGATGAAGCCGCACGTCATAAAATCCAGGTTGATGATCGTTTGCTTTCAAAACAGTTAGGAATTCCTGTAGTTGTCGCTGCTGCCCGGCAAGGTATCGGTATGAAGGAATTATTAAAAAATATTCATGATGTTGCGACCGGGCAATACATTTGTAAACCGCACCGCCTCAGCAGCGAAATTGGAAATGTATCGCACGCTGTTGATGAACTGAATAATAAAATTGCAGAAACTTTCCCGGGTTTACCGAACACACGTTGGATTGCACTGCGCCTTTTAGAAGGTGATCAGAAAGTTATCGATGCAATACGCTCAGGTGATATTGGTAATCTTAAACCGGCAGAAAGTTTTAGCGAATGAATATACCCGTAAAGCATAACCGCAAAGTTTGCGAAGTAGGCGCAAAGGACGCAAAACAAAAAGAATGAATGAGAACGAGCTTTCAAATATTGTTATTGGATTAGCAATTAGAGTTCATAAAGCTCTCGGTCCCGGTTTACTTGAGTCAGCTTATCGGGAATCATTGTTCTATGAAATTAACAAAGCTGGTTTGTATGTAGAGAAGGAAAAACCTATGCCCTTGATTTATGAAGAAGTTAAGTTAGATATTGGTTATAGAATAGATCTGATGGTAGAACATAAGTTAGTATTGGAATTAAAAAGTGCTGAAGGATTGAATGATGTGCATCTTGCACAAATTTTAACTTACTTGAAATTATCCGGTTGCAAATTGGGATTGCTAATAAATTTCAACGTCGCAATTCTTAAAAATGGAATTAGACGAGTAGTAAATAACTTATAAACTTTTGCGCTCTTTGCGAATTCTTATTGTCTTCGCGGTTTGCTTTAAGTCACTTTAGGTAAAAGAATGATGAATAGAACTGAAGAAATATTGTCTACCGCAAATAAATTAAGGTGGGAAGTTGGTGAAAATTTTCACGACTCGATTCTTGAGTCTATCTATAAAGATGCATCCGAGATCGCTGGTAAGGTTGTAACACGAGTGGGTGAAAAGCCTAAGTTTGATCTTGATCGCTTCATTGATAGGATAGTTACAGGTAAATGGACAGGCTTCCCAATAATGTTTCTTTTACTAGCTTTAGTTTTTTGGTTGACAATCATTGGATCCAACATTCCTTCAGGTTGGATATCATTTATTTTAGTAGATACAATTCATCCGTTCCTAAAAAATTTCTTGAACTCAATCCAAATCCCTTGGTGGATTACCGGATTGCTGATTGACGGTGCATACCTAGCCGGAGCCTGGGTTGTTAGTGTGATGCTGCCGCCAATGGCAATATTCTTCCCAATGTTTACTCTGTTGGAAGATTTTGGATATTTGCCTCGTGTGGCATTCAATATGGATAATTTATATAGAAGAGTTGGCGCACATGGTAAACAAGCTTTAACGATGAGTATGGGTTTTGGCTGCAATGCCGCCGGTGTTATTGCAACACGCATCATTGATAGTCCTCGCGAGAGAATAATTGCAATCATCACAAATAATTTCTCTTTATGTAACGGTCGTTGGCCTACGCAAATATTGATAGCTACTATATTTATTGGTGGAACAGTTCCGACTTATCTTGCCGGTATTGCTTCTGCGGCTGCGGTGGTTTCAGTTGCGGTGTTGGGAGTTATTTTTAGTCTGATTGTCTCATGGGCTCTTTCAAAAACGGTGCTAAAAGGTGAAGCTTCATCGTTTAGTTTGGAACTGCCGCCATATCGTCCGCCAAGATTATTTCAAACACTTTACACATCTTTAGTTGATAGAACAATTTTTGTTTTGTGGCGCGCAGTTGTCTTTGCCGTGCCTGCTGGAATTGTAATTTGGCTGGTGGCTAATTTAAAAATTAGCGGATTAAGTTTGGCTGAATATTTTATTCATGGTGTTGATCCATTTGCATTTTTTATTGGATTGAACGGAGTTATTATTCTGGCGTATGTAATAGCAATTCCAGCAAATGAGATTGTTGTTCCTACTGTCTTAATGCTTACAGTGTTAACTACAAAAATGGCTGTGGGTGCAGGTGCAGGAGTGATGTTCGAACTTGAATTCGTAAATGATACTGCAAATATCCTTCATGCAGGAGGTTGGACTGCCTTAACCGGAATCAACTTAATGTTGTTTAGTTTGCTTCACAATCCATGTTCAACAACTATCTATACAATCTACAAAGAAACAAAGAGTATTAAGTGGACGATGATCTCTACATTTCTTCCGATAGTGATGGGGTTGACCATCTGTTTCTTCGTAACACAAATTTGGAGATTGATTGCGGGATAATTATGAGAAGGAATTTTTTACCTAATTAATTTTACTCAATTACTTCGCGCGGTAAAATCTTTTTGATTTCCGGCAACGAACGCAGCATCATCAACTCTTGATGATTTATTTTTTTCTCAGTGTACACCTTTCGATTAAAAACATATTTACCGGTTGGTAATAAAACGCGTGCTTTAATATTATCACTCAAACAAGTATCAAGTACATGAACCTTTATAAATTTTTTCAAATCCTCATCAAGAATAGGAAAGGTTGTTTCAACTCTCCGGTCAAGGTTACGCTGCATCAGATCGGCGCTGCTGCAATAAATTTCTTCCTCGCCGTTATTATGAAAATAGTAGATGCGGCTATGTTCTAAAAATCTTCCAACAATACTTATAACCCGTATATTGTCGCTCAGTCCAGGCATCTGCGGAATCAAGCAGCATATACCGCGAATGATCAAATCAATTTTTACACCTTTCGATGATGCCTCGTATAAAGCTGCAATCAACAGAGGATCAACAAGGGAATTCAACTTGAATATCAAATATCCTCTGCCGCCGGTTTTAGCATTTTTTATTTCTCTATGAATTAGATCCAAAAATTTTTGCCGTTTGTTAACCGGTGCAACCCATAGCTTTCTAAAAGTTTTTTGTTCGGAATAGCCGGTGAGAAAATTAAAGATCTCAGAAACATCTGCACAAATTTCCTCGTCACATGTAAATAAACCAAGATCAGAATATATTTTTGAAGTGGTTGTGTTGTAATTACCGGTACTCATGTGAACGTAACGTTTAACACCGTCAATTTCTTTGCGAACCACGAGTGTCATCTTAGCATGCGTTTTTAATCCTAGTAAACCGTATACAACGTGTACTCCGGCTTTCTCAAGTTCACGCGCCCAATAAATATTATTCTCTTCATCGAATCGAGCTTTCAATTCAACTAAAACAGCGACCTGTTTTTTACTTTCCGCGGCTTCCATCAAATATCTTACGATGGGGGAATTGGTGCCGACACGGTAGAGAGTTTGTTTAATAGCAAGAACTTCAGGATCGCGTGAAGCTTCTTTTATAAAATCAATCACCGGGTTGAAAGAATCATAAGGATTATGAAGCAGAATGTCTTTCCGGCGGATAAGTGAAAAAATATTTTCTTCTTCCTCGAAAACTTCAGGAGTTACCGGGTGAAATGGTTTTTCTTTGAGAAGAGGAACTTGTAAATCATAGAGAAGCATTAAATCACTAAGTCCAAGATTACCATCAATTATATGTAAGTCATTGCGTGAAATCTCAAGATTTTCAATTAATGTGTCAATCATATACTCGGGCATTTGCTTCTCAACTTCGAGCCGCACCACAGAACCAAATTTTCTTTGTTTTATATTTTCTTCAATCATTTGAAGAAGGTCGTCAGCTTCATCTTCTTGAATTTCGAGATCGGTATCACGTGTAATTCTAAAGCGATATGCTTCAACTACCTCAAGTCCGGGGAAGAGCAAATGCAAGTTTAATTTGATAAGGTCACTGATCCAGATGAACTTATATACACCGTTTGAGGTTCCATTCTTCGATTTGGATTTTATAATACTTTCAACGCGCAGCAGCCTTGGAAGAATGCCCGGAACTTTTACACGCGCAAAATGTTTTTCCCCGGTTGTTTTTTTAACAAGAATTGCAAAACTCAAACTCAAATTGGAGATGTAAGGAAACGGTCTACCGGGATCGAATGCGAGAGGTGTGAGAACGGGATAGATTTCTTTTATGAAATATTGGTTGAGAGATTCACGATCCTCTTTGGAAAGTTCATCCAAACCACAAATGGAAATTTTATTTTCTTTTAATTGCTGAATAATTTCATTACCCCAGTAATCAGTTATTTGCTTCAGCATTGGTTGCAGTGTCTGCTCAATCTTCCTTAACTGCTCGATAGGAGTTAACCCGTCAATAGAAGTATCAATTACTTTTGCGCGCAACTGTTCCTTGATGCCCGCGATACGAATCATATAGAATTCATCAAGGTTGGAGAAAAAAATAGAGATAAATTTAATTTTATCGAGGAGCGGAAGATCAGGATTAAGCGCTTCTTCAAGAACTCGACGGTTAAATTCCAACCAGCTTAAATCTCTGCTGAATAAATTATCAGGCTTAATATATTTCTGAAGATTTTCTTTAGTTAACTTCATTTTACTAAGTAATCTTACCTTTCAGTTTTTCGGGTGATGAATATAGTATTTTTTGTTCTGACTTATTCAATCTGCTAAGGGCAATTATTTAAACTTCTTCGCGGAAGTAAATCTTCCAAGATCATAGTCAATATCTTTGTTAGGTATCCGCAATCTCTTAATATGCACATTGGCTATGTTGAAAAATTTCTCTGCGAGTGTATCGTGGTAGTCCGAGAAAATTACAATCTCTTTGATACCCGCGGTTATCAATGCTTTAGAACAATTAGTGCACGGCATATTTGTGATATAAGCCGTTGAACCTTGAGTGCTAATACCATGTGATGAACACTGCAGTATTGCGTTCATCTCGGCATGAATGGTACGAATACAATGATTATCTACAATCATACATCCGTCATCTTCGCAATGTCCGTCTCCCGGAATTGATCCGTTATATCCGGTTGAAAGAATTTGTTTGTCTTTCACAAGTACACATCCGCAATGCATACGTGGACAAGTTGCGCGTTCGGAAACAAGCATTGCAACTTTTAAAAAATATTCATCCCATGAAGGGCGCACAGATTCTTTCGAGCTCATCAATCACCTATAATTGTCTCTTTCCGAAGTCAAATTACGAAATATTTTTAACCGAAATCTCTTTTAGCATAGAAGAAAATGTCGGTAGTGGCTCTTGATTTTATCTTCAAAGGATGTTCATCAAATAATTTCTCGGATAAGCAAAATGTTTCAAGTAAGTTGATAGAATATTCGATGGATCAAAAAAAACTGCTACGGTTGAGGGCGAACCGTAGCAGTGTGACATCTAATAAGGAGGGTGCTTATTTAGTATCATTAATAATAAGTCAACAATTATACCAGAGGAAAGGAAGATGAAATACCAAGGAATTCAAAATTTACTATAAGGCACTATCTTCAGAAGATTCCATTTTGAGTGTTAAATCAAGATTCTAAGCAAATGGTTGCATTTGCAAGATCAAGGCATGATTCCAATATGAAGCAGTTTCGTTAATTACATACCCATTCTTCAGGTAGTTTTTTCCGGTTTATTAAGTATGATCTTAAAAGTGGTTCCTTCATTTAATGCAGAATGTTTAACAAAAATTTTCCCTTTATGATAATCTTCAACTATTCTTTTCGATAGACTCAAGCCTAAACCCCAGCCGCGTCTTTTGGTGCTGTAACCGGGACGGAAAATATCTTTTTTCCTATTGCTCTCGATCCCTTTACCGTTATCTGAAATTTCGATTTCAATTTTATTCCGGTTCTCATCAATTTTAAAATTTATTTTTCCATCCTTAGTTTCAATCGCATCAAGAGCATTCTTGATTAAATTTTCTATTACCCATTCGAAAAGTTCGCTATTCATCATGGCTTTTAAATCTTTGTTCCCTTCAAGATTTATCATAACATTTTTCCCAAGCTGGGGAAGTCGCCTCTGAAAGTAATTTGAAACATGTTCAATCGTTATATATGGAGATTCGTCATGTAATTCCGGCTTGGATCCAATTTTGGAGAAACGTTTTGTGATTTTATTGAGGCGGGTCAAGTCGCTGTTGATCTCATCAGAAATATCTAAAACTTTATCTTGATTATTGTAATTCATTTTTAACATTTCGTTCCAGCCCATTAAACTGGAAATTGGTGTACCAAGCTGATGTGCTGTTTCTTTCGACATTCCAACCCAAATATTTCTATGCTCACTTTTCTTAATGTAACTGAAACTTGAATATGCTATGATAATAAATAGTAATGCAAAAATAATCTGGAGGAAAGGGTAATATCTTAATCGTTGAACCAGATCGGAGTCACCATAGTAAATTTTTTGAATGATCTTTCCGTCCGGAGATTTAATACCGATTGGCGGATGTTGAGTGGATAGCAATTTTATTTTCCGATTAAGAAAGATTTTGAGTTCTTCGTCTTTTAAGTTGGGCTCAAGGGTAATGTTCTTTGTTGAAGTGATTTGATCTTTATTATCGGTTAGTATGAGTGGGAAATCAATTCTTTGAATTATGTTTTGAAAGATAAAAGTGAAATCTGAAGTTGGTGATTCTGTATTGGCAACGTCTTCAAGTCCGCTTGCATATAGCTTAACAATTTCTTTTTCTCTTTCCTGGAGTCTACTAACAAGGTTCTGAGTATAATAAAGCGTCCCGAATGCTATTGCTGCACCAATAACTAATAATCCCAGCTTCAAATTCAATGAAGCCGGTCCACCGGACATTTTCATTTTTGTCTCCAAATAAAAACATTGCTAATGAAATTTACGAAACAGTTTATCCTAAAAAAAAGAAAGGGTAAAAATGATTCTATAACTCTATCGTCTGATTACGGTTCGGTCCAACCGAAATCATGCTAATCTCAAAACCGCTTTGCTGAGATATAAACTGAAGATACTCCTTGGCTTCGGAGGGTAATTGGTCAAAGTTAGTAAGTTGCGATAACTCAGTTTTCCAACCCGGGAGTGTTTCATAAACCGGTGTAACTTTCAGCATTTGGTTTTCATTTGTAGGAAAAGATTTCAGGCGTTTACCGTTGATTTCATAAGCGACACAGACTTTTATTTCATCAAAATGGCTTAGAACGTCAAGTTTAGTAACGGCTGCTCTTTGAATTCCGTTTATCATTCGTGAATAATTTACGAGGAATGCATCATACCAACCGCATCTTCTGGGTCTGCCTGTTGTTGCACCAAATTCAGCGCCGACTTTCCTTAAATCTTCTCCATCCTTATCTAAAAGTTCCGTTGGAAATGGGCCTAAGCCGACGCGTGTGGTATACGCTTTAACAATTCCGACAACAGAAGTAATTTTAGTGGGTGGAATACCAGACCCTGTGCATGCGCCACCAGAAGTCGGATTCGATGATGTAACGAAAGGATACGTCCCGAAATCGACATCTAATAATGCGCCTTGGGCGCCTTCCAATAAAATTGATTTACCTTCGTCAAGAGCGGAGTTAAGATAGAGGGCAGAATCTGTTATGTACTGATCTATCGCGTTGTCGAACTCAAGATACTCTTTAATGATTTTATTAACATCGAGTTCTTGCTGGTTGTAAACTTTTTTAAGAAGATTATTTTTCTCTTCGATGTTCAGTTTTATTTTTTCTTCAAGAACTTGTTTATCCAGGAGGTCAACAATCTTGATTCCCTTACGAGCGTATTTATCTATATAACAGGGTCCAATTCCGCGACCGGTTGTGCCAATTTTTGATGAACTGCTTTCACTTAGGGAATCTAAGAGCTTATGATATGGCATTATTAAATGTGCATTATGGCTGATCAAAAGTCTGCCCTTAATACTGATGCCCATGCCTTCTAATAATTTAATTTCATCAAGAAGTGCCTTCGGATCAATGACGACACCGTTACCAATTACACACATGACATTTTCTCTTAAGATTCCGGATGGGATAAGATGAAGAATAAATTTCTTGTCACCGATTTCCACTGTGTGCCCGGCGTTAGCGCCGCCTTGATATCGAACTACAATATCAAAACGCTCGCTTAAAATATCAACAATCTTTCCTTTGCCTTCGTCTCCCCATTGGCTACCGACAATTACAGTTACACTCATTTATTCCTCGGATAAAATGTAGGTGGGTAAAAACTCCGGCAAAACTCCGCCGGAGTTCAAAAAAATACTATTTGAAACTCTCGACCGCTTCGTCAACAGATGTAAAGTGTTCAAAAATTGTAATGAGTTTAGTGATTACAAGAAGACTCTCAATTTTTTCAGTTGCGTTTGCAAGTTTCATTGCACCACCGCCATTCTTCACGGTTGTATATCCGCTTATTAACATACCGAGACCGGAGCTATTCATGAATTTTGTCTCGGCTAAATCAATAATGACGTTTTTCTTGCCTTCCTCGAGCAGTTTATGAAGTAGATCGCTAAACTCTTGGGCTTCAGGCCCACCCATTACATTTCCTTTCAGTTCAATTATTACTGCGCCGTATTTTTCGACTTGTTTGACCTTCATAGTTTCTCCTCAAGTTTAATTTAAAGTTAGTTATCAATTTTATCTAATTCAATGCCGTTTGAAAATAAAAATTGAAGAATGGAGATAATAATTCACAAATATTTATATTGGCAGCTAAATTATTGAATAGACCAGTAAAAAGAAAGTTATTTTAACTGTCCTTAACATTGTGATTTATCTTTGATTAATCATAAGTTTTAGAGGAACATTAAATAATTATTCTCGTCTAAAAGCATGGAATTAGGAAAAGACAAAGACCAGTTTGATTTTACCGAATCGAAAGGAGAAAAAGACGAAGACTTTACTCTTATCCGATCGTTTATAAATGGTGAGGAATCTACATTTAGAATCCTTGTCTATAAGCATAAGGATAAAGTAAGAAATTTAATATTTCTTACTTTAGGTGATACGGAGTTCGTTGATGACATATCGCAAGATGTTTTTATCAGCGTCTATCACAAGTTAAATGAATTCCGTTTTGAGTCGAAGTTTACAACATGGCTTTATAGAATCACAGTTAATAAATGTAGAGATTACTTAAGGAAGAAAAGAGTTCGCAGCATCTTCGTTCCCATCAAGGATTCTGATAGTGAATATGGAACCGGACCTTTTTCTGAAGATGTAGATATACCACAATTGGTTAGAAACGCAATTGAGAAATTACCCGAGAAACTGAAACTGCCTCTGGTGCTGAGGGATATACAGGGCTTAAGTTACAAAGAGATTGCTGAACAGCTTGGAACAGAAGTTGGGACTATTAAATCAAGAATTTTCCGCGCACGTGAAAGTTTAAAAATAATTCTTGAGCCGTATCAAAAAGAATTAAAAGCATATTAGAATGATAGAACAAACGGAAAAAAAGTTTTTTGGTTTTGAACAAGTCAGAAAATATTTTCCTTTTGTTCTTTTGATATTCCTCACTATTTCTCTCATGTTCTTCTTTAAGCACAACAAACGAGATATAAACAAAATGATAGAGGAGGGAAAGATTAACTTACTTTCATTTTATGCAGAGAATTTAAAGCCACTCTTATATCAAACTAAAATTTCGAATGAAGATGTTTTCAATTTTGCTTTATACAATACTTTACCATTGGATAAGGATAGAAACAAAATCCTCGAAATTTCCGGTGACCAACCCGGCAATAATACCTTTGTAATTAAAACCACAGGCTATAATCCCAACACAAAAAACTATGAGACTTTTGTAAAATACATGGGGATGAATGATACAGAAAAAGGTGAAGCCGATTCGATACTGAATTCATATAAAAAAGAAATATACTCTTCGGTATTGGTGAACGAAAAGAATACTTACGCTGTTAATCCTAAATTGGGCGAAATACAACAAGCTGTGTTGGCTGATCTTGTGACATTTGTACAAAAAATCAACCAATCAAAATCGAGAGATTTATTTGCCGAACATTTTAATTATAACGACAAAAATGAGTTTGCAGATATAATCTCATCTGCTAAAAAAATTCCTCAGAACGAATATCTCTTAATCACACCGGACACAGTTGCCCGTTCTTATTTCAAATGGGATCAGGAAAAATTTAATCAGCATTTAAGCGATATTGAGAAGAGTAAATATGAAGTTGCACTCTCTGTACCTTATCTAAATATACAATTTGAAGGAACGAACCAAAGGCTTCTTGACGAAAAGATATTACCACCTGCCGACATTTCTTTCAATACAGATTCGAATATTTGCAAAGTTGTGGTGCCGGTTGAATCCATGGACTTACCCAAAGCCATCCAAGAAAAAATTAGAATTAAGTTAAACGAAGCCGCGAATAAAATGAAAAAAATATCCATCCAATTTGGACAAGACAAATACAATACGAAAAATGCAGGCAGACAAAATAATCCTGAGGCACCGGAAATTATTATTAACCCTTATGAAATTGTTGACAAAACATTGGAAATGCTCTCAAAGACGGGTGTGCAAGATTGGGAAAAGTTTGGTTCTCAAATGGATTCGTTATCGAGGATGTTTAATCCCTTCATGAAGGACTCGCTAAAGAAAAAAATAGAGGAAGAGATGCAGAAAGCAACTAAAGACTTTAAGAAAAAGAAAAATAGAGTCAAAATTGACTAACTAAAATACGAGCGCCCCTAAATGTCTGTTTTGGCAGGTGCTTAATACTATCGGTCAATCCCAAAGAGTAAAAGAAAATAGTGACCAAACAAAATGCGTGAGAGAATAAAAATATTAACACATGCACGTGGACTCGAGAATGCAATACTCGTTTCCATTATGCTTTTTTTGTTCAATCTTTTATTCCCGCTGCATGATTCCACAGTGCTCTTTATCTGCGGTGAAATTCTTGTCTTTCTTACCGTTTTTTTCTCGTTTAGCTATATTCACCGATTTATAAATTCCAAAGTGGATTCGCCTTTCTCATTAGTCTTAAATGCCGGAATACTGGCGGCACTAATCTTTTTTATCGTCTCGGTTGTTAAGGCGTTATTGGACACACCCGGAAGTAGTGATGGAGTGGGATTTTTTAATTCACTTTTTTCAGTTCTTCTTACCTTTGTTTTCATTGGTGCGATTGTATATATATTTTCAACATTTCGTGAATTGTTTTTTTTACGTCAGAAAAAAGATCTAAGTACTTACTTCAGCACTATGCTGGTCTTCTTTGCGTTAAGCTTTTTTTCCAACATTCTGCTCAAATTTGATCCAACTTTTGATTATCCGAAAGATGCATTTTATGTTGTAACAATTGTATTGATCTTTCTCAACTCTCTACGCGTTTCATGGATTGCATTTTTAACAAAGAGACAAAAATATTATTTATTAGTCATTTCAATTGTCCTTTCAATTCTTTTTGGTATGAATTACGCAATTGTCATTGAAAACAATATTGTTCGTCAATTACTCTATGCTTTCTCACCCGGACTTCACACGTTTATAAATTTAGTAATGATATATGGTACTATAAACTTTGGTGTAATATTTTTCACAACTCTTTTCCATTTACCTACCGCTGAGGCTTTTGACCATAAAGCCGAGGAAGTCTCATCCCTAATGGATTTGACTAAATTGATCACACAAGTTTTCGATTTCAAAGAACTCGCAGAAACAATTACATCATCAACTACAAAAATATGTAATACAGATTCAGCTTGGTTAGTTACAAAGGTAAAAGATGAGATTGAACTTAATTCGGTTCATAATATTGGCTATGTTGAGGCGGATAAGATTACCAAAGTGATACTAGAAGGAGAGGATTATAAAATATTTGATGTCACTACTATTCATCCGGAAGCAATCAAAATAGCAATAAAAAACGATGTGCGGACTTTCAATTTCAAATCAATCGCAGTGGCACCGCTCAAAGTTCATAATAATATTAACGGATACTTATTTACTGCACGTCAAAATGATTCTAGTTTTAATGCCGATGAGATTAAATCTATTGGGGCGTTTGCCGATTTTGCTTCTGTTGCTTTGGAAAATGCAAAACTTATTAAGGAGTCAATCGAAAAAGAACGACTGGAAAAAGAATTCGATGTGGCGCGTGACATACAAAGAAAAATTCTTCCAACTACTATACCAAGTTCTGATCTGCTGCATATCTCCGCACTTTTTGTCCCGGCTTTTGAAGTTGGGGGAGATTTTTATGATTTCTTCGAATTAGATAATGACAGATTAGGATTCGTTGTTGCGGATGTTTCAGGTAAAGGGATTAGCGCAGCATTTATTATGGCGGAGGTAAAGGGAATTTTTGAATCACTATCTAAATTAATTTTTAATCCGCGTGAGCTTTTAATAAATGTGAATGGTATTCTTAAAAATAGTTTGGATAAAAAGAACTTCGTAACTGCCATTTATGGAGTTATCAACAAGAAGACAGGTGTTCTAAATTTTGCGAGAGCAGGTCACACACCAATTCATATTTGCAGCGGAGAAAAAATTGAACGGTTGCAACCGGCAGGTATAGGATTAGGATTAGATTTCACAACGGGTTTTACTGCATCAATAAAAGAAATGGAAATTCAGTTGAAGAATAATGATATTGTTATTTGTTATTCGGATGGTATTCCGGAAGCTAAAAATAATTTGGAAGAAGATTTTGGATATGACAGATTAGATTCTTCCATATTGAAAAATAACAACATGGATTTGGATCTGATTTCTAACAACATTATGAGAGAGTTAACTGTATTTTCAAAAAATCATTCTCAACATGATGATATTACTTTAGTGCTTTTTAAGTGGAATCAAAATAAATAATAAAGCAGGAGAGATTTAATGGCGGATTTCAATGTTAACTTACGAGGAGTCGGTTCCGTAAGTGTGATTGATGTGAAAGGGTATTTAGATGCCCACACCGCACCGGAGCTCGAAAATGTCTTCAACAAATTACTCGACGATCAACAGTTCAAAGTTGTTGTGAATTTTGATGAGTTGAAGTATATCAGCAGTGCAGGGCTTGGTGTTTTTATGGCTTATGTGGAAACAATGCGGGAAAACAAAGGTGATATTAAGTTTTCCAACATGAAAGAAAATGTATATAACATCTTCGATCTATTGGGCTTTCCAATTTTATATGAATTCTTTAAAGAAGAAAAAGAAGCTCTCCAAAAATTTGATTCTATAGGGTAAGCTTGAATTCTTCCAACAAAATATTTGAAAGAGAACTTCTTGTCAAAAGCACAACCGACAATCTTGCCCTGATAAGAGAGTTCACTAAATCTGCGGCAGCAGAATGTAATTTTTCCGATGAGACAATTGGAAAGATAATTCTTGCCGTTGATGAAGCATGCACCAATATTATTAAACACGCCTATAAGTATTCTCCCGAAGGAAACATTTTTATCTCTTCAAAATTTGAGAACGGTAAATTTATTATTTCAATAACCGATGAGGGTAAACATTTCGATCCAGCCCTTGTGCCAGAACCCGACTTACTTCAATATAATAAACAGAAACACGCCGGCGGATTAGGTATGTTTCTGATGAAAAAACTGATGGATGAAGTTAAGTATTCGACTCTTACGGGTAATAAAAACCAAGTTGTTTTAGTAAAATATCTTTCCTAATTGTCATGCAACAATTAGATAACAATTCTGCACTCCGAAATTTTTCGGCTCTAGTTGATTTCAGCAATCTTATTAATTCTACGCTAGATCTAAATTTTACACTCAACAATATAATCCTTACATGTTTCGCTAAGTTCCATACCACAAAAGGTTTGATAGCGCTTTTCAATGAAGAAAATATTCTTGTATTAAAAGCGGTTAAGGGAATTT
This sequence comes from uncultured Melioribacter sp., assembly GCA_964449775.1. Lineage (GTDB taxonomy): Bacteria > Bacteroidota > Ignavibacteria > Ignavibacteriales > Melioribacteraceae > Fen-1258. Next base: position 139,892 of record CAYVBQ010000002.1, on the reverse strand, counting down.
CCAAACCGATTATCGAAAATTTTCCCGTAATTAATTTTATCGAATACAAGACAGATAAAAGTATAAATGAATTTGCAAGACAAAACAACTTTCCTATTCTTCAAGAAATAAATTCGTCTGACGGACTGAAGGGAATAGTAATATTAGGTCAAAGGTTAACTAACAAACCTTATGAAGTAGAGGATGAAAATTTTCTTAAAACGATTCTTAATGTCGGTTCAACTGCAATTGAAAATTCAATTATGGTCGAAAAATTAAAAAAGGTTAATCGTAATCTTGATGCGAAAGTAAATCAATTATCGTCCCTATTCGATTTAAGCAAAGAGTTCAGTGGCATTCTACAAATCGAAATGGTTAGTAAGATGCTCGTCTATTCATTAATAGGGCAGATGCTGGTTTCTAAATACGCGGTAATTTCATGTGCGGGAAGCATTCTTACATTTTTAGAGAATCGTTTTGACGAAGCTCATCTTCGCTCTGTCTTTAAAAAATGTGATTCTATTCAGTTTATGAATCCGTTAACACCAAGTGAATTTGTAGAAGATCTTAAACCATTGTTAGATGTTGGTGTGGACTTGATTGTCCCAATGCAGATCAAAGGAGAAACAAAAGGATTGATTCTTCTTGGTAAACGAAAAAACGAACTGCAATACAATCAATCTGATATCGAGTATGTTTCTTCTGTTGGCAGTTTGGCTATTATTTCAATTGAAAATGCACGCTTATTTAAAGAAACTTTAGAGAAACAGAGACTCGAAAAAGACTTAGAAACCGCGCGCAACATTCAAAATAATCTTTTACCAAAATCTTTTCCGGCTTTATCAAATTTTGAAATTGCTGCGTATAATAAATCTGCTCGTATGGTTGGAGGAGATTATTATGATGTTGTTAGGCTTGATGAAAACAGTGTGCTTTTTGCTATTGCCGATGTTTCCGGTAAAGGTGTACAAGCTGCATTATTGATGGCTAACATTCAAGCGTTTCTAAAATCAATTTGTAAGATGAATCTTCCACTCGCGGATGCTACAAACCTTATTAACGATCTCGTTGCCGAAAATACCACTATGGGCAGTTTCATTACATTTTTCTGGGGCATCATCAATAACTCTAAAAAAGAAATTATTTACGTTAATGCAGGGCACAATCCTCCGCTACATGTTCGAAATGGAGAAATAACGAAGTTGAAAAAAGGCGGAATGATTCTTGGCGTGATGCAAACTGTAGTGCCTTATCTTGCTGAAACCGTTCAACTTCAATCCGGTGACGCAATTATTCTTTTTACAGATGGAATTACAGAAGCGATGAATGAAAAATGGGAAGAATACTCCGATGAACGATTAGAACTGCTTGCACGTCAAAGGTATGAAGAGAGTTCTCAAAACATTCTATCTCATATTAAGTGCAGTGTAGAAGATTTTACTCATGGCGCTGAACAATCCGACGATATCACCTGTCTTGTGATAAAGGTAAAATAACATGAAAGATAATTTGAAAAAATTCTGGATAAAGAATCATAAGAAATTTATTCTGGCGACAACCATTGTACTTCTACTGATCGGGTTAGCCAATTTCTTTTTCATCTTTGAAGTTACGGCACAGTCTAATGATGAATGTCTCTGGGTGATGAAAAAATCGGTTGAGTGGGATTCAGTTTCAGTTATATTTGATAAAGTTAAAGAAGGTGGAGTAACCTGGCAAGCCGGTATCAGAGATGGAGATAAACTTCTTTCAATAGATGGATTCCGAATAAAAAATACTATAGTTGCCTCCCGGGTTTTAGATAAAATTCAAAGCGGAGATTATGCAACATATCAAATATTGAAAGATGGAAAAGTTCTTGAAGTTAAAGTTCTTGTAAAAAAATTAATAAACTTTGGCGGGCTGGCGTTTGCACTTCTTTCCTTTATCTGGGTTATAGTTGGTTTTATTGTTGTAATGGCAAAGACGGAAGGGAAGACCCAACTTGCGTTTTATAGGGTTGGTATCGCCGCCACACTCTTCGCTATGCTAAGCATGTTATACCGGGGTCAGCAGGTTCTTAACCCTATTTTTGAAAATATTTACCTTCTTCTAACTGTCGACACTCTTTGGACTTTAGGAGGTGTCTTCTTTCCTTTCTTATTGATTCATTTCTTCTCTCTTTTCCCTAAAGAAATTTCGCTGATCAATAGAAAGTGGTTTAATCGAACATTAACTTTTGGTCCTTACGTTATCTTCGCTATTGTTTCTGGCATCAAAATCCTATTCGTCTTTAAGGAAAAAGGTAATGATAAAATATATACTATACTAGCGAGCGTTATTGGATTGCTCGTGGGACTTGGTCTAATTGTTGGTTTGGTATTGTTATTTATTAACTATGTGAAATTGCAAACAAAACAGGAACGCAATGCCATTTTTGTAATTCTAGTGTCTTATCTGGTTTCAGTTGTAGCAATTGTTTTTACCACAACGCTCGCGGCACAACTCGCTACCAATATTTTTAACGACCCATATTACTTCATGCCGATTCTTTTGATTGCATTACTTCCGATAGCTTTTGGTTATTCAATCTTCCGTTATTCTTTGATGGATGTTAGCGAAGTTGTAAAAAATACTATTGTTTACGGGGCGGCAACCGTTTCTCTTGCCGGAATTTATTTTTTTATTATTTATTTGATCGGGCAATATGTCAGCGCCGTTATTGGTACAGAATATCAAGGCGCTATAGCAATGGTTGTTTTTGTGCTATTCGCTGTTGTATTCCAATCTACTAAGGATAAGTTCCAAGATTATCTTACTGAAAAATTTTATCCGGAACAATTCTCATTTCAAATTAGGTTACTGACTTTTAGTAACGAAGTTGCAAGCATTGTTGGGCAGGAAAATATTCTAGATTCAACTTTAGAGATGTTTGTAAAGTCGCTGCGAATCAAAACTTTTGGTTTACTATTGCGCGATGCTGAAAGTGTTTACAAACTTGTAAGGCATCAGGGTATTTCTAATTCATGGTTTCATATTGATGATAGAAGGAATTTGATAGAAAAATTTTTGTTGAAACGCCGGCTTATTGGATTGAAGCCCATTCTTGAAAGGCAGGATTTCCGTGAGATCTGGGGAGATGACGCTGACCGTTTAATTGTTGAAGACATTTACACAATCATCCCTCTATTTATCAAACAAAAGTTGATAGGGTTATTGTTGTTCGGACTGAAACAATCCGGCTCAAGATTCTCAGGTAAGGATGTTGATCTTTTAGTATCCGCCGCTAATCAAGTAGCGATTTCTCTCGAGAATGCGAGATTGTATGGGTCTGAAGCAGAAAAACAAAAAATGGAACGTGATTTAGAAAACGCCCGCCGCATTCAGGAAACATTACTTCCAAAGGTTTTTCCGAAAGTTGAAGGACTTGATATTTCCGGTAAAATGATACCGGCTATGCAGGTTGGCGGCGATTATTTCGATCTGATAAAAATATCTGATAAGAAAATATTTGTTGTGGTTGGAGACGTTTCCGGCAAAGGATTAAGCGCCTCTTTCTATATGTCTAAACTGCAAACTATGATTCGTCTATACTGCATAGATGGAAAATCACCGCGTGAAGTATTGATTGAAGTAAACAAAAATATTTTTGAGAACATTGAGAAAAGCTGGTTTATAACCGTATCTCTTGCTCTGTTCGACCTTGAATCGAACAAAGTTACTTTTTGCAGAGCCGGTCATCCGCCGATAATAAGAATTAGAAATGGTGCGAGCGATCTCTTCACACCGGGCGGAATGGGTATTGGTTTAGACAAAGGAGGGTTATTCAATTCTTCACTCGAAGAACAATCTCTTTCAATGCAACAGGACGATCTATTCTTCTTTTATTCTGACGGTGTAACAGAATTGATGAATACCTCTAATGAATTTTACGGAGAGGAAAGATTGATAAAATTGTTAATTGACAATTCGATGAAAAGATGTTCACTGATCGAAAGTATTCTCCTTCATGACTTGACAAATTTCCGTGATAGAGCTTCCCAGTATGATGACATTACAATTTTGCCGGTGAAATACATTCCTTAAAATCTACGTCTAAAGTTAGGTAGAACTGAGAGGATTGTTGGAACATCAAAAACCGGATTAATTCAATTCGCAAATAATTCTTTACCGAACGACTCTTACTGATTAAGTTACGTACCTACTTTGGAAGAGGCTGAAATGTTTTTAAATCAATGAAGGGAAATTTTTTGTATATATTCTTTTACAATTATTTGATCGCCTCACTTAGAAAAATTCAGAAAGCTAAGGCGATCATAATATTTCTTCAGTTTGTATTCAGCTATCAAAGGTTATTGTAAATTTACTTCCTTTCCCTCTCTCGGATTCAACTGCAATCGTTGAATTATTTATTTCGCAATATTTCTTAACAAGAGCCAGTCCTAATCCGTTACCCTCGTAAGTTCTTAACGAACCTTGCTCTTCTTGGCTGAAGGGCTCAAATAATCTTGGAATGAATTCTTCTGAAATTCCAATTCCTGTATCACTGATTGTAACATGTATTGTCTTATTTATCCGTTTCTCCACTACCAATTCAATCTGCCCAACCTCTGTAAAATTAATTGCGTTGTCTAATAAATTAATAAAAATTTTTGAGATTGAGTTTTTATCACATTTTAATACAGCGCTATTAACTTTGTAGATAAAGCTGATATCCAATCCCTTGCTTTTACTTTGTGCGATGTAATCTTTTTCGATCTTCTTTAAAATGTCTTCAACCAAATCAATCATTTCAAAAGAAGAATTATATGTGCCCAACTGTAACTGGGACATTTCTAATATTAAATCGATAGTTCTTATCAATCTTCGATCTGACTTATCAATAATATTAAAGTCGTTAAGTAATTCTGGTGTGAGTTTATCCCTCAATTCCCATTTAATTTTATTGAAGAAACCGAGTGATACGTTAAGCGGAGTTCTTATTTCATGCGACATCTGCGCTAAAAATTCTGACTTTAATTTGTTAGCTTTTTCCGCTTCGTCCTTTGCTTTGTTAATAAGAAAAATTGAACGGTTAATGAGGAGGTAAAGAAAAGTTGAAGTAATGATAACAAAAATCCACTCCTTTAAGATTTGCGTCCATATTCCAAATTCTGAAAGGAGAAGAAATTTCCCCATATAAGAGTTTGCTAAAAAAATCCAAACCGCACTTAAGCAAACGTAACTTAGAATTATTCTTAATGTTTTAATCGAAGAAAATAGTCTTGATGAGATATCCAATTCTTTTACCAATTCAGAACTCCTCGTTAAATTATACTTATATAATCGAAAGAATCTTCAAATTATTTATCAGTTTTGAATCGTCTATGCGTAAAAAACCGTGCCAGCACCTAATTTTCATTGCTTTAGGTACATTATTGCCGTAAATTTGAACCCAGAATGATTCATCTCTACTTCACAAAATTAAGCGGTGCCGGTAACGATTTTATTCTTTTCGATAAAAGGATCAATCCGGGAATAGAACTATCGCCGCAGTTAATTGATAAATTGTGTAAAAGACGCACAGGTATTGGTGCGGATGGTATTTTACTAATTTCTGATTCGAACGATTATCCGTTTGAGATGAGATATTATAATGCCGACGGATCTACCGGGAGCTTATGTGGTAATGGAGCCCGTTGCGCAATTTATTATGGACATGAGAGCGGAAGAATTGCTCGGGAAAAGATCAAATTCATCGCGAACGAAATAGAATACTCGGGACAAATATTAGAAAACGGGCTTATTAAGTTTTTTCTTAATCACCCGAAAAAGATAAAACAGAATTTTAAAATCAAAGCCGCAAATCAATTAATAACGGCTTCATATGCGGATACCGGTTCACCGCATATTATTATAAAAATTAATGATGTTCTTAGAAATTCGTCTGATCCAAAATCTTTTTATGATGATCTGAATGATTTTCCGGTTCTTGAACTTGGAAAAGAGATTCGATATCATAAAGATTTTGCACCTCTAGGAACAAACGTTAATTTTATTCAGCTGCAAAACGGCGAGATTAAGATCAGAAGTTATGAGCGCGGTGTGGAAGATGAGACACTTGCTTGCGGAACCGGTTCGGTTGCTGCTGCATTAATTTCTTTTGTACAGAATAACCTGAATCCACCAATTAAGATTCATCCCAAAAGCGGCGATGAGTTAACTGTGGACTTCAAAATTGAGGATCAAAAAGTGCAGGAAATTTCCTTAACAGGTCCTGCTCAAATTACTTTTAAGGGAGAATTTTCAATATAATCGAGGAGATAAATGAGTAAAGTAATTTTTTCCATTCGTTATAATGTTTTTCCAGAAAAACGGGAAGAATACTTAGATGTCGTTCGTGAATTAAAAAATATAGTTAAGGCAGATGGTTTAGAAAATTATTCTGTTTTCGAACTGAAAAATAAACCAAACAATTTTGAGGAGATTTATATTTTCAAGAATAAAGAATCGTATGAAAATTTTGAAGATAACACAGACGAACGCATTGATATTCTTATGACAAAACTTTCCGATATGATCAAAGAGCAATCTACACAGTACACAACATTGTTCGAAGTTAATAACGCTTAGTTGATCTTATTTCTCATTTATCAGGATTAATTGATTTCTGATTGATCCGGGAATTTAAATGTTTGAATACATCGGCGCATTACATATCCATTCGGTTTATTCAGATGGCTCGGGCGAAGTAAAAGAAATTGCCCAACATGCAAATGAGTCCGGGCTCGATTTTATGATTCTTACCGATCATAATACGCTCCGTGCTCTCGATGAAGGATTTGAAGGTTGGTATGGTAATACTCTTCTTCTTGTCGGTTGTGAAATAAATGACAAAGAAAATAAAAATCATTACATCGCATTAGGAATCGAAGAAACATTTTCTACACGTATTCCTGCCAAAGAATATGTCCGAAGAGTAAAAGAAGCCGGCGGAATAGGTTTTCTTGCTCACCCACATGAAAAAAGATGTTCTATGAAAGAGCATCCGGCATATCCATGGACAGAATGGAGTTCGGAAGATTTTACGGGTATTGAAATTTGGAATCATATGTCGGAGTGGATGGAGGGGCTGACCGAACAGAACAAATACAACTACTTTTTACATCCTCTTAAATCAATTTCTGCTCCACCTACGGAAACACTGAAAGTATGGGACCAACTGAATTTAAAACGTAAAGTTGTTGGAATTGGCGGAGTTGATGCACATGCGCACAAAATAAATATTCTCGGTTTCGTTGAATTGGAAATATTTCCATATAAAATTTTATTCAAATCAATTCGTACTCATGTGCTTGTTGAAGATAGATTGAACAATTCAACTGAACTGCATGAGATCAATTCTGCAAAGAAACAGATATTAAAAGCGCTCGAAGAAGGGAAGTGCTTTATCTCAAATTTTTATCATGGTGACGCAAAAGGATTCAGATTTTTTGCCAAAGAAGGGAATAATAATTATCAAATGGGGGATTCGGTTTCATTAACTAATGATATCCAATTAATCGTTGCTGCGCCTAAAGAGAATGCTATAATCCGGCTGATAAAGGATGGAAAAGAAATTACATCTCAAGATGGTTCAATTCTCGAATTTTTTGTTAAGGAAATCGGAGCCTATCGCGTGGAAGTTTTTATAAGCCAGAATGCGTGGATTTTTTCAAATCATATTAGAATAGGACTATAATTTTTCTTAGATTTCCCGCCGAATTTTTAGATTTTTCAACAGACGAGGTTCAAAGTGTTAGAGAGAACAAAAAAGATCACAAAAAAACAAATGAAAGAAGACAAATTAGTAACAGTCTATTACACAGTTAAAAACTTCATTCTTGAATATCAGGCTAAGATATTGATTGGTGTTGCGGCAGTTGCATTAGTTGTAGTTGCTGGAATCCTTTTTGCAAATAAAGCAATGAACGATAATAAAAAAGCTGCCGGTCTTCTTGCTAAAGTTATTCCACTTTATGAGTCCACCGCATTCAAAGAAGCGGTAGATGGTCAACCGTCATCCAACACAATCGGTTTTAAAAAAATCGTTAATGAATATGGAAGCACAGAAAATGGTGAAACTGCAAAAATTTATCTTGGAAATGCATATTTAATGCTTGGTAAGTCCGACGATGCTTATAAAGTATTCGATGATTATTCGGGCTCTAATCCATTATTCAAGGCAACTGCTCTTGCAGGCAAAGCCGGAATTTTTGAAGCCAAGAAAGAATTTGAAAAAGCTGCAGATCTTTATAACGCTGCTGCCAATGTCTCAAAAACTAATCCTGCTAATGCAGAATATCTTCTAAGAGCGGGAATCATCATGCTCAATTCCGGAAAGAAAGAGGAAGCTAAGTCAATTTTTGAGATGATTAAAAAAGATTACAAAAATTCTACTGCCTTTTCTGAGGTTGATAGATATCTTATTCAGATAGAGAGCTAATTCAAACTCATTTATTAATTCATTCATTCTCATCCTTGATTTTAGATCGAGTGGCAGTTATATTTTCATCAGTTAGAGGGATTAATATTTTTATGGCAGATACATCAGATTTCAGAAACGGTCTTATAATAAAATATAAAAACGAACCATACGTAATTGTTGAATTCCAACATGTCAAACCGGGTAAAGGCGGCGCGTTTGTAAGAACATCATTAAAGAATTTGAAAACCGGCCGCGTATTAGACAATACATTCCGTTCGGGTGAAGGCGTAGAGGTTATTCGTATTGAAAGAAGAAAATATCAATACCTGTATAGAGAATCCACTGGATTAGTACTGATGGATAATGGAACATATGAGCAAATGACTGTGGCGGAAAGCGTAATTGGTGATGGGCAGATCTACTTAAAAGAAGGAATTGAAATAGAACTTCTTCTTGACGATAAAGATCAGATCATCTCGGCAGAAATTCCAATTTTTGTTGCATTAAAAGTTGTTGAGACTGAACCGGGATTCAAAGGTGATACCGCAAATAGTGCTCTTAAACCTGCCAAATTGGAAACCGGCGCTAAAATTAATGTCCCTCTGTTCATCAACGAAGGAGATGTTCTTAAAGTTGATACACGAACCGGCGGATACGTAGAACGAGTTAAAAACTGAGAGTAAAATATCATGGATATTAATCTTCTTAAAAAGCTCATCAAATTGGTTGAGCAAAGTGAGATTACCGAATTTGAAGTTCAGGAAGCTGATCTCAAAGTAAAGATCTCGAAAAATATGAGCCAAGCACAAGTGCATCTTCAATCTATTGGTGATTACTCGAGACATACAACAGGAATTCAAATGCCTTCGCACCAGGTGATTGAATCTAATCCCACACCAGTTTCCGTAGAAAAATCTCTTCAACTTCACGAAATTAAATCTCCGATAGTCGGAACATTCTACCGCTCTCCAGCACCCGATGCAGATTCATATATTCAAGTTGGCGATATGGTCTCTGCCGGTACAGTTCTTTGCATTGTTGAGGCAATGAAATTGATGAATGAAATTGAGTGCGACGTTACCGGAAAGATTGTGAAAATCCTTGCCGAGAATGCCAGTCCGGTTGAATACAACCAACCTCTATTTTTGATCGAAACCGTTTAGTGTTATCAAACTTTTAAGAGGAAAATTTGTTTAAGAAAATTTTAATCGCCAATCGCGGTGAGATAGCACTAAGAATACTTAGAACATGCAAAGAGTTGGGCATTCCCACCGTTGCAGTTTACAGTGAAGTTGACCGCGACTCACTTCATGTTGTTTTTGCAGACGAAGCCGTGTGTATTGGTCCCGCACCAAGTAATCAAAGCTACCTAAAAGTTTCCAGTATACTTTCCGCGGCACAAATAACAGGTGCCGATGCAATTCATCCCGGCTACGGATTTCTTGCAGAGAATGCCGAGTTCAGCGAGATTTGTGCTGAATCGAATATCAAATTTATTGGACCATCACCGGATTCTATTCGGAAGATGGGAGATAAAGCGTTCGCAAAAGAAACCATGAAAAAAGTTGGTGTTCCGGTTGTCCCCGGAAGTGAAGGTGTTGTTAATGATGTTGATGAGGCTAAAAAAATTGCCGCCGAAATTGGTTACCCTGTAATGTTGAAAGCATCTGCAGGTGGCGGAGGGAAAGGAATGCGAATTGTTTTTGAAGAGAGTGAAATTGAAAAAGCATTTCAAACTGCTGGCAATGAAGCGGGTGCTGCATTCAACAACGCTGCTCTTTATTTGGAAAAGTATATCGAGAATCCCCGGCACATAGAGATACAAGTTCTCTGCGACACACATGGAAATTTTTTCCATTACGGTGAAAGAGATTGTTCCATTCAACGAAGACATCAGAAGTTAATTGAAGAATCTCCGTCACCATTCATTTCTGATGATACCAGAAAAAAAATGTGCGAGGCGGCACTGCTTGGAGTTCGCTCGGTGAATTATGAAGGAGCGGGAACTATTGAATTTCTTGTTGATAAACATCAAAATTTCTATTTCATAGAGATGAACACCAGAATTCAAGTTGAGCATCCTGTAACTGAAATGGTTCGCAATTTTGATCTTGTTAAAAATCAAATACTAATTGCAGCAGGGCTTCCAATTGAAGATAAACCATTGGAACCCCGTGGACACGCAATAGAATTCAGAATTAACGCCGAAGATCCCGAACATAATTTCAGACCATCTCCGGGGCGCATAGAGTATCTGCATTTTCCCGGCGGCTTTGGCGTTCGGATTGATTCTCACATTTATAACGATTATGTAATTCCACCTAACTACGATTCACTAATAGCGAAGTTGATTATTTGGGGAACCGACCGCCCTCATGCAATCCGCCGTGCATTGCGTGCTCTTGAGGAATTCAAAATTGAAGGTATAAAGACCACCATCCCATTTCATATGAAAGTTCTAAATAATGAAAAGTTCATTGAAGGCGATTTCGATACTTCATTCATTGATAAACACATTAACATAAACTAAAGAGGTAATCATGAACGTTCCGGAAAATCTTAAGTACTCAAAAGACCATGAATGGATAAAAGTTGAAGGTAACGTCGGAATAATTGGTGTTACAGATTTTGCTCAAGGTGAATTAGGCGATATCGTTTACATTGACATTGCACCTGACATTGCAGAGATGACAATAGGTGAATCATTTGGTACAATTGAAGCAGTTAAAACAGTTAGCGATATGTATGCGCCCGTGACAGGAAAAGTTGTAGAGCTGAACACCAAATTGAACGATGAACCACAACTTGTTAATACAGATCCCTATGGCGCCGGATGGATAATTAAGGTTGAATTAGCTGATCCTTCGCAATTGAACAACTTACTCGATGCAGCAGCTTACAAGACCCAGCTCGGTCAATAATTTTTTGTTATCATATTTGAGTCTTCTCTAAAAAGGTGCTGATTAGTAATGTCATTGCGAGCGCAGCGAAGCAATCTCTTGAATTTAAGCTGTTTCCTAAAGATTGCTTCGTCGCTTCGCTCCTCGCAATGACAGAAATGCCTTTTTAGAGTGAACTCATATTTATAAAGGCAGAATCCGGAAACGGATTTTGCCATCTTTATTTTATTCAAACACCTCGATACTATGACTCACTCACAAAAAATTTTAATTCTTGATTTCGGTTCTCAATACACTCAGTTAATAGCCCGCAGAATTAGAGAGAGTAAAATCTATTCGGAAATTCACCCGCATACTTTTCCGCTTGAACAAATTATAAAAGAAAAACCGGCTGGAATTATTTTATCAGGTGGACCGATGAGCGCTTACGAAGAAGGTTCGCCGCAAATTGATAAACAGATATTCGAATTGGGGATCCCTATACTAGGCATCTGTTATGGATTGCAATTGATTACACTCTACAATGATGGAAAAGTAGAACCTGCTTCCGACAGAGAATATGGTAAAGCTGATTTGAAAATTCTTGAAGATGATTTGCTCCTTGCCGGTGTTGATGATGGTTCCGTTATTTGGATGAGTCACGGTGATTATGTGACTAAGATGCCTAAAGGATTTACAGTTACAGCAAAAACTGAAAACTCACCTCTATGTGCAATATCGAATCCGGAAAAGAGAATTTATGGAGTGCAGTTTCACCCGGAAGTTGCTCATACAAAATTTGGGAAAAAAATATTAGATAATTTTTTGTTTGAAGTATGCGGCTGCAAGGCAGACTGGACTCCGCAAAATTTTATCAATTCAAAAATAGGAGAAGTTAGAGAGAAAGTTGGAAGTAAAAAGGTTATTTGTGCATTAAGCGGCGGAGTTGATTCATCTGTTGCTGCCGTGCTGATCCAAAAAGCGATTGGCGAGCAGCTTATCTGCATTCATGTTGATCACGGAATGATGCGTAAAGATGAGAGCGCTGCTATTTTAAAGATGTTCAGCGACAATTATCATATGCGAGTTGATCATATTGATGCAACCGAGCTTTTTCTAACACGATTAGCCGGAGTTACTGATCCGGAGAAGAAAAGAAAAATTATCGGAAACACATTCATCGAAGTTTTTGAAAGTGAAGCTAAAAAATTCTTGGACGCAGAATTTCTTGTTCAAGGTACACTTTATCCCGATGTCATCGAATCGGTTTCCGTTAAAGGTGCTTCAGTTACTATTAAAACGCATCACAATGTTGGCGGTCTTCCGGATCGAATGAACCTTAAACTGATCGAACCTTTTCGTGAACTTTTCAAAGATGAAGTGCGCGCAATTGGTCGCGAGCTTGATTTACCTGAAATATTTATTCGCCGTCATCCATTCCCTGGTCCGGGTCTTGCGGTTCGTGTCCTTGGCGAAATTACAATGGAACGGTTGGACATACTCCGCGAAGCTGATGATATTTTTATCAAGGAACTCGACCAAGCAAAGATTTATGATAAAATATGGCAAGCTTTTGCCGTACTGCTTCCGATTCAAACTGTCGGCGTTATGGGCGATATGCGTACATATGAAAATGTTATCGCGTTACGAGCAGTTACCTCAACAGATGGAATGACGGCAGATTGGTATCGTTTTGATCATGAATTTCTCGAAGTGGTATCAAACAAAATTATCCGCTCTGTGCGGGGTGTTAATCGGGTTGTTTACGATATCAGCTCTAAACCACCTTCAACTATCGAGTGGGAATAGAATAATACAATCATCAGCTAAGGGGAATAGCCATGAAAGTAAAAGAATTACCAATTGATGACCGTCCACGCGAGAAATTAACCTTGCGTGGAGTGCAAAGTTTAACTGATGCTGAACTCATTGCAATTCTTCTTCGTACCGGAACAAAAGGGAGAAGTGTAATTCAAGTCGCGCAAGAATTAATTCAAAAATCGGGCGGACTTAACAATCTCACTTCGCAAACATCCGAATCAATTCAAAAACATCTCGGTATCGGCAAAGACAAAGCCGCAACACTCCTCGCTGCATTCGAGCTAGGCAGGCGTGCAGACTCTCAGAAAAAACTCTTTTCTGTCAAAAAAATTGTTTCACCGGGTGATATTGCTGAAATATTTATCCCGATACTTCGAGATAAATTAAAAGAAGAGTTTTACGTGGTGTGTCTAAATACTGCAAACAAGATAACTAAAATGGAATTGATCTCTGTGGGCAATCTGAATTCGAGTGTCGTTCACCCACGCGAGGTCTTTAAAGTAGCAATAGAAAATAATTCGGCTAATATTATTCTTTTACACAATCATCCAAGCGGGAACAGCGACCCTAGCAATGAAGATATTACATTAACTCGAAAAATGGTGGAGGCGGGAAAGGTGATGGATATTCAGGTTTTCGACCATATTATTATTGCCGGGAACAAATTTACAAGTCTGGTTGAAAAAAGGATAATTTGAAAAATGTCAAATTATTTGTTATGGACTTTTTTTAGAGAAGAAAATTCTTATATTTCTCATGGAAAATTCAACTCATTAATCTAAAGGAGAACTCAAATGATGAAAAGAATCATTAATTCTGCGCTTGTCGTAGTTCTCGTTGCAGGAATTATAGGATTTACCGGCTGCAGCGGAGTATCGGAAGAGCAAATAGCAGAACTCGAAGCACTTCGTTCTGAAGTAAAAGCGCTCGAAAAAGAGGTTGGCTCATTGAAGACGGAAAAAGCGGCAATCGAAAGAGAGATTGCAGAAAAGAACGCAAAGCTTGATCAATGCGCAAAAGAGAAGGCTGAAACAAAAAAGAATCTCGAAAAAATCGGGATGTAATTAATAAGTTTATTAATGACGGAGGTTTAAATGAAAGTTTACAAATTATTGTTAGCCGGCATTTTCGTTATGCTTCTCTCTGTCAATCTCTTTGCGCAAGATAAAGAAATGACAAAAGAAGAATGGCAGAATGAGATTAACCGTCTGACCGAAAAAAGAGTAGCACTTACAACTGAGTTAAACGCTTTGAAAGCTGAGGTTGCTAACCTTAAAAATATAAATGCCAGCTTAAAAACATACGATGACTGCACTAATGAGCTCTATGCAATGCTTGGTGCAAAAAAAGTTGACGTTGATAATTTTAGAAAACAATTAACTGACCTGACATCAAAAATTGATGGACAAGTTGCACCTAAAGCCGATCGTCAAGCAGAATTAGATGCGATGAAGAAAAATAAAATCAGCGCACTTCAAGAATTCTTTGATAAAGTTCATAACCAGCTTCAAAGAAAATTAGATGCATGGATTGAAGCTCCAAAAGAAGTGAACTATACAGTTGTAAGAGGCGATCACCTTTGGGGAATTGCCAAGAAGAAAGAACATTATGCCAATCCATTTGCCTGGCCGGTAATCTATAAATCAAACAGAGATCAAATAAAAAATCCGGATTTGATTTTCCCGAAACAGATATTCAAAATTCCAAACTTGACCGAAGAAGAAATGTCAAAATATGATAAGATCAGAAGAAATTACAAACCGGCTCCTCCAACTCAAACACAGGCTCCGGTTAAATAAGGATCGTTTATTGTTCGGAAGTAATAAATAATTATTTAGGAATAAGCCCTTTTCATATTTATTGAAGAGGGCTTTTCTATTTTAACGGAGGCACTTACGCAAGTAGATAAAGTATTGAAGTTAGAAAATGTTGATCTTCTCTCTTTCATGGGGATCAACGATAACAACATCAAACCGCTTGAAGAAAGATTCACATCTAATTTAACGGTTCGAGGCGATAACATTTTCATTCAGGGTGTGGCAGAAGAAGTTTCAGCGATTGAGAAAGTGGTGAAAGAAATGATCTTCGTTCTGAATACCACAGGTAAATTGCAGGCAAATGATGTCTACACAATCATTGATCTTACACTTCAAGGAAAAGAAATTATAAGTGATAATGAGTTGGACAGTATAATTCTCTATTCTAAAAAAGATGTAATTAAAGCCAAGACACCGAACCAGGTGACATATATTAAAAGTGTAAAAGAGAATGATATTTGTTTTGCAATCGGACCAGCCGGAACAGGGAAAACATATCTTGCCGTTGCGTTTGCTGTTGCTGCTCTCAAAAAAGGAATTGTTAAGAAGATAATCTTAGCCCGTCCCGCCGTTGAGGCAGGTGAAAGTCTTGGATTTCTCCCGGGTGATTTTAGAGAAAAGATTGACCCATATCTCCGTCCTCTTTATGATGCGCTCGAAGAAATGATTCCCGGTGAACAATTAAAAAATTATTTTGAGAAGGGAGTCATTGAAATTGTTCCGCTGGCTTATATGCGCGGGAGAACCTTAAACCACGCATACGTTATCTTAGACGAAGCGCAAAATGCAACCGGTATGCAGATGAAGATGTTTCTAACACGTCTCGGACCCAACTCAAAATCCATTGTTACGGGAGATATTACGCAGATCGATCTGCCGAGTTTTTCACAAAGCGGATTAGTTCAAGTGAAAGAGATTCTAAAGGGAATTGACGGTGTAGGTTTCGTTTATTTTGATAAAGGCGATGTTGTTCGGCACAAGTTGGTAAAGGATATTATCAACGCATACGAAAAGCATTACAGCAACAATGGAAAGGGAGTATAAAAACGAATTATGAATTATGATTTTAATTGAAAAAATTCCTCGATCCGCCGCGGCGGATTGCTTCGATGTTATTATAACGAAGGTCGAGGATTAAATACCTCTACCGAGTTTAGAAAAACCCTTCCCTTTGGGAAGGGTAGGGATGGGCCTTTATTTGGGTTTTACTTTCTTCCCAGTATTTATCCATCTCCTCAAGAGTAGATTCGGTTAAAGATTTGCCGCTCTCTTTAATTTTCTTTTCGATATAACCAAAGCGAGCGATGAATTTTTCATTTGTCCCGCGAAGTGCATTTTCAGGATTTACTCCGAGGAAGCGAGCATAATTAGTGAGCGCAAAGAAAACGTCTCCCATCTCTTTTTCAAATTCAATTGTATTACCGGATCTTTCCATCTCATGCATCTCTTCAATTTCTTCTATCACCTTTTTCCAAACGTCCTCCTTTTTGTTCCAGTCGAAACCAACTTTGGATGCTTTCTCTTGCAGACGGAATGCACGGGCGAGACTTGGAAGATTTTTAGGTACACCTTCAAGGAGAGAATCTCTTCCTTCGGAAAGTTTTATCTCTTCCCAGTTTCTTAAAATATCTTTTGTTCCATTGACTTTAGTATCGCTAAAAACGTGAGGATGGCGGCGGATAAGTTTTTCACAGATTCCGTCAATGACATCGTTAATTGAAAAAGTTTTATTTTCTTCAGCAATAGCAGCATGGAAAACTATATGGAGAAGCAAATCTCCCAGTTCAGATTTCAATTCATTATAATCCTTCAAATCAATTGCTTCAATGGTTTCGTAAGTTTCTTCTAACAAAGCTGCTTTGATTGAATCATGTGTTTGTTCTTTATCCCAAGGACATTTGTCCCTCAGACGTTTCATAATTTGCCAAAGTTTTTCAAATTTGTCGCCGGTCATCTCAATCTCCGATTTTGTGTGCAAAGATAAATAGCAGACTTTTAATCAAGAAATAATTACGGAGGATTTTATCATAATTTTTTTGATATATTTATGCAGAAAATTTACTGAGGAAGAAATGATTGAGCAGAAGATCAAAGAGATTATCGGTTATGAATTACCTTCTACACCGCCAAAACCCCTTGCTACCTATATTCCGGCTCAGAAAAGCGGCAATCTAATTTTTACATCCGGACAGCTTCCTTTTGTTAATGGAAAATTAATTGCCGAGGGTAGAGTTGGATATGAGGTAACGGAGGAAAAAGGAATTGAGTGCGCTAAGATATCGGCAATTAATTGTCTTAGTGCTGTTAAGGCGTTGATCGGCAATTTGGATAAAGTTGAACAGATAGTAAAGCTCACAGTATTTGTAAGTTCAGCCGTCGGTTTTACTGCTCAGCCAAAGATTGCAAACGGTGCATCGGATTTTCTAGGTCAAGTATTTGGTGAAGCAGGTAAGCACGCGCGCAGCGCTGTTGGCGTGAACGAACTGCCGATGAACGCTCCCGTTGAGGTTGAGATGATTGTTAGAGTTAATACATGAGTCTTCTCTAAAAAGATAATTTCAGTATAGAAAAGTTTTGAATTCGGTTTATTTTCACAATCCATAATAACGGAATAGACCTTTTTAGATACGCCTCATTTATGAAATAAAAAAATCCAACCACCCTCTTTGTCTCCCTCCTTAACTAAGGAGGGAGAATTAAAAACTTCCCCTCCTTGAGTAAGGAGGGGAATACAAGGGGTGGTTTGAAAATTAAATGAAAGCAAGATCATGGATAGAGTTCATAACCTTAAAGAAATGAAGACGAAACGAAAGGGATTAAGAAACTCCCCAACAGATGCAGAAAAATATTTGTGGCATGAACTGAAGAAGGGACAACTCAACGGTAAAAAGTTTAGAAGGCAGCAAAGCATCGGAAATTACATCGTTGATTTTTATTGTCCCGAAGAAAAATTAATTATTGAATTAGACGGCGAGCATCATAATGAAGATGATCAAAAAGAATACGACGAGAAGAGAACAAGATATTTGGAAAGCTTAAAACTCAGAGTAATTCGCTTCAGAAATACAGATGTTCTTTTTGATAGAGATAGAGTTGTCAAAGAGATTGTAAAGAAATTAATGAGTCTTCTCTAACTCGTTAGACAAGTCTAAAAAGGTAATTTCATTATAGAAAATTTTTGAATTCGGTTTATTTTCATAATACATAATAAGTCCCATTACAAAACAAATTTAATTATGGTCGGAATGAGTTTAGAAAAAAAATCTTTGAAAAATGCAAAGAGGAAAAAATTATATCATGGAAATAAAGAATATCGTGAACTTCTAAAAAAACAATCGCGGGAACGCTATCAAAAGGATCTGAAATATCAAGTGGCAACTCTTGAAAGAGCTAAAAGGCGATATCACGAGGATACAGATTATCGGTCAGCGACAATAGGAAGAGCGAGGGCACGCTATAGTAGATTAAAAAAGACTAGGCAATAACGAGATCAATGAAAAACAATTAGATTTGACTTGCATCTTAAGCTAAGTTGCCATAAAATTGAACTGTAATTAGACGAGAGAATTACAGAAACTATTTAATCTGTTGAGTTGTTAAAGAAACACAATATTCGGGTAATAATATGAAAAGACTATTTCTAGTAATATTCGTTTTTCTGGTATCGGTTACTTTCGCTCAATTTCGTGATGAAGCCAATAACAAACCAGATATCAAAAGCGGAATTGTCAAAAATAATTCTTTTGGCTCCATACTTGGTTTTATAAATCCCGATAATTTCAGTATGCGTCATTCATTTGGACTATCCTACACTGCCTTTGGAAATACCGGCGGAATGGCACTCGGCACATATACGAATAGTATGGCATACAAGTTCAGCGACAGATTAAATTTGGAAACAGATATCAGCGTTGTAAACACACCCTACAATTCTTACGGAAATGAATTTTCAAAACAGATTAACGGAGTATACCTAAGCCGCGCTCAATTAACCTTTAAGCCCACCGATAACATGAACATCATTATTCAATACAGAAGTATACCCGGCGGTTATTATTCTCCGTATGGATATGGTTCTTATTCGCCATTTTACCGCGATAGTTACCTAAACAATTGGGGCTTCTGAGAAAGAGAGATAGTTTTTTCTTAAATTGCGCACGAGTTTATTAATATTTGAGCGCAATCCACACTTGGAAAATATCGGCGGCAAAAAAAAATCTTCAAATTCGGCTGGTTTAAAGTCATCCACCTATAATTTGCTTCTCAATATTTCAATTTTCCTACTGGCTGCTGTAATCATTTACATGGGTTATTCAATCTTCATCAAGCTTTCAAATAATCAGAATAAATTTGAAGATCAGACGTCGGATCAAATTGCATCTGATATTATTCAGGTTGAAGTTTTGAACGGATGCGGAGTTAGCGGGGTTGCTGACCGTTTTACAGATTTTCTTCGCACAAATAATCTTGACGTAGTTAAGTCCGGCAATTATATCTCTGATGATGTAAGCGAAAGTCTGGTAATTGATAGATCCGGGAATATGGCAAACGCATTTAAGACTGCAAAAGCGCTCGGAATCAAAAGCGAAAATGTAATTCAGCAGCTCAATAAGGATTATTTTTTGGATGTCTCAATTGTTATCGGCAGAGATTATTTCAATCTGACACCGTTCAAATAATGTATCGTACCATACAAATAAATGATAGTACGGAATCAATACTTTTTCCTATAATGAAACTGAAACGAAATCAAATAAATAGTAAATGAAATAGAGGTTTAATTGGATCCATTAAAATTTTCAAAGATGATCGCTGAGATCATTAAATCAAAAAAAGGTTTTGATATAAATATACTTGATCTCAGAAAACTATCCGGTATTACAGATTGCTTTGTGATCTGCTCTGCGGATGCTGACCGTCAGGTAAAAGCGATTGCAGATGAAGTTGAGGATAAACTTCTTGAAAGCCGGATCAGATGTTTGCATAAAGAGGGTTATCAAACAATGAACTGGATAATTCTAGATTACTTTGATGTTATCGTTCACATTTTCAAAGCCGATGTAAGAAGTTATTACAACCTCGAAAAACTTTGGGGCGATGCACCAATAACTAAAATTAAAAATGATGATTAGTCTTTACTATCTCCGGAGAAATTTTTGAAGAATTATTTAATACAGCTTTTCCAACAAACCGAAGCAAAACTTCCTTACTTAAAAGAAGTTGATTTGACCTTTACCGTACCGGCACAAAAAGCCCACGGCGATTACGCTACAAACGCAGCTATGATTCTTGCTAAAAAATTGAAACTGAAGCCGCAAGAGATAGCCAAAGAAATTATTTCCAATTTAGACTTTGATAAAAATGTAATTGAGAAAATTGAAATAGCCGGAGCCGGTTTTATTAATTTTTACTTCACTCAAGCATATAACACGCAGATAGTGAATGAAATATTCCGTCAGAAAGAGAATTTCGGCAGATCAAAAAAATACTCCGGCAAAAAAGCTATGGTCGAGTTTGTCTCGGCAAACCCTACCGGACCATTAACCGTCGGGCATGGTCGTAATGCCGTTGTTGGCGATACGGTTGCCAATATGCTGGAGTGGATCGGCTATTCAGTTGACCGGGAATATTATTTCAATAATGCCGGAAGACAGATGCGTGTTCTTGGTGATTCGGTTCGTTTGCGCTATTTGGAATTGCTCGGACAACCGATTGAATTTCCGGAAGATTATTACCGGGGTGAGTATATAAAAGAGATTGCCGCTAAATTAAAAAATGAGAATGGCAATTCACTTATTAATGAAGATGCTGAGGGAAGATTTAAGCAAGCAGCCGAAAAAGAGATATTTGCAGAGATCATTAAAACTATGGAGCGGATTCAGATCCGCATGAAATATTTTTACAATGAACATATCCTGTATGAAGAAGGAAAGATCAATTCTCTTCTTGAAGAGTTTAAAATGAAAAATTTATCCTATGAGAATGAAGGCGCTGTATGGTTGAAACTTTCCGAACTTGGCAATGAGAACGACAAGGTAATTGTGAAATCCACAGGTGAACCGACTTACCGTTTGCCGGATATTGCGTACCACATTACAAAGTTCGAGCGCGGATATGATTTGATGATTGATCTGTTTGGTTCAGACCACAATGCAACTTATCCCGATGTACTAGCCGGATTGCGCGCACTTGGTTATGATGCCGGCAAGGTAAAGGTTTTGATTCACCAGTTCGTTACGATTATGGAAAAGGGTGAAGTTGTTAAAATGTCGACCCGAAAAGCGAACTACATTACGCTTGATGAACTCATTGATGAAGTCGGAAGCGATGTTGTACGTTACTTCTTTAACATGAGAAGTATTTCCAGTCATCTTAATTTTGATCTTGATCTGGCGAAGAAACAATCCGATGAAAACCCGGTTTTCTATCTGCAATACGCACACGCCAGAATTTCTTCTATTCTTCGAATGACAAAAGAGGAGGGACTGGAATCATCTTTAGAGAATTTGAATCTGCTCTCGACAAAAGAAGAACAGAATCTTCTTAAAAAACTTTTTGAATTTCCGGAAGATGTTCTTTACAGTGCGGAAAATTATGAAACACACCGGATTACAATATACTTGGAAGAACTCGCGGCACTTTTCCACAGATTTTACACTGAGTGCAGAATCATCGGCAGCGAAAAGAACCTTGCTCAAGCGCGTATAGCGCTCTGTATGGCCATTCAAACGGTATTACGCAATGGATTATCAATACTTGGTGTGAGCGCACCCGAGAAAATGTAACATAAAATTTTAATCGAATAAATTACTCTATCCGCCGCGGCGGATTGTTTTGAGTTTAGCATTTTATAAAGAAGGTCGAAGATTAAATATCTCGATCAAGTTTTAAATAACCCTTCCCTTAGGGAAGGATAGGGATGGGCTTTTATGGATATTTACAGCAAGATAATTGAATTAAAAAAAGAGAACCGGAATTTTGTAACTGTTACCGTTGTAAAATCAACTGGCTCTACTCCGGGTAAAGCCGGATTTAAGATGGTAGTAGATCACGAGGGGAAAACTTACGGCACAGTTGGCGGCGGTGCTATTGAAATGGAAGCAATTCAAGAATCAAAAAGATTAATGGCTTCCGGCAATGAAAATTTATTGAAAGAATATTTACTTATTAATGATGAGACTATTGCCGATCCGAATGTCACAACTGTTCCTATGAGCTGCAATGGTAAGATTTGGCTCTACTACGAATTCGAAAGGAACTTACCTGTAATCTACATTTTCGGCGGCGGACATGTTGGACAAGCATTGATAGAGATTCTGGGTAAACTTAAATATCATGTAATATTGATTGATAACAGACAGGAATTATTTGAAAAAAATAAAGCCAAAGGGATTAATTGCATCTATTCTGAATACAAAGAATTTGCTGAGCAATTTATTCCGGCAAATGATTCTTATTTTGTTGCCGTTACTTACGGACATCAATTTGATTATGATATCTTAAAAACATTGTACGCCAGAAATTTAGTTAAGAAGTATATCGGAGTTATTGCTTCACGTGCTAAAGCTGCTGCAATGATTAACAATCTGAAAAGTGAAATTGATTCCGGCATTGATCTCTCTAAACTTCACATGCCGATTGGTTTGAAGATAGGAGGAGATACCGCTTACGAAATTGCACTTTCCATTGCCGCAGAGATACAATCTGTTAGATATGAAAAGAAGATTTGAGATTTTAAAATCCCTCTCCTTTACAAGCAATGCTGTCAACTTAGTAGGTAGAAAGAAATATGAAAATAGAAAATAGAACGCGGATTACGCGGATAACACTGATTTTCACAGATTTAATCCGCGATAATCTGTAAAATCTGCGTAATCCGTGTTCTATAAAATCTTAAATTGACAGCATTGGTTTTACAAGGAGAGGGACAAAGGCTTGCCCACCGTTTTTTGGCGGGGTGAGGTGGAAAAAAATGAAGCTAATCCGCAATTGCCACAGAAGCCGCATAAATATTGGCTGTATCTTTATCAAGAAGAATTCTCCCGCATTCGGAAATTGTTGCGCCGGTGGTTATAACATCATCTAAAAGTAAAATCGTTTTTCCCTTCAAATTATTCTTTTGCTTAATGGAAAAGGAATCTTTTAAATTTTCTTTCCGTTCCACCAGGTTTAAACTTGTTTGTGTTTCGGTGAATCGTTTCCGTTTGATGGAATTAGTATTGATGGGAATTCTTAAAACCGATCTGATACCTTTGGCGATAAACTCGGAACAAATTCTGGGCGGCGCTTTCATTGCCACGCCGTTAGGTTGCACTTGATTAAAAATATTGTGTAAAAATTAGTCTTGATTGTTTTTGCTGATGTAATTACATTGTGGTCACGTTAATCTATAAAAGGTAGTATATGAAAACCAAAGTTGTAAAAATTGGTAATTCACGTGGTATTCGTATTCCAAAATCGTTAATTGACGAAAGTGGTCTTAAAAGTGAGGTTGAACTTGAAGTCATCGATGGACAAATAATCATTAAGTCAATATCTCATAACAGAGAATCCTGGGATTCCGCCTTTAAGAAAATGGCAAAAAATAAGGATGACATTTTGTTAGATTCAGATACATTAGCTCAACAATCAAAGTGGGATAAAGAAGAATGGGAGTGGTAAGTGTTTTCTCGTTTTGAAGTTTATTTTGTTAATCTAGACCCAACAATCGGAAGTGAAATTAAAAAGACTTGTCCCTGTGTAATTATTTCTCCAAACGAAATGAATCATAATATCTCTACTGTAATTATTGCTCCTCTCACCTCAAAGCTAAAAAATTACCCAACACGTGTTCCTTGTAAAGTTGAGGGTAAGCAAGGCCAAATCGTATTAGATCAAATCAGAACTGTTGATAAATCAAGACTGATTAAAAAAATAGATACTTTAAATATAATAGCGCAAATAAAAGTTCTGAATATTTTAAAAGAAATGTTCTCGGAATAATCAATCTTACCAGCCGCTCACAGCAAAAATACGGTGGGACAGGTAAATAAAAAATTATTGCGGTTAATTGGCATTGCTGTCCCGCTCCAAAAAATGGCGGGTAAATTCTGGACAGTGGCTTAAGAACAACGCCGTTAAGTACTAAATTAGTTCTTCGAAAGTTTGGTTGGGAGATGTAGGATTATTTTGCTTTATTTAATCCATTCACGATGATTTGATACATCTTATCATCGTTACCAGCCATGCAATCAATTGATGCTGCTATATAATTATTCTCTCCACCTTCAATTGCGAGTGCATCTTGGTAATCGAGATAATTATAGCCATTATATGTCGCTATCATATCAAAGAATAATCTTGTTACTCTACCGTTTAATTCAAAGAATGGATGTAAAGCCATCAATTCGAACATGAAGAAAGTGATTTTTCGAGCGAACTCTTCTTTTGGTTTGTCTGAATAGTTCCATAAATAATTTTCTTTTTTCAGTTTCCCAAATATTTCTTTCGACATTTGTCGAAGAAAGCGAACTTGGCAGAATGTTGTATATCCTTTTGAAACGTTGAAGTTCCGGTATTTTCCGGCAAAATCATACAAGTCAAGAAAAGTAATTCGGTGAAGTTCTTTGTAATATTTTTCATCAAAAATTGTGTCTTCTTTCAAAAAAGTGTGAAAATATTTGTAACCAAGTAATAAAAGTTTCTGTTCTTCTATTTCTAAATTTTCTTGCTCACGAATATTAAGTTTGTTTATGGGAATGCTAGTATTAGGATAGTATGTAATCTTTATCTTGAGAGTATTTCGACATTAGTTCTTAACAGTTTTCTTAATGCGTTTTACATTAGACAACTTATTCTTATGAATCCTATGACCCTCAATCCTGGATGATATTTCCACCGCTTTAATAGCTTTTAAGAGAGAAAATCTAGGTTTTGTCATAATGTGTTCTCAATTTTTAACAAATATAATAAATGAAGCACTTAAAAAAACTGTTTATCTATGTGCATAACCTCTTTACTAACTTACCTTTCACAGAAGGATTGGATTTTTACAACGACCTTCATTGTGAATGTGAAAATCATCAGTTCTGTTTATTCAAGAAAAAAGATGCTACTAATCCGCTATAGCTACAGAAGCCGCATAAACATTAGCCGCATCTTTCTCCAGAAGGACTCTTCCGCATTCGGAAATTGTTGCGCCGGTGGTTATAACATCATCCAAAAGCAAAATTGTTTTACCCTTCAAATTATTCTTTCGCTTAATGGTAAAGGCATCTTTCAAATTTTCTTTCCGTTCAACCAAATTCAAACTTGTTTGTGTTTCGGTGATTCGTTTCCGTTTGATGGAATTAGTATTGATGGGAATTCTTGAAACCGATCTAATACCTTTGGCGATAAACTCGGATTGGTTGTAACCACGTTCGGCGCGCCTCAAATGATGAAGCGGTACGGGAATAATGAAATCAATTTTCCATTCATCGAATTGCCGTCCCAGCTCATTTGCTATTAGTCTGCCTAAAAACATTCCGATCTGGAACTTACCATCGTACTTTAATCCGTGTATGATATGTTGAAGTTCTTTCTCTTTTTCGAATACGAAGAGGGAAGTGAACCCGCTGATGATTTTGTCGGAACTGAATTTTCTCTCAAATTCATGCTTGAGACTCTGCTCGTCCGGACGTTTAATTTTGGAAAGACAAGATCCACAAACAATCTCTTCCCCGATGGATAATTTATTTTTACAAGCGGGACAAAATCGGGGGAGAAAAAAATCAATAAACGGTGTTAGAAAATTCATTTAACGTCTCTATTATGAAATTCCTTTATCTGTCAAATCATTCCGGCTCTTTTTCTTATAAACCACTCCATTGCGAATAAGAATATGATAGCAATTAAGATCCATTCATTAGCCCAAAGTTGATATTCGCTTTTACTAATTTTTTCTTTGGATGAAAACTGATTCAGCTTTCTAAGTTTCTCTTTTAATCCATTGCAATTTTCAACAGAATAATAGCTGCCGTTAGTGGAGTTAGAAAGCAATTTTAGAAATTCCACGCGCATTCGTGTATCAAGTTTTTCAATTTGAATTTCTCCGACATTGAATCTTCCTCTATCGCTCCTAATAGTTGATCCATTGAGACTTGCGGTTCCTTCAAGACTGAAGTCACCCGCTTCCAAGGGAGTAAACGAAGAAGTATAAATACCGTTGTCGACGGGAGAGAAATTCAGTTCAATTATTTTTGTATTGAAAGAGACGCGCAGAGAAATTTTTGCCGTGTCTATCGGAGAAAAAGTATGATCATATAATTCTGCTGTAAATTCAACATCATCACCGGGTGAATAGTTTTTTTTATCAGTCGTAATTCTGAATTGCTTCTGCTGAGATGATACGCTTAACCATTTTACCACATCATTGATAAAATTATCGAAGAATTCCGGATTCCTCCCGGCAGTTTGAAGCTGCCACCTCCAAATATCCCCTGCCAAAATCGAAAATACTTTTTGTTTACCCAAGCTTCGAGAAACGATTAACGGATTGCCAATAGAAATATTTCTGACTTTAGATTTCACTAAAACGTTACTTCCCGGCTTGACTGAAAGCTCCGTGGAAAATTGTGTAACCTGTGGCAGATTATTCCATGTATCCTTCTTGTTATTCGATGTTGAGAAATAGGAAGAAAAAGATTCACTACTCAAATCGGGTTGAACCTGGATAAATTCATTCGTACCACTCGAAAATGAAAAAGGAAGCGCTTTTTCAAAAGTATTCAGCCGATTCAAACTCACTCCACTCGAAAGCAAAAAGAAAAATGGTTTATTCCGGTTCACAGCGGAGGAAATCTTATCAATTAGATTTTGCGATATATTGGAAGTAGGAAAATCAACCAAGAAAAGCAGATCGGCGCTGTCTAGCACGTTTGGATTCACATCATTCCAAAATTTATTCTGAGAGATTTGAATGAGCTTCTTGAGTTGAATATTTTTATCCGTTGAAAGCGCTTTGGAAATTGCCGAAACATCAGCCGAGGGACTTCCGGCAATCAAACAAACCTGTAACTTGGTATCCAAAACATTTACATAAAACACTCTACTATTATTTTTAATAGTAGCTTCACTTTCAAGTGGAGAGATTGAAACAGTCAATTTCTTCTCACCATTACCGGTAGGTTTGTAACTAAATGGAATTTTATTTAGCCCACCTTCACTAAGGATGAGATCTTTAGTTTCAATAAATTTATTCTCTTCAAAAAAGGAAACGCGAGTGTTTCTATTTTCAAAGCCGTAATTTTTCACAGCTACTTCAATGGTTGTCGGTTTATCAGCATATATCACCTGGTTATAAAGGACATTATAAATCTGAATGTCTTTCTTCTGAGTTGAATCACCAATACCAATTGTGAAAATAGGGATCTGAAGTTTCTCGGCTTTATATGTCGGGTCAATTCCGTCTGTGATTATACCGTCGCTCAAAATGACAGCGGAATTTATTTGAGAATTATTCTTCTTGATATTTTCAATAATACTCACAAAATTTGTTTGTGACTCACGAAAATTAATTTTCTCACTCTGTTCAACTTCGAGAGAATCAATCCTTTTCCCGAAAGTATAAAACTTGGTTTTTATACCATTGGTGGAATTAAGATCGTTGATAAGTGAGAGAGTTTGTTGCAGCTTTATCAGACTGTCTTTTGAGGCGATCGAATTTGAGTTATCAATATAAATATGTGTTGTTGATTCAACAGTTTCTTTTTGAATCAAAGAAAGAACCGGCTCAAAGATTAAAAACAATATCAAGATGAAGATTAATGAGCGGATGATAATTAGGAACGTTCTTAAACCTGAAGAAACTTTTGGAATTGTATATTTGTAAACAAAATAAGAAAACGCTGCAAGCATTAGTACAAATAGAATGATCAGCAACCAACTGCCTGAGGTTAAGATACTAAACCTGCTTAAACTTGTCATTTAATCGGTCAAGATTTTTGTTTATACATATTTTCTAAATGCCATTCCTTCATCGTGTCATAAGTTTCGTAATCGGTCAAATCAAAATGTATTGGAGTTACAGAAACATAATTCTGCCGTACTGCAAATTGATCGCTAACCAATTTATCATCCGCTTGTATTAAATTTCCCGTAAGCCAATAGTAATTTTTTCCGTATGGATCTTTTCGCTCTTCATATACATCATCCCACTTCGATTTACCCTGTTGAGTAAGAAGAACGCCTGCAATTTCTTCTTCCGGTAAATCCGGTACATTAACGTTTAAAAGTGTTCCGGTTTTGAGTTTATGCTGCACAACAAGTTTTGTTAGATCTGCAGAAAACTTTGCTGCGTATTCATAATGCTTAGGATCGTGGTTTGTAACAGAAACTGCGATAGCCGGAACATCCATTATAGCTGCCTCGCGTGCGGCGGAGACGGTGCCGGAGTAAATTATATTAATCGCTGTATTCGAGCCGCAATTAATGCCTGAAAGAACAATATCAGGTGGTTCCTTCATAATATTTCTAATTCCAATCTTTATACAATCAGCAGGAGTTCCATCAATTGCGTAACCGAAGAGATCACCATTTTTATAATATTCCGTTATTCGTAGAGGAAATTTCATTGTAATTGCGTGCCCAACCGCGCTCTGCTCAGTTCGTGGTGCGATGACGATTACATCGCCAATTTTTTTAAGTTCTTTTGCGAGTGCTGCAATGCCGGGTGAATCAATGCCGTCATCATTTGAGATAAGTATTTTCAAAATAATCCTTTGTGGCTTGAGTAATAAATTTGTGTTCGTTTAGTTGCAAATATACTCAATTGATGAGAAGCATTGAAATCATTTCTATTATTCCTACATGAGTCCACTCTAAAAAGCCATTTATAATGTTCGTCTTTGCGAGCGGAGCGAAGCAATCTTTAGAATTAACAATGTAATCGTAAGATTGCTTCGGCAAAAAACGCCTCGCAATGACAATAATAACCTTTTCCCATAGGGATAACTATGTCATTAGATACGCCTCATACATAAAAGAAAATCATAAATCTTTTCACAAAAAAGTTTAATTTTATCAGCGAAAAAACTATGAATCATAATGAAATCCACTAGAACTATTTTCATCTTTCTTTTTATTAGCATAAGAATATTTTCCCAAGTGGATACAACGGCATCCGGCAACATCGAAGTTATGGTTATTGATTCGTATATAACTCCCGAGACACCGAATAAATTTGTGCTATCGTTCTTTACAAGTGATAGTTGTACTTCAAAGCTCGTTGTGATGAACATACACGTTTTCGATGTTTCCAAGACTTTATCCGAAAACCACAAGATCGAAGTTGAGTTAAACAAACTGAACATCGATTCGATGGCATTCAATTATCAGATACTTATTTATGACCGTAATGGGAAAGAAACCAGGACGGAATCTTCTGAAGTGGCTCTGCCCGATGGTTTCGTAATAACAAATGAACTGGACCCCGGATTATTCAGTATCTGCCTCGGAGGGATTGTCTTCGCTGTCCCATCACCGGCATACGTTTGGGTAAATGGTGAGCATCATTGGTCGTTGAGTAAAGAGATTCCTTTGATAAATTTTTATTCAGTTGGGTATAATTATCCGGCGGGATATATCGGTCTGGAATATTCTCATATCTTTGAAACGGAGCGGAAAAATTATTTACGATTGGGTTACAAACAGATCATTCAAATTCCCTTCATTAAATATTTATCAACCGGATTGAATGTTTTTACCGATTTTAAAGGATACAATGGATTAAGCGCCGAACTTTCTATAGGTTTATTCCAGATCCAAAACACTTTTACTTTTTATACGCGTTACAGATATAACTTCCAATTGATAAGCAATGGAACAAACTTCCATGAAATATCAATCGGGTTATATTCAAATGTTTTTTCACTCAATCTATAATCCATTTGAAAAACTCAGAAGAAAAATATATTGATCTCGGCTCACGTGGGCGGTTAAATAAAAATAATAAACTCAACGATCTAACCGGTAAAGAGTGGCTTAAGTTTACTAAGAGTTGGTTTGTGTTACGTCCACCGAGAAGGAAGGAAGATGAACTGCTTCATCCGGCAAAGTTCCCGGAAACACTGGTGACAGAATTTGTTCTCTTCTTCACAAAGAAAAACGATTGGGTGTTGGACCCTTTTATGGGGACAAGCAGCGCTCTAATTGCCGCCTCACAAATAGAAAGAAACGCAGTTGGAATTGAATTGAACAAGAATTATTTCAAATCATCTATAAAGAGAATCAAGAATAGAGAATTGGGAAAATACGCTCATCCATTACTCGGTAACTCGCTTGAGCTGAAAAATCTTTTGTTAAAAAATAATCTTGAAAAAGTTGAGTTCGATTACACGATCACATCTCCACCTTATTGGAATCAACTCGATCGTAATTCAATTCGGCAGAAAGAAAGAAAGCAGAAAGGATTTGATACAAAATACTCTGATGCGGAAAATGACCTTGGTAATATCAAATCATATGAAGAATTTATTGAGGCACAAGCGCAGATCTTCGATCAAGTTTATGATGTTACCAAGCCGAATGGTTACTTAACTATTATCACCAACAACGTATATTGTGAGGGCAGATTATTCCCTTTGGCATTTGACACTGCAATATCATTAACCAAGCGCGGTGAAAAAAGCTGGGTGCTCAAGGACGAAAAAATATGGCTTCAAGATGATAAAAAATTAATCGCGCTAGGTATAAATAATGCCTGGGTTGGTAACCGTCATCATCAGTATTGTTTGATCTTCAGAAAAGAGTTGAAATGACAGAAATAGTTTTATCTGTAAGTGAAATAACGGGACTAATAAAGCAAACACTTGAGGAAAATTTTTCCGAAGTGAATGTAATTGGAGAGATTTCGAACTTCAAAGCACACGTATCGGGACATTGGTATTTCACGCTGAAAGACTCTAATGCTCAAGTTAGCTGCACGATGTGGCGCGGAATTAACAATTACGTATTCTTCACACCGCAGGATGGGATGAAGGTTATCATCGGTGGAAGGGTGACCGTTTATCCACCGCGTGGAAGTTATCAAATTGATGTTCGTTCTATGAAGCCTGCCGGTGTGGGTGAACTTCAAGCGGCATTTGAAAAATTAAAACAGAAACTCGCAGCAGAGGGATTGTTCGATGAGCAATTCAAGAAACCAATTCCAAAGTTTCCTAAGAAAATTGGAGTGGTGACAGCCATTGACGGCGCGGCATTTCAAGATATGAAAAGTATTGCTGCACGGCGTTATCCTTTGGTGGAGATTGTGATTGCTCCGTCTAAGGTGCAAGGTGAGGGTGCTGCGGAAGATATCGCTAAGAATATTAAGTTGTTGAATCAGCATAATGATATTGACCTTATTATAGTCGGTCGCGGCGGAGGTTCTCTTGAGGATTTGTGGGCGTTCAATGAAGAAGTTGTTGCACGCGCAATTTTTGATTCAAGTATTCCAATTATCAGTGCTGTTGGACATGAAATTGATTTTACTATCTCAGATTTTGTTGCTGATTTAAGGGCGGCAACTCCGTCGGCAGCGATGGAGCTCGCAACACCGAACAAAGATGAACTCTTTGCCTTTATAGATGAGTTTTCATATTATTTCCCGGAGAGAATGCTGGAAATAATATTTAACTATCGGGAAGAAATTTGTAAATCGGTTTCATCGTATGGTTTCCGTCTTCCGCAAGATTTAATTAGTAACAAATCGCAGCAGCTGGATAGTCTTGTTTACCGTTTCCAAAGTAATTATGAAAATAAACTATTGTCGGTGAAAAACCGTTTAGCATTATTGGAGAGCAAAGTTCTATCTCACAATATTGATAATGTCCTTAAGAAGGGATTCGCAATCGTAAGACAAGACGAAAAGTATGTAACACGTAAAAAAAATCTAATACACGAAAAATCATTTGAAATAAAATTCTATGACGGAGAAGTGAGAATAAAATGAGTAAGAAAAAAGAGAACACTTTTGAAGAATCTTTGAACCGCCTCCAGGAAATTTCAGACGCTCTCGAGAGCGGAGAAGTTGGGTTGGATCAATCTATCAAGTTGTATGAGGAGGGGATCAGTCTTGCCAAAATCTGTTATACAACTTTGAAAGAAGCGGAACTCAAAGTAACTGAATTGAAGAAACAACTTGAAGACAATATCAAACAGTAATTTTCCAAGGAATAGCTGATAATGGTTGATGAATCGAAATATAAAATTTTATTCAAAGTAAATTCACCCGCAGATATACGCACATTTTCAAAAGATGAACTTAAAACCCTCTGTTTTGAAATTCGCGAATATATGGTAGATGTCATTTCACAAATTGGCGGACACTTTGGCGGCGGTCTTGGAACAGTAGAACTAACTGTTGCTCTCCATAAAGTCTTTGATACTCCAAACGATTTGATAGTTTGGGATACAGGTCATCAAGCTTATCCGCACAAAATCTTAACCGGTAGAAGAGATAAATTACCAACCATTCGCCGTTTAAATGGAATAAGTGGTTTCCTAAAACGGACAGAGAGTGAATACGATGCCTTTGGAGCCGGACACGCTTCTACATCAATTTCTGCCGCGCTTGGAATGGCTGTTGCACGCGATATTCAGAAGACAGATAAAAAAGTAATTGCGGTCATTGGCGATGGAGCTATGACCGGTGGGATGGCATATGAAGCAATGAACAATTCCGGAATCATTAAAAGTAATTTGATTGTTGTTCTTAACGACAACAATATGTCGATTGCGCCAAACGTTTGGCAGATATCCAATTACTTTAGCGAAATGATTTCTCATCCCGAGTACCAAAAATTCAAAGATGCAATTTGGGATTTAACCGGCAAGCTTGACAACTTCGGTGACAGAATCAGAAGGGTAACAGCACGGTTGGGTTCAGGAATCAAATCCATTATAACGCCCGGTATGTTGTTCGAAGCATTAGGTTTCAGATATTTTGGACCAATCAACGGGCATAATTTGGATCAGCTTATTAAAATTTTTGAACATATAAAAGATTTGAACGGACCGCTCCTAGTCCATATTACAAGTGAAAAAGGAAAAGGATACAAACCGGCAGAAGATCATATACAAAGATTGCATGCCGCAACACCGTTTGATAAAGTCACCGGCGAAGCAATAAAAAATTCGGGCGGAACTCCTGCATACACTACAATTTTTGGAAATGCTTTAGTAGAAATCGCAAAGCAAAATCCAAAAGTGATTGGAATTACTGCTGCAATGCCCGATGGAACCGGTTTAGATATTTTTCAGAAAGAATTTCCCGAGAGATATTTTGATGTCGGTATTGCCGAAGAGCATGCGGTTACTTTTGCGGCTGGAATGGCAACGCAAGGTATAATTCCTGTCGTTGCGGTTTATTCAACATTCTTACAACGCGCGTTCGATCAGATCATTCATGATGTCGCTCTTCAGAAACTTCATGTTGTTTTTGTTTTGGATAGAGCAGGACTTGTAGGCGCAGATGGACCGACACATCACGGAACGTTTGACCTCACTTATCTGCGATTAATACCGCATATGATAATTATGGCGCCCAAAGATGAAGCGGAATTACGAAACATGCTTTACACTGCAGTGAATTATATAGACGGTCCTGTAGCCATAAGATATCCGCGCGGTTCAGCGCTTGGTGTTTCTCTTCAAGATGGATTTACTGAAATCCCGTTCGGAAAATCTGAAAAAATTACGAATGGACATGACGTTGCACTTTTGGCTGTGGGAAATATGGTTGAGTACGCAAAAAGAGCCGCAGAAAAATTGCTTACCCATGGAATCCATTCCGAAATAATAAATATGAGGTTTGTTAAACCTCTTGATTTGGAAATGCTTGATGAAATGGCTGCCCGGTTTGACAAAATTGTTACACTTGAAGAGAGCACGATCGTTGGCGGATTCGGTTCCGGTGTGCTCGAATATTTCTCTGACAAAAAATATAAGAATGAAATTATACGGATTGGACTGCCGGATAAATTTATAGATCACGGCACACAGGAAGAACTTCATAAAATAATAGGAATCGATCCGGATGGAATTTCGGAAAAAGTTAAATTGTTTCTAACTCACGTTACGCAAGATGTCATTCTGAACGGAACGAAGTGGAGTGAAGAATCTCGGGATCGAGCAAAAAAGAAGTTTTTAGATTCTTCTCCCGATAATCCGCCGAAGGCGGAGGGATCAGAATGACAAATAATAATATTTTTGTGTGAAGTATATTTCTAAGTAAAAATGTAAATAAAAGCGTGGTTGTATAATGGAAAAAACTAAAATCGCAGTTATTGGTCTCGGCGGAATTGCGCAGCTAGTGCATCTGCCAATTTTATCTAAACTCGGGAATGTTGAAATTAGTGCCGTAGCGGATATTAATAAGAATCGGTTGAAAAGTGTCGGTGAAAAATTTTTAATAGCTAAACAGTTCTCTGATTATAGAGAATTACTTGCCACGCAAGATGTTGATGCAGTAATTATTGCAACCCCTACAAACACACATTCCGAAATCGCGATCGAAAGTTTGAAAGCTAAAAAACATGTATTAATTGAAAAACCAATTGCCAGAAATCTTGCCGAAGCAAAGGAGATCAACTCTGTTGCTAAGAAAAATAAAAAACAAGTTATGATCGGAATGAATTTACGCTTCCGCCCAGATGCAATGCTGATGAAAAGTTTGGTAAGCAGCGGTGAGCTGGGAGAAATATTTTATATCCGATGCGGATGGCTCCGCAAGCAGAGCAGTGAGCAGAAATGGTTCCTAAATAAAAATCAGTCCGGCGGCGGAGTGATTATCGATCTTGGTATTTTAATTCTCGATCTTGCAATGTGGATAATGAATGATCATCAAATGAAAAGTGTCACGGTACAAAAGTATAATCACAACACTAAAGATGTTGAAGACTCAGCGGTTGGTCTTGTGCGGTTTGATAATGATCAGGTAATTAGTTTTGAGGTTAGCTGGGGATTACATTCTGAGTGGGACAAATTTCATCTTGCTGCATTTGGCACTAAAGGAACTGCCCATTTAAATCCGTTGCGTGCTTACAAACGCCTCGAAACAAATCGAATTGATTATACTTTAGCACAACCGGCAAATTCTTCAAATCTTTTTAAAAAGTCGTATGAGAATGAATTAAAACATTTTGTTGGAATGGTGAGAGAGAATAATCCTGTTGCCTCCTCATGCGATGATGCCGTTTCTCTTATGAAATTATTGGAAGCGATGTATAAATCAGCCGATTCAAAAAAGGAAGTGAGTTTGTAGGAAATCATGAAAACAAAAATTCTTTTAGTTGACGACGAAAAAGATATTGTTGAATTCCTTCAATATAATCTTGAGCAGGAGGGATTCAATGTTATTACTGCTTATGATGGAAAAGAAGCACTCGAGAAGATGTCTCAGAAACCGGATTTGCTAATTCTTGATGTGATGATGCCAAGAATGAATGGCTATGAAGTATGTGAAAAATTGAGAGGTACAGATGAATATAAAAATATTCCAATTGTTTTTTTAACTGCGAAATCTTCTGAAATAGATGAAGTACATGGTTTGAATATAGGGGCAAATGATTTTATTCAGAAGCCCATTTCACCTAAAAAATTAATTGCGCGCGTAAAATCCAATCTCCGCAAGATAGAGACAAATCAAAATGAACTGAGCCAAAACCAAGAGATTACTATTGGTCCTCTGGTAATTAATAAAGAAAAGTATACTGTTACACTCAAAGGAAAACATATAGTTCTGCCAAAGAAGGAATTTGAAATTCTTACATACCTGGCTTCTAATCCGGGCAGAGTTTTTCATCGAGATAAAATACTTAGTGACATTTGGGGCTCAGATGTATTTGTAGTTGAACGGACCATTGACGTTCACATCCGTAAGATAAGAGAGAAGTTGGGCACATATGCAGATCTGATTGAAACAATAAAAGGTGTGGGTTACCGGTTCAAAGATGATAACTGACTCAAAACTGAACTTTAACTCCGCTCGCGTGTTTCTCCCATCTGTTCTAATTGTTTCCATAATTCTTTTAATCATTGCTTCTATTCTTCTTCAATTATCTTCATCGCAAATAATATTTTTCAGCTCTCTTCTATTACTAACGGACATCGCAATTTTATATCTGCTCGGACAAAAGAGAAGATTCGAATTAGATAGCGTTAAGAAAATTATCAATCAGATCAGAACAAACTCATTCAAATCTGCCGATGAAATTACGATGGGAAACAGTCTGCATGAGTTGGAACATGAGATCAAATCAATGTTTCTAAAGACGAACGATGATATTGCCCATCTTAAAAAACTCGAACAATTCCGTACGGAATTTCTTGGAAACGTTTCGCATGAATTACGCACGCCAATATTTGCAATTCAAGGATATATCGAAACATTGCTCGACGGCGCACTCGATGATGAGAAGGTGAACAAAGTATTTTTACAAAAAGCCAACAATCACACTCTTAACCTCAACAATCTTGTTAATGATCTGATTGACATCTCGATGATCGAATCGGGCAAAATGCAGATGAGCTTCCGTTATTTTAACGCTCATGAATTTCTTGATGGAATTATTCTGGAACTCAGATCACATGCTATCAAAAAAAATCTTGAATTGAATTTAAGTTCGTTTGATCAAGCACTTCAAATATTCGGGGATAGGCAGCGGCTTAGACAAGTAATGACTAATCTTATTATGAATGCAATAAAATACACGGAGAGCGGTTCTGTTGATGTGGGAGTTATTCAAAAAGAAAAATATGGGAAAGTATTTGTTCGCGATACAGGTATTGGAATCGCCGAGGCAGATATAAATAGAATTTTTGAGAGATTTTATAGAGCTGATAGAGATCGTTCGCGTGAAATGGGAGGGGCAGGATTAGGATTAGCAATAGTAAAGCATATCGTTGAAGCACACGGTTCTAAAATTGAAGTCAGCAGTGAGTCCGGAAAAGGAAGTGAATTCTGCTTTTATCTAAAAATCTGACACATCACAAATCTTCATTTCGAAAATTAGATTTAACAATTCCTTAACACTACCATAACAGTGAGTTAATAAGTCACCTTACGCAAGGTGTCATTCTGAATGCAACGAAGTGGAGTGAAGAATCTCGGAATCGAGCAAAAAAGAAGTTTTTAGATTCTTCACCCGATAAATCGGGGGAAGAATGACAAATAATAATGTCTTTGCGTAACATCAGTTAGTAATTGATCTTAATCTTTCGTTAATTAAAAACGGAGGTTAATATGTTCGGATTATGGTTTTTAATTATTGGATTATTATTTGGAATTCTTTGTTCATTTAAGGCAAGAGAAAAGAATAGACTTCAGAAAGGATGGTTCATTCTATGAGTCGTCTTCTCAAACTTAACATACCCTTAACAAATTATTAACCTTCACTTAACATTTACCACTTATATTGTACTTGAAAATAAAGGAGTCGTTTAAATGGAAATTAAGACCGGAGACACAGTAAAATACTTATTCCCCGATTCTAATAATTTAGCAAAAACTGTTTTTGTAGGGATTGTTGACTATGTGGGAGATTCTTTTGTGACTCTTCGTAGCGAGCAGAATACTGTACTTAAAGTATCGTTTAAGAACTTTCATCTGTTGGAACATTGTGAATATCTAAAAAGTAATTTATATCATGTAAGTGAGAATTATTTCGGCTGATAAGTTTGATAGAGAATTTCAAATCCTAATCTCAATTGCATACCAATATTTTATTTTTCACTTATACCACGATTCATGTCCTTGAATATCCAATTAGATATCAAATGAAGATTTAACAAATTCTTAACAATTCCATAACGTACAGTTAATACTAAAAACTAATCTTTGTTAAGAAAAAGAATGAGGTATTTATGTTTGGACTATGGTTTTCAATAGCGGGGTTAATTTTTGGTACTCTATGTTCTTTAAAAGCGAAAGAAAAAAATAGAGCGCAGAAGGATTGGTTTACGCTTGGGTTTGTCTTCTCGATTATAGCTCTTGGCATTCTTCATTTATTACCAAGTGTCGGCCTTGAGCCCGTTGACACAGATTTTCCAAATGTTGAGGACGATGTCAATTTGTCCGTGACAACTTAATAAAGAAAGAGGGAATAAAATGTCAAGTATCAATTATGATATCGCACTCTACAACTCTCCATTGTTTGAAGACCTTGTTAGTGAATTTTATAGAATCAGCAGATATAAAAGAAATATTTATCGGAAGATTAGAAACGAAGATGAGTATCACAAAAAATTATCGTGGGAAGAACGAACAATTTTGAAAGATCTTTCAGAAAAAGAAAATAAGATTATCCTGGAAATTCTTTTAAATAAGAATTGGCTGAATCTCCCTTTACAAACGGTCGAGTTTTTTGAATCTAAATTTGGTGATAAATGCAGTCCGCCAATCTCAGATGGTAATGAAAAGTATGAGAACAATATTTCTGAGTTATAAACGTTATTGCTCAAGACCAATCCAATATTTTGCTTTTATGAAAAAAATAGACTTAGAGAAAATAATTCTAAAGAATACCAATAATAGATTCCTACAAATACCGCAAGTCTTTCGGAAAATAATTTTACATCTCCTAAATAAAATTCTCTACATCAATCAAATAAATAGTTTCCTAAGTGAACATGATCATTATGGTCCAAAACAATTTATTAATGAATTATTCGACCACCTTAATTTTTCCTTCTTGATATCGAATAGTGATATTCAGAAAATCCCTTCAGAGGGGAAACTAATTTGTGCTGCAAACCATCCGATTGGTAGTCTTGATAGTCTCTCTTTACTAAAAGCGGTTTTGGAAATTCGGAGTGATGTAAAAATAGTTGCCAATGAAATTCTTTTTGATATAGACAATCTTAAGCCGCATTTACTCCCTTTTAGATTGGATTCTAAACAGATGCAGCGTGATAATCTTTCTTCAATCCATGAAGCATTGAATAAGGATTTTGCATTAATATTTTTCCCGGCTGCTGAAGTATCACGGTTAAAATGGTTCAGAATTACTGACTCCAAATGGCACAAAGGTGCCATCTTTTTTGCAAAGCAGCACAATGTTCCAATATTACCGGTATTCATTGTTGCAAGAAATTCCATGTTGTTTTATTTCACATCATTATTAAATAAAAAATTATCAACTTTATTATTAGTGCATGAATTATTCAATAAAAAGAACAAAACGATTCATATTAAAATTGGAGATGTAATACCGGCTAAGGCTTTTAGCTCTTCATATATTAACGATATATATCAAACCAAACTTCTTAAAAAGCATGTCTATCAGATAGGTAGCAACAGAAAAGCTATCTATACGACTGAAAAAAATGTTATTCATCCAATCGAAAGAAAAATAATTAAGGGTGAGCTTAATAATGCAAGTCTGCTCGGTTTCACAAAAGAAGGAATGAAAATATTTCTTACAACAAAACATGAATCACCACAAATCATAAATGAGATTGCGAGATTACGTGAATTAACTTTCCGGAAGGTGGGTGAAGGTACCGGCAAGAAGATGGACTTAGATAAATTTGACAATTACTACTCTCACTTAATTGTTTGGAATGAACATGAATTAGATATTGTTGGAGCGTACCGTCTTGGAATTGGTAATTCTATTTTAGAAAATTATGGTAAAGATGGATTTTATACTTCGACCCTTTTCGATTTTAGTACCGATTTCATAAATAATTATTTACCTAATGCCATTGAACTTGGCAGAAGTTTCGTCCAAAAACAATATTGGAATACAAACGCCCTAAATTACTTATGGCAAGGGATCGGGGCTTTCTTATCGAATTATCCATCGGTTAAATATTTATTTGGAGGAGTGAGCATTAGTAACAATTACACTGAATATGTTAAAGAATTGATTACGTTCTATTTTGAAAAATGGTACTCCGATGATTCGAAATTAGCGAGTTCTAAAAGAAAATTTTTAATAACGAAGACAAATCAGAAGGAGTACGAGGAGTTATTCAACTCTGCTACTGCGAAAGAAGATTATAAAATTCTTAAAAAGATAATTAAACCACTTGGTTTCTCTATCCCGATACTGTATAAACATTATTCAGATCTATGCCAAGAAAAAGGAGTAAAGTTTTTAGATTTTGGTGTTGACCCGGATTTTGAGAATTGCATTGATGGATTGATATTGGTGGATGTAAACTTAATTAAAGAAGAAAAAAGACAGAAGTTTATCAAATCAAATTTCCAAACTGAGTTAAAAGAATCAGCATAAAAATTTTGTTAATCAACATTTTCTAATCTCCTTCAGCTCAAAAATATGAGAAATCTTACCAAATGGGAATAAGGAGTATTTCAATAAGTATTTTCGAACAGCGGAACAAAACCATTCTGCTCAATTATCTTTTGACCGGCAGAATTCAAGATCCAATCAATGAATTCTTTTACGACCCCGGTGGGTGTAGAGATTGTATACAAGTGTAAGTATCTGCCGAGTGCGTAAGTTCCGTTTTTTATTGACTCTTTGGTGGGGTAAATACCATCAACTGATAATATTTTTGAAGTGGTGGAGTGAACTAATCCGCTAAAACCGATTGCGTTTTTATTCTGTTCAATTTCTTCAATAAGATTTTCCACTGAAGGTTTTGCCGATACATATTTACCGAAATCATCCTCTTCCAGAACACGGATCTTAAAATGAGCTGCTGTTCCTGAGTTATCATTTCTTCTTACCGGTTCAATAGGGGTATCATTGCCGCCAATTTCTTTCCAGTTGGTTATTCTGCCTGTGAATATTTCTTTCAACTGTACGAGTGTTAAATTGTTAATAGAGTTGGATTTATTTACAAGGATACAAATTGCATCACGGGCAATGTAAGTCGAAATACCGATGCTTCCATGTTTCTCTGCAAGAATTTTAGTCTCTTCCGGCAACAAACTCCTGGATGCGGTGCAAATATCAATTGTTCTATCGCTCAAAGATTTTACGCCGAGAGAAGTTCCACCACCTTCAACAAAAATTGAAACACCCGGATTTATTTCACTAAACTCACGCGCAAGCTCACGCATAACTTTCAGCATTGTATCCGAGCCCTTAATTTTAATATCGGCAATTTTAACCGGGGCGGAAGAACAACCCGACAGAAATAAAATCAGAGTTATTAAATATTGCAAAAAGTTTTTCATCTCTTCTCTGCCTTGGAAATCAGTCGTGCATTTATAAACGGAGTTCCGCTGAACCATTCCGGTTCTTTTATAGAGTTGGAAATTTTGTTAATCATAGC
Source organism: uncultured Melioribacter sp. (assembly GCA_964449775.1). GTDB lineage: Bacteria > Bacteroidota > Ignavibacteria > Ignavibacteriales > Melioribacteraceae > Fen-1258. The sequence continues at coordinate 98,727 of CAYVBQ010000002.1, read as the reverse complement.
TAGCAGAATTTCCATGTGTTGCAATGCAGCTTCATAATTAATTGACTGTTGAAGATCATCAAAAGGTGTATGATAAATATTTGTCGAATAGTTTAATATTCTCTCAAGACCTTCACTTCTGCCGATGTTCACGTAATCAATTCCTTCAAGTATCATTATTGACGGAATTCCGCTCTTTGCAAATGAATGCTGATCCGATTTTGTATAAGAACCGAACCCGATAAATTGTTCGGGAATAGGAACCACTTTTAGATTTCTTTCTTCAGCTACTTCTTTTAATGTTGATGATAGTGAAGAATATTCTTCGCCAACGCCAACAATACTTTTAAAATTGTCAAATGAAGCAATTCCATCAATATTTATGTTTGCAACGGTCTTGTATAACGGGACGGATGGATTTTGTGTGTAATAATAGGATCCTAAAAGTCCGGATTCCTCTGCTGTGGTTAGAAGAAATATTATAGACCGTTTATTCTGAAAACTATTTTGCGTTATAACCCTTGCTATTTCAAGCAATGCAGCCACTCCGGCGGCATTATCAAATACACCGTTATAAATTGAATCTCCTTTTACAGTGGGACCAATCCCAAGATGATCATAATGGGCAGAGACCAAAACGTAACTGTCTTTGTATTGCGGCTCGGTTCCTTCGATCATCCCAATAATATTTGGACTGTGAAAATCATCCTGCTTGAAACTACCCTTAAAGCTAAGTTGGACATTTAGAAGAAAACTTACCATTCCGTACTTTTTGTGCATTTGAGATACATCTTTCAACGAATGACCGCTTTCTATGAAGAGTATATCCGCAACCTCAGAATTCATTATTATATCAAAGCTGGTGGAAGAAGTGGAAGCAAGCGATAGATTTGAAAATGAGAAAGAGCGGACGTACTCTTGCCAATCGAACTGCGTTGTAGAAATAATGTTCGGAATAAGAATACTTCCTTTAGCTCCTCGTGAAAGTGCAATGCGCTGTTTGGCTTCCGCTGTGCTGTAAACGGTTGGATTGTTCCCATCGAAATAGGATTGATCCAATGATTGAGGTTCTCCATCCACAAATACAACAATCTTTCCCTCAACATCAACATCCTGATAATCATTGTAATCAAATTCAGGTGCAACAATTCCGTAACCAACAAAAACAAGCGGAATGGAATTAGGAATAAGAATTGGTTCTCCGGTTTGATATAGAAGAAAATCTTCGTTTAGTCTGAAACTAATTTCTTCTTCCTGGTAATGAATCTTAAGCCGAGATGATAGTAACGGTTTGCTTGAATGAAATGGAATGTTCTGGTAGTAAGTTCCGTTATTGCCAAGTGGTTTCAATTTCAGCTTGTCGAATTCAAGTGCAAGATATTTTGCTGCAAGATTTCCTCCGAGTGTGCCGGGCGCTCTTCCTTCAAACAAATCACTCCCCAGAAAATTCAAATTCCGCTGAAAGAGTTCTTTGTTGAATAATCTTTGGACCGCTTCATATTCTTTTCCCTGGCAAAAGCCAAAATCATAGCATGTAAGCAATATGATCAAACAAAATATTTTGGTTGTAGAAGTGTTCATATTATCAACAAAGACTCCGGAATTATTACAGCGACCATAATCAATATAATACTTTTCTTAAAAATTAGTTTTAATCATGACGCGTTTCACAGTAGAATCTAATCTGTTAACGAAATGATTATAGTAGCCGTGTCTCGTTTTTTACTGAAAACGAAATAAATACTCAGCTAGATAAAACTTAACAATTTCTTAACTCTCCCTTAACAGTCAGTTAATACATCAATTCTAAATTTGCACATCAAAAAAAGAAACAAAAGAGAGAGAGAAGAAATGCGTTATACAATTAATTTAATAAGCTTAGAAATAATAATGGCAAAATTTAGAGTAATCTTGTTAATTCTTTTGGCAGTTTGCTCATCTGCATTTGCTCAGTCAAAGGGCTCTATCAGCGGAAAGATTAGCGATAAATCTACTAACGAAGATTTAATAGGTGCGAATATTATTATAGTTGGCACATCAACCGGTACTTCCTCGGATATCGATGGAAGTTACTCTATCAGATCATTGGTGCCGGGCAGATATCAGATCAGGGTTTCTTATATATCTTATCAGACAATGGTTGTCGATAACATTTTGATAGAAGCGGGGAAAGACACCAGGGTGAACGTTCAGCTTGAACCGGTAACTACTGAATTAAATGAAATTGTTGTATCTGCCGAAGCGTTAAAATCTACTGAAGCGGCAATCCTGAATATTCAGAAAAATTCACCCGGCATTGTAGATGGTGTTAGTGCTGAGCTTATTAAAAAGAACAATAGCTCTGATGGAACGGATGTATTAAAAAGAATGACCGGTGTGACAATATCCGAAGGTAAATATGTTTTTGTTAGAGGTGTGGGGGACAGATATAATAATACGCTATTAAATGGATCCAATCTGCCCAGTACCGACCCGGAGAAGAAAAGTTTTTCTTATGATATTTTTCCGGCAAGCCTAATTGAAAACATTCTTACATCAAAAACATTTATACCGGATAAGCCTGCAGATTTTTCGGGTGGTTTGGTCGAAATTAATACAATAGAATTTCCATCAAAACTGATTTTTGATTTAAGTGTTGGTTCCAGCTACAGTACTACTACTACCGGTAAAAACATTCAAACCTATTCAGGAGGGAAAAGCGATTTCCTTGGATATGATGATGGAACGAGAAATTTACCTTCAGTAATTCCGAATCATAGATTAGACAGAAATGTTCCGCAGCTGCAGCTTCAAGAACTCGGAAGGGCTTTTGCAAATAATTGGTCAACAAAATCATCTAAAGCGCCGCTTAATGGTAATTTTAAACTAAACATTGGTAATAAGCTTGAATTAGGCGATGAAGAAATACTTGGATACATTGCATCGCTTTCCTATTCGGAGTCAAATGAACTAAAAGAAACATACCAGGCAAACTATTCTTTTGAAGGACCACGTTTTGCTTATAACGGAGTAAATAGTGTTTATAGTGTTAATTGGGGAGCGCTATTAAATGTCAGCTTTAAGCTCGCACAAAAACACAAACTGAGTTTAAAAAACATTTTTAATCAATCTGCCGATGATGAAACAACAGTCTATGAAGGAGTTTACAATGGTACACTTCAAAATAGGAAATCAACATCGCTCCGTTACATTTCACGTTCACTTCAATCAACCCAGTTAATTGGTGAACACTTTTTTGGAATAATGAATGGTCTTAATGTTGACTGGAATATCAATTACTCCAAATCTAAAAGAGATGAACCGGATGCAAGACGCTATATATATTCAAACGATATGTTCTCACCGGACGACCCGATGCAGTTTTTATTGGATCAATCTTTAACAACAAGATATTTTGGAAATCTTGATGATAAAATTCTTGGTACTAGTTGGAATTTTAAGATAAAACCTTTTGAGAATACTTCAATGCCGGCATTTAAGTTTGGATACTCTTTTGATAAGAAAGATCGAAATTTTGATGCCCGTGTTTTTGGATTTAGAAATGGTTCCGGCGGTAATTTTGTTCAAGAGCAGCAGATTTTATTACAAAATGTAGATCAGATTTTTTCACCTGAAAACATAACCCCTTCTTTCATTGAGATTGTAGAGATCACTCAACCTACAGATAGTTACCTCTCCGAACAAACAATAAATGCCGCTTACATAATGACTGATTTTTCTGTATTCAATAAGATAAAAATAATAACCGGTGTTCGATTAGAAAATGCTGTTCAAAAAATGGACTCAAAATCTAGAACTGGTGAACCGATTAATGTCGAAAGTAATTTTAATGATCTTTTCCCAAGTGTAAATATTGCTTATCAGTATAATGACAAATTGAACCTAAGGTTAGCTTACAGCAAAACAGTTGCCCGACCGGAATTTAGAGAACTTGCAACATTTACTTATTTCGATTTCGTTTCAAACGAACTGGTCCAAGGCAATCCAAATCTTATCAGAAGCGTAATAACAAATTACGATGTAAGGTTAGAATACTATCCTGCACCACGCGAATTATACGCCATCAGTGGGTTTTATAAACAGTTTCAAAATCCTATTGAGCAAATACTGCTAGCCTCCTCTGCTTTTGAACCAATCCGTTCTTTTGAAAACGCAAAGGGTGCAAATAATTATGGAGTAGAATTTGAGTTAAGAAAAACTCTTGGTTTCATATCTTCATTTTTTAATGACTTTATGATGATCGGAAATCTAAGCATCATTAAATCCAATATTGAATTGGAAGATAGAGGGTTTCAATCCGCATCCCGTCCGCTTCAAGGACAAGCTGATTTCGTTCTTAACTTGGGTTTATATTGGGAAACTATGGACAGTGATTTATCTGCCTCGCTTATTTACAATAAAGTTGGTGATAGAATTGCAAAAGTAGGTTTCGGTGGTTTAGGCGATGTAGTTGAGTTGGCAAGAGATCAAGTTGATCTCTCTTTTTCAAAAATATTATGGAGTAACTTAACCCTAAAAATCGTTGCAAAGGATCTTCTTGCTAAGGATATTAAATTCATCCAGAAAACACCTGATGGTGATAAGCCCTCCGAAATTACAAAGAGAGGTCAAAACATTTCAGTAGGTCTAAGTTTTCAATTTTAATAAAACTAGAGAATTTGGAATTAAGAATTAAGGAAAAGAAGCGAATCAATTATTAATCAAACGGAGGTACAATGAAGAAGTTTTTTATCCTTTTTACAGTAATAATGTTTGTTAACATTATTAATGCACAAGATGTAGCCGTAACAGGTAATATTACCACAAATACTACACTTACTTCAGATAAGACTTATCTCTTGAAAGGTATTGTTCGTGTTGAATCAGGTGCAACATTAACAATCCAAGCCGGTACAAAGATTTACGGAGAAAATTCATCTCAAGGTTCTTTGGTAGTTAAACCAGGCGGAAAAATAATGGCGGAAGGAACAGCCACTAATCCGATAGTATTCACATCAGAGTTTACAAAAACTGGGGCAACAAGAACCCCAACATATGGAGATTGGGGCGGCATTATCATTTTAGGTAAAGCGCCAATAAACGTTCCTGGCGGAACTGCCGCAATAGAAGGTCCAGGGGATTCATATGGTGGAAATGATGCAGCAGATAACAGCGGTATAATGAAGTATGTAAGAATAGAATATCCTGGTATTGCATACTCACTTAATAATGAGATAAACGGATTAACCTTAGGCGGAGTAGGCAACAAGACAAAGTTGGAATATATCCAGGTAAGTTATTCAGGAGATGATTCATATGAATTTTTTGGCGGAACAGTAAATGCAAAATATCTTATAGCATACCGTGGTTGGGATGATGATTTCGATACGGATTTCGGATACAATGGGAAATTACAATTCTTATTAAGTGTCAGAGATCCGCAAATAGCAGATCAATCAAGCTCCAACGGATTTGAAAGTGATAATGATGGAAGCGGCTCAACCAATTCACCAAGAACATCCCCAACATGGTATAACGTAACATTGATAGGACCGGCAGTAATAAAGACTACTACAATAAATTCACTTTACAAAAGAGGAATGCATTTAAGAAGATCCTCACAGAACAAGATTTATAATGCATTAATCATGGGCTGGCCGGAAGGTTTGCTGATAGATGGAACAAATACAGTAGCAGATATGAAAGCAAGTACGGCATCATATATAAAGAATAGCATAATAGCCGGTTCAACAACAGCAAATTTCAAATCCACAGACGCAACATTTCAAACAGAAATGCCAACATGGTTTACAACCAATGGAGGTAGAGCATATACAGAGAATGCAGAAGTAAAATTAGCAAACGCATTTACATTAGCAAATCCAAATCCAATGCCTACACAAGGTTCTCCGGTATTTACAGGTGGTGCAACACCACCATCAGACGGCTTCTTTGATGCTGCTGCTAACTTTGTTGGTGCTTTCGGTTATAGAAATTGGGCAGAAGGATGGAGTTCGTTTAATATTATTGTTCCGGAAAAAGCTTTAGATGTTATTGCCGGAGATATAACTACCAATCTTACTTTAACAAATGATAAAGATTATACATTGAAAGGTATTGTAAGAGTACAATCAGGTGCAACATTAACAATCCAAGCCGGTACAAAGATTTACGGAGAGAATTCATCACAAGGTTCTTTGGTTGTTAAACCTGGCGGAAAAATAATGGCGGAAGGAACAGCCACTAATCCGATAGTATTCACATCAGAGTTTACAAAAACTGGGGCAACAAGAACCCCAACATATGGAGATTGGGGCGGCATTATCATTTTAGGTAAAGCGCCAATAAACGTTCCTGGCGGAACTGCCGCAATAGAAGGTCCAGGGGATTCATATGGTGGAAATGATGCAGCAGATAACAGCGGTATAATGAAGTATGTAAGAATAGAATATCCTGGTATTGCATACTCACTTAATAATGAGATAAACGGATTAACCTTAGGCGGAGTAGGCAACAAGACAAAGTTGGAATATATCCAGGTAAGTTATTCAGGAGATGATTCATATGAATTTTTTGGCGGAACAGTAAATGCAAAATATCTTATAGCATACCGTGGTTGGGATGATGATTTCGATACGGATTTCGGATACAATGGGAAATTACAATTCTTATTAAGTGTCAGAGATCCGCAAATAGCAGATCAATCAAGCTCCAACGGATTTGAAAGTGATAATGATGGAAGCGGTTCGACCAATTCACCAAGAACATCTCCAACATGGTATAACGTAACATTGATAGGACCTGCAGCAACAAAGACAGCAACAATCAATTCACTCTACAAAAGAGGAATGCACTTAAGAAGATCATCACAGAACAAGATATACAATGCATTAATCATGGGTTGGCCGGAAGGATTATTGATAGATGGAACAAATACAGTAGCAGATATGAAAGCAAGTACGGCATCATTTATAAAGAATAGTATTATTGCCGGATCAACAACAGCTAACTTTAAATCAACAGATGCAGCATTCCAAACAGAAATGCCGGCATGGTTTACAACAAATGGAGGTAGAGCATATACAGAGAATGCAGAAGTAAAAATAGCAGATGCATTTAATGTTGCAAATCCCAATCCAATGCCTACAAATGGTTCACCAGTATTCACAGGCGGCGCAACACCCCCATTAGACGGCTTCTTTGACGCTGCTTCTAACTTTGTTGGTGCTTTTGGAAAAGTAAATTGGGCAGAAGGATGGAGCAGTTTAATAATAGCAACTCCTACTAGTGTAAAAGAAATAAAAAACAATTCAATACCTGACAGTTATGAATTAAGTCAAAACTATCCAAATCCCTTTAATCCAAGTACAATAATCAGTTTTTCACTTCCGAAAGAAGGAAATGTAAAACTCGGTGTTTATAATCTTCTCGGTCAAGAAGTTGCTAGTTTGGTTGATGGTTTTAGAGCGGTAGGTTCTTATACAATAACCTGGAATGCGAGCGATTTTGCAAGCGGACTATATATTTACAGATTAGAGACCACTAACAATGTCCTTGCCAAAAAAATGTTATTAATGAAATAGTTTTCTCTCTCTCTCTCTGGGCGTTTCCGTAAGGAGCGCCCCTTTATTTTTTCCAGTATTTAAAAAAGAGGTACAAAATGAAAAAATACTTGGTTCTTCTAATTACATTTTTAGTATCCTTGGGCTTTTTTGTCCCGGAAGAAACAATAACAGTTAAGGGCTCTGATACAATGGTAATCCTGGTTCAGAGATGGGCTGAGGTATTCATGAAAAAGAATAAAGATGTTGCTATACAGGTGACTGGAGGCGGTTCCGGAACCGGGATTGCAGCTTTACTAAATGGAACAACAGATATCTGTAATGCATCTCGCCCAATGAAGCAAAGCGAAATTGGAAAGCTTAAAGAAAAATATAATTCGACCGGAGTGGAAATTAAAGTTGCTATTGATGGTCTTAGCGTTTATGTGAATAAAGCAAATAAGAAAGTGAACGAACTTACTCTGGCGCAGATTAAAGATATTTATACAGAAAAAATTACAAACTGGAAAGAAGTTGGTGGTACAGATGCTAGAATAATTATGTACGGAAGAGAAAATAGTTCCGGTACTTACGTTTATTTCAAAGAGCATGTACTGGAAAATCAGGATTTCAGTTCCAAAGTTCAAACGTTACCGGGTACAGGAGCTGTGGTAAATGCTGTTAGTAAAGACAAAAATGCAATTGGTTTTGGCGGCGCTGCTTATGCAAAAGGAATTAAAGACATTGCAGTTAAGAAAGATGCGGCTTCAAAGGCGTTTCTGCCGATAAAGAAAAATATTGAGTCCGGTGAGTATCCGATTTCACGTTTCCTTTATATGTACACCAAAACAAGGCCGGAAGGTGCAATCAAAAAATTCATTGATTGGGCGCTCAGTAAGGAGGGACAGTCGATTGTAAATGAGGTTGGTTATTTCCCCGTTAAAGGTAAATAGTAAATCGAAAGAATTCGCACATGAAAAAATCAACTACATACATTTTTTATTTGGAGGAGCTATGGAAATCTGGCAGTTAGGACTTCTTAATTCGAGCGAAATAAAAATAAAAGCAAAGAAAAAAGATTTGTTCAAAACAGAAAAGAAATACCTTGCGGTAAAAAAAATTGAAAATGATTCCGAAGCCGAAATCTTTATCAATCGCCAAAGCATTGTATGGATTCAGAAAGTATCCGATTCCAAAGAATAGTGTTACGTTTCGCTTAGCCATCCGGTGGAAATTAAACAGTAGTATATCATATTAAAGAAGGTTTATGGATAATTCAATTGCTAAAATACTTGTGGTTGATGATGAGAAAGATATTGTTGAACTTCTTAAATATAATCTCACCCGATCTGGCTTTAAAGTCATAACTGCTTATGATGGTCAGGAAGCGATGGAAAAACTTTCTCACGAACCGGATTTGATTATTCTGGATGTAATGATGCCTAAGTTAAATGGTTTTGATGTATGCCGCCGGATAAGAAGCATGGAGGAGTATAAAAACGTTCCGATCATTTTTTTAACGGCAAAATCCTCTGAAAGTGACGAAATACACGGGCTCAATCTTGGCACCAACGATTTTATTCAGAAACCGATTTCCATTAATAAAATAATTGCACGGATTAAATCCAATCTTCATTTTAGTGAGCGGACCCTTGGGCTATCAAATATTAGTAAGGATATAATTATAGGACCGCTTCTAATTAGCAAAGAGCGCTATCTTGTATTACTTAACGACGAGCGGATTGATTTGGCACGTAAGGAATTTGAGATATTATATTTTCTTGCATCGAAGCCGGGTAAAGTATTTAATAGAGACAGAATTCTAAACAATGTTTGGGGCGAAGATGCTTATGTGGTTGAAAGAACTGTTGATGTTCATCTTCTAAATATCCGTAAAAAGTTAGGCGAGTATTCCATGCTAATAGAAACAATTAAAGGTGTGGGTTATCGTTTTAAGGACTTTGCATGAATCAGAAATTACATCTCTCTTGCTTTTCTTTTGACCTTAGTCAACTTTTTTCAGGACGAGAAAAAGTTAAAAAAAATCCCCTCCTAATCAGAGAGGGGAATCGGAGAGGTTGTGTATTTGTCCTTCCTTATTTTTGCATCGAGCAAAATTTTAATAATCTGTTTTGGGCTAAAGCCCGAATAACATGGGTTGATGTGGCCCCCGACATAAATGTCGGGGTTACTAAAAAGCACAATTTGCGTAAGGCGTATTGATAAGTCGCATTATTTACTAAATTGCAATCCGGTTTTCACTTAAGATTCTGCGTAATTTATTCCTACTGCTTAATTCACTTTCATAAACTTTTTTTTTGCCGTCGCCTAAAGCTTTTTCAATATCTCGAATGTTCTTTACTAGTTTGAACATTCCTCCAATTTCAACAGATGCAGCTTGATCAGTTCCCCACATCGCACGATCAAGAGTCAAATGCCTTTCAATAAATGTTGCACCCATTGCAACAGCCGCTAAAGTAGGGGCTAATCCGGTTTCATGCCCGCTGTAACCAATTGGTACTCCGGGAAATTTTTCTTTGTAAGTTTGGATCACTCTTAAATTCAATTCCCTTACACTACAAGGATAAGTTGAAGTAGCCTGAGCAAGCATTAATTTATTACTGTTTAGAAATTCTACCGATTCTTCAATCTCATCTAGTGTGGACATACCTGTAGAAAGAATAATTGGTTTATTTGTTTCTTTTATTTTTTGCATGAGATCAAAATCAGTTAAAGATGCAGATGACACTTTATAAAGTATAGGATCAAACTGCTCAGTAAATTCGACTGCTTCTTCATCCCAAGCGGAAACGAACCAATCGATTCCCTTATATTTACAATAAGAATCAATTTGCTCGTATTCGGAAAAACCGAATTCCATTTTAATCCGGTATTCGATATAGCTGATTCTACCCCAAGGAGTATCGCGCATAATATTCCATTGATCTCTTGGTACACAAAGTTCCGGTGTTCTTTTCTGAAACTTAACTGCATCGCATCCGGTAAATACTGCACCATCAATTAATTTTTTTGCAAGTTCTATAGAACCGTTATGGTTTATTCCGATTTCAGCAATAACGTAAACCGGCTCTCCGTCGCCAATATATCTATTGCCCACTTTTACTTTGGTTAATCCCATCATCTACTCCTTCCCAATTTTTTGTAGTACAAATATTGGTAATTGATATTATCTCAATATTAACTGAGAGTTAAGAAATTGTTAATTCTATAAAATCTTTTCTTAATAATTTGATAACAATTCATTCATATTGCCATAACATCTGTTGTCTAATTTCGTGCAGAAAAATTTAAAGGATTGTAATGAGGATTGCGCACATTTCAGATTTGCACCTTTGTACAAAACATAAAAGAGAAAACATTTCAAAAATTAAAAAACTAATTCAGCATGCTCTTGATAACGGTGCGCAGCATTTTGTTATTACCGGGGATATTTCTGATAACGCAGATGAAAAGGATTTTGTCATTTTGAAAGAAATTTTGAAAAAGTTTAATTTATTTAGAAGTGATAAGTCTTCTATTGTAATTGGTAATCATGATATTTTCGGTGGTCCACAAACTGCACAAGATGTTTTCGGCTTTCCGACAAAATGTATGAATACAAATTACCATGAAAAGGTTGCAAAGTTTATTGATCACTTCAAAGAACTTTTTGAGAATACAATTCGACCTCATGATGAATTATTTTTCCCATTTGTAAAAGAATTTAAGGATGTTCTTCTTATCGGATTAAATTCCAACGCTGAGTATTCGCGGTTTAAAAATCCGTTTGCCTCCAATGGATATGTCTCGAAAATACAGAAGCAATTTCTAAAGGCAATTCTTACCAAGAATGAGTTCAAAGAAAAAGTTAAGATCGTTTTAACGCATCATCATTTTTATCCGAAAGATGTTCCATCACACAGTTCAGAAAGTACAATGTGGAATAAGATCGAAGATTATACAATGAAATTGCGTGGTAAAAAGAAACTCTTGAAATTGTTTTTAGAAAGTAATGTAAAACTTGTATTGCACGGTCATAGCCATGAAATGAGAGAGTATTTTAGAGAAGGAATAAGATTCGTCAATGCCGGAGGTTCAGTAGACAATAATATTAAAGAAGAGGCAAGTTTGTTTTTAATAGATGCTTTCCCATTTGAAATTACCGCTGAAATATCCACACCAGCATCAAAATCTCAAAACATCACTACAGAAAAAAAATTAATTGCTTCCTTAGCCAGCTAATTATGTAATTTTTAATCGAGACTCGTAATGACTTGTTTCTGATACCCCGCTGCTTGCGGCGGGGAGCTTCATTGATCCAGTAAAAATGAGGAAACTTTTGAAACACCGTTTTCAAAGTTAAAACTAGCAATGTTCTTTTTATACTGCTGTAAAATATTATGGTCGGTAAACATTTGATTTATTATTGCCGGAAGTTTGCCAATTCGCTTTTCGTAAATACCAAGGTTATTATTTATCAGGAAATCAACATTCCCTTTTTCCTGTTCCCAAAGGTAACTGTTAACAATTTGAATTTTCCCCGAGATTAATAATTCTATAAATGTTGACGCACCGCATTTTGAAATAACAACATCCGATATACTGATCAATTCATAAACAAAATCAACAAAGCCATAAATTTTTACATTGTCATATCTATCATCTATAATAATTTTATTGGCTTGTTCATAGAACTCTTTATTCCTGCCGCATACAACAGCAATTTCGAAATCACTATTTAATTTTAGAATACTTTTCAGTATTTGAATCCCATTTGGGATGCCATCACCACCACCCAGAATCAGCAAAACTTTTTCCTTCTTAAAACCGAATTTCCTTTTATAAGATAGTATCTCATCTTGCGTTGCGACCTTTGAATATTTCTCATCAAGAACAAAATCAAATACTTTAATATTATTTGAGTCAATTCCCTTCCTAATGCAAAAATCCTTCAGTTCCTGGCTGAATAAAATAAAATTTTGATTTTTGTTCAAAAACCATAATGGTGGAGCAATAAAAGGATCTGTTACAATAGTAATTACGGGAATATTCAGATTTAATTCTTTAATTATTTTATATACCGGTTTGATAGCAAAAAAATGGAAGAGTACTATCTTTTCCGGTTTTTCCTTTTGGATCATTTCAGATAAATATTTTTCCATATGAATAGAAACTAAATATGAACTAATCCCGGAAATGATTCTAACTTTATGGATAGCGTAGATTAATTCATAAAACCATTTGAATTTACTCTGCAGAATCCGGTATCCATCTTCAACAATAAAGCGTGTGTATCTTTTGGTTTTTTCAAATCCATCAACAAGAATTACCTCGACTTCTTCTTTGTTGTGTTTTTCTAGGTACTTTGACAATGATCTTGCCGGTGCAAGGTGACCTCCACCGGTTTTCAAATAAATGAAAAGGAATTTCCTTTTATTGTTAAGAGTTGTGTTCAATTTTATCTCATAACGGGGGATTTTTCAGAGATCAGTTTACCTGTCTCTAATATTTCTAAAATTTTAAACGTGCCTAATTTTCTTGCTTTCAAAAATCCAGACCACGCAGCTTCAGCTAATCTTCCTTTGTTTAATGATTCAAAGAGCCATTGATCGGTGTAATCGGGGTTCTCTTGTTTAATACCGGCTTGAACTTCATATAACCATTTCGCATTAAATTTTTCTTGTGAACCTATGGGCGGGGCAATGATGATTGGAATTCCTAATGCACAATAAAATGACAACTCGCTTGGTTTCGTCCAGAGAACATCTGTGTACTTTAGTATTCCATTAAATTTATCAAAGTATTCGTACAACGTTTCGGCATAAACAATTTCTATCTTAGAATCATCATCGGTGATCTTCTCTTTTACCGAGTCAAAAAAATCTTTCACTTCCTTTCTTATTCCCGCAACAAGAACAAGCTTTACCTCATCATTAAGTATCTTAGTCTTTAGACTAAGTGCAATCTTTTCACCAATCTCTTTTTGGGCGCCGGCTCCGCCAACAGCATATGTTATAGTAAATTTTCTATCTTTTCGTGGGATACAATTCTCTTTCCCTAAAAAGTGTTTTACATTCCTTTTATGTCTCCGCCAAAATATATTTTCAGGATCTAGATAATCTAATCTTTGAGCAAGATCAGCTTTCAATATTGTTAAATCTTTATCTCCAAGTAATTCAATTGGTAAAGGGAAACCTGTAGTGAAAATTTTTTCTTCTTGTACTCCGTACGCCTTTAGTCTTTGCGCGGCTTTTCCGCATGGTGCGAAATATTCAATTTTACTTTCCCAGGGTTCCTTTGCAACCCAAACACGGTTTATATCGGCATCGCATACTATGCAGAAGACAGAATTAAATCCCTTCATATCTGCTGCAATTGCAGTTGCGTAAAAAGAAGTGACGACCGGTAAATCCTTAGTCTTTATAGTCTCGAGCATTCCTAAACATAATCCTTTATTAATGCTTGATTCTAGTATAGCAACTTGTAATGTCTTGTTGGAAAGATCTCTCATCGGGTAGGGAGATGGTATCTGCATGAAGGTGTCGAATAAATTAAAAAGAGGATCTCCAATTACTGGAATTTCTTTTGCCCGTGAAATAAATTCATATCCGTTGAGAACACGCTTCCATAATTTTTCTTCGTTTTTTGATGCAGCGTGCTCTGACCCTACTGTGATAATACCGTCTTCAGCTACGGCTCGTAAAGGATAGACCGCACGCTGATGACCGTAACCCATATCGGCGGTTATAACCCAAGCTTTTTTTGAACTCTTTTCTTCTTCGGGGGTTATTTGTTGTTCTATTTCCATATGGAGTATAAATATTTAGTTGTGGAGAAGTACTCGAATCGGAGTTATTGAGGACGGTTCTAAAAATTATCGTATTTAAATATTTAACGCAGAGAACGCAAAGAAAACGCAAAGTCCACAGAAGATATTGATATTTTTAGAACCGCCCTTAAATAAAAAAACTAGCCACATAGTGGTGGATTCCCATTGCTACAATTCAATTCGAGTAGAATTAAATTTTCACTGCAATATACTTTACATTATCAAGTGCACAATATTAAATAATTATTAATTCACGTTACGCAGAAATATAAATGATTGTCATTCTGATCCCGATTCATCGCATAGGCGTCAACCTAATTTTATGGTTTTTTAGATTATTGTATGATATGAACTGTAAAAATAAGCGAAAACAGATTTCATTTAGCGCTTTTTGTTAGTATTACCTTGTTTTTGACATGTTTGTTCTTTTTCTAATTGAAACCAATATATCATCCCTAACGGGATTTTAATTGTAGGTGGTATTTATAGAAAAACGAACAAAAAACAAATAAAATCCCTTTAGGGATGATATATAAAACGCTTATTTTGTTCTATAAACAATACAATTATTCTAATTTCTAATGAATAATCTATTTGTTAAGTTGACGCTAATGCGATTCATCGGGAGAAGAATCTAAAAACTTCTTTTTTGTTCGATTATTAGATTCTTCTCCGAAGGAGTCCTACGGACACTTCACTTCGTTTCGTTCAGAATGACATACTGCGTAAGGTGATTTATTAAGTCTCGCAACGTTTTCAATAAGGATTTAAGCTGAACCTCTTTTTCTATTATCTCGTCTCATTTTCACAAATTGCCAAAAACATTCGATTGAAAAACTTAACAATTCCTTAACATTAGCGTAACATTGGGTTAACATATGAAATATATGTTTGAGCATCACAAAAAACATTTTGGAGTACTATTCATGAAGAAAGTCATTACGTTCTTAATTATTCTGGTCTCTTTCGCATCTTACACGCACGCGCAAGAAGACACGACTTATACCCATTTGAAAGAGAAGATTGAAGAAATTAAAGGTGCACTGGAAGGATTAAATGAAACTTATCTTGAGACAAAATCAACAGTTGATGCTTTAAAAAAGATTAAACTTAGCGGATATATTCAAACTCAATTCCAATCGGCTGATGCTGATGGAATTACATCTTTTTCCGGTGGAAATTTTGGAGCAGGTATTCACAACAGATTAATGATTCGCCGCGGAAGATTGAAAATTACTTATGATAATGATTTAACAAATTATCTCTTACAAATTGATGCTACTGAAAAGGGATTTAGTTTAAGAGACGCATATATTTTATTCACCGAACCGTGGATGAAAACTTTTGCTCTTAAAGCCGGTGTTTTCAATAGACCATTCGGTTTCGAAATAGATTATTCTTCCAGCAACCGCGAATCACCGGAACGCTCAAGATTATTCCAAACATTATTCCCCGGTGAAAGAGATCTTGGTATGAGTATAGAAATTGCACCTAAAAGCGGTTTCTTAAGCATGTTCAATTTCAAAGGTGGTCTTTTTGCCGGTAACGGAGTCAATCCGGAAGTGGATAATCAAAAAGATTTTATTGGAAGATTAGGATTTCAACTTCCATTCACAGAAGAGAATTTTGAAATTGACGGCGGTATCTCCACTTATGTGGGAAAGGTTAAACTTGCTTCCGGTAAATCAATTTTTACAGTTAACTCTCCTTCGTTGGCTTCCGCAACTACATCCGAAGCTTGGGCTGATAGATCTTATTTAGGTTTAGATGCTCAGTTATATTACAGTCTTCCTCTTCTCGGCGGATTCACACTACGAGGAGAATTTATTAACGGAAAGCAGCCCGGTGGAAGCGCAACAAGTTCATTATCTCCGACAGCAATTCAAACGGGAGATCTTTACCTCAGAAACTTTACCGGTTACTACCTAATGTATGTTCAAAATCTTGGTGATAAAAATCAGCTGGTTGTTAAATATGATAGCTACGATCCTAACTCAGATGTAAGCGGAGATCAAATCGGTCAAGTTGCAGCGGCTAAACTGGGTGCCGGCGATCTTAATTATTCAACATTAGGTTTGGGCTGGGTTCATTACTGGGATGATAATATTAAATTCACATTCTACTACGACTCTGTTTCAAATGAAACTTCTAAAAATCTTGCTGGTTTTACAGAGGACCTAAAAGACAATGTATTCACATTCAGAATTCAATATAAATTCTAGTAAGATTTCTCTAATGAATTTTGCAAATAAAAATTTTAAAAAAATAAGGAGTTAAAATGAAGAAATTATTTTTAATCATGATCACAGCAATGACGGCATTCGGTTTTTTTATGCCGGATAAGGTTATCACAGTTAAAGGTTCAGATACAATGGTAATTCTTGCACAACGATGGGCAGAAAAATATATGGCGGAACATCCCGGTGTTACAGTGCAAGTTACTGGCGGTGGATCGGGAACCGGTATAGCGGCTTTAATTAACGGTACAACGGATATATGTAATTCATCCCGTCCTATGAAGCCAAGTGAAAGAGAAAAACTGAAAATGAGATATAACACGCTTGGCGTGGAAATTAAATCCGCAAAAGATGGATTGAGTGTTTATTTGAATGACGCTAATACTCTTCATGAGTTAACAATCGAACAAATTAAATACATCTACACCGGAAAAATCACCAATTGGAAAGATGTTGGAGGAAAAGATTCAAAGATTATTGTTTACGGAAGAGAAAATAGTTCCGGTACTTATGTTTACTTCAAAGATAATGTGTTGGGTGGCGCAGATTATACTTCATCTATGCAAAGTTTGCCGGGAACCGCAGCAGTTGTTAATGCCGTGGCAAAGGATAAAAATGCAATTGGATTCGGCGGAGCCGCCTATGCCAAAGGAATTAAATTTGCCACAGTAAAAAAAGATGCAAGTTCAAAGGCATATTTACCAACTGCTGAAAATATTAAATCCGGCGATTACCCAATCTCCAGATTTTTATATATGTACACAAAGAACAGACCAACAGGCGAATTGAAAAATTACATCGACTGGATATTGAGTGCCGAAGGTCAGTCGGTGATTACTCAAGTTGGTTATTTCCCGGTAAAATAATTTTAATGAGAAAATTTTTTCTGATGCAGACTAAGAAAAGGGAAAGCAAAAACTCACTTAACCGTAAATTTAGGTTGAGTGAGTTTCTTGCTGAAAATATAATAAAAGCTGTCTCCTTCACATCCTTTGCAGCTATAATATTAATTTTTGCTTTTGTTTTTCGCGAAGCCGCTCCTATATTCTTCCCTCAAGAAAAAAAAGCGGTATCAAACGAGTTCCAACAATCCGAAACTTACGGAGAGGATCCTTCAGTTATTCCTAAGAGTAGTTCGGAAGGATATGCTTCATTCCATTCAGGCGCCAGTGATGTCGCCTCATTTGAAAATCTAACACAAAAAGAATGGCAGCCGGTTGGTGAAAATCCTAAATATGGATTGCTGCCCTTATTCATTGGCAGTTTGAAGGCAACAATTCTCGCAATTCTATTCGGGGCTCCTCTTGCAATTCTTGCTGCAATCTATTCTGCCTTATTCGCTTCAAAAAGACTGCGGGAAATAATAAAACCCGCTATTGAATTGCTTGCGAGTTTTCCATCTGTTGTAATTGGCTTTTTTGCATTGATGACGATTGCCACCTTTTTCCAGAACGTGTTTGGATTTACATACAGATTAAATGCTTTTACCGGCGGTGTTGCAATGGCATTTGCAATTATTCCAATTATTTACACAGTAACAGAAGATGCTCTAACGGCGGTACCAAAATATTTTTCAGAAGCGAGTCTTGCCCTTGGCGCAACGAAATGGCAAACCGCACTTTTTGTTGTAATGCCTGCTGCTACACCCGGAATTTTTGCTGCTTTGCTTTTGGGATTCGGGCGTGCATTCGGCGAGACTATGATTCTATTAATGGCAACCGGTAATGCACCTCTTTCAACATTTAATATTTTTGAACCTGTTCGAACTCTTTCTGCTACTATTGGTGCGGAGATGGCTGAGGTTGTATTCGGCGATACTCATTATACGGTTTTATTTTTCATCGGTGCTATGTTGTTTGTAATAACTTTTATCATCAATGCAATTGCGGAATTTTATGTCCGCGCAAAATTGATGAAGAGATTCCGGGGCGAATGATGAACAATAAATTGCTTGGAAGATCAATAGTTATTGTTTCTGCACTTGCAGCATTAATAATAATCTCTGCATTAGTCTACATTCTTTTAGATATTTATTTGGGTGGAAGAAACTATCTTACCTGGGAATTCTTGACAAGTAATCCTAAAGAGGGAATGACAGCCGGGGGAATATTTCCTGCAATCGTTGGTACCGTTTTGCTTGTCTTGATTATGTCTGTCGCTTGTGTTCCAATAGGAACAATCACCGCTATCTACCTTAACGAGTATGCGAGTAAAACTTCCGTATTTACAAAAATGATTCGATTTGCTGTAAACACTCTATCCGGTGTTCCTGCAATTGTATTTGGTTTATTCGGACTTGGATTTTTCATTCAATTTATTGGTGCCGGTATAGATAAATCAATTTATTCTGACGGGCAACTTCACTGGGGACAGCCAAACTTATTATGGGCGAGTTTAACGATGGCATTTCTCACAATTCCAGTAGTGATTGTATCAGTTGAGGAAGCATTGAGAACAGTTCCAGATGATTTGCGTGCCGGTGCTCTGGCGCTTGGGGCAACAAAATGGCAAACGATTAGAAAGATTGTTATACCAAATTCAATCTCTGGAATTCTAACTGGAACTATACTGGCAATCGGGCGCGGCGCCGGTGAGGTTGCACCAATTCTTTTCACAGGTGTTGCTTATTTTCTTCCACACCTTCCACAAAAACTCACAGATCAATTTATGAATTTGGGTTATCATATTTATGTGATGGCTACTCAATCTACCGATGTAGAAGCTACAAAGGGAATTCAATATGCAACAGCTTTCATTCTATTAATACTCACATTCAGTTTATCATTTGTTGCAATGATAATCCGATATAGATTCAGAAAAAAAATTAAAGCCTAGGAATAATTAATGATTGATAATCCTAAAATTGTTGTTGAAAATTTTAATCTTCATTATGGAAAGAAGAAAGCTCTAAATAATATTTCGATTAAAATACCTTCGAATAAAGTAACAGCTTTAATCGGTCCTTCCGGATGCGGAAAATCCACATTCTTACGCTCGCTTAACAGAATGAACGATTTAATTGACGGTGTTAAGAATGACGGTAAAGTATGGCTCGATGATCTAAATATCTACGATAAGAACATTGACGTTGTAGAGCTAAGGAAAAAAATCGGTATGATCTTTCAGAAATCGAATCCTTTTCCTAAATCAATTTATGAAAACGTTGCCTTCGGTCCGAAGATCAATGGAGTTACGGATAAGAAAAAATTGAATGAAATTGTAGAGACAACTCTACTCCGTTCAGCGTTATGGGATGAAGTTAAAGATGATCTAAATAAAAGCGGGTTATCTCTTTCCGGCGGTCAACAGCAGCGTTTATGTATTGCAAGAGCACTTGCTGTAGATCCTGAAATTCTATTAATGGATGAACCCGCAAGCGCGCTCGATCCCATTTCAACAACCAAAATTGAAGACCTTATCTTCGAGCTGAAGAATAATTACACGATTATCATTGTTACTCATAACATGCAGCAGGCATCACGTGTCAGTGATTACACTGCTTTTTTTTATATGGGAGATTTAATAGAGTATTCCAATACAAGAAAAATGTTTACAACTCCCGATAATAAACAGACAGAAGATTATATACGCGGTCGGTTTGGATAATTCATAAAGGAAATTTTATGCAAGAACATTTCACAAAAGAAGTTGAAAATCTTAAAGTTAATCTCATTAAGATGGCTTCGCTTGTTGATGAACAAGCCGAAAGAGCTTTTAGCGCCTTAGAAACCGGAGATATTGAATTATGCCGTGGAGTTAAAGCTAAGGATTTAGAGATTGATGCTTACGATAATTTGATTACAACTCAATGCGAAAATATTCTCGCTTTATTCCAGCCTGTTGCGGTTGATTTGAGATTTGTAATGTCCGTGCTGATGATAAATAATCAATTGGAAAGATGCGGCGATATTGCCGTTAATATTACTCAACGAGTTAAGAAAACGAGCGAGCATCATTCTTTAATTGTTGAGTCTCAAATTTTGGAAATGGGTCGTCAAGCACGTAAAATGTTGAAGGACGCTATAGATTCATTTATACAAAACAACATTGAACTTGCAAATACGGTACTTCAAAGCGATGAGAATGTCGATATCTTAAATAAAGAAATCTTTAAATCATTAGTAGCCAAAATGCAAACTGTACCGCAAGTCATTGAACCCTGTGCACATCTTATAGTTCTTACACGGCATATAGAACGATTAGCAGATCATGCCACAAATATTGCCGAGAATCTTGTTTTCTACATCGATGCGAAAATAATTGCTCACCGGAATAAGAGTGGTAAAACAGATATCGCAGATGGTTCGGCAATCAAATAGCCTCTTTATTATTCCAAAACTGAGGAATAGCGCTGCATTCTTGTTTTTCATCACATTCAGAGCATCTGGTTGTAATTAGATGAGCGTCAGTAGATAATACAGACATCTCTTAAAGTCTTCGCGATGTGTATGAAGAAATTTTAACAATTTGGTAATATGTTTTTTAGTAATTTTTGTTAAACGAAAATGAGGATAAATGCTGGAGCCCAAAATATTTTATCGAAAACTCGATTCATTATTAACAAAAATTGGAAATCAGAAGAGTGGAAAAGATTTTCTTTTTTCTATTGTGACTGAATTAGAAAATACTTTTGGTAAAGATCTTCGCATAGGTAATGGAAGGATATATGAAGAGAAAGAAAATAATTATGTTTTAATCTCGCCATTAAGAGAATCAATCGAACAAACCGCTAAATCATTTCCGGCAGAATCGCCAGCGCTTAGTGAATTGCTTAAATCAAAGACTTACATTTTTGATAACCCTTCACTAACTATTGATAATGATATTAACAATCAGTACGAATATAGAATACCGGCTGCAATTACAATTGGAAATTCCGAATTCTCATGGATCTTTGTCTTTGAGCTTAAAAGCGGTTGGATTCGCGAAGAAATAGAATTCTGTTTGAATGCCGTACGGACAATGTTGAATTATCGTTTCATCACCGAAGCTTCTCAAAACGATATTGAGCGGGCTGCACATATTCAGAAAAGCCTTCTGCCGTCAGTTCCACCTCAATTTTCTAATTTATTGATTGCAGGATTCTCAAAACCGGCTGAATTAGTCGGCGGTGACCTTTTTGATTATTTCAATTTCGATAATGAAGAATTCGGTGTATGTATAGGAGATGCAAGCGGTCATGGTTTACCCGCTGCACTCTTAGTGCGCGATGTTGTTACCGGTCTGAGAATGGGTCTCGAAAAACAGATGAAAATGGTATACACTTTTAAAAAACTGAATAATGTAATTTATAGAAGTGTTTATTCAACACGCTTCATTTCTCTCTTCTATGCAGAGATACAGAAAGACGGCAATCTTTTGTATGTCAATGCAGGGCATCCATCACCTTTGCTTTTTCACGGTAAAAATATTTCAGAGCTTAAATCTACCGGATTACTTTTTGGGGCTCTGCCGGAAATAGAACTTACACTAGGGTACAGTAAAATAGACCGCGGAGATATTCTTCTCCTTTATACCGACGGCATAATAGAAAGGAAAAATAACAAGCAGGAAGAATTTGGAATTGATAGATTAAAAGAGGTAGTAATTTCCAACTTCGATAAATCACCTCAAGATATTCTTGATGCGATATTTTCTGCTGCTGAAATATTTGGTAACAACAAAAACTGGGAAGATGATGCTACTATTGTTGTGGTAAAAAAGATCAATTGATTAGGATGATATGAATTATGGTGGTTAAAACAACAGACATTTGATTGACTGTATTAATACAATTTTTTAAATAATCTCCAAACCATAGCCCAAAAGAATAAAGGGTAAAGAAAATTACCGTCCATATCATTCCTCACTTCTTACCAGAAGGGTTGTGGATAATCAAATATTCCAATTTTGGGCTAAAACAAGCTCTACGTTAAACATTAAAGAAATAAAAAAAATTATTAATTGAGCAAAATAATTGACAGACAGTAGTGGTTTCTATTATATTTACGCCTCAAAAATCGAGTATTTGGAGGAATGATGTTTGCAGTTGTTGATATCGCCGGACAACAATTTAAGGTTGTAGAAAATACAAAGTATTATGTCCCGCGTTTAAAAGCTGAGCCGGATGCTGAAATCACGTTTGATTCTGTTCTATTATTAGGTGATGATAAGGCAACAAAAGTTGGCACACCAACTATAAAAGGTGCTACGGTTCATGCAAAAGTTTTAGAACAATTGAGAGATGAAAAAGTAATTGTGTTCAAAAAGAAAAGAAGAATTTCTTATAAACGTAAGAACGGACACAGACAATTTTTAACAAGAATTGAAGTTACTAAGATTTCTTAGGAACGGAGGATTAAATTATGGCACATAAAAAAGGTCAAGGTTCATCCAGAAACGGTCGCGATAGTAATCCGCAATACCTCGGTGTAAAAGCCTTTGGTGGTGAAAAAGTTACAGCGGGTTCAATACTGGTTCGTCAAAAAGGAACTAATTTTCATCCCGGTAAAAACGTAATGTTAGCCGGGGATCATTCTTTATTTGCAACTATTAATGGAGTTGTGAAATTCGAGAAGAAAAAGAACGATAGACGATTCATTAGCGTTTACGAAGCGGCTGCATAAATAATTTCCTAGCTTAATTAAAAAGAAGAACCCCGCTGTTGCGGGGTTCTTCTTTTTTCCATTCCTTATAAAGCAGTTTAGAATCCAAGCCGAGTCATATCCTCAACCAATCCTTTAACTGCGTTAACTGAATTATCGAGAGCAGTTTTTTCTTCAGCATCAAGCGCAAATTCAATTATACGTTCAACTCCGTTTGCCCCAAGAACGGTAGGGACCCCAACATAATAACCTTTAATTCCAAATTCACCGTTTAAGTATGCGCAGGTTGGAAGAATTCTTTTCTCATCAAACAAGATTGCTTCTGCCATAGCTATTGCAGAGGAAGCAGGAGAATAGAACGCAGAACCGGTTTTTAAAAGTTTTATAACTTCTCCGCCCGCCATCTTAGTTCTATTAACCATCGCATCCATAACTTCTTTCGCTTTTGCTTTATCGTTATACTTTCTTTCAAGCAATTCCATAACCGGAATTCCATTTACATTTGAGTAACGAACGATTGGAACCATAGTATCTCCATGACCGCCGAGTACTAATGCATTTACATCTTTTACCGAAACACCAAGTTCCCATGCTATAAATGTTGCAAAGCGGGAAGAATCAAGAACACCGGCTTGACCAATAACACGATTTGTTGGGAATCCCGTAATCTTTTGGAAAAGTGTTACCATTGCATCGAGAGGATTCGATATAACAATAACAATGGAATTGGGAGCGTATAATTTTACATTCTCAGCAACTGTTTGCATGATCTTTGCATTTGTTACAAGTAAGTCGTCACGGCTCATGCCGGGTTTGCGCGGTAAGCCTGCGGTGATAATGACGAGGTCAGCATCTTGAATGTCTTGATAATTATTTGTGCCTTTGAGATTTACATCAAACATATCCACTCTTGATGCTTCAGCAATATCAAGAGTTTTGCCTTGTGGTAAGTCCTCGACTATATCATAAAGAACGACATCGCCAAGTTTTTTTTGAGCGATCAGTTGAACCAGCACTCCACCAATTTGTCCGCCGCCTATTAGGGCAATTTTAATTCGAGCCATTGAACCTCCTTATACTTGTTATTAAAAATTTCTCATTCCAAATATAGAGGAATGAACACAATTTTCATAAAGCAATTTTGAGCTACAATTTGGTGTGCGCTGAATTAATCCAGACTGATTTCCAGGATGGTTTCCGTACCAGTCGGTGTGAAATTATATTGTATGTCATCAAGAAATGAACGCATGATGTGAATTCCTCTGCCGCTGTCTTTCAATATATTTTCCGGTTTTGTCGGATCCGGAACATTATCAATATTAAATCCTTTTCCTTCATCTTTAATTATAACCGTCATTTTTTTTTCAGTGACGTGAACTGTGATTTTAACCTTTTTATTCTTGTCTAATTTATTACCGTGAACCATGCTGTTTGAAGCCGCTTCGGAGAAAGAGAGTGCTAAGCTGTTAAGCTTATCATCACGCAAATTTGATTTTATTGCTAACTCAATAATAAACTCTTCCAATTCAGGCAGCAGATCGGGGTCACTCGCTATTTCTTTTTCATATATTTTATCCGGCAAGTCATCTCCGTAAATAATATTCTTTCAAAGGTGATGAAAAATATAACTAGTTACTCAATCGTGCAATAGCAATTCGCTGTTATGCGATATTTTTCAAAACCTATAATTGACCTTTATACTCAAGTTTGCCATCTCTCTCCTCAAATTATTTTCAGACTTAATGAATTCATACCATCCGTAAAATTTCAAATTAATTCTTTCATCAACGGAGTAACTAATCTCCGAAACAGGTCCAATGCTTGTGTAATCTGAAGCTAATATTTTTTCAATACCGCTGCCAAAATTAAATGTTGTAAGGGAAAAGTACCGGAAACCGATGCCTAAACTGAGCGAACGATAATCATAAAAGAGTTTTGGTTCGGCATATTGTTCGTCCAAATAACGCGATGGTTTGTTGGAAAAACCTACCCACTTAAAATCCCCTTGTTCAGAAAGTTTAAGATAACCGGAAAAAAAGAAACGAAATGTTCGGCTCAGTTTGTATGTCGATGAATCGCGTAGAACAAATTGTCTGAAGGAATAACTTCTAAAATTAGGATTAAGTTCTTCGTAATCGAAAACAGTATAGTTGGCTGATACCTCTGCGGAATTTGACGAAGTGAATCTTCCTGCTGTAAACATTCCGCCGGATGAAAATTTTAGTATCCTTCTTAAGTTGTTATTGGAACTTCTTTTTGCAAAGATGTATACGATCTTATTTAAGCTGCCTTCAATGTTTAGAAAAATTTTAAAGAACGGATTGAATTCTTTTTCAAACATTATTCGTCCTATAGAAAGCAACTCATCGCGATCATCAAAATTTAAATCGCTAGGAGTATCATATCTTAATTTACGGTGGAATAGACTGAATGTAAGGCGATCACCGTTTGAAATATTGACTCTACTTAAAATGGAAAAGTTAGCAAGCTGTGAAGTATTATTTTTCTGCTGTTCTAAACTTTCACGTTCCGTAAGTATAATATTATTGAACGCGTCGGAACTGTTTGGTTGATGTCTTTCATTTTTTTCGGAATATGAAAAGCGTAATGAAAGATTGAGGTCTTCAGTGATGTAATCGGCTGCTGAAGAAAAATCCAATCTAAATTCTTTTATACGTGTATCGTAGTTTGTATTGGCTATGTTCGATAACGAAATAAATCGAGTATTTCTGGAAATATCTCGCCAACCGACCCGTCCATACATATCTATTGAAAGCGGCGAGTTGGCTTGAACAAACCTAATTCTATCTTGAAGATAATAATTTGACTCAGTTCTGCTTTGGATATTATTAGTAATATTAAATTCGGCAGCCGTTAACGGATCGGCTATAAAATAAAAGTCCTTCTTTTGTTCTGAATAGTATGCGGATATTGTGTTGTTAAAATTCTCTTCAAAAGAGCTGTTGATATCAAAGTTTAACAAACGGAGTGTGTTTTTACGTGGAGAAATATCTTCATTCTGAAATTTCATTAATGAAGTTAATTCGAAATCACCCAAACTAAACTTATCAATATTTGCTTCGCCGCCGTAAATGTATCCGTTATCTTTGGCTCCAATCTGGTTGTTCTGAGAAAATCCGCCGTACGGAGTTATCTCAATTTTTTTATGCGGAAGAAATTTTGCAAATAATGATGTGGTAAGCAGAGATGCTTTGTTAATAGCTGTTTGGCGGTCGTCTGTATAAAAATTGTTGTTAAAAAGAATACCGAACTTAAGTTTATTCGACAGTTCATACTGCCCAATAGCCCATAGGAATTGTTCATCTTTTACATTTATGATTGAAGATTTGACCACGGTCGAATTAAAATTTTGCCTGATTCCAAAAAATAAGTTATCCGTGTTAAGAAAATATCTGGCGAGAGTATTTAAACTGTATGTGTTAAGCTGTTTATCGAAACTGTTTACTAATTGTCGGTCACTGAAGCTTTGTGTAGAAAAATTCAAGCTGTCTCTTCCAAATTGCGCAGTAATACTTATTGATAAGATGCACATTAGAAGAAATATTTGTTGAATTAGTTTCAAACAAGATTCTCAATTTGAAGGATAATAAGTAAACGTGAACGACGTACTGTAACTGTTTGGGTCAATATCGCTGGCAGTATAAGCATAAACACACCATAAATAAGTTTTGAAATGATCCAGTCGCAACCCGGTTACATCAACTTTTATCTCCTCATCAACTTTATTTGAAGAAAAATTAATCTCAATTAAAGTACCATAAATTTCATTAGAGAAAATTGCCAGCTTATATTTTGCCGGTCTCGAAGCAGTTCTAATGCGAAACTCAGTCAATGAGTTTATTATTGAATTATTGGCCGGATAAACCAATCCGGGTGAATTAAGAACCAGATCAGTAACTTCGGTTGTTGCCCTGCTTTTCAACCCGCCTTTATCTACGGCGATAATTTTGTAATAGTAATTCGTCAATAGTTTTATCTGTCTGGTGTCTAAAAAAGAAATGTGAGTTGTAAAATCCAAATAATGAAGTGAATCGATATCAAAACCTGAGAAAGTACTGCGATAAATTTTATAACCTAAAATATCAGTATCTGCAGAAGGGTTCCAAAATAATTTTATTCCGACAGAATTTGTCCAATTACGGGCATTGATAGTTAATCTGTTAGGAGCTAGAGGGGCATATATATTTTTAGGCTTGGCAGAAACAGATATGGTTAAGGGGCTCTCTATGTTATTCCGGTTTACTGCACTTATTTTATAATAGTAAGTCGAATCATAGGAGAGTGAATCATCAATAAAATAATTCTTGTCTGTAAATGAAACTTGTTCAAAATGATCCGGTCTATTGATGCTTCTGTAAATAAAATATCCTTTTAGATTTGATTCATTATTCTTTTTCCACTCGATGCCAACCTGTCCATCATATGCAGCGAAGACAGTCAAACCGCTTGGCGTTAACGGTGGAATAGAGTCATCTACAGGCTCTACGATCTTGTCTCTGTTGCAACTCCAAAACAGAGGAAAGACAGTCAAAACAATTGCGTACTTATAAAGTAACCTCATAACCGCGATTCGGGATTGAAATTTTTTTGAAACCACTTGTCCCAAGATGTTTTTTGAAAATTTCTTGTTGATCAATTTCGCCGTGCACTAGAAAAATTTGCTGCATCTGATTTTTATCGAGTTGTAATGCATAAGCCAACAATTCATTTTCGTCTGCATGGGCGCTGAACGACTGCATGACAATTACCTCAGCTTCTACATTAAATTCTTCTCCAAAAATATTAACTTTTTTCTCGCCATCGATTAGCTTTCTACCAAGAGTATTTTCGGCAGCGTAACCAACCATCAGAATAATGTTTCTTGGATTCCTAATATTATTTGCAAGATGATGCAATATCCGCCCGGCTTCGCACATTCCGCTACTTGAAATAATTATACAGGGTCCATCAATACTGTTGAGTTTTTTTGATTCCTCCGCGCTCGTTATATAAGTCAGACGGCTGAAGCCAAGCGGATCTTTATTCTTTAGTAAAAATTCCATTGTCTCGGTATCAAAGCATTCCGGATGCAGCCTGAAAACATCTGTTGCGTTTACAGCAAGAGGACTATCAACATAAACCGGTATCTCTTCAGCTTTCTTATTCTCGAAATTTTATGAAGTGCATAGACTATTTCTTGCGTTCTTCCAACACTAAATGCTGGAATGATTATTTTCGATTTTTTTAAGAAGGCTTTCTTGAGGATGCCGGTGAGTACTTCTCCTGTATTCAATGGATTTTCATGAGTTTTTCCTCCATAAGTACTCTCACAAATAAAATAATCTACGTTTGGAATTCTTTCCGGGTCTTTAAGAATTGGAAGATTTGGTCTGCCAAGATCGCCGGAGAATGCGAGGCTGAAAATCTTTTCATCTTCTTTAATTACAAGATGAACTAAAGCAGATCCGAGGATATGCCCGGCATCGTAAAACGTAAGAGTAATTCCTTCAGCCACTTCATATGATTGACGATAATTTATTCCAACAAATTGATCTAACGATTTCAACGCATCCTCTTGAACATAGAGCGGTTCAAAGAGATTCTTTCCTTGTCGCTTTCTTCTTTTGTTTACGAACTCAACATCTTTTTCTTGAATATGAGCGCTATCTTGAAGCATAACCACCGAAAGATCACGTGTAGCAAATGTGGAGAAAATTTTCCCCGTGAATCCTTTCTTCACCAGAGAGGGAAGATTTCCAGCGTGATCAATATGTGCATGTGAGAGAATGACGAAATCAATCGCTTTCGGATCGAAGAAATCAAACGTCCGGTTCAATTCAAATGCTTCTTTTCGTTTGCCTTGGTATAGACCGCAATCGAGCAGAAATTTTGCCTGCTTAGTTTTGATTAAATGCATTGAACCTGTAACAGTTTGTGCAGCGCCTATAAATTGAATTTGCATAGTTTTCCTAAAAATTTTAAAGTAAACTATTCAAAGAAAGCATGAGATTCAATCGAAACGATTGTCAATGACGGGTAAATGCATTTAAACGCGAATAATTTTATAATCCCTATAACCCAGATATATTTCACGAGAAGCAGTTTTTACAACTGTAGCAATCGGGACAGCGAGAAGCATTCCTAACACACCGAGTATTTGACTCCCTGCAACAATAAGAATAATTATGCCAAGCGGATGAATATCTGTAGCTTTCGAAAAAACATTTGGTTGAATAAAACCGTTATCGATAGCGTAAACACAGAGAAACATCACAAGTATGCTTGGAAGCATAGAAAAATTTCCGAATTGAATAAGTGAAATAATTATCGCCGGTACTCCGCCAATGATGGGACCGAAATATGGAATAAGATGACCGATTCCGGCTATGAATCCAATCGATACTGCATTATTAATCCCGAGAACACTCAAACCAATTCCACTA
Organism: uncultured Melioribacter sp.; assembly: GCA_964449775.1. Lineage (GTDB taxonomy): Bacteria > Bacteroidota > Ignavibacteria > Ignavibacteriales > Melioribacteraceae > Fen-1258. Next base: position 69,135 of record CAYVBQ010000002.1, on the reverse strand, counting down.
AGTAAACCAACAAGAAATGCATCAAAAATCCATCCTCTTACGAACCGGCCAAGTTGAGTACCAATTTTGTTTATGACCGAATACGAAACTTCAAAATATTTATTCGGCATTACGTTGATAATACTGCGCACTAAATGTTTATTGTCTTTGAGTAAAAAGAAAGTCATGAACGGAACGATTACAAGAATCGAGATGATAGTAACGATACTGTAAACTATGTTGCTGAGATTGTTGCCCCAACTGAAAATTATTTTTTGTGAGAAGTTGGTAAATTTTTCAACAATATTAATCGAATTTAAAAACGGAAAAGCAGCTTTCAAAGATTTTTCAATATGTTGGAAAAACAATTGCAAATTTTCTTGAGTTAAGGTAGTCGAAAGATTATTAAATTGATTTACAATCCTTGGAAGTAGAAATGAAAAGGTAGCGGATATCAAGAGTACCACTATTATGAAAACTATCAATACTGAAAGGAGTCTGCTTAATGATTTTCGTTCAAGGAAATCAACAATAGGGTTGAAGATCAACGACACTAAAATGGAAACTGCAAGCATTGCGAGGATATCGCCTAATAAAATGGAAAGAATCACAAGCAGAAAGATTGAAAGTAAGATTAAAAAATATCTTTTACTTTTTTTCAGTTGATTCTCATTCAGAGGCATAATTTGCTTAATCATTTTTATCTCCCATCTAATATTCCTAATTCGAGGGAAAAATTCAATTTGAATCGCAATTAACTCAAAATATTTATATGAACTGCTTTTAAGGAATTCCATATATTTGTACTGAATTATTTAACAATATCGGAATATTCTAATGGCAGAAATTGAATTACTCAATCAAATTAGATCAAAAGCTTCTCAAAGGAAAAAGACAATTGTGCTGCCGGAATCTCACGATGAAAGAATCTTGAAAGCTGCAGAAGTATTAACCAAAGAGAAAATCGCTTCAATAATTACACTTGGCAACGAAGATAAAATTAGAAACGACGCAAAAAAAATCGGAGTTGATCTTCAAGGCATAAGAATAATTGATCCTGACAAGAGTGATAAACTCAGCGACTTCACTAACTATTTCTTTAATCTTCGCAAACACAAAGGTGTTACAATTGAACAAGCACGCGAGACTATGCGCCGTGATATTTTCTTTGGCGGAATGATGGTCAACCAAGGAATGGCAGATGGAAGTGTCTCCGGTTCATTTGCTACTACCGCAGATGTTATGCGCGCGTCAATTTTTTGTGTTGGAATGAAAGAGGGAATTTCAATTGTTTCTAGTTTCTTCTTGATGGCGTTTCCGGATACTGTTTATAGTTTTGCCGATTGTGCCGTGAATCCAAATCCGGATGCGAAGCAACTTGCTGATATTGCAATCTCTACAGCAGATAATCATAAAAAACTTACGGGCGAAGAAGCATACATTGCCATGCTTTCGTTCTCAACAAAAGGAAGCGCCGAACATGAGTTGATTGATAAAGTTCGTGAAGCAACAAAGATGGTTCAAGAAAAAAGACCTGATTTAAATGTAGATGGTGAATTACAATTTGATGCAGCTATTGTTGCCGGGGTCGGTAAGAAAAAAGCGCCGGATAGTAAAGTTGCAGGTCGAGCGAACGTTTTAGTATTCCCGGATCTGAATGCAGGCAATATAGGTTACAAAATTGCTCAACGGCTTGGCGGCGCAGAAGCCGTTGGTCCAATCAGTCAAGGATTGAAAAAACCTTTCTTCGATCTAAGCCGCGGCTGTAGTGTTGATGATATTGTTAATACTGCTGCAATTGCATGCTTGATGGCGTAACTGTAACCCAGACCCGCCAAAAAGACTGGCGGGCAGGTTTGTAATCTGTTCTTTATAAAATTGCCCAGATTAAAAATCTGAGCTACTATATTTACGTAGATTTTCCGTTCAAGGGGACGGAACTCATTCGTTCCCTTTATTCTCTTCCGGGTTCAATACCCCGCAGCTTGCTGCGGAAAAAGAGTCCAGAGCTTGCTCTGGGGTTGAATACCGTTTATTGCGCCTTAACCCGCCAAACCTTACTTTGTGTTTAGAAAGAATAGTATTGAAAATTAAACCATTGCGAAAGGTATGGTTGATAAATCATTTCCCAATAGCCCCCAATCTATCTTAACTGATATATTTGATTCTAACATCAAACTCTTAGATCAACTGGAAATTACTCACTGCACAGACCGTTATAGCTACAACTCTGAAGATAAAAGCCATAAAATAGAGCACGAACTATTTTTAATAGCAGCAATTAAATACTCAAGTGCTGAATAGAGGACTTGATGTTAAGAACCCATTAGACTGAAAAATTGATGGATGATAGACATACCTTCGGCATGTAAACCAGCAGGCAGGTATGAGCTGAATGCGTATATAAGTTAAATATACGTTCAGCATAAGTATAAGTTAGCTGGCTAAAATTAAAGGTTTTTATATGGAAAAATTTACAACGAAAAGCACTTCTTTATATTCGGCGCATGTTAAAGAACCTATTGTGATTTATGAAAAAGAAAATACACGACGAATATTCATTGCAGATATTAACGATGCTAAAATACTCACTAAAGAAACTCTCAGCGGAACAATTGTTCACCAAAGAAAAAAAATAAGTGATGAATGGGAAGATGTAGATTCAATAAATCTAGCAACTTTGAAAGGTGGAGAAGGAATTAAACTCCATTTTAAAAGCGGTCAATTAAGGACTTTTTATCTTGGGTTAGAAAAACTTTATAAATTAAGTGAAAAGGGTGTGAGTTTTGGAGAACATGAATATATAGTTGGATTAACAAATGAATTAATGCAAGTTCCGGAAGAACGAAAAACATTCATCCAACAACTATTATCAAAAAATTATGGTAAAGAAATATGGAATGAATTGATGAAAATAATCCTGATCTTGCTACGAGGTTATCGCAAGCTAGACTTCAAAATAAAAGAAATCTTGCACTGAACGAATTCAAACAAAATTTATTTAAAGATAATAATGAGGATTATTGGCAAGATTTCTTTAATAGAAATCAATGGATCTTCGGTTATGGATTAAAATACTGTTTCCTATCACAGTTAACAGTTCAACCACATTATGGAGGGAGTAATTATCATGGTATCGGTAATCAAAAAGGTGATTACTTACTTAGTTCAGAAGCTGAAATAAAGTTTACAGTTCTTGTTGAAATTAAAAGACCATCTACAAAACTATTAGCTGTTAATAAAGATAACAATCATATTGAGCATAGAAATGGTGCGTGGCAGCTGAGTCAATATTTGACTGGTGGTATTTCTCAAATACAAATCAATTGTAAAACTTGGTTAAGGAAATCATTTGAACCCGAAAATTCAGATGAACTTAATTCAAAAAATATATTTACCGTTAATCCCCGGGGAATATTGGTTATTGGTAATACGAAGGAATTAGATAATCGAAATAAAATAGAAACATTTGAATCATTTCGAAGAAATATTTCTAATCCAGAAATAATTACTTTTGATGAATTGTATGAGAGAGCAAAATTTATTGTTCAAAATGAACAAAAAGCTATTAATGAAAATTTTGAATAAGATTTAGATACTCATTTTTAAGGTCAGCTATCAAGCGCCTCAACAACGACCGCCCCGATAGAAAACATCGGGACAAGCTTTCTGTTATGCGGTCTGATTAAGTCACTTGAGATTTGGCTTTTCAGTGCAATTTGTTCTTTAAGTGTTTGATTAATAAACAAACTGATTTATAAATAAAAGTTGTTGCAATTAATTGGCATTGCTGTTCCTACCTTTGGTAGGTAAACTGGGTTGCCAGTTAGCAGCAGCAACGCTATACGACAATAAAATTAGTATTCATAAGGTCGAGATATGAGGAAGTTTAGAAATATCTATGATGAAAGATATACTCAATTTATGAAGTATTATCCACTTGTCGAGAAAATTTATGGAACACCTTATAGTATGCCTGAACTAGATCCACTTAGACACGAGATCGCTTTATGCATAATGTTTGGTTTTCATCAAGCTGCTATAACACTCACGAATCATTTGATAGAATGGTTTATCAAACTAATGTTAATTTATAGAGATTCCATTGAAAAAAGTAAAACCAAAGATGATTCAAAAAGTAACATTGAAAATCTTGAGTTATATTTTTCTGATGGAATTCAAAGTTATATGAATAAAGATATGAGTTCTACTATAAGTAAAGCAAAGACTTTGGGAATATTAACAAAAGACCAATGGAAACAGCTTGACACAATAAGAGAAGATTTTAGGAATGCTTTTGGACACGCTGATAGTTCTAAAATTTTCAAAGACAGTAAAATTGAAATGACTGGATTATCAACTGAGGAAGGAAATATTGAGATCGAAAATTCTTCTTCAAGAAAGATATCGAGTAATCCAAGTTGGAAGAATAATGATTGCAAAAATGAATGAAATATAACCAGCTTTTCCACCCGACCGCGTTTTCATTGCGGCATTTTAAAAATTTATGGGTTTGGTGAAAAAGGTAAGCATTGCAAGTGACATTGTTCTATTAAATAAAATTGTTAAAAATTATTGGCATTAACTTTTCAGTTCGTCATTGCTGTTCGGGGCGGACGGGTGAAAAGCAACGTCGTTATGCTTTTAATTAAATCATCGGAGGAAACATGAGTAATCCCAAACAAACTTGGAGTGGTGGTAGCGGGAAAGTTTATGAATATGAAATATTCCCAATTAATATTGAATTTAACCCAAATCAAAATGGGAATTATATTTTTGCAAAACAGACTCAAACCGGTTGGAACACGGTATATATTGGGGATGGCGATATTAAAGCTCGCACAGAATCCCACAAAAATAATGGTTGCGTAACACGCAAGGGAGCTACTCATGTTCATACTCATATAAATGGTTCGGAAGTTTCAAAGAAACAAGAAGAATCGGATTTATTAGCACGACATATTGAAGCATACGAACCTACTGGTTGTAATGTTAAGATTGGCGGATAGTCTTTGGGCTTTTGTCCCATTGAATATCGCCTTTATTAAAAATAACATAATCCACTTGAGCGTTTTTAGTGTCTTGCGAAACTGTTGTAACATTGAAGCGAAATATCTTCAAGAAAAATATGGCAAGTTTATTAATCTTAGCTTGTCTTTTTGTAGTATTAGTTAGATACATAATAAATATCTCCTAAAGCATAACCCGCGTCTCAGCCCGACCGCTTCTATCGAATCGGTCGTAGTGTGTTTTTCGGGTTTGGCTTTTCAGAGTTAGTTGCTCTTTAAAGTGTGATTAGTAAACAAACTGATTTTAAAAATAAAGTTGCGTTGACAGTTGCTGCATAGTTGTTTTGGGCGGCAAACATTTCCGAAATCCGAAAACTTGCCGAAGAGAAACTCGGAAAGCAACCAACTCAATTAAAGAAATTGACTGCACAAGATGCGGAAAAGCTGATTCATGAACTCCAAGTTCACCAGATTGAACTTGAAATACAGAATGAAGAATTACGTACCGCTCAGCTTGCTCTTGATGAAGCCCGCCAAAAATATTTTGATCTTTATAACCTTGCACCGGTTGGTTACATCACATTATCCGAGGATGGTCTTATAACCGGAGCTAATCAAACTGCAGTTAAATTATTTAGTGTAGAAAAAAAACAATTAGAAAATAAACCGTTTACAAAATTTATCATCTCTGAAGACCAGAATAGTTTCTACTTATACAAAAGACAACAATTAGAAAGTAATAAACAGCAGCAGTTAGAATTAAGATTGAAGAAAAACCATAAAGTATTTTGGGCTCTTTTGGAATCTGTTATAATCCGAAACGGCAACGGAAGTATTTCGATGCAAGTATCCATAGACAATATCACTGCACGCAAACAAGCAGAAGCAGAGTTACAGCTAAGCGAGATGAAATATCGTAACCTGGTTGATGCTATGAGCGAGGGGCTTGGTGTTCAAGACGAAGATGGAAAAATTACATTTATTAATAAGCAGGGCTGTGATTTGTTGGGATATGAATTGGATGAATTAATCGGCAAACCAATTACTCTTGTATTCGATGAAGAAAATCAAAAAATCCTACAAGAGCAGATGATATTGCGACACAAAGGAGAACTACAAAGTTATGAAATTGCCTGGCTGCGTAAGGATGGGAGAAAAATTGATACCATTATTGCACCAAGTCCACTGTTTGATGATAGCGGTAACTTTGTTGGGAGTGCTGCCGTCTTTACGGATATCACTGAACGCAAGAAAACCGATGCGTTATTAGAAAAAACAAACAGAGAACTATCTCAGTTGAATGCAGAAAAAGACAAATTATTTTATAATTGCTCACGATTTATTAAGCCCATTCCAAGGATTTATAGGGATAACAGAAATGATGGCTGAAGATATTAGTGAATTCTCAACTGCGGAATTATCAAAAATCGCGGGTGAAATGAATAAATCCGCAAAGAATCTTTCTAAACTGTTAAAAAATTTATTCGATTGGGTACAGATTCAAAAAGGAACATTAGATTTTTCACCTAAAGATTACCTCCTGAAAGAAATAATTAATCAAGCTATTGGTACAATCAATCAAAAAACTTTACAAAAGGAAATTACAATTGTCAATTCAACACCGGATTTAATAAGTGTATATGTCGATGAGAATATGATCAAGTCAGTTTTTCGTAATCTTTTGTCTAATGCTGTAAAGTTTACTAAACAAGGTGGTAAGGTAATTGTGAGTGCAAAAGAAATAGAAAATAAAATGGTTGAAATATCCGTGCGCCATACCGGTGTTGGAATGTCCGACTATGATGTTAAGAGATTATTCAAGATAGACGAAAAAGTAAGTTCTCAAGGAACAGAAGGAGAAGATAGTACGGGTTTGGGTTTGTTCCCCTGCAAAGAATTTGTTGAAAAGCGTAACGGAAGTATTTGGGTAGAGAGCCGGCTTGGTGAAGGAACTACGTTTAGTTTTGGTTTGCAGGTCAATAAGCAATAGTAGGGAGTAGGGAGTATGTAGTATGGAGACTGACGTAAATGTCAAAATTGTAGAGCGATTCGCCGAATCGCAAAATGTAAATCGAGACCTGTCTGCTGCCAGGCAGGTTCATCTCGACAGACAGAAAAGGACAATTGATAAAATGGTATCGACATGAATGTCGATTTACAGAGTAATTTCTCGAATCAGCGATTCGAGTTACAAAGCAAATGTAATGCGATTCGCTGAATCGCAAGACAGTATTGAATATGAAAGAGCAAAAAGATAAAACATACTACAAACGGAATTTACCTCATTATCAGCCGGAAGGATATACATTTTTTGTAACATTCCGACTAACCGGTTCATTACCAGTTACAGTAATTAAAAAGCTTAAAGAAGATAGAGAGAAAGAGTTAAAACTAATATCCGGTATAATTTTACAAAAACAGAAAGCAGAAAAATATTATGAATATCAGAGAAAATATTTTGGCGTGTTTGACAGATTGTTGGACAGCAATAAAAGCAGCCCGATGTGGTTAAAAGAAGGGGGAATGGCAGAGTTAGTAAAAGAAGCGATTCATTTCCGGGATGAAAAAGAATACGAATTAATAGCATATACCATAATGCCAAACCATGTGCATATAGTGTTTACGCCAACTAGTATAGACATAAATGTCGATTTACAAAATGTAAGTCGAGATTTATCTCGACAAACAAATACTGATTCAACTGTTAATGTTGGAAACGACATAAATGCTGATTTACAAAATGTAAGTAGAGATTTATCTCGACAGACCAACAATATTTCAATTGAGAAAATCGGTAACGACATGAAGGTCGTGTTACAAAAGCCAAATTATTTGGTTACGGAAGTTTTAGAAAACTTAAAGGGGTAACAGCTAGGGAATGCAACAAAATCTTAAATCGCAGCGGAGCTTTTTGGCATCATGAGAGTTATGACCATGTAGTTAGAAATATTGATGAACTTAGAAGAATAGTAAATTACGTTTTGCTGAATCCTGTAAAAGCTAACTTGGTCGAAAACCGGGAAGAATGGAAATGGAGTTATTATAATTCGAAATATTTGGTTTGAATTTACTCGAATCGGAGATTCGAGTTACAGAGCGGAATTGTAAATCGAGACATGCTTACTGGTCAGGCAGGTTTATCTCGATAAAATAAAACTGTAATGCGATTCGCTGCTTGTCCCTTTGGGGAATCGCTAAATGAACAAATAGTAAATACTCGAATCAGCGATTCGAGTTACAATGTAATAATAGAATAAAGGTACTGTATGAATACCAAAAATATCTTTCTAAAACTTTCACGTACAACTTTTTCTTACTCTGCAGCTATTTTTACTGCCCTTGCGGGCGCTTTGGTTCTCATCGGCTGGCATTGGCTTAACTATAACCAAAAGGGTTGTTGAGATAATGAAAGGCTATCTACAAGTTGAAAGCGAAGTAGGTAAAGGACCAGTGTTTTCAATTTGGCTGCCGGCAATTCCAAACCAAAATCAAATTCAGCAGCAGATCAAAAAGAAATTAACAACCACAATTGTTAAACCGCCTACTTCCAAAGAAAAAGGATTGCAAAAAGTATTAGTAATTGACGATAACTCCTCTAATTGTTTGTTTATGAATCACTGTTTATCAAATTATGTGAGACTAATTGAAGTTGAAGATGGTATATCGGCAATTACCTTTGCCTCCAAGGAACATTTCGATTTAATCCTTATGGATATAAACCTTGGCACCGGTATTGACGGAGTTGAGGCAATGCATCAAATAAGAAAAATACCTGGATATATGAACGTGCCAATCATTGCTGTTACTGCTTATGCGATGTTTGCAGATAAAGAACGGTTTCTTAAAGAGGGGTTTGATAATTATCTGGCAAAACCTTTTTCGAAAGATGTTTTGGTAAGTTCAGTCGAAAAGTGTCTGGCTAAAGTGAAGAAGTAGGAAGATGGAGGAGGTACGGTTGTAGATTTACGAGTGATGATTGACGATTGTAGATTGATGATTGTAGATTGATGATTGCAGATTGACGATTGCAGATTGACGAGGTACGATTGACGATTTTCGATGGAAAAATGAAATATCTATTTTTATTCGTAAATCGTAAATCAACAATCATAAATTATATATCGTAAATCCATCCCCTCCCGATTACGAGATTTTTCTTATATTTGCCAACAATAAAATCAATTTGTGAGATTTGTTTTGGCTAAAGAGAAAATTCTTGTCACATCTGCACTTCCATATGTTAATGGTAATATTCACCTTGGTCATTTAAGCGGAGCGTATCTTCCGGCAGATATTTACGTGCGCTACAAACGCTTGAAGGGTGATGATATCCTTTATATTTGCGGTTCCGACGAACATGGTGTACCAATAACCATTACTGCCGACAAAGAAAAAGTTACTCCGAAAGAAATTATTGACCGCTACCACAATGCGAATAAAAATGCTTTTGAAAAATTTGGAATGAGTTTCGATATCTATTCACGCACAAGTTTGCCAATTCACCACGAGACCGCACAGCAATTCTTCAAGTCGTTTCATGATCAAGGATTATTGGTTGAAAAAAAGTCGCTGCAGTTCTTTGATGAAAAAGCAAAAATGTTTTTACCCGATCGTTATGTTGAAGGAACTTGCCCTCGATGTGGTAACGAAGAGGCGCGTAGCGACGAATGTGAAAAATGCGGCTCGCTTTACGATCCGTCTGAACTGAAAAATCCGAAAAGCAAAATCAGTGGAGAGACACCTGTTTTAAAAAAAACTTCTCATTGGTTTTTTCCTCTCGGTAAGTATCAAGAACGGTTGGTTAAATATGTTGATGAGATGAATGAAAAGTACGGTTGGAAAGATAATGTTCTTCAATATTGTAAGAGTTGGTTTAATGACGGTCTAAAAGATCGTGCTGTCACACGCGATCTCGATTGGGGTGTCAAAGTCCCTCTCGATGGAGTTCAGAATAAAGTTCTCTATGTGTGGTTTGAAGCAGTTCTTGGTTATATCTCCGCTACGAAAGAATTATCTATTCAGCGTGATGAACCCGATATGTGGAAATCATATTGGCAGGGCACAGATACGAAGTACATCGCGTTTATAGGAAAAGACAACGTTGTATTTCACACAATAATATTTCCGGCTATGCTTATGGCTTGGAATGATGCCAACGCTGATAAATTTATTTTACCTCAAAATGTTCCGGCTAACGAGTTCCTGAATTTTGAAGGGAAGAAATTTTCGAAATCACGCGGATGGGGAATTGATGTTGAAGAGTTCTTGGAATTATTCCCGGCAGATACGCTGCGTTATACTCTCGCAGCAAATTTACCTGAGAATAAAGACACAGACTTTTTCTGGAAAGAATTTCAAGGGCGTACTAATGGCGAACTTGCCGATATACTTGGTAATTTTGTTAACCGTACATTTACTTTTGCGCATAAGCATTTTGAAGGCAAAATACCTAAGCGTGGTAAGCTTGAGAAGATAGATTCGGATATGATTGAGTATTTGAAAGCCCAGCCACAGAAAATTGCCGATTTGCTTGAACGCTATAAGATAAAAGATGCTGTCTTCGAAATGATGAACCTGGCGCGTGCCGGAAATAAATATTTTAACGATTCTGAGCCGTGGGTTAGCTCAAAGAAGAATAAAGAACAATGTGCCACAACTATTAATATCTGTCTCAACACCATTTATACTCTTGCAGAAGTTTTTCAGCCTGTGATTCCATTCTCAAGTGTAAAAATATTTAAAATGTTGAATGCTCGTCCGACTGATTGGACAAGGTGCGGAGATGAAAATTTACATGCCGGGCATAAACTAAATGAACCGGAAATTCTTTTCACAAAAATTGAAGATAAAATGATAGAAGATCAGGTAAATAAACTTCCTCAAAGTGATGAAAGTCCAAAAGAAGTTGTTGAAGAAATTACGATTGATGAATTTAAGCGTGTGAAGCTGCGGGCAGCAAAAATTATTGCGGCTGAAAATGTGAAGAAGAGTGATAAGCTCCTGAAATTGCAGATCGATTTGGGCTCTGAAAAAAGGCAGTTAGTTGCAGGTATAGCAAAAAGCTACACAGCGGAAGAACTGATCGGTAAGAATGTACTAATCGTTGCAAATTTGAAAGCAGCAAAGCTGTTCGGAGTTGAATCTCAAGGAATGATTCTTGCGCTTGATACTGCGGAAGATGGAAAAGTTAAAATTATTGAGATTGACGAATCGATCAATCTCGGCACAACGGCTAAATAAATTTTGTAAAACAGTACGTTGATTGTGCATGATTAATGATGATCTTAATAAATCATAGACGATCATAATGATCAGCGTTCCATTCAAAGAAATCATCTAAAGTGACGAAACCAAAATCGGATCGAAATAAAACCATTCAGCTTTCAAAAAGTGAACTTGTGGAATATTCAAAGAGAATTCTTAAACTGAACAATGATGTTTCTATCAAGGAAGTGATTAACAGAACGATCAATCAAGACTTATTCTCAGTTCTCAACTATCTCCCAAATAAATTTGTTGACCTACTTATTGTTGATCCGCCATACAATCTTGACAAGACGTTTAAATCAACTTCATTCAAAGAAAAGTCTATTCATGATTACGCCGATTGGGTTGAGAGCTTCATCATCGAATTGAAGAGGACTCTGAAACCGAACGCATCACTTTATTTCTGCGGCGATTGGCATACTTCAATTTCAATTCCGCTTGTTCTTGAGAAGCATTTCATTATCCGGAATAGAATTACATGGGAGCGTGAGAAGGGGCGCGGTGCACTAAAAAACTGGAAGAATAGTTCGGAAGATATTTGGTTTTGCACTGTCTCAGATAAATTCACATTTAATATAGATGCTGTAAAACTGAGAAGAAAAGTATTGGCGCCATATCGAGATTCTAACGGCAAGCCGAAAGATTGGCGGTCAAACCGGAATGGTGATTTTCGGTTGACTTATCCATCGAATATTTGGAATGATTTATCTGTTCCTTTTTGGTCAATGGCGGAGAATACCGAACATCCGACACAAAAACCGGAAAAGCTTCTGGCAAAGTTAATTCTTGCAAGCAGCAATAAAAGTAATGTTGTGTTGGATCCATTTCTCGGCAGCGGAACGACTTCCGTAGTTGCAAAAAAACTTGGAAGAAAATATGTGGGGATCGAAATTGATAAATTTTATTCTTGTTTAGCCGAAAAACGGCTTGCTGAGGTTGATGATAACATGTTAATTCAAGGTTATGAATATGGAGTCTTTTGGGAACGCAACTCAACTCCGGTTAGTATAAATCCACAAAGAAAGAAGAAGTAATAACTTGTTATTGACTACTTCATTCCTTGATTTTCAGACCCTCAATGGGTAAAATTGCACACCAAAATATCACTTTAACGGAGGTTTTCGGATGCGAAATACAAAGTTTATCTTTCTTTTTTTACCATTAATTATTTTTGTCTCATGTACTTCTCAGAATTCTCAAATAGTTGTTGCAGAATTTGGCGATAATAAAATTTATATGGACGAGTTTGAGAATGCATACTCAAAAAATTCGGGCGGTATCGAAAATGCCCAAAATGATTCTCTCTCATCACTTCATAAATTTATTGATCTCTACGTTAATTATAAGATGAAATTACGCGATGCTTCTGTCCGGGGTTATAAAGCCGATGCAGAAATGAAGAAAGAATTTTTTGATTATAAATTAAATATTGGAAAGACAATTTTTCTTCAACAAAAACTTTACGAACCGAATTTAATCCAGCTATTCGATCGAAGAAAAACCGAGTACCGTGTGAGCCATATTTTTCTTGTTCCTGATTCGACTATGAATGAACAAAAAACTGTAGAACTTGGTAATCAACTAATTCAAAGAATTCAAAAGGGGGAAGACTTTTCCTCCCTTGTAAATTTATTTTCTAAGGATTCCTACACAAATAAGATTGGAGGAGATGTTTACTATGTTACAGCGGGTCAAATTAATATCCCCTCAATAGAAGATGCTATTTACAAAACAGAACCCGGTAATATTTATCCTGAACTTGTTTCATCAGGCTATGGTTATCATATTATTAAAGTTACAGAAAGAATACCGCGCAGGTCTTCGGTACGAGCACAACATATTCTTATCTCTTTCACAGATTCAACCGGAACGGATACAGTAAAAGCTTTAAACAAAATTCAAGATATTGAGAAACAGCTCAAAGCAGGAGCAGATTTTGGCGAATTAGCAACCAAATATTCTCTCGATAAAGGAACTTCTTTGAAGAAGGGTGATCTCGGTTTCTTCGAACGAGGTCAACTAATTAGAGAATTTGATGAGGTAGTATTCAAATTAAATGTTGGACAGACATCACCAATCGTGAAAACGAAATTTGGGTATCATCTTATAAAGTTAGTTGCTGTAGCGCCCGATAAATCTTACGAAGAACAAAAAACAGAATTAAAGGAAATCTACGATCGGGTTCGATATAAAACCGATTTTGATAATCTTGTCCATAAATTAAAAATTGAATTGAATTTTGTCCAAAACTTCGCAACCTTTAACAAAATACTTGCTCACAGCGATACACTTAAAATTGGCGCCGCATATTTTAAGAGCAATTTGAAAACTCAAGTGGGCTCTGATGAAATCTTCAAGATCAATAATAAATCTTTTACATGTGATAGTCTTTTTGAGAATATGATTAAAGCCGGTACAAACCTCAATATGACTTTGAACGGGAAGATCCTCCAGGACGCAATTAATCAATATTCGAGTGATCTTTTAATTCAAGAAAAAGCTTTGAATTACGATAAAGAGAATACCGAATTCGCGAAATTGTTAGATGACTATGAAAATGGTATGTATCTATTCAAAATTCTCGAAGAAGAAGTGTGGTCAAAGATATTAATTGACAGCGCAAAAACTTTCGCTTTTTGGGAGAAGACTAAAAATAATTACAAGTGGAAAGACCGGGTTGAGTTTAAGGAAATATATAATCCAAAGGATTCTCTGATCAATAAATGTTTCTCTTTAACACTCTCTGGTTATTCTTACGACAGCTTATATGTAAAATATAATCAAAGGACTGGTTACGAAAATAAAGTGGGTTATAATGGGTTAGTTGATGTTGAATTAAACGGATTGGCAAAACAGGCAAACTCACTCAAAAATATTGGCGATATCTCGAAGCCATTTGACTTTGAAGCCGGGTATTCAATAGTAAAACTAATTAAGCGCGATAACGCCCGTATTAAAATATATGAAGAAGCAAGAGCTGAAGCTGCAAGTGTTTTGCAAGAGAAAGAAAGCAAGCGTTTTGAAGATGAGTATTTGAATAAACTAAAAAACATTTATCACCCAAAAATTTATTATGATGAACTTAGCAAAGCATTCAAACAGACAAATTAATATAGCTTTCGTTTTCTGTTTCGTATTCCTTAGCGCATTTGGATGTTCGAAAAACGAAAAATCCGATAAATTCGTTATTAAGGTTAATGATGCAGTATTGACTGAAGAGCAAATCAAATTAGCTCTTTCAGAGAAAAGAAATAGCGGAAAACTTCGTGCTGAGTTCATTCAAGATTGGATTGAAAAAGAAATTCTTTTTCAAGAAGCTGTAAAAAACGGCATTCTAGAGGAAAAAGAATTTAACTCAATCATGGAGCAGAGTAAAAAAGAACTAGCTGCTTCTATGTTCATTAAAAAATTAATGGATCAAGAAAATACTGAACCATCCGAAGATGAGATCCAAAAATATTTTGCGAACAACAAAGATGATTTTAAGTTGAACGATGACATGTTCCGGGTGAATATAGTCTACTTCGACGACTTCGATAAAGCGGTTCAATTTCGAAATACTGTTATTGAAACAAGTTGGAAAAACGGTCTAAATATGTATCAAAACTTATCCTCAATTATTGCGGTTGAGGGGGACCAATTAATCTCCCGGTATCAACTTCAACCTCTGACTTTTCTGAGGAGTGTTTCTGCCCTTCAAAAAGACGAAATCAGTTTAGTTATTGAAACGGAACCAGCTAAGTTTGCTGTTGTTCAACTTCTTGAAAAGCTCGTTAAAGATCTCATTCCGCCATTAGAGGTTGTTAAGGAGGAAGTGAAAACCAGGTTAACAATCATCAAGAAAAAAGAGATATTAAAAAAATACATAGATAAATTAATTGCAGATCACAATCTGGAGATAAAGAGGTATTCCGAATGAAAAAATTTTTGTTAGTCTATTTTGTTTTAATTGGGATGTTGAATGCACAGCAAGTATTAGATAAAATTGTTGCTGTTGTGGATAATGAGATTATCCTTCAATCAGAATTTGATTTTAGAGCGAGTGCTGAGGCACAACAGAGAAATATAAATCCTGCCGATACAACATTTCGCAGACAAGTTCTAAATGCAATGATCGAAGAAAAACTTCTTTATGCTCAGGCTGAACTGGATTCTATTACAGTGACAGATGAACAAGTAAAACAACAGTTAGATTACCAGATTAATTATTTTATTCAGCAATACGGTTCGCGTGAGAAACTTGAACAAGTTTACGGAATGCCCATCGAGAAATTGAAACGATCTCTTCAAGATGATACAAAAAAGAATTTAATGGCAGAGATGCTGAAGCAGAAAAAGTTTGCACAACTGGAAGCTTCCCGTAAAGAAATTGAAGAATTCTACGATACATTTAAAGATTCTCTTGGTGTGGTAGCAGAGAAATTTAAGATTGGTCATATTTTTCAGAATCCTAAAACCGGTGAAAGAGTAAAAAAGATAGCGAGAGAATTCGCGGTATCGCTTTTGGATTCTTTGAAGAAGGGTGGCGACTTTGCAAAGCTTGCTACAAAATATTCCGATGACCCGGGCAGCGCGGCACAGGGTGGTGATCTTGGATCTGTAAAACGTGGTGTCTTCTACCCTGAATTCGAAGCAGTAGCATTTTCGTTGGCGCCGAATCAACTTTCCGGTATTGTCGAATCTCCAGTCGGATTTCATATAATTCAATTACTCGAGAGACGTGGAGAGTCCATTCATACAAGACACATTCTTGTTAAAGTTAAGAGCGATGATGAATCAGACTTAAAAGCGATCGAATTCTTAACTGAGATTCGCGATAGTATTGTTCGCGGTAAAAATACATTTCAGTACTATGCGCGACTTTACAGCGATGACAAAGAGACAGCAAAATTTGGCGGAGATCTTGGAACTTTCGAAACGAGTCAGCTCGATAAACCACTTCTCGATATCATATACAAATTGAAAGAAGGTGATATTAGTTTTCCGAAACGATTAGATGTTGATAAGAATGTTTACGGTTATCATATTGTCAAACTTGAAAAAAGAATTCCTCAGCACAAAGCAAACTTAGATATTGATTTTCCCGAATTAAAAAAAATGACAGAGTATTACAAGAAGCAGAAGCTCTATGTAAAGTGGATTGATGAAATCAAAGGAAGAATTCATTGGGATGTGAGGTTATAAAAGAACCATTAGTCTCCAGAGATAAAATAACAACGAAAGGATTTCCTTTGACAGAAAAAATTCCTTCTAATGATGTTCAAGCTGTTGAACAGCTCGCCGAAGCATTCAAAGGCATTAAAAAAGAGATAGCAAAAATTATTATTGGCCAGGATCAGATAGTGAATGATCTGCTGGTTAGCTTGTTGGCACGTGGCCATTGTCTTCTTGTAGGTGTGCCGGGTCTCGCAAAAACTCTTCTCATAAAAACTCTGGCAGAAGTTCTCGATCTAAAATTTAATCGCATACAATTTACACCCGACTTAATGCCGAGCGACATTACCGGTACAGAAATAATTGATGAAGATACCGTAACAAAGAAAAGAATTTTCCGATTCATTCAAGGACCAGTCTTTGCAAACATTATTTTAGCCGATGAAATTAATCGAACACCTCCTAAAACACAGAGCGCGCTTCTTGAAGCGATGCAGGAACATAAAGTAACTGCCGCCGGTGTTACCCACACGCTTGATGAACCATTCTTCGTACTTGCAACACAAAATCCGATTGAACAGGAAGGAACATATCCTTTACCCGAAGCGCAACTTGATCGCTTCATGTTTAATCTTTGGCTGGATTATCCGAGTTTCAGAGAAGAGGTCGAAATTGTTAAATCAACTACGAGCGACTACAAACCGGATCTGAAAAAAGTTTTAGCTTCAGATGAATTACTCCATTTCCAAAATTTAATTAGACGAGTGCCGGTGGCAGAAAATGTAATTGAGTTTGCGGTGAAGTTTGTTGATTCAACACGACCCGTAAATAATACAAATACGTTTATTAAAGAACATGTAGCCTGGGGTGCCGGACCACGTGCATCTCAGTATCTTATTCTCGCTGCGAAAACAAAGGCAGTATTAGATGGAAGGTTTACTCCTACGATTGATGATGTGAAAGTTTTTTTAATTCCGGTACTGCGTCATAGAATTATTCCGAACTTCTCAGCAGAAGCAGAAGGGATTAGTTCGATCGAGATTATTAATAAATTAATGTAGATAACAATTTTGCAGGCTGCGAAGTAAATTCAGAAATGACAACAAACGAAATTATAACAGGTGTGAATGACGCAAAATAGACTCCTCCGAAAACTATTGCTCACGGGGGTGAGTATAGCAGTTATTATTTTTACATTCACTTGTTGTTCAAAGAAATCAGAAACCACTATTCAAAAAACAAAACCCAACCAATTTGGTCTTGCTGTTGATAATCTCATAGAAATCTGTGATACTATCGAAGCCGATCAAACACTTTCAGACATTCTGATTCCGCATGGCGTTTCACAACAGAGGATAAATCAGATTGAAATAGCGGCGCGTGATATTTTCCCGCTTCGTAGTTTTAGAGCGGATGACGAATTGTATATCTATGCAAAATGGGATTCTGTTGAGACTGTAAAATATCTCGTCTATAAAAAAGACGCGGTTAACTTTGTTGTATTTGATCTTCGAGACACTATTTCTATTTATAAAAAACAAAAACCATTTACTATCAAACAATTCACAGTCAGTGCTACCATCAAAGACAACCTTATTAAAACTCTATTAGATAAAGGAATTGATCCAAATGTTGGTTATGCTATGGCTGATATTTATGAAAGCCAACTAGATTTCGGCATGTTGCAGGAAAATGACAGCTTTAATGTAATATTCGAAGAAATTTATGTAGATGATAAACCAACTGCGATTGGAAAAGTATTAGCATCAAAATTTAATTTTAGAAAAAAAGATTATTACGCATTCCGCTTCGACAAAGAAAAAGCGGGAAGTTATTTTGATGAGTATGGAAAAGGTTTGGTAGGAATGTTTCTCACAGCACCCGTTAAATTCAAGTACCGAATAACTTCGCGTTACTCTTCAAGTCGTTATCACCCCATCTTGCATAGAAACAAAGCTCATTTCGGCACTGATTACGCCGCTGCGACGGGTACGCCAATAATGACAGTCGGCAACGGAGTAGTATTAGAAGCAGGTTATAGCGGCGGCAACGGCAATTACGTAAAGATCAAACACAACGCAACCTACACAACCCAATATTTGCATATGTCTCGTTTCGCGAAAGGAATTCGTCGCGGTGTTCACATTACCCAAGGACAGACAATTGGATATGTAGGCAGCACAGGACTTGCAACAGGTCCGCATGTATGTTTCAGGTTTCGGAAAAATGGAAAGCAAGTAAATCCATTAAGAGAAAAAAATCAGTTTTCGGACCCCGTCAGCAAAAAGAATAAAGCTGAGTTTGAAACTGTTAAGAAATTGTGGATTCAGAAACTTCAACCGACTGGTGCTTAACATTCTAATAGAAGAAATATTTTAATTTAATCGAAAAAATTTCTTGAAGATTGCTTCGATGTAATATTATTTTAATGAAGGTCGAGGACTAATTACCTCAATTAAGTATTAAAAAAGCCCTTCCCTTCGGGAAGAGTAGGGATGGGCTATTTATCGCTAATTACTCCTCTGCATCTTTTTGCATCATCGTGAATAAATATTCATTCCAGTATTCTTACAAAAATTCTCCTAAGCTCTATGAATTAATTTTTCTTAATCCGTATCTAAAAATATTGCGTTGTGAAAAATTGTTTCATAGTTTTGCAACACTTTATTAAGAGAAGGAAAATAAAAATGAAAACAGAGTGCCCTGTCTGCGGTGTAGAAATAGAATTAGCTAATGATGCAGTTCAAGGCGAATTAATAGAATGTTCTGATTGCGGAACTGAATTGGAAGTTGTCTCGGTAAATCCTCCAAAAGTTAAAGAAGCTCCGCAAGAAGAAGAAGATTGGGGTGAGTGAGTTGGTCTGGGTATTAGACTCGACACTTCGCGAAGGCGAACAAACACCCGGCGTTTATTTTGATAAACATATTAAACTTGCAATCGCCAGTTTATTAGATGAAATCGGTGTTGATATTATTGAGTCGGGGCATCCAATGGTTACACCGGAGATTCATGCAGCCGTAAAATCAATTGCGCAAAAAGGATTCAATTCAATAATTGGTGCACATTCACGTTCACTTCAAAGTGATGTTGACCTCGCACTCGAATGCGGTGTAAAATTTCTTGGAATATTTTACTGTGTTTCAGATGAAAGGTTAACAACGGTATTTAAAAAGGATTTAAATACAGCGATCAAACAAATTACAGATGTGATCAAATATGCAAAGAGCCAAAATCCTAATTTATTAATTCGTTATACACCCGAAGATACTGTACGCTCGCAATTTGCAAATGTAATCCAGGCTGCAGCCGCGGCTGTTGAAGCGGGCGCAGATATTATTAGCGTAGCTGATACAACGGGTTATATGGTTCCCGGAACATCACGCAGCATGTATGATTACATATCGCGGTTAATTGAAGAATTGGACAAAAGAAATTTACATCCTAAAATTGCCGTACATTGTCATAACGATCGGAGACTCGCATTAGCTAACGCATTAGATGCTTATCGCGCCGGTGCAAATATAATTGATGCAGCCGCTTTAGGACTTGGTGAAAGAGCCGGCATCGTAGATCTCGCTCAACTTCTTACAGTGCTCACAATCGATTATAATGAGAAACGGTGGAATCTTGCAAAGCTCGTTGAGTTGTATGATTTAGTTAGTAAACATTCAGGAATTCCGATTCCCGCAAATTATCCCGTCACCGGCAAGAATGCATTCACACATTGTGCGGGTGTTCATACACATGCTGCCTCGGTCAATCCTATGCATTATGAAAGTCTAAATCCTGAAATATTGGGAAGAGTAAGAACGTTCTCGCTTGATCATATGTCTGGTATTGCTTCGCTCCGTTACGCATTGAAGTTGATTGAAGAAGAATCGCTCGACGAAGCGCATCAGATGGATGTTCTCAAGGAAGTCAAATCTGTTGGTCAACATGGTCGTACTGTTGATCTTGCCGAACTAAAACATATCGTTGATGCTGTAAAGCATCATAAGACTTATAACAGCTGAGATGTAAATCCCGGCTCTGCTTTTTAAATTTACTTTAAGTAGGAGAAGAAAAATGAAAATTGGGTTGCTTCATTCGTTGATTAGAAAAGATGAAAAGTTTTTGATAGATGAATTCAAGGCGGTTAAAGGCGTTGAATTAGAGATGATCGATGACCGCGAGATCACTTTCAACTTGGGGAAAAATAAGTATGATCTGGATGTAGTTGTTGAAAGATCCATCAATCACTCGCGAGCACTTCACGGATTGAGACTATTTGAATCGGCTGGAGTGAAATGTGTGAACACATATAATGTAGCAACAATATGCGGTGATAAATTATTGACCTCATGCGCACTTTCTGAACAAAACGTTCCTCAACCTGAGGTTCGTGTTGCCTTTACAGAAGAATCTGCACTCAAAGCGATTGAAGAGATGGGTTACCCCGTTGTCTTAAAACCGGCAGTTGGTTCATGGGGAAGACTGCTTTCTAAAGTGAATGACCGCGATGCAGCAGAAGCAATTCTTGAACATAAAACCGTTCTCGGTTCGTACCATCATTCAATCTTCTACATTCAGAAGTACGTTGAGAAGAAGGGAAAAGATATTCGCAGTTTTGTTATTGGTGATAAGTGTATTGCTGCTATTTATAGAACATCACATCACTGGATTACTAACACGGCGAGGGGTGGAGTAGCCACCAATTGTGTTGTTACTGATGAGCTAAATGATATTTCCGTGCGTGCAGCCAAAGCTGTTGGCGGCGGAATTGTTGCCATTGATGTTTTTGAAACCGCACAAGGTTTGATGGTGAACGAAGTGAATTATACAATGGAATATAAGAACAGCATTACTACAACAGGTGTTAATATTCCCCAAAAAATGGTAGAGTATGTGTTACAAGTTGCGGAAGGAAGAAAATAATGAAAGTGAATGTTTCGATCGTCGGCGCTTCCGGTTATACAGGTGGAGAATTGCTGCGGCTATTATTGTTCCATCCTAATGTTGAAGTGAAACAAGTTACATCGGAAAGTTACACGGGAAAATTTGTTCACAAGATTCATCCCAACCTGCGTAAGTCAACTAGTTTGAAATTTGTATCCGCGAATGAACTGGAAGCATGTGATCTTTTATTCTTGTGTCTGCCACACAACAGTTCGCAAAACAAAATTGATGAATACAAAAAATTAGCTCCTAAGATCATTGATCTCAGCGCTGACTTCCGTTTAAAAGATGTTAATGAATATGAGAAGTGGTATGGACATAAACATGCCCGCCCGGAATTGCTGAATGAATTTGTCTATGGAATTCCTGAACTGCACCGCGAAGAGATGAAGAAGGCAAGTTATATCTCAAGCGCCGGGTGTAATGCAACTGCAAGTATTCTTGGTTTGTATCCGCTTTATAAAAACGGATTGGTTGAAGAAGATAGAACCGTGATAGAAGTTAAAGTTGGCTCGAGTGAAGGTGGTAATAAAGTTAATGAAGGATCTCATCATCCGGAACGCGCAGGAGTTGTCCGTTCTTATCAGCCTACTCAACACCGACATACCGCAGAAATGTTACAAGAGATGTCTTTCGGTAAAAAAATCCAGATACATTTTTCTGCAACGGCGATTGACATGGTTCGCGGGTTGCTTGCAACTTGTCATGTTTTCCTTAAAGAGAATTTGCAAGAAAAAGATATTTGGAAAATTTACCGTGATGCTTATGGCAGCGAACCGTTTATTCGAATTGTGAAAGAGAGTGACGGAATATACCGTTTTCCGGAACCGAAATTATTGAGCGGAACGAACTACTGCGATATCGGATTCAAGAAAGATGAATTCTCAAATCGTCTTGTAGTGATCAGTGCAATCGATAATTTAATGAAAGGCGCTGCCGGTCAAGCTCTGCAAGCCTTCAATATAATGTATGGTATTGATGAGAGAACAGGATTAGACTTTCCCGGGCTTCATCCAATTTGACCACGTCATTCTGAGGAGTGAAACGACGAAGAATCTCCTAATTGATTCATTTGAGATCCTTCGCTTCGCTCAGGATTATAACATGTGCAGACTACTTTACGTAAACTCAAAAGAAGAATTTTCAGTTGCTGATTACTTAACCAAGTTTTCGGAAATCTCGAAGAACAGCAAAGAATTTCAAGGGCATGGATGGGGTTGTGCTTATCTGCAAGGTGGCGAATGGAAGTATTACAAAAATGTAAATCCTATTTGGGAAAGTGATTTTACTCGGTTCGGTTCTTCAACAAGATTAATTGCTCACGCAAGAAGCGCATTTAAAGATGAAGGAATTGTAGTTGAGAACAATATGCCGTTTTATGATGACAAATATATTTTTATTTTTAACGGACAGTTAACTGGTGTGAAAATTAAAGAAGAGGGAAGAATTGGCGCCGAGAAAATATTTAATTATATCAAACGATTTGACAAAGGTAACATCAAAGATGCGCTGGAAAAGGGAACCGAGATCATCAAAAAGAAATCAAGTTTCATACGCGCGATGAATATCATCATGACTGATTCGAAAGCAGCTTATCTATCCAGTCATTTCAATGAAGATGAAGAATATTTTACTATGCACTATAAATTGGCTGACAGTTCAATTGTTATTTGCTCTGAGCAGTTCATTGGCGAAGATGACTGGCAGCCGATAAAAAATAATTCGTTAACGGAGTACAAATGCTTCTAATTAAAATTGGCGGCGGAAAAGAACTGAACCTCGATGGAATCATTTCTGACCTCGCAACGCTGAAAGAAAAATTTATAATTGTTCACGGAGCGAACGCTTTACGCGATGAGTTAGCTCAGAAACTTGGTTATCAGAAGAAAGTGGTAACATCACTTTCCGGTTACGATTCTGTTCTAAGTAATGAAGAAACAATTGACCTGGCTATGATGGCTTACGCGGGTTTGAAAAACAAAAGAATTGTTGAACTGTGCCAGCAGAAAGGAATTAATGCTGTTGGACTCTCCGGTATTGACGGTAAAGTTATTCAAGGTAAACGAAATAGCGGAATTAAAGTCCGAGAGGGAGGCAAGACGCTTCTGCTTCGCGATTTTTCCGGAAAGCCAAAATCAATTAACAAACAACTATTAGATTTACTTCTTGATAACGGATACACACCGGTTCTCAGTGTACCATTGATTGATGAAAACAATTTCGCTATTAACTCTGAGAACGATGATATCATCGCTCTTCTTCAATCTGAATTCAAAGCAGATAAAATTATTTCGCTTATTGAAGCGCCGGGATTTCTTCTTGATAAGAACGATCCGACATCTCTCGTTTCAAAGATATCGAAAGCGGAACTTGAAGCAATGGAACAGAAAGTTGACGGCAGAATGAAAAGAAAAATACTTGCACTCAGAAAATTATTTTGCGAAGGCATCCCTTCGGGAGAAGCCGGGGGTACAACTGTAATTTTGTCAGACGGCAGAACTGAAAATCCAATTAAAGATGCACTAAATGGAAAAGGAACTACAATATCATGAAAGACTTCAAAGCACTTATTCAAAAATATGAAGTTGATGTTTACCCGAGACGCGATGTAACACTCGTGAAAGGAAAAGGAGCACGATTATGGGACGATCAAGGTAATGAATACATTGATATGGCGGCTGGTATAAGTGTCGCTAACATTGGTCATGCTAACAGCAAGGTAGTGGAAGCGATTTCAAAGCAAGCTGCCACTCTCATTACTTGCCCGAATACTTTTTACAATGACCAGAAAGCGCTCTTCCTAGAAAAACTTTTTGAAGTTGTACCGAAAAACTTTACACGCGCATTTCTAACCAACAGCGGAACCGAAGCGATGGAAGCGGCAATCAAGTTCGCGCGGTTAAATACTAAGAAAACAAAATTCATAGCAACTATGAAAGCCTTCCACGGAAGAACAATGGGTGCGCTGAGTGCAACTTATAAAACTGAATACCGTGAAGGATTTGGTCCGTTAGTGCAGGGCTTTACTTTTGTACCGTATAATAATTTTGAAAAACTTGCAGCGGCAGCAGATGATGATACTGCAGGAATAATTCTTGAACCGGTCCAAGGTGAAGGCGGAATTAACATCGGGCAGAAAGAGTATTTTCAAAAAGTTAGACAACTTTGCGATGAGAAAAATATTCTTTTGATCATTGACGAAATTCAAACCGGATTTTGTCGTACCGGAAAAATGTTTGCAATCGAACATCTAGGAATCGAAGCTGATTTGATGACTGTTGCCAAATCAATCGCCGGCGGTTTCCCGATGGGTGCGTTATTATGCAACGACAAAATCAAAATTGAAAAAAGCAAGCACGGTTCAACATTCGGAGGTAATCCACTTGCTTGCGCTGCTGGAATCGCGTCTATCGATTTCATGCTCGAGAATAAATTGTGGGAAGAAGCCGAAGCAAAAGGACAATATTTCAAAGAGAAATTGGAAAAACATCAGCTCTCAAAAATTCGTGAGCTAAGAATTATCGGATTGATGATCGGCATCGAACTAAAAGATAAAGTGCAGCCGGTTCTTAATGAATTGTTGAAGCGAAATATTATTGCTTTACCTGCCGGGACAACTGTTCTGCGAATGCTTCCTCCATTGGTAATCGGTTATGAGGATTTGGATACGGTTGTGGAGAAATTGGTTGAAATTCTTTCCTAAAAGTTAAGAGTAACGCAGATATTTTATCTATGCAAAAATCTATTGAACAGATTGGAAATCTGTTTTACTGTAACTCAGATTTTAAATCTGAGCGAATAAACAGAATAAAATTCTGTTCTACAAGTAACATAGACTTACTTGCGGCAAGCTCGTTGCAATATCAACTAAATATTCTACGCTCTTCACTCTTCATTCGTAACTCGTTTTGCATTCTAATCTCATTTAGATTATTTTTCGCCAGCCTAAAATTGATAATAAAAATTATGATCCTTGATTATATACCGATTTTTCTTGTATTAATTGTTGCCGCGGTCTTTGGTGGAGTCGTGGTTCTTTCCTCCACACTTTTTGGTCCTCAACGACCTAACAAAGTGAAACAGATGACTTACGAAAGCGGCAAGAATCCTGTCGGAACAACACACGAGAGAATTTCGATTAAATACTATCTCGTCGCAATGCTTTTCATCATTTTCGATATTGAAGTTATCTACGTTTATCCATGGGCTGTCGAATTCAAAACTCTTTTTGCTCAACATGGAATTTTTGCTTTCCTCCCGATGTTTATCTTTTTAGTGGTGCTTGAACTTGGATTTCTTTACGTCTATATGAAAGGTGGATTGAAATGGGATTAGAAGCCAAACTCACACAGGACGGCTTTATTACAACAACAATTGATGCCGTGATTGGATGGGCGCGTAAAAGCTCTGTATGGCCAATGCCAATGGGGATTTCATGCTGCGCAATTGAAATGATTGCTGCCGCAGATCCAAAATATGATATCGCACGTTTTGGATCGGAAGTAATGCGTTTCACTCCGCGCCAATGCGATTTAATGATAGTTGCCGGAACTGTAACTTATAAAATGGCACAAGTAGTTAGAAGAATTTATGATCAGATGCCTGACCCGAAATGGGTGATTGCAATGGGCGCATGTACTTCTTCGGGTGGAATGTATAGATCATATAATGTTGTACAGGGTATTGATCAATTTCTTCCCGTTGATGTCTACACTGCCGGTTGCCCGCCTCGTCCGGAAAATTTGTTGAATGCATTGATTACAATTCAAGAAAAAATTGGAAAGACAAGAGCACGAGATTTTCAGAACAGATCTTTAAAAGAACTCGAACTCTCACAAAAATAATCTTATGAATCTCAAAGAACTCATCACAGATAAAGTAAAAGAAAAATTTGGTGCGGCTCTAGAAGAGGTCTCCGATTTTAGGGATGATATTTGTCTTACAGTTAAGAGCGATCAAATTGTTGCACTTGGAAAATTTTTAAAAGAGGACCCCGATCTTCAATTCATAATGTGCAAAGATATTACCGCTATTGATTGGGCAACACGCAAGAAAAGATTTACTGCCGTCTATCATATTTATTCTTTCAAATTGAATTACACACTTCGTCTTAAAGCAAATATTGATGTTGATCCGCCGGCGATAGAAACAGTTACTTCAGTCTGGCGCAGCGCTGATTGGTACGAGCGCGAAACATTTGATATGTATGGAATTCAGTTTATCAATCATCCCGATTTAAGAAGAATGTATATGCCGGAAGGATTTGAATATTATCCGTTAAGAAAAGATTTTCCTGTAATCGGCATCCCGGGTTCTTTACCACTTCCACACAAAGCAGAATAGTATGGATAGAATTAATCAAATATATAACGAAGAAAAAATTTACAAGAAACTTCTTGAAGATCGTGATATCACCATAGATGATGTGCTTGAAAATGAAATGGTGATCAACATGGGTCCCCAGCACCCGGCAACTCACGGAGTGCTTCGTCTTGTATTACGTCTCGACGGTGAAACTGTGACGGGAATTGTTCCTGAGCTTGGTTATCTTCACCGCGGCTATGAAAAAATGGCTGAGAACATGAGCTACATCGAATTCATTCCGCACACAGACCGGCTTGATTACACAGGAACAATGTGTAACAATGTTGGATACGTTCTTGCCGTAGAAAAACTTGCCGGCATAGAAGCACCTAAGCGTGCTGAATATATTCGTATGATCGTTTCAGAACTTTCCAGAATTGCCGCACACCTGGTTGCAATTGGAACATTTGCGATGGACGTCGGCGCTGTTACAATGGTTATGTGGACTTTCCGTGAACGTGAAAAGATTAATAGTATTTTCGATAGAATTGCCGGAGCGAGATTTACTACAAGTTATACACGCATCGGTGGTGTTGCTTCCGATATTGATGATGAAGCAATTGCAGAAATTGTACAGTTCTTAACAGAGTTGGAACAGGCAATGGTTGAGATGGATAAACTGATGCTCTCCAATAGAATTTTCATAGGGCGTCTTGAGGGGATTGGAATTCTTCCCAAAGAAGATGCTATTGCGCTTGGTGTTACAGGTCCAAACTTACGCGCCAGCGGAATTGAATATGATATTCGTCGGGCAAAACCATATCTCTACTACAATGAAATAGATTTTAGAATTCCGACTTTCACACAGGGAGACTGTCTAGCTAGATATTTCCAGAGAGGTGATGAAGTTAAAGAGAGTGTAAAAATATTACGTCAATGTTTAGATAAGATGCCGAAAGGCGAAGTAATTGCAAACGATCCGAAAAAAGTTCTTTCTCACAAAACAGAAATTTATTCCAAGATGGAAGAACTCATTCATGATTTCATGATCATCAATTTTGGAATTAATCCACCGGTAGGAGATACTTACCTCTCTGTTGAAAATCCGAAGGGTGAGTTAGGATTTTATATCGTAAGCAACGGAACTGGTCAGCCCTGGAAGTTAAAAATACATTCACCATCATTCTGCAATTTGCAAGCTGTTTCGCAGTTGTGTAAAGGGGCAATGGTTTCCGATGTCGTCGCAATCATTGGTTCGCTCGATCCTGTAATGGGTGAAGCGGATAAATAAAAACTTAGTGTCTTGGTGGTAAATCTTTGCCACAAAGACTCTAAGTCACAAAGAATCACTAAGGAAGAAAATGGGTTTCAAATTCACAGAAGAAAATATTATAAGAATCGAAGCTGCAAGGAAGAAATATCCTACCTCACTTGCCGCTGTGATGGATACTATATACATCGCTCAAGAACAGAATGGTTACATAAGCAATGAAGTGATGGAAGAGATTGCAACCGTTCTCGGCATAGATAAAGTAAACGTATTAAGTGTTGTAACATTCTACACGATGTATCACACAAAACCGATGGGCAAATACCACGTTCAAGTCTGCACCAACGTTTCTTGTATGCTTCGCGGCGCTTATGAAATTTGGGATGGTGTTAAGGAAAAGCTCGGTCTGGATCATATGCAAGTTTCTCACGATTCAAATTATTCTCTTGAAGAGGTTGAATGCATGGGTGCCTGTGGTTACGCTCCTATGATTGCTGTGAATGAAGATTACTTCGAAAATCTAAATAAAGAAAAAGTTTTTGAAATTTTAGACTCGCTGAAATAAATGGAAAAAATAGTTCTCCCCGAAATACCAAACTTTAATCAGATAGATGTTTATCTCGCGAATGGCGGATTTGAATCTGCTAAAAAAGCATTCACAAAAACTCCCGATGAAATTATTGATGAAGTGAAAAAATCCGGTTTGCGCGGGAGAGGTGGTGCTGCATTTTCAGCCGGTCTCAAATGGAGTTTCATGCCTAAGACAACCGATAAGCCGAAGTATCTTGCCATCAACGGAGATGAAAGCGAACCCGGTTCATTTAAAGACAGGCAAATCTTTGAGGACAATCCATATCAACTTATCGAAGGCGCTATCATTACTTGTTACGCTATCGGTGCAAAGGTTGCTTACCTCTACATCCGTGGTGAATATCATAAATGGATAAAGCTGATGCAGAAAGCCGTTGACGAAGCTTATGCACGTGGATTTCTCGGCGAAAAGATGAAAGAATTTTTCGGCATCAATTTCAGTTGCGATCTTTTCATTCACAAAGGTGCGGGCGCTTATATCTGCGGAGAAGAATCTTCATTGATGAATTCCATTGAAGGATTACGCGGTTATCCTCGTGTTAAGCCACCCTTCCCTGCACATCGGGGTTTGTGGGGCAATCCAACTACTATCAACAATGTGGAAACAATTACGAATGTTCCGGCAATCATCAAAAATGGTTGGGAGTGGTTTTCAAAGATTGGTACTCAAAGACATCCTGGAACTATTTTGTTTGGAATTAGCGGACACGTAAACAAACCCGGAGTATATGAAAGACCATCGGGAATTTTATTGACCGACTTAATTTATGATGTAGCAGGTGGAGCACTAGGCAATAAGAAAATTAAATGCGTTATTCCCGGCGGTTCATCAATGCCTCCTTTACGGGGGGATCAGCTTGAAGGTATTCGTATGGACGCTGAATCATTGAAGGAAGCAGGTTCTGCGATAGGAACCGGCGGCGTGATGGTAATGGATGAAAATACTAATTTGTTAAAAGTATTATTGCGCATCTCTCATTTTTATCATCATGAAAGCTGCGGGCAATGCACACCATGTCGCGAAGGCACTGGATGGATGGAAAAAACTTTACATAGAATTGATGAGGGACATGGGACATCTGCGGATTTGGATCTTCTTATCAGCATAGCCAACAATATTGAAGGCAATACGATCTGCGCGTTGGGTGAAGCGGCAGCTTGGCCGGTTAAGTTTATGATCGCACGTTTCCGCGATGAGTTTGAAAAGTATGTGAAGAAGGAAATATCTATACCTGTTGCAAACAAAGTTCATTCAATGAGAGGAACCGCTGTACCGTTGGCTGATTTACGAAAATGAATAGTTTTTTTGCTCTAATTAATGATTTTTAAGGAAGATCACTTCTTCTCTTCATATAAAGACTTTTATTATCCGCATTCGGTCAGGAATCGATTTAACTGTAGCCCACCACGAATTACTTCGGAACTCAATTAGTTAATTTCTTTTATTTAATTCATTTCAACAGATTAATTTTTATAAAAATTTTTCGATAATAATATTAAATGTGGATGATTTTTCATTGTAGGAATTTTGCGTTAGAGATCGAATTATTCAAGAATTATTAAGTCTATTAATTGAGAAAAAAATGATGATTACTAATGTACTTTTTGTTACTGCTGCTTCAGATACACTTAAAGATTTGCAAAAGCTACAACTTGATCGTAAAGAAACTCTGCTGTTTTTCTTTGCTCAGAGTAATGACGACGCACTAAATGTTATCTGCGAAAATAACATTACAATAGTTGTTACGGATTTACGAATACGTAAATTTAACCATCTGGAATTTTTAAGCATACTCCAGGATAGTTATCCAAAAATCTTTAGAGTGTGCCTTGTATCCGACAATGAAAAAGTAAAAGCAATCCGTTTATCAAAAAGTATCCATCGGTCAGTTAAGATACCATTAGATCACGCTGCTTTGTTAAAAACCATGAACGATTTAGCAAAACTTGTGGTTTATGATTTAAATGCACATTTAATCGAAAAGATAAATGGGTTAGGTGCAATACCAATATTACCTGATATCTATTTGCGGCTAGAGAAAGAATTATGCATGTCAGTATTTTCGATGAACCGGATTGCTGAAATCATTCAGGCTGATCCTTGGATGGTTGCAAGAATTCTTCATATTGCACATTCATCATTTTACAACATTCCAGCCGGAGTTACTAATTTGTTACAAGCTCTCAATTTTTTAGGCGTTAATATTGTAAAGACGCTCGTACTCTATGTTAAAGTTTTCTCGCTACGCAACGCCTCACCGGAAACCCAGTCAGTTCTTAAAGAAATCAAGACGCATTCAATTAACGTGGCTAAGTTTTCAAAAGCAATGATGGAGAAAGAGACTAATGATAAAGATATGATAGAACAGGCATATATTTCAGGATTACTACATGATGTTGGAAAAATTGTATTGTTACAATTAAATGATAAACAAAAGCATTCACCTTACTTTCAAAATATCCACACTTCTAATTCTCATGAAATGGAACAAAAACTATTTGGGGTCTCACATATCAATGTAGGGTCTTACATATTACGATTATGGGCTTTCCAAGATGAAATAATCGAAGCCGTAGCAGGTCACCATGATTCGACTATACTGAATAATAAGGCGCTCTCACTAAAGGAAATTGTGTTTACAGCAAATGCTTTCAGTCATGAATTTGAAGAGATGTCTTTAAGTATATCCAAGTCTTACGGCAGTGATAAATTTGATCAATGGGATCAACTCTTTAAGGATGATATTAGACCGGCTCTTAACCTACCTATATGATAAAAAGAAAGAAATAACTGACCTTTTATAACGACAATTATTGTTCAAGGCGAATCTTTGGTTCGCCTTTTGTATTTAAATTTCACTTTTCATAGCAGAAAGAAATCCTTAAATTTCCTCATGAAGAAAAATCAAGATTAGTTTTATGGTCGAAGAAAAAATA
This sequence comes from uncultured Melioribacter sp., assembly GCA_964449775.1. Lineage (GTDB taxonomy): Bacteria > Bacteroidota > Ignavibacteria > Ignavibacteriales > Melioribacteraceae > Fen-1258. The sequence continues at coordinate 37,688 of CAYVBQ010000002.1, read as the reverse complement.
AAATATTCGAAGGAAGCATTAAGAAAATTCTGCATTCGGAATCACATTAAAAAACTTTCATTCTTTGGCTCGGTATTAACCGATCAATTTACTGACGAGAGTGATGTAGATATACTCATTGAGTTTGATGAGCAAGCGAAACCCGGATTAATGAACTTTGTTCGCATTAAGCGCGAGCTTTCCGATTTAATAGGTAGAAAAGTAGACCTGAGAACACCGTTGGAATTAAGCGGATATTTTCGAGCTGATGTTGTGAGAGAAGCCCAAGTTGAGTATGCAAGAGAAAGACAAGATTAGAATCGGATACATCATTTCTGCCGCTGAAGAAGCTATCGATATGTTAGGAGATAAGTCGTTAGATGAATTTGAGAACAACCGGATGCTTGTTCTTTCGTTGATAAAAGAAATTGAAATTATCTGATTCATGTTTATTCTGATGTTGATTACAAAATGATTTGGGATACCGTTAAATATGATTTACCGCCTCTTCTTGAAGAAGCGAAAAAGATCAATGCTGAAAATTAGAAATATAACCCTCATATTAATTGCTCTTGTATTCGCTTTCAGCTCATTTGGATTTATTTTTTATTTTCTGATAGAGAGAGAAAGTATAAAAGAAAAAACATTTTCTGAGGACTAAATATGAAAAAGATTTTGTTGCTTTCTCTAGTTTTTATCTCCTTTAATTATGCACAACAGAAGAGCAAACAAGACGATACACTTGTAGTCAAACTTGATCAGATAACTGTCACTGCAACACGATATGCGGAACAAGTATTGGAAATTCCATATGCTGTAACAATACTTCAATCTAAGCAATTAAAAAATTTGCGTGGATATGGATTGGACGAAGCACTTTCAACCATTCCCGGAGTTTTAGCACAATCGCGTTCTGGCAATCAAGATGTTAGGCTTGTTATTCGAGGGTTTGGTGCTCGCGGGGCGGGGGACAGATCTAATTCCGGAACATCTCGCGGAATACGTGTAATGGTTGACGGAATTCCGGAAACAGAGCCGGATGGACGAACATCATTCGATCAAATCGATCTGAGTATTGCCGATAATATCGAAGTCATTCGATCGAATGCTTCGGCAATCTGGGGAAATGCAGCCGGCGGTGTGGTCAATATCTCCACTGTTCCTTCTGGAACTGATAACAGCGTTTCGTTACGTTCATTGGTTGGAAGTTATGGCTTCAATCTACTTCAGGCAAATGCTAGAACAAATTTCAAAAATGGAAAAATATTTTCATCACTATCTAACAGTAACTTAGATGGATGGAGAAAACATTCAAGCAGTTATAGAACATTGTTTAATTTCGGGTTCCTTTCGTATTTGGATGATCTAACCAAGCTGGGTGTTTTTTTGTCTGGAGCATCTAACCTGTTTCATATTCCGGGACCATTGACACAGAAGCAATTTGATTCAGATCCTTCTCAATCTAATCCCACATATGCACAGAGAGATGAAAGACGATTCAACCGTCTCGGGAAAATTGGTGTTACCTTGAATCATGAGTTCGATAAATCAAATGGCATTTCAGGAATGGTATTCGTGAACCCAAAATATTTGCAGAGATCGGAGCGGGGGACCTTCCGTGATTTTACACGATACCATCTCGGCGGGAATCTGATTTACAGTAATTACTCTTGGCTTTCATCTTCTATACAGAATAAGTTAGTTGTTGGAGGTGATGAGGCGTATCAAGACGGCGCAATTTTGTTTTATAGTTTATCTCCAACAAATTCTCGTGGTGATGTGCTTAAAGATAACAAACGGGAGGGAGCGAATACTTTTGGTGCGTTTGTTCAAGACGAAATTATTTTTAATGATAAGCTGAGTATAATAGTTGGTGCCCGGTACGATAACATTTCATATTATAGCGAAAGTTTTATAACGGCAGGTTATGGACTTCAAACAAGATCATTCGAAAGAGTTACTCCTAAAGCGGGAATAACTTATCGCTTATCGGAAACTCAAAGTGTGTATGCAAATTATGGTGGTGGAATTGAAGTGCCCGCAGGAAATGAAACAGATCCATCAAGCACTTACGGTCAGGACAAAGTATATCTTATCAATCCACTGTTAGAACCAATCATCTCTACTACTTTTGAACTCGGCACAAAACATCTGATTGCTCTTCAAAAAAAAGATCTGCTAAAATCCCTCACTTATGATTTGGCTTTCTATTACATCAATGTACAGAATGATATTATACCTTACCGCGGGGGAAGATTTTATTTTACTGCCGGAAAGACTAAGCGAATAGGAGTAGAATTAGGAACATCACTCCAGTTCAATCATGGGTTCTCTTTCAACGGGGCATTTACTTTTTCTGACAATAAGTATCTGGAATACTTAATTGATTCCGTTCATTATGATTTGAAAAAGGCAGGCAAATTTTCAAACTACAAAGACAATGAAGTTGCCGGTATTCCCGGACTTTTCTACAATTTAGGGCTTACTTATGTACCTGAAATATTTGATGGAGCGTTTTTATCTATTGGCATAAACGGTATCGGAAAGTATTTTGTGGATGACGCTAATACTTTATCGGTTCCTTCCTTCACCGTTATGAACGCAACAGTCGGATTAAATAAACCGGTGAAAATAATTGGTAATCTTTCACTCACCGGATTTTTAACGATTAACAACATCTTCGGTCTGAAATATGCTTCATCGGCATTCATCAATCCCGATATAGTGAATAATGAAGCAATCTTTCTGGAACCGGGAATGCCAAGAAATTTTGTGTTATCAATTTCGTTGAGTTATTAATTTTGGTTGTAACATTTTTAGTATTGAATACGTCTTTCATTACACAATCGGGCTAATAAAATATGAAATCTATTCTTTTAACTCTCATAATTACATCTGCACTATTCTCGCAGAGTTTCAAAGTTACCGGGTTTGTTTATAATGATGAAACGAAAGAACCCCTCTCATACGTTAACATTCGAATTGCCGGAACAACACACGGGACATCATCGAATCTGGAAGGGAAATTTCTTCTAACAGTGCCCTCTCCAAAAGTGAAATTAATTTTCACAGTTGTTGGCTATAAAAGAAGAGAAATTGAGCTTACTGAATTTAAGAATGAAATAAAGATTGGTTTAATATCTGAGCCGATACAATTCATGGAGATTGTTGTGGGTTCAGATGAAGACCCGGCTTACAGAATTGTAAGGGAGGCGATTAAAAGAAAAGATCAAAATAGAGCCGGGCTGAATAGTCTGGAGTACAATCTCTTCTCAAAAGATATTTTTCTCTCCGCCGGTGAAGTTGCAATGGTATCCGAAAGATTTTCCACTGGTTATTATAAGTCCAATAAACCGGAAAAAATAATAACTCACTCAGTTCATATTTCAGAGAACGAAAAGAAAAATGCGCTTAAATTCGATCAAAATATTCTAGATAAAATGTATGTAGATTTTACGGAGGATACACTTTCGATAATCGGTAATAAAGTATTTCTTCCTCTTGCAAAAAACGCTTTTGATTGGTACGACTACAAACTTCTCGAAGTAAAACAATCGGGTTCGGTACACGAATGTTTTATAGCGGTGATTCCGAAATCTAAAATTCAACCGCTTCTATCTGGAAAGATGGTGATCGAAGATTCTACATACTCCTTAAAACGTATCGAATTCAAAAATAATGAGGGGCTAAGATTCCCGTATGTAAATGACTTAAACATTTCGTTCATTCAGAATAGAGACCGTTTTGAAAAGTATTGGCTGCCTACATATTTCAAAGTTGAATCAGGATTGAAAGTTAGTTTTGCCTCATTGATCGGAATCGATGCCATATCAATGAACCAAGTGAGCATGTTTACTAATTACAAAATCAATCCGGCCATTCCCGATTCAGTTTATAATCTATATTCAACCATAAAACCGGATTCCAGTAAAGATTCAAAAATTAAATTTATCAAAGCTACGGAACTTAGTAGGACACAAATTGATTCACTAAGACCGATTCCTCTTACCATTGCGGAAGTGAAAGCATATAATGAACTAGATAGTTCAAAGACGGTTGTAACTAAATTAAAATTTACTGGACTGTTTGGAGGGCTTGCGAGTAATGCGGTAAAGCATGATCAAAATCAAAAATCGGGAAGTCAGTTTTTCAAATACGTGGGCACGGTGTTTAAATATCTAAATTTTAGAGACAACCGTGTGGATGGAATTCTTATCGGTGCCAAGTATAATGATAACTTCTTGGAGAATAATTTAACAATAAATTCTAATTTGGGGTATGCCTTTGGTAGAAAGAAGTTTGAGGGAAGTTTTTCAACAAGGTTGAATGTAAAGTGGGGTTTAATCACCGGGATTGAATTGGGATTCTTCGATGAAGCACAACAATGGCAAATGCTTAATCCGTATCCCGATTGGCTTAACGGTGCAAACGTGTTGCTTGGTTTTGGCGATCAGTTCAACTATTACCGTTCAAGAGGATTCAGAATCGCTCTGAGCAACAGATTCGCAAACAATATCTCCTCATCTATAGGATTTGTCTTTGATAATCAAGAATCTCTTCCAGAGTTAAAGTATCAGAGTTTTTTTGCTACTAACAGACTCGTGAGATCGAATCCCCAGATTGTTGAAGGCAACGACGCGAAAATTTCTTTTAATATTTCACTCGGCAAGAGTCCGCATGAATATCAGCCAATAATGCTGCAAGACGGTTTGAAAGCACAACTTGATTTTTCAAATCCGGTTTTCGACAGCGATTTCAACTACAAACGGGTACGAGTTATATCCCAATTTACAACGAGCACTATTTATAAGGAGTTATTCTCTTCACCCTACTTCGTATTCGGATTTGAGGGCGCCGCAGTTCTTGGGGATTACGGATCGCAACATACTATCACTCCCAACACAGCATTGAATATCTATTCGCCCTTTTTAACATTCAAAGGATTAGCCCCTTATGAGTATGTTGGAGATAAACTCATTGCGTTTCATATAGAACATAACTGGCGCACTGTTCCTTATCAGGCAATCGGTTTTAATTTTCTGACTGATCTGAATATTGATATTATCACGGGAGTCAGCATTTTAAAAATGTGGAATGAGAGCAGTTACTTTAAGAATCAAGCGGTGGATAAAATTTATTGGGAAGGATATCTAAGTTTCGGAAAAATTTTAGGAGCTTTACGGATCGATTTTTCATACAATGCAAACAATAATTTTGTAGTGAGAGCTGGTTTATCAACGGTTTTGTAATCAATTCAGACTGATTCTTGGAAAGGCGAAACAAATGTTTCGCCCATCTCTATTTAATGAATTTGAATGCAGGGTAAATCAATGAATTATTGTTGTTCAGTGATCGTATTAAATTTAGAATAACCAGTATAAAATTAGTACCCATCAAAACGAAAGGGAACATCAACATGAATTCAATCACCCCTAAATTCCCAATGTGAAAACGGGGTATCGGGACGAACAATGGAATCAAAAATAAGATAGTACATAAAATGTAAGTAAGAATAAATGTTATCTGATAGTTGATAATTGTTTTACCGTTTCTGTCAATATCTTCATATTCTTCTCTCTTAAATGCCCAAACTAATATGGCCACAATCAAAATTGGGAAAATGTTACTTAGATTCAGTAACATGTGCCAGGGTAACGAACCTGTCTTCGATACAGTTGTATTGAGCAGATCATATCCCAACGCTTCAGATAAAATTTTCAAAGTATATTTTCTCGGTTGGACCTCACCTTTTTCAATTCTCTGGATAGAACGAACATTGATGTTGCACTTTGCAGCTAACTCTTCCTGAGTAAGACCTTTCTGATTTCTTAACTCGGCAATTTTCTGCCCAACGTGATTTTCTGCCATATACTCCTCGAAAATTTGTTTATGCAAATTACTCTGGATATATAAACTGTGCAACGGTTATAGGACGGTTTATTTCCGACAAATTGATAATTGGTATAAAAAAGGCGAAACATTTGTTTCGCCTTTCTGTAAAGTGCTTACAGCCAACTACAAATTGCAAACTATTTGGCAATCAGCTCTACATTAAACGTCATCTCTTTACCTTCACGCAAAGCAACTATATCAACTTTATCGCCCGCTTTGTAATCTTGAACGGCGTACATAAAATCGTAAATGTTCCCTACTGTTTTAGGACCAAACTTGACGATGATATCGCCCGCTTTCATTCCGGCTTTAGCAGCAGGACTTCCCTCGGTAGCACCTGAGAGTTTATAACCGGTTCCGTTGTATCCGAACTCGGGGACAGTTCCAACTGTAACGCGTGTTTTTCCACCACCACCAGGGCGAGCGGCTGGCTCTTCTACCTTAACATATTCTGGACGCTTTTCAAGCTTATCCAACGCAAGTGCTATGTCAAAAACATAGTTAGTGACTTTTGCTTGACCTTCGAAATTTATTTTTTCGGCATCGTCCGATGGTTTGTGATAATCCGAATGTGTACCTGTAAAGAAAAATAATACAGGTATATTTTTATTAGAGAATGCTTGATGATCGCTTCCACCTGAACCGCCGTCGCTCATTCCTAACTTAAAGCCGTAAGTATTTTTTTGATTTAACAATTCCTTCCACATTGAAGAAGTGCCGGTACCAATTATCGTCAAGCTGTTTTCATCGTTCAAGCGACCTATCATATCCATATTGAGCATCGCTACCACATTTTTTATATCAACAGGAAAATTATTTGTCATAAATGTCGAACCAAGAATTCCAAGTTCCTCACCGCTGAATGCTGCGAAGATGATACTTCGTTTTAACAATCCTTGCATCGAAGCTAATTTCTCCGCTACCTCTAAAACTCCGGTAGTGCCGGAAGCATTATCATCCGCACCGTTGTGAATCTGTTTCTCTTTGCTCTTATCCATTGAAGATTCTTTTAACTGATCAATTCCGAGATGATCATAATGTCCGCCAATCACAATGTATTCATTTCTCAAAACCGGATCAGATCCTTCAATCATTCCGGCAACATTGCGTCCCTTCTTCACAATCTCTTTGACTTCAGTGGAAAGGGAAGCTTTCGAATTTTTGTAGAGAAATGAAGAAGGTTTTTTTGAAGCATCAATTTGCTTTTGAGCTTCGGCGAAGTTCAGCCCATCGGCATTAAAAAGATCATCTACAAAACTTCTTTTTACTTGCTGTACGGAAATATCTTTCATTGCGGGAGCGCCATCGTAACGGAGATCCATTAACAGGTCGTCATCATTTTTAGGAACGTAACCATTGACTAAAATAATTGCAACGGCACCTTTTTCTTTTGCGACGGTAGCCTTGTTTCGGAAGGAGGCATACTTATCAAATTCTGATTTCGAACTATCATGTTCCGGATGGTATCTCATCACCACAACAATTTTACCTTTTACTTCTATGCCCGCATAATCATCATAATCTAATTTTGGAGCCGAAATACCGTAACCGGCAAAAACCAATTCACCGGCAACATTTCCTTTACCTGAATATGCTACTGTTGTAAAATCCTTCCCGACTATTAATGATTGTTTTTTAGAGTTCACTTCGAATGTAAGAGAGTTCGCTTTGGTCATCTCAACTTTTTCGACGAACGGAAATTCTTGAAACCAGTTTCCGTTAAATGCCGGTTTTAGTCGGTAAAGCTGAAATTCGTTTTTTATATAATCACCGGCTTTACGCTCTTCCGGGCTGCCGGTAAATCTTCCTTTCATTGCATCGGAAGCCAGGTAGAAAACATTAGCTTTAATTTCTTGAGCGGTTATTTCCGGACTGTGAATTTTATTTTGTGCTTGTACTGACAGAGCAAATAAAACAACGAGTAAAACAGATAGTCTTTTCATTATTTCCCTCTAATGGATATGATTTATAAACCAAAATTATACTTTTCGGGAACGTGAACCAAGAAATAATCCTTTGTTAATCAGTTCCTTTAATCTTATCTGTGAAAAAGTTATTTTGATTGTGTAATAAAAACAAAATTTACAAATTGGAACTTTTCATTCATATAAAGAGGTTAATATGTCAAAGACATTCGAAGTTATAGAAAGAGTTGGAATTTCTACTGATAGTATCGCGGAAGCTGTAAAAGAAGTGGTTCTCGAAGCCAATTCTGAAAAGAAAGTTGGTTGGTTCGAAGTTATTGAACAACGGGGCAGAGTTACTTCTGAAGGCAAGGTTGAGTTTCAGATCAAGGTTCGAATTGGAAGAAAACTTAAAGAATAATTTCAAGAAAGGAGAATTATATGCCGTTGAAAATTGGCGATATAGCACCAAATTTTACTTTAAGAAATACAAGTAACGAAACGGTTACTTTGAGTGATTTCAAAGGAAAGAGCAATGTTGTTCTTTTATTCTTTCCTGCTGTTGGATCAGGAGTTTGTGAAAAAGAATTATGCTCAACCAGAGACAGCATGAAAGACTATGAAAGCCTAAATGCTCAAGTTTTCGGTATTAGTGTTGACACTCCTTTTTCCCAGAAGCTGTGGGTTGATAAACATAAGTTCAATTTCGCGCTCCTAAGTGATTTTAATAAGGAAGTCGCGCCGGTTTACGATGCATTCTACGATCTATGGCTGCCTGGCAAATGGGATCTTAAAGGCGTGGCTAAGCGTGCTGCTTTTGTGATTGATAAGAATGGTTTAGTTCAATATGCTGAAGTATTAGAAAACGCCGGAGAAGAACCGAACTACAATGCGGTTCAGGATGCTCTTAAAAAATTAGCATAATTGCTTTTATTGAGTTAAGAAGGGACGGGGAAAACTCGTCCGCTTTTTTTTTGTTATTAAAGGAACTACTTAAAAGAGATACCTGTTTAGCTCGTAGAACAAATTGGAGTTACAATTATGCTAGAAATAGGAAAGAAAGCTCCCGCATTTTCACTTCAAGATGGAAATGGAAAGAAAGTTACACTTAACGATTTTAAAGGGAAGAAAGTAGTTCTCTATTTTTACCCCAAAGATATGACCTCCGGTTGTACTCAAGAGGCGTGCGATTTCCGCGATTCATTCCCCAATTTTAGAAACTTGAAAGCGGAAATTTTAGGAATCAGTATCGATCCGGTTGCGTCGCATAAAAAGTTTGCAGAGAAATATAATTTGCCTTTCACATTACTTAGCGATGAGAAAAAAGAAGTAGTCGAAAAGTACGGTGTATGGAAAGAGAAAAGCATGTATGGCAAAAAATATATGGGCATCGAACGCACTACTTTTATTATTGATGAAGACGGAAAAATTCAAAATATCTTTCCAAAAGTGAAAGTTACCGGACACATCGAAGAAGTAATGGAAGCTTTAAAAGGAAAATAAATGATTTTAGTAACCCGTCGTGAAATATTCAGTTCTTCTCATCGTTTATATAATCCAAATTTTTCTGATGATGAAAACGAACAAGTGTTTGGCAAGTGTAGTAATCTAAATGGACATGGACACAATTATACTTTGGAAGTGATTGTGGCGGGAGAAATTGATTCACAAACGGGCTATGTAATTGATCTGAAAGTATTAAAAGAGATCATTCGTGAAAATGTGATTAACAAGGTTGATCACAAAAATCTTAACCTAGATGTTGACTTCTTAAAAGATAAAATACCAACGGCAGAAAATATTGCTGTCGGAATTTGGAATCAGCTTGAGAATAAAATCCCATCGGGAAAACTTTACTCTATCAAACTTTACGAAACTGAAAATAACTACGTTGAATACAAAGGAAAGGAATTATTGTGAATTACGAGGTCATCGAAAAATTTGTGAAAAATCTTCTTGAAGAAGTTGGTGAAAATCCGGCAAGAGCAGGATTAATAAATACTCCAAACAGAGTAGCAAAGGCTTATGAGTTTTTTACTCAAGGTTATAGACGAAACGTTGAAGAAATTCTTAATAATGCCATTTTCAATGAGAAATATGATGAGATGGTGATAGTTAAGGACATCGACTTTTATAGCATGTGTGAACACCACCTGCTGCCTTTTTATGGCAAAGTGCATGTTGCGTATATACCGGATGGAAAAATTGTTGGCTTGAGTAAGATCCCTCGCGTTGTTGATATATTCGCACAACGATTTCAAGTTCAGGAGAGAATGACACAAGAAATTGCAGATACGCTCGATAAATATTTAATTCCACGGGGTGTTGCGGTTGTTGTGGAAGCTTATCATATGTGTATGATGATGCGGGGTGTCCAAAAACAAAACTCAATAACTACTACCAGTGCTATGCATGGAATCTTCAAAGAAGATGCACGGACAAGAACTGAATTTTTAGATCTAATCGCTCAGAAAAGAATCTAATGGAAAAAAAGAACGCAGTTTGGATCACCGGGGCGAGTTCCGGAATTGGCAAGGCACTCGCGCTTAAATTTGCTAAGAATGGAATTCATGTTCTTGGCACTGCTCGTCGAATTGATTTGTTAAATGAAATCAAAAAAGAATTGGGTGAGTTCGCTACTTTTTTTGTATGCCATCGGTTAAATGTTTCTGATTTCAGTTTTGTGAATGAATTTTATCAAAAAATTTCTTCTGAATATCAAATTGAATGTTTGATAAATAATGCCGGAACAACTTCCTTCAAAAATGCGATTGATAATTCTATTCAGGAAATTGAAGAAATTATTCAAGTCAATCTTCTTGGTTCCATCTATTCAATCAAAATTGTTCTTCCGGAGATGCTGGAAAGAAAATCGGGTACCATTATTAATATTTTATCAGTTGTTACTCAAAAAATTTTTACAGCCAGTAGTGCTTACTCTGCATCAAAGTCGGGATTGCACGCTTACACAAAAGTACTACGTGAAGAAGTCCGCGATAAAAATATTCGAGTGATAAATGTTTCTCCCGGTGCAACTGCAACATCTATCTGGCAGGAAGGAGTACTTCAAAAATATTCGGAGAGAATGATGAGCGCAGAGGCAATCGCTGAACTGATTTATCAGGTTTATTCTGAAAAAAGTAATTTAGTTTCGGAAGAATTGGTTCTTCGTCCAATAAAGGGTGATCTCTAAATCCTCTCTTTAAAAAAGAAACCCCCGATAACTATCGAGGGCTTTTGTGATTATTACTGAAAATTTCAGTGCATACCACGTCTTGGTCCATTCATCTTTCTCATTCCGCATTCATGCATCATTTTACGAGCTCCCGCTTTCATTCTTTCTTTCATTACTCCGGGATCTGTCATTTGAGAAAGATGCTTCGTCCAAACGGCTTTCTGCTCATCGTTGAGCATTTTGTAAACATCAAGCCAATATTTGGTTGCGGAGTACTTGATGTCTCCCATAAGTTTACTGTTATCATCGGTGAGTTGGAAAATTTTTTTCTCATCAATTTTTCCGTCATCAATCATCTTTTTGAGTTCAAGGCGACTTTTCTGGATTTTAGCTTGAATGTCAATTACTCCTTGTTGGTGTTGATACTTTAAGTCATCGAACTTTTTTTCCTGTTCCGGCGTAAGTTTTAAATCTGCTTTAATGTGCTTTCCTCTTGGCTCACATTGACCTGGCTGTGAGAAAGTTGAAATATTACTCAGAAGGAGCACACTTAGAATTAATACACTTATCTTTTTCATAGAGCCCTCTATTTTAGTTGTGATGAAATAATTTCTTTTCGTTATTTTGACAACATCAGATGACTTCAGGTTTAACGATTATTTAATTAAACCACTCTTGAATAATTTGTGTCTATTATATGAAACATTATGTGGGAACTGTGCAGGAAAGCGACTTCGAACTGATCAATAGATTTTTAGCCGGCGAAGAAGTCGCGTTCAATGATATCGTGAAGAAGTATCAAAAAAAAATTTATTGGCTCGCTCGCCAGATGCTGGGTAATCATCTTGACGCTGATGAAGTAACGCAGGAAGTGCTGATTGTTATTTATAAAAAATTGAAGAGCTTTAATTTTCAGTCTTCACTTTATACATGGATTTACAAAATTGTCAGCACAAGAAGTCTTAACCAAATCCGGAAGAAGAAGATTAAAAGATTTTTTTCGATTGACGATGCGGATAATGATTTTGAATTGGAAGACCATCAAGATATTGTTGAAGATCTATTAAATAGAGAGAAGTTGGAGCTGGTAAAGAAAATATTAGAAAAGATTCCACCAAAACAGAGGGAAATATTTATAATGAGAAATTACGAACAGCTGTCGTATGAAGAGATTGCGGAGAGGACAGGTAAGAGTGTCGGTGGTTTAAAAGCAAATTATTTTCATGCTTTGAAGAAAGTACTGGAGTTGTCAAATGAAAAAGAATGATGAAAGAATTCTCAAATATCTTTCGAAATTGATGAGCGAGAATGAGCGGCTTGACTTCGAGATTAAATTGGCGAGTTCGGATGAACTCAAAAGTGATCTTGCCTCAATAAATAATCAATTGGAAGAAGTCAGTTTTCCGAAAACTATCGAGGTTGATGAGAGGTATTTTGCTAATCTTTTGCCGCGTGTGCGGGAACGACTTGAAAAGAAGAAAAAAATTATTTCATGGAAAAGTGCGTACTATTTTACTCCTACAGCTGCCGCGGTGGTTATTTTATCATTTTTACTTTTCAGCTCAAAAGCCGAATTTGAAACGCAATACAAAGAGTTAGCAGCTGAGGTAGTAAATAATTTTTCTGATCAAGAAGTTTCCGATAAATATTTTACAGAATTGGAGAGTAATCCTGCTGATATTATTTTGACTACAAACTCCGGGGAGATGAGCATTCAAATTCCTTCTGAAGTGGAGATCAGCAGCGAATCATACACCCGGCTAATTGATAGCCCGGTTTCGGAATATTACAGAACACTCAGCGGTCTTTCGGAAAAAGAATTAGAAATTATTTATGAAAAAGTGAATTCTACAACCTCACAAAAGGTGACAAAATGAAAAAAATGTTTGTGCCACTACTTATTATTTGCTTAGTTGGATCCACAGTTATTGCTCAAAACAAATCTCGGATGAATATGGAAATGAAACCTCTTCAAAGAATAGAGCAATGGGAAAAAATAAAACTGATTGAAGTGTTATCTCTTAACGAAGATACAGCCGTTCGTTTTTTTGCGCGCAGAAACGAACATCAGAAAAAGATGAAAGTTATTCTTGACCAAAGAGACGGAATGATTCAAAACTTAGAAGATGGTATTAGAGGCAGTTCACAAATAAGTGAAGCAGCTTATAAAGAACAAGTAAACAATTTTCTTTTTATCGAAAGTAGCATATCAAAAGAAAGAGAAAACTTTTTAAAATCCCTATCCGATCTTCTCACTCCCAAGCAAATTGTAATACTAATTGTGTTTGAAAGTAGATTCCGCAAAGAAGTCCGAGAAACATTAATGAATCGCTTCAAACCGCAGGATCGGAACTAAATTAAAAATGTAAATTTGCATTTTGATTAGTTCTGGGATATTTTTGGCTCTGATTTTTGCGGAAGTGGTGAAATTGGTATACACGCTACTTTGAGGGGGTAGTGCCCGTGAGGGCGTAGGGGTTCAAGTCCCCTCTTCCGCACCAGTTTTTCTAACTCGTGAATCAGAATCATCCCAAAGGAAAACCCCTTTTAGATAAAATCACATTTGTTTATATTGATTCAGAACTTTCATAAAAATTTTCGATTACATCCTGTCCATAACAGACCAAATAACGAGTTTAACCTTTACGCTTTTTTTAACTGCTACACAGGATAATCTGTTGATTCAAAATTTAATAACCGGAATGTTTTTTGCTTCCATAATCGCCTTTTTATCAGTTAAAGCACGATTTTTAACCGTTGGCGGCGCTATTGCTGCTTTTATTTTAGCCGGACTTATTTTTGGTTTGGGTGGAATTAAATGGTCGGTTCCAATTCTTACATTCTTCATTCTCTCAAGCATACTGTCAAAACTCCGCAAGAAAAGAAATGTTGAAGTAGAAATATTTTTTGAAAAGAGTGGAGTACGAGATCACTATCAAGTGATTGCAAATGGTGGATTAGGCGGCGTTCTTGTAATTCTTTATGCGATTTATCCCAATGAACTCTTCTACTTGATTTATTTAGCTACCTTATCAGCAGTATGCGCAGACACCTGGGCAACTGAAATTGGAACCTGGAAAAAAACTGCCACGTATAACATTCTAAATCTTAAACCTATTGAGCAAGGTACATCCGGCGGAATCTCAATCATCGGTTCAATCGGTGCTACGTTGGGAAGTTTCGCTATTGCACTTTCTGGAATTGGATGGATAGAGATTGCTTATATTCACTATGTGATATTGATTTTATTAGCAGGATTGTTCGGAAGTTTTTTTGACAGCGTTCTCGGTGCTACAATTCAAGAGCAGAACAAATGTTCGGTTTGTAATAAAGGGTGGTTCTAAAAACTTTCACATAGTGATGGCTATGCCACAATATTCTCTGCGGACTTTGCGTTTTCTTTGCATTCTCTGCGTTAAATTTTTACAAAAGATAGTTTTTAGAACCCGCCTAAAGTTACCGAAGAGCAAATTTAGTGCGGTCCACAAACTGATCTTTTTAAAGGTTATTCATTGATTAACAACGAGATGGTGAATTTTTTCTCCGGTATCGCCGGCGCTTTGTTAATTATCATTCTAAAAAGTATGATAAAATTCTAAACTATTATGAAAAAAATATTTTTCACACTTATTTTATTCACTATTTCGCTTTCTGCTCAGAATGTGAATGATAAATTCACCTCCGCTATTAATTTCTACAATGATCATAATTTTGGAGCCGCATACCAACTTTTTAATGAAGTTATTTCGGAAAACAAACTTGATGAACAGAAACTCATTTCGGCAAAATTCTATTCTGCGGATTGTTTGCTGAATCTTGATCAATTGGATGGTTCAGCTATCGAACTGGAGTATTTCATCGATCATTATAGATATTCTAATTATCGTGATGCTGCTCTTTACAAACTCGGAACAGTTTATTTTGTAAAAGGTGAATATCGTAAAGTACGTGAACGTTTGAATACCTTGCTTAATGATTACAAAAATGGGGAATATCCCGGCTCTGCATATTATTGGATCGGCGAGGCGTACCTTGCTGAGAATAAGTTTGTTGACGCCGAAGAAAATTTTAGAGAAGCGATTGCGCAGAAACGGACTAATAAATTCATTGTAAATAGTTTTTACTCACTTGCCCAATCTTATGAAAAGACGAATGACTTCACTAGTGCTGTTGCTACCTATGATGAACTCTTAGCTTATTATCAAGATGATCCTTTAGCTCCTAAATCTCAAATGAGAATCGGGATCTGCTACTTCAATTTGAAGGAGTATGACAATGCAATTCTCGAACTTACTGATCCGTTGATTAAGAGATTACCACAACAAGAATTAATTGAAGCAAAATTCTTTCTTGCAAATTCATACGTTCGGTTGAAAGAATATAAAAATGCTGCACAAGTTTACAATGAACTTCTTAGCGAAGTACAGGGAATATCCATAAGTAATAAAATAAATTTCAGTTTAGCCTGGATCTACTTTCAACAAAATAATTACGATGAGGCGTTTAAAAAATTTAACGAGCTTTCCGCAAGTCTTGACGATACTCTAAAAATTTCATCATTATATTGGAGCGGTGAGTGTAAACGATATCTTGGTGATGAAAAAACAGCAGGCGCTATATTCAAACAGTTTATCGAAAAATACCCAAGCCATCCTCTTGCTTCCAAAGCCCAGTTAGGTATCGGTTCTCTCTATTTTAATCAGAGTAACACTGCCGATGCGGAGAAAGCACTCCTTAATGCAACTATTTCGGAAGACAAAGCAACCCGTGGACGTGCATATACATTACTTGGAGAAATGCGACTTAATAGAAAAATGTTCGATGATGCAAAAAGATACTATTTAGAAGCTGTTAAACTCACACCGAATCAATCGGAACTAAATTATAGGGCGACGCTCGGGCTTGCTGTTTCTGAATTTTATCTGAATAACTATGATGCAGCAGTAAAAAAGTTGGAAGAATTGAAATCACGCGCCAAAAATTTTGAGAATGACAAGATCAATTTCTATTTGGCAGAGTCATATTTTTCAAAAGGGCAGTATTCCGCATCTCTCAAAAATTACAATTCTATAAAATCTTCTTCCGACGATATTAACAAACAAACAATTCTTGGAAGAGCTTACGCTTACTTCAATCTGAAGGATTTTCCTAATGCCATATACTATTTCAGTGAGTTCCTTACAAAGTATAAAAGCGATCAGATCATAAACGAAGTAAAACTTCGGTTGGCTGATAGTTACTTTGGCAGTAAAAATTTTGAAAAAGCAAGTAGTATCTATCGCGATCTCTTTTCCAAAGAAAATATTACTCTAAATAATGATCTGGCTTATTACCAGTACGCGCAGTCACTGTTTAAAGCCGGAAAATCTGATGAAGCGATCGCAGCCTTCAAAAATCTTCAAGAGAAATTTCCACGTTCTAAGTATGTAGATGAATCGCAATATGTCATCGGTTGGATAAATTTTCAGCAAAGTAATTTTAATGAAGCGATCACCAGCTATAAGGCACTTCTTGTAAATATTCCACATTCAACTTTGAAACCAATTGCATATTATTCAATAGGTGATTCATATTTTAATATGGGGCAGTATGATTCATCGATTGAATTTTATTCAAAAGTAATGGATGAATTCCCAAATTCACAGTACATCTTCGATGCAGTTAGCGGAATTCAATATGCATATGTTGCCAAAGGACAACCGGAAAATGCGATAAATTTTATTGACGGGTTCATTTCGTCCAATCAGACTTCAAAATATAATGACCAATTATTTTTTAAGAAGGGGGATTTGTTTTACAGCATCGAAAAGTATGATGAAGCTATAAAAATATACAAAGAGTTCGTTGTAAAATATTCCAGCAGTACACTCATACCCAACGCATATTACTGGATTGGAAAAAGTGCCGCCAATATGAAAAACGAAATTGATGCAATTGATAATTTTACGAGTGCGAAAGTTCGCGCCCCAAAATCCGATATAGGAATTTCATCTACAATCGAACTCGCAAATATTTATTCCAATAAAAAACAATATTCCGCTGCGGTAAATGTTTTGAAAGAAACTACCCATGCAGTACCAACTTCGAACCGTGTACCGGAACTTTTGTACCTTCAAGGCACCAATGAGGTAAAAGATAATAAAACCAAAGAAGCATCAGCAACTTTCGAGCAAATTATAAATTACTACGAGGGATCAATATTTGCAGCGAAATCCAAAGTTGAATGGGGTATAATTCTTTTACAACAAAACAATTATGAAGGCGCTCAATTGTTGCTCAAAGAAGTCGGAGAGAAAAGAACGGATGATATCGGCGCTCAGGCACAGTATTATTATGGTGTATTGTTATTTAATCAAAATAAGATTGAAGACGCAATCAGCGCATTAGTAAGAGTGCGTTCTGTTTATGCCGCTTACGATGAATGGTATTCGAGGTCATTGCTAAAATTAGGCGATTGTTACGTAAAATTGAAGGACAATAAACAGGCACGAGAAATGTATCGTGCTGTATTGACTAAACATCCAACGGGAGAGTTGGCAATCGAAGCTAAACGAAAAATGAATCAGTTATGAAAAAAACTATTGTAACAATTATTATTTTCGCATCATCTTTGTTGTTGGCGCAAACTGAACAACAGAGTATCGAGCTTCCGGATTTTGTGATTACTGGTAAACAGAATATCAATGTTCCGGTAGCCGTAAAGAAGAAACCAGATTTTATCTCTACACTTTCGCAAGAATTCTTTACTCCGCAGTTTGCACCCGAAGAACTTCCGCTGCTCATTTCGTCAGAACCGGCTCCAGTTAGACCGGGAATTAAAAGTTTCAATGATTGTGTCAATGGTGCAATAAAGGTACAAGCAGGCCGGTATGCCTTGCCGGTTGGTGAACTCAATTTAAATCAATCCTTTGTTAACTATCTTTTCAGTGCCAAAGCATGGGGCTCAAACACAAAAGAGTATATTACCAATGCAGGATATAATAACTCAGGGTTATCCTTGACGAATGAATTTTTCTTCAATACTCGATCAGATTTCCTGCCCGGTGCTAAAATAAAAGTAAGTGCTGAATACACTCGAGATTCATACAGATTATTTGCTTCTCAAACTCCAACATTCAAACGTGAGACGAACAACGGCTCGGCGGTAATGTCTATCGCAAACTCATATAACCGCTGGGTTAATTTCGGTTTCGATCTACTGGGAAATATTCTATCGCTCAGTGAAAATGGACTCAAAGAAACAAATTTATCATCTAACGGGTTATTTGAATTCAAACAGAGTAGTTCCACAATTGGAGTTAAGGGATCTTACTTTAAACAAATTCTTGATAAAAATCTGAGCGGCATGAAGGGCGATGATTTCTTCTCAACAGAGGGTTATGTAAAACTATTTCCAACGAATGAACTTAATTTTACAGTTGGAATTAATTATGCGTCAAACTCATCTAATTCGTTTTTTGCTCCGTTCGGATCTATCGAGTTCAAACTTAATAAAGGATTAATTCTCAGCGCTGAGTTCAACCCCCATGTGAAATATTTTACGGTAACTGACTTTATTAAACGGAATATTTATTTTAATCCCGGTATGACTGATAATGTCTTCTTGAAATATACAGCGGACATTAACGGGGTGCTCAAATACGAATATGAAAAACTGTTTGCAATTTCCTTAAGCGGGGGTTATGCAAAGTTGAGCAACTATTTTTATTTTGATGATGCAGTAAATTCCGGGAAATTTGATCTGAATATTTTACCCGATGCAAAAATCTTGTCGGGCGGATTCAGTTTTATTTTTTATCCTGCTAAGTATGGTCATTTCTTCGGTGAATTCTTTTACAGAAACGTTGAAGATCAATTAGATCATTTAGTTCCATACGAGCCAAAAATTTCAGCTTCTTTAACATATGGATATAATTTCGAAATCGGTTTGGGTTTAAGAGTTCGTTACCATTTGGCTTATGATGTATTAACAAATTTGGTTACTGCAGATAAACTTAATGATTACCATGACGTATCGCTTTCACTCAACTATGAAATATTAAATGGATTAAAACTGACTGCCGACTTTCAAAACATGTTGAATCGCACTAACTTTGTATGGAAACAATATCAAGAAAAACCATTCGATGTTCTTTTGGGAATCGAATATCGTTGGTAAATCTGGGATAAAATTAATTAAATGAAACTAGACGAACTTCAAAAGAAAATTGCCGACGTTCTCGGAGTCTCTGCATCTCAAAAAGAATTATCATTTGAGATCTTTGTAACTGAAATTTCCGCGATACTTCTTGAACATATAACGCTCAAAGTGCCCCGTATCGGTTTTTTCCAATTGAAGAACACTCCGTCCAAGAATGGAATTCGCCCATTAATATTTTCTCCTCTTTCAGAGGATTTCTCTCAAGATACACAGAACTTATATATTAAAATTGATGTAGCACCAAAAATTAAAAACACACCTGAGTTCGATTCAAATATTTTTAGCATTGGTGTCGGAAAACCTCTCTTACCTCTGTCCATTGATGAATTGCCGGATACAGAAACATCTTATGCTATGCTGAAGAAATCAATTGAAGAAAGAGTGAAAGAACTTTTAATGGAGTCTGATCAGATTCCGAATTTTAATATTTGGGATGATTATTATAAATCTCCTGAAGAATATGAAGAGGAATCGGTTGATGGAACTAAATCCCAACTTTATGAACTCACTTCAGATCTAGAATTCACAGATGAAATTATTCCGGATAAATTTCCGGAGAATATCAGCGATAATTTCAATTTGTCTTCGAGCCATTCGAACCAAACTTCTCAACTCGATTATTCTAATTTGTTAGACGAAGAAAGTAAATCGAAAGAAGAAACTGAAAATTATGACGATCTTCTAGTTACAACCAACGAGGAATCGGAACTAAATTTAGGAGATGTATTATTTCCCCCCGAAGAAAAAGCATATCTGGAAAACACTATTGAGATCACCTCTGATGAAGAAGATTATTCTGCGTTGAAAGATTTGCGGCTAGATGATGTCTCTAATGATACCATCACTATCTCCGATTTACTTGAGGATCTTACTCCACAAGAAAAAAAAGATCAACTCACTATTAACGATGTAATTGAAAAAGGTGAAAATGTTGTTCCAGTCCAGGAGACACTTGATAAGATTCTTGCTGATGAAAAAGTGGTAGAGGATAAAAAAAAGGTTGAGATTTCTATAGAGGATCAGTCTGAACAAAAAAGTCCTTCCTTTGAAGAGTTACATAATATGAGTAATGAGGTAGTATCCTCGAATGAGATCGAAGAAGATTCTCTTGGAATCAACAATAAAGAAAACAAGGAAGAGAACAGTGAGATTTTTTCTGATGACCTGACTGAATCAAAAAGTTCTTCTTTTGAAGAACTGCATAAATTGAATAATGAGGTAATATCTTCGCGTGAGATAGAAGACGATTCTCTTGAAGAATCCCGGATGGAGGAGGGCGAAGAAAAGATTGAATGGAATTGGGGCGATGAGCTGCGGGAAGAATTCGGAATTCCAACTGAGGATGAGAATGTAAAGTATGAGATGCTCCAAAATAGTGATTCAGAGAGTAAAGGTGATATCGAACTTGTGGATGATTTTCTGGAAGATGAAAAAGTTACTAAGGATCTTTTCTCTCAACTTGAGAAGACTCTTGAAAGGGAATTCAATTACGACCAAGAACCAAAGCATAGATTAACTGTTGAGGATAAAAAAGCTTCACAAGAAAAAGATACATTAAAAAAAGTTCTTTTAGAATTTTCCGGTCCTTCTGCTAAATATGAATTCATCGAAGATCGTAAATCCGAAAAAGAGAAGCGGATGGCGATTAGTTTGATTGATGAATCAAATGAGAAGATCAAAAAACCGAGTTTTACTACAGAAGAGGAGATCAGATCAAACAGTAAGGACAGTTATTTCGGAAAGATGTTTTTCATCATTTTCGGTGCTTTCATTGTAGTTGCTGCGGTTGTAGTTTTTATTATAATAAATGGGAATAACAAAAATCTGGTGCGTGAGGAATCTAAGCCAATTGAACAAGAGCAAACAAGCTCTGCCTCCGACTCCGAAAATGTCGGCACGCTAACGCAACCCAATCCTAAGACAAAAGATCCTACAACTCTTGCTTATGATGATTTGAGTGACTTCCCTAGAACAGCAACACCGCCAGTACCGATAAAAGATGCAACAGATAAACAAATTTTAGAAACGATTAAAAAAGAAACGGCAAAATTGCAGTCATCAAAAAGAATGGAAGAAAAACCGGCTGCAAAACAATCTAACGTTAAGCCGGAAAATCAAAGTCTTTATAAAATATCTACAACGGATACAAAAGTGAGCAACAGAGTATTTTATGATGGGAAAAATTACTTTCTACAGGTTTCATCCTGGCCTAACCGTATTAGAGCTGAGGAAGAAGTAAATCGTTTACGCGCTCTTGGATTTAATGCGTTTATTATTGAAGCAAACTTACCTCAGAAAGGCGGCATCTGGTATCGTGTTCGTGTTGGTCCATTCAAAACTGAAAAAGAAACTGACGAATTTCTGAAAAAAAATAATTTGTAAAAATTCCAAAAGGTAATTATGAACTTGATCGAAATGTTTTTAAAAGGCGGATTAGTAATGTTGCCTATTCTTGCATGCTCTATTATTGCGTTGGCAATTGCAATCGAGAAATTTTTAGTTATTCGAAAGGCAAAGATTAATGTGCCTGCATTTTCTATAAAAATTCGCGGAATACTGAAGAAGAAAGATGTTGCCGGCGCTATGGGTTACTGCATGGAGGAAAAATCTCCAATTTCCAACATAATTCGTCGTGGGTTGAAGAAAATTAAATTCGGTAGAAGAAGAGTTTTAGAAGCCATTGAGGTAGCCGGTAAACAGGAGATTAGTAAACTTGAGAAAGGACTTTCTACTCTAGCGACTGTAGCTGGTGCGGCACCTATGTTAGGTTTTCTTGGCACTGTTACTGGAATGATTGCAGCCTTCATGAAAATTCAGGAACTTCAAGGGAGCGCGAGTCCAGCCGATCTTGCCTCCGGAATCTGGGAAGCGCTTCTTACAACCGCATTTGGTTTGTTTGTCGGAATTCCCGCGCTCGCTTTGTATAATTATTTTGTAAGTCTAATTAAAAAAATTGTTCTGGATATGGAGAGAGTTGCAACGGATGTGCTGGATGTTTTAGATGAAACGGAAAAAGATTTTTCGGATGATGAAGAATTTGAGCTATAGGAGTAAAAATGAAAATTGAATCATCTCATAAAGTTATAAACATGTTTAATTTTTCATCATTAACAGATATCGTAATGTTGCTGCTGATCTTTTTTCTTTTGTCATCTCAGTTTGTAATGCAGACGGGTGTTAAAGTTAAATTACCCGGTGCAAAGAATAATGAACAAGCACAACCAACAAATTTTTCAGTTACAATTACAGATCAAAATAAAATATATGTCGGAACTGAAGAAGTAGGTATGGCTTCATTAAGCGCAAAGTTATCTGCCGCAAGAACGCAAAATGTGAACGAAAATTTAACTATTAGATCCGATAAATCAGTTAAGATAGATTTAATTATTCAGGTTATAGACGCTGCCAAAGGAATTGGTGTGGATAAATTCACAATCCTGACAGAAAAAATTTCTTTCTAATGCAAATAAATGAACCAAAAAATATATCATACATTGCTTCAGTAGCATTCCACATAATACTTGCAATAATATTTTTGTTTGTAAAGATGTCAAGTGATTCTCCCACTGAAGAATATCTATTGGTTGGTTTTGGATCCGGAAGTGGTCTTGGTAATCCGAGTGCCATCGGAACTACCAAGACAATAGATGAAGAAAAATCAACGCCTGAAAAAAGTCCTGATAAAAAAGAGAAACTGAAAAAAGTTGATCTTCCCAAATCGCAGCGGACTGATGAGAATAATATCATCACAAAAACTGAGAAGAAAAAAGAGAAAGATGAAGTTGTTGATTCCAAAGTGAAACCGTTAGTTGAAGGGGACAATAAAAAAACCGGAAGTGAAATTGGTGGCGAAGGAGATGGCGGTTTTGGATTTGAATTGGACTTTGGCGGTAAAGGCAAGCGCAGAATATATAGTTACAACTTACCTGACTATCCCGAGGGTGTTGCTAAGGAGATTGATGTTAAATTGAGGTTTACAATCATGCCAGATGGTACTGTTAGTAGAATTATTCCTCTTATAAAAGCTGATGCCCGTTTAGAATTTGCTGCTATCAATTCATTACGACAGTGGCGGTTTGAACCGATTCCGGCAAATGCCAAACAAGTTGATCAAACAGTTGTAATTACATTCCCTTATCGTCTTCAGTAGTGCTGCTTGATTGAGTTGTATCTTCTCTGTAATAAAAACGGTAGAAAAAATATTCTGCTATCACTAGAAGAGTTAACGATATCGCATCGGCATCGAACTGAAGACCAAATCCTTTAGCATCAATTACTAACTTAACAATAGAAGTGGAAATTGACCAGCCAACAGCGAATAAGACAATTATCAAAGTAAGATTAATGAATGCAGAAGTGAGCGATTCATCCTGCCATTTCTTTGTAAAAATAACCGCCATAAAAACTAAGTGGGCGCTGAATATTAATGCTGAGATCATTTTCTAAAATTCGTTTTTTGTAGTGTTCATTCTACTGTTAATTATTTGTGCTCCTATTAATCCACCTACCGCACCGAAAATTGTATTTATAATAAAATTGTTTACCAGAACTGAAAATGCGTAAAGAACCGAAAACCCATTAGCTAAAATATCTTCTCGGACTCTTTGGAAAATGTTTAACACTTCGCTCCTTATCTCCGGGCCGACAGGAAAATTATTTATCATTCGTTGAAGTTCAGGGAATGTGGAAATTATATCGTTATGTTTTGTAATGAACGTAACAAATATTTCCAAAAAACTTCCAAATAGTGCAGCATAAAGTCCGGTTACAATTCCAAAAAGTAATGCATTCTTAGTTGTGATTTTCGCTTTGCTCTTTGTAGCACGTTGATTTAGCAGAAGGGATATAAATGCGGCAAACGGTAAAATGAAACAACATGAAAAACTTCTTAGAAGAGGTACTATTTGTAATACTCCGGCTCCAAAGCCGCAGACTAAAGAGGATAAATATTTTTTCACAAGATGCTCAACTTTTCAATTCTCGAATTAGATTATTCAAACCCGCGTAAAGATATATAAATCCCACCGAACCTAAAAGAAATCCAGTAATAAATGCAATTAGTTTAGAGTAATGATATATATTTAATAAATACAGAATAACATCGAAGATCATTGGTGAAGCTGCGATAAATAAAAAATTTATATGGAGTTTCTTTTTAGGGATGCTGAATAAAACAATAATGGATGTAAAGAGTAACCCCAGATATATCCCTGTGCAGCGAGCGCATGTTAATGTCTCTCCGTGATCAAACAAAAATAGTTTGGCTTTCTCTTGATGACAGACAAGCGAGTATGTCTTTTGAAGGAAAGGAAGACCGTACAGAAGATGATCTTCAAAAATTAAAATCCATTCAAGAAAAATTCCCGCACACCATATCAATAAAACGAAGAAAAGAATAAACCTGTAATGAAGACGCATCTGATTTTCTCAATCTCTTGACGCAATTTTATAAATCATGATGGAATTCTTTGTTAGAAGATAGAGTTTTGCGTTAAAAATGATAGCGTCAATAATTTCTTCTTCGGGCTTTGTAAGAAATCTGACCGGAATAAAACTCCCGGATTCAATATTGGTTTCGTCAATAAAAACAATCTGTGATTTATCATTTATGCAGACATTCCGGAATGCGTAATTAATATTATCCGGTACAAATGCTAATTTGATTTTCTTTATTCCATTTCCGAATTGATCAAACAGAACCAAAAACTGAGAATCCAGGACCAATATTTTTGTATTGGTTATTGAAAATTGTATAGGAGTAATTAAAGAGAAAGAACCGGCGTCATAACCACCAATGGCAACTTGAAACTCTCCACGCGCATTATATTTTAAAATCCGATTATTATCAGAATCTAATATAAATAGATCCCCTTGTGTGGAGACGGCTGAACTGATCGGGTAACGAAACGTTTGTGTCTCATTGTTTGAACTCTGAGTTGAAAATTGCGAGAGAAAATTTAAGTCTTTGTCGAATAGCTGGATGCGGTTGTTATTCTTGTCGGAGACATAGACATTTAATGTATTCGCAAAAACATCCGATGGATTGTCAAAAGAAGATTCTGCCCAGCCATATCCGCCAATGGATTTGATTACTTTCCCTAGTGTATCGAGTTTAATTATCTCATTTCTTCCAACATCTGAAACATAAAAATATCCTGCCGGATTTATAGAAAAAGAATTTGCTGAGTTGAAAGCACCAATTTGACTTGATTGGATGAATGTTTGTGCCGATAGATCCTTGAAAAAGGTCAAAAAAAGTAATATTAACAGGTAATGTTTTAAACTCATTGGCTCCTCACCTCGATAATAAGTTGATTTCTTAAATAATGTTAGGCACACTTTCTGAAAGAATTTTCTTATTAAAAATAATGAAATTTATTAACTTTGCTTAGGACAGAATGTCCACCCCAAACAAAACTTCGAGGAAGCGATGCGAAGACTAATATTTGTATCAATTACAGTTCTAATTATTTTTTCCTCATGTGAACTTAAAGACGAAGCTTCTTCCAGTGTCGTCGATCCTACTCCAACCGTTGTAGCTTTAGCGGTTGTTGCACCTAATGGTGGTGAACTATTGCCTGAAGGTTCTTCTTATCAAATTCAATGGACCGGCTCCGGAATTACATTTGTTAAAATTCAATATTCAGTTGATAACGGTTCAAGCTGGGGATTAATAAAAGATAGTGTAAAAAATACAGGAGTATATGATTGGTTTCCTGTACCAAATTCAATCTCCAATCAATGTAGAATTAGAATTGCAAGTGTCGATGGAATAAGCTCGGATGCTAGTGATAAAAATTTTTCCATAGTAAAAAATTCGAACGAAAGTTTGAAAATAAATTCTCCGAATGGAGGAGAATCTTGGGAGGCCGGTTCCGCTAAACAAATCAAATGGTACAGTTCAGGCTTGGATTCTGTTAAGATCGAATACACAACAAACAATGGTCAACGTTGGAACATAATTGCCGTTGACAAAAAAAATACAGGAATCTATTACTGGGAGCCAGTACCTAATACTCCTTCAACACTTGCAAAAGTTAGAATAATGGATGCAAAGGATGGAGTGCCTTCAACGGAAAGTGCAAGCACTTTTGTAATTATGCCGGAACCGATCATTAAAGTCCTATCTCCGAATGGAGGAGAAAAACTTATCGCCGGTACATCCAGAAGAATTGAATGGCTATCAGAAAATATTCAAAACGTTAAGCTTGCGTACACAACCAACAATGGTTTCAATTGGATCACAATAGTTCAATCTACTCCATCAACCGGATTTTACACTTGGAACCCGGTTCCGGATGTTCTTTCCAATCTATGTAAAATTCGAGTTTACGATGCTTTAGATGGAGAGCCTTCAGATGCGTCTGACAGTGTCTTTACTATCACGAACCAAGCCTTTAAATCAGTAAAAATAATTTATCCGAATGGTGGTGAAAGATGGATTGCCGGTTCAACTCAGAATATTACATGGGAAGCGGAGGGTATCCAGAATATAAAGATCGAATACACGACCAACAGCGGAGTAACATGGAATACTGTCGCCGCAAGCACTCCAAATACTAAAGCGTATGCATGGAATTCAATCCCAAGTGTTTCTTCCGATAATTGTAAGATTAAGGTCAGTGATGCGTCTGACCCAACAACGTTTTACGATGAGAGCGACAATTTCTATTCGATGACCCCAACTCCGAAGGTTACCGTTACATCGCCAAATGGAGGAGAGTATTGGCAGAGCGGTTCTAATCAAGAGATCAGATGGGTATCTGAAAATATTCCGAATGTGAAGATCGAGTTTACATCCGATGGCGGTGCCAACTGGAGTACAATAGTGAACTCTACAATATCGAACCCCGGTTCATATCCTTGGCCCAACATTCCTAACATGCATTCGTTGCAATGCAAAATAAAAATTACCGATGCTAAATACGGCAGCCCATCAGATCAATCCGATAATAATTTTACCATCTCCAATCAGGTTACAAAATCAATTAAAGTGCTTTCACCGAACGGAGGAGAAGATTGGGAGGCGGGCACTAAACAAAATATTACATGGAATTCTTCCGGCATCAGTAAAGTTAAGATCGAGTTCTCGACTAACAAAGGTGCGTCTTGGACAGTTCTTTCAGATAGTTTAGTTGGCGGTGCTTATGAATGGAATATATCAGAAATCCTTAATTCGACTCAATGTCAGATCCGTTTGAGTGATTATCACGATAGTCAAGTTTCCGATATTAGCGACGCTGTCTTCACTATCTCACCAAGGAAATATATCTTTGTCACTCAACCAAGGGGTCCAATAACTTATAAAGACAGCGATGCAATTGATATAGTCTGGGAATCTTCAGGTATTAAAACAGTTGGAATTAAATACACGTGGACTAATGGAGTAGCTAAGTTGCCAGATATTCCTGCTTACACAGTTTTGGTTGATAAGATCGCAAACACGGGAAAGTTCACTACAAGTTTCTCTATTCCTGCAGATAACCAATATCATGTAATAGTTTATAATGCAGATGAAGGAGCCAATAATACCCCAAGTGCACGCAATATTGGTAATTTTACTATCGTTAAAACGGAAATTCCTTCTCTAACATTAATCACTCCAAATGGTGGTGAGCAATGGCTGGGTAATGAACCAAATGTGTCTTCAACCGATTATCAAAAATATCATCCGTATGAAATTAGATGGAATGGAACAAATCTAAATAAAGTTAAGATCGAATGGACCACAAACGGCGGCGGCAGTTGGTATGTTGTCCCGGGTGCTGATAGCACTGCAAGCGATGGAAGCTATGTTTGGGCTCCGGGACGGTTAGACAATCCGGTTAGACCGGATAGTTCTGATAATTGCAAAATAAGAATCAGTTCTGCCGATAAAAATGTAGCTTCAGTCAATGATATGACAGATGGATTTTTCTCAATCCATAAGAGTAAAAAACTGAGGATTGTATATCCAAATAATGGACAGGATTTTTATCCTCCTGATGATTTAACTGATCCTAAAGCTTCTGAAAAATGGCCGATGCTGATACAGTGGACGAGTTACGCTGTACCAAACGTTAATATTTACTATAGTCTTGATAATGTATCATGGAGTACATTAGTTACCAATTACCAATCTACGGGAGCGTTCAGTTGGGATTTCGTATTCGGTGCTTTGGCTGAAACTAGATTATCAACTCAGGGAAGAATTAAAGTTGTTGATGCATCTGACAGCAAAGTATGGGATGATAATGATGTTCCATTCTGGCTGAACGTAAAGAAAATATCCGGGGCAATTATTCCGGATTTGAAATTTGATAAAATCAAAAAGATGAAGTAAGATTTTTTCTTTTTGAAATAGTGTTCTATATTTGTGGTAAGTAATATTGCCCCGTAGTGTAATTGGCAACACGCCTGACTCTGGATCAGGAGACTCTAGGTTCGAACCCTAGCGGGGCAGCACTGAAAAGCTTGATTATAAAATGTAATCGAGCTTTTTTTGTTTTTTCCCACTTAATAAACCCGATGACTCTCCAGAATTTAAAGTAGGGACTGAGTAGGGACTTTTCGATTTCCTATCTTTTATTCTACCGAACATTATTTTATGTGAATAATAACAAAGAAAGTTATGGATGCCGAACCATTAAACTTTGTTAAATATTCACAGAACAATTTTAGCTTCCAAACGGCTTTGAACTTTTTTCATTTTCAATATAGTGAATTTGTTAAACAAGAGAAATAACCGGAAGCTAAGCAGCTTCCGATTTTGCGATTACTTCTGTTTGAGAAATATCAAAAACAGTTGCAGTAAAGAAGTGAACGTTTTCATCATCTGAAATAATTTCGGAATTATCTTCTTGCTTGGCTTTAGATGGGACAAAGATTAAAAAACCGTGTTCACCTTTACGGACTATTCTTCCGGCTTTCTTCCATTGTTGAAACCCGCCAACGATTGAGAAATTAATTTCAGATTGAGCAACTAAAAAACATTGGTTATGGGGTGTAAGTAAATGACCTTCAACAGTAACTATGCCGAACTTATCGGCGATTGCTTGGCGTTGTTCTTCTGACATTTCAGAGAGAGTTTTACGAATGCGGATGATCTTTTCTTTTTTCTCTTGTCTGAATTGTTGTTTCTTTTCTTCTGATAACATGGCTTTAACTCCTTTCCCTTAGGGATGGATTCCCATAAGATTATTTACTTGCCCGCCTTTTTGTTGGGCGGGAGTGATTTGATAAAAGCATTTAAGAAAGTATTTGCAGCGGAATATGTTTTGAATGATTGTGAATGAAGAGAACCGGACGGAGTAAATACATTTACAAAGAATTTTTGATTTGATTGAATTAACCGAACAAGAAAACCTTTGTGCCGTTTTGAGTAATGAACTATTACAGATGCCACGCCCGACCTTTTGCGCCGTTAAAAAACATTTTTTGCCCGCTAAGTGATCTTTTGTGAATTCATATTATGTTTTAGTGATGGTGTAGGAAAACATGATAATTCAAGGCAAGGGCGAACCCCGCTAACAATAACTTTTTCAATGATTTGCGGGAGAGTTTCATATACCCTTGCCCCGATTGATTACTAAGATGCGGATAACACTAAACTTGTTCACACGCGGGCAAAAAATTTTGAACAGCCCGGCGAATGCCGGACAAACAAAAAGGAAGGGAAGGTAGTTAGCTTTTAATGGAATTAAGTCAAAGGTAAAAATGTTTGAGTGAAACGAGCGAAGCGGAATGACGGGTACTGCCAGCTTTATCGGCAGTCACGGAAATGAAGCGAAGCGAGTGGAATGAAAACTTTTTGCAGTTAAGAAGTGAGCGAACAATTTAATAAAAGCGATTTTTCTTTTATTTAGTTGTGAGCTTGCCTACCGGAAGTTAAAAACGAAATCTAAGTATTTACTGAAAGTGCATTTAAGTTTTTAATGAAAGGTGCTTCTTCGACAAGCTCAGAACAGGTTTTAAGCAATTTATAAGTTTGGATATTGGCACATCTTTTTGGTATCAAAAAGTGTGAGCAAAAGACAAACGAATAATTTGCGTTCGTTTTTTATGAGGGAAATATTTTTGAACGTTCTTGGTGAAAAATTATTGACCAAACTGAAAGTAGATTTTGAAAAATGTATGAGTGTTCTTACGAATACTTTTTTGTATTTGAAGTTATGAGCAAAATATTTTTTGGCTGTGAACTTTTCCCAAAGGGATGTCCGAAGGACTCCTTACGGAGGATACCCACAGACAAATATTATTTTGCAAAACAGAAATAGATTTATAATTATGAGATTTATATTAGAGCGACTTCGCCAGTTTTGATTATGCCATTTGAATATTTTAGTTTGACTTTTAGTTTGTTCAGGGTTTCATCGAGATAGAAAGAAATATCTTTATTACGTAAGTCTGCGTCTGCGATTGCGGTAGTGTGAGCTTGCTGAACGAGATTACTTCCAAATTTAGCAATTTCAGCAGAGATGAATTGTTTGGTAAAACCGGTTAGAGTATTTGTAGTTACATGAGGCAAAGAAGAGGAATCATTTAATGTAGCTAAAGTGGAATTGTAAGTGATTGTAAAATCGGATTGAGTTGCTTCAATATTTATCTGCGGTAGATTTGCATTAGGCATTAAACCTTGATTATAAACCATAGCAGAACCAATAGAATGATAAAAACCGTTAGAACCTTGATAAGAGCAAAGTTGAGCAACACCATTAACAATCAAATGAATACCCGCAACGTCAAGCGGATATTGAGAATGCCATGAAGTGCTTGGGTAATAAGTAGTTTCAAATTTGAAATTTTTAGAACAATTTTCGATAGTGTATAACCCGCCCCAGCCACCGACATAATTTTGTAAACCCGATCTTACAGCAGAGGAATTAATCATCTTACATCCGGTGATTCTGCCGGAAGTAATGTTAGCAAAGTGAAAGCCAAAGCGTTGAGAATTTTTAACATCAACTAAAAAAGGGTGGGCAATATCTAAATTAGCAAGATTAAAAAAGTCGCCGAGATAAGAAAGCGAAGAACAACCGGTACCATGAACGAATTGGATTCTGTAAGCCATATTTGCGGCAGCTTGATCCCATTCTTTTGCAGGGTTGCTAGAGACGATAGCAAGTTTTAGAGTGTTGTTTTGTGTCCAAGAGGAACGCATAATAGGTGCCCAATCAGGCAGGTTATTTGCGGTAAAAATTATAGGATTATTATCTCTAACTTGTGCACCACCAAGAAGATTAAAGTAAAATGTTTCATGCGGAGTTGGATTAAGAGGAAGAGTATTTAATTCAGCACAAAGAGTAGCAAGTCGAATAATACCGTTTTTGTTATTGAAAATTATAGGACATTGTGCAGGGCAATGATCGTTACTGTAAGTACCGGAATGCAAAAGAATAAAAGCTTCATACCCTAATAAATCCGATGGTAGAGAATCGAGAGCGGATTGAACAGTTTTTTTTGCAGTTGCTAGTGTATAGCCATTGTTGGAATCATTACCAAGAAGCGGATCAACCACGAGAAAGAATGAATTAGCGCCCCAAGGAGTTAATTTTAATTTATCTAAAGGGAATTGTAAAAGATTATTCGGAACAATATTTTTATTTTTAAAGAAATTATTAAGATTTCTCATTTGATTGCCTTTTGTTTTTTAGATTAGAAGTATGCGAATTAATATTTCAGGACCGGAAGCAGCATCAAGAGCGTAACCGTTAATTGCTTGTGGAGTAATTGAACCGGCAATTACAGAAGCCGGTTGAGCGCCAGAAGAAGTAACAGCAACAGCACCAGCGGGAATGGTTGCAGATAAAGAAGTAGCTACAACAGCTTTACCGGCAGCATCAGAAGCGACAGCAGAGCCGATAGTAATAACACCACCGGAAAGGACTAATGCGATGCCGGAAACAGCAATAGGGGCTTGTTCGCCTAGACTTGAACTGGCATTTAAGATACCAAGAGCTTTAGCATTTGCAGCACAAAGATTACCACTAAAACCGATGAACTTGTATTTGTTGAGTGAATGGTCAACAGGTGCAAGGAAAGAAGTAATAAGATTTAATTGTTCGGTTAACATTTTCTACCTCGTTTATTTTTCTTAGAAACTTTTGGATTAATAATCTCCGCAGACGGAGCGAGCCCCGAAGGGACAGGCATATTATTTGCACCAGACACGTCTGGCAAGTCAGAATTATCTTGGATCATTTCTGATGTTTCGATTTCTTTTGTTTTATCAGGTACATCAAGAGTTAGAAGATTACGCGGATATTTTCTAATTAACTCCGGTGGCAGATCAATGATGGAATTTTGATAATAATAAGTTCCATCATGTAAAAAGTCGGTATTGATAACTTGAACTTTCATAAGACCTCACCCTAGCCCTCTCCTTTCCTTCGACTACGCTCAGGATGACGGAGAGGGAATTTATTATGCGACAGTATCTTTAATTAAGTAACCGGCATCAGAGCCAACAATTTTAGCGGTAAAGATATCCGTGCTTCTAACGATTTCAAGTTTACCGGCTTCCTCGTAACGATCAACAAGCGGATAGTTTTTCTTTCGTAAAGTATAAGCGAAAGAGGGTTCGTAAACAGAGCGGTCTATGTTTGCTTGTTTAGTAGAAACGAAGGCAAGAATCATACTATCATTCCAGATGTCAATAAAAGTACCGGAGTCATTTGAATAA
Source organism: uncultured Melioribacter sp. (assembly GCA_964449775.1). Classification (GTDB taxonomy): domain Bacteria; phylum Bacteroidota; class Ignavibacteria; order Ignavibacteriales; family Melioribacteraceae; genus Fen-1258. Next base: position 4,878 of record CAYVBQ010000002.1, on the reverse strand, counting down.
ACAGCATCACCGATATAAAGCTCGTCAAGATCGAGCAACTGACGAAGTAAATCGGGATTTACGATTGCGTGTTGAGTGACTTTGATACGGTCTAGAATTAACGGATGATTTTTGAGAGCTTTGTAAGTTGAAGCGCCAAGGATTGCAACATTAGGTCTTTTTGCAATTTTAGCACGAACAGCATCTTTTGCAGTATCAATAGTTGTGAAAGGATTTGAAGTAGGATCAGAAAACTGAGAAGCACCGGCGAGAGTGATTTTATTTCCGACCGGATAATTTGTATCATCTTGCGCAAGATCGGCTGCGATTTTTTCAAGACGGAGCGCTATACCATCAGTGACTACAACAGAAGCGTGCATACGAAGGTTGAGGATGTCTTCTTCAATCTCTCTGTAATCCATTGGATATTCAAGATCGTGTTCGGTTAAAGCGTAATCAATCGAAGATTTATCTTCGGGATTGATACGATTAGATTTAGCGCGAATAGCTCGTTCAGTATTGTAAATTTTAAAAGCTTCTTTAGTGAATTGTGGAATTTTACCACCTTCTTTATCTACTTCAACGATTGGGAAAAGTTTAGTGGCAATGAGAGCTGCGTTAGAATAACCACGAGCGATAGAAGTTAGAACCGGATCAACGATTCTTTTAGCTGCAAGTGTACCAGACATGGTGTTACTCCTTAGTTGTTAATTCTTTTATTGATTGTATGTAGCTTATATTTTCTTGTGACGAAAGAGAAAGTGCTTTTTTGTGCAGTGTATAAGAACTTGGATCGAGAAGGAATCCATCGAAAGAATGATCTTTAATATCAATAGCATCCGGTTTCTGAGCAAAGTCTTCAAAAGAGATGATATTAGGAATTGAATCAATGAAATAAGTAATAAGGTTTGAAAGAGAATCAGAAAAATTTTGAGAATCAAATTCTGAATAATTTGGTGTATTAAAAAAATCAATAATATTTAATAATTTTTCTTTCATTGGTGGAGTTAAAGAACCATTAGAAAGTTTTTCATCTAATTGTTTTTGAAATAAATCGTGATTAAGTGAAACAGAAAAATTGTTTACAGGTGCTTGTTGTTTAGAATTAAAATCAGCATCTGAAAACTTCTCAAAATAATCAGTAAGACTTTTTAACTGCTTAGATAAAGAACTAAGTTCAGAAACGATTGGATCGGTTTCTAAACTGTTATTTGAATCTGATTGGATATTATCTTCATTATTAAATTCAAATGATTCATTAATATCTTCTTCCGAAAATTGAATATCGGTAAGACCTTGAACAGCAGGAATAGAGGCGCCAAGAAAACCAACATGCCGAAGTTTACCATCCTTATCTAAAGAAACACTTCTCTTTTTAAAAAGACCATTTTTAACAGCATCTAAAAATTCGGGTACAACATCTTTAGCTTTAGCAATAAGACGATCGCCAACTACTTTAAGAGACTCAATCCATCCAAATGCCGGAGAATTAGATTTTGGGTGACCAATAACAATGGGAGCTTCAAGAATAAGAGGATCATAGGAATCAGCAATTGAATTAAGATCGGATACGGAATATGACTTAGTAACGCCATTGTTAGAAGTATGGGTTCCGGTTCTAAAAATTTCAAATTCCATAAAATAAATTCCTTAAAAGATTTTTTGATAATAACTTCTGCGAGCAATATACAATTAGAAAATTGATTGTGTTTCTCTTATGAGGCGTAAGATGTTTTTTAGGAAAACAAAAGAAGAAAAGCGAAAGCAAAAACAGATTAGAGATTTTTGTAAAACATAATTATGAATGTATAATAGCAAGGGATAAACAGGATTAAATACAATGAAGAAAGAAAAAAATAAGGAAGAAATAACAATACAAAAACTTGCTGGCTATGGATTAACAAATAAAGAAATTGCCGAAGCTTTAGGATATGATGACAATACACTAAAAAGGAATTTTGAGATTTTTCTTATAAAAGGAAGGGGTAATCTCAAAGAGAGGTTGAAACGGAAACAGATTAGTGTAGCGATGCAAGGTAATGTGACAATGCTAATCTGGTTAGGAAAACAATATTTAGGACAAGCAGAAAAGATTGAAGAGAGCGGAGATTATAATTTGAAAATTGAACGCACAGAAGTGAAGTGAAAAGCAATTGAGAATTTAGAATTGAGAATGGAGAATTTATTGGAAATTGAGAAAATGACATGAAGGAGATAAAACTTGAAATCGGGTATCATAAAAAGCAAAGAGAGATATTTTTTGAAAGCTATGCAAGATATAAAGTTATTGCAAAAGGAAGAAGGTTTGGTCTTACAAAAGGTTTTGCTCATTATGTAATTGAGAATATGCTGGATGGAAAGTCACCAATTTTATGGATGGATACGACTTATAGTAATATTGAACGATATGTTGAAAGATATTTCTTCCCAATACTCAAACAATTACCAAAAAATCTATGGAAGTATAGAGCAAACCGAAGTGATCTAAAAATTATGAATAGTGTGTGTGATTTTAGAAGTGCTGATAAGCCGGAAAATATTGAAGGGTTTGGATACTCATTAATAGTATTAAATGAAGCGGGAATTATTCTAAAAAACAGAAGATTGTGGGAAGAAAGTATCAGGCCAATGATCTTAGATTATAAAGCAAATGTATTGATTGGCGGGACACCTAAAGGGAAAATGAATAAGCGAAGAAATGAAAAACATTTGTTCTTTGAATTGTGGGAAAGAGGAAGAAACCAGAAATCAGAAGACAGAAATAAGAATGATAATTGTTGGGAATCGTTTCAGTATTCGAGTTATGATAATCCGTTGATTGATAAAAATGAAATTGATGAGATGGCGAAAGAAATATCTCAAATGCTTAGGGACCAAGAAATTTATGGAAAGTTTGTTGATGGTTCTTCTGCCGGAATAATTAAAAGAGATTGGTGGAAATATTATACTAAAGATGAATTAGAAAAATTAAGATTTATTAAAAGAGTGCAAAGCTGGGATACTGCTTTTAAGAAAAATGAAGAGAATGATTTCTCCGTATGCACTACTTGGGAGATACGGCAAAATGGTTTCTATCTAATTGATCTGTGGAGAGGCAGAGTTGAATTCCCGGAGCTAAAAAAAACAGTTGAGAAATTATATAATGATTATAAACCAAATAAAGTACTGATTGAGGATAAAGCAAGCGGACAAAGTTTAATACAGGAATTGCAACGCGAAACAAGAATACCGATTAAAGCAATTAAGGTGAGTGCTGATAAAATTGCAAGAGTTCATGCGGTAACGCCACTGATTGAGTGCGGAAGAGTGTTTTTACCAGCCCCCACTGTGTCTCCCCCAAAGGGGGAGAATGGATGGGTAGATTTATTATTGAATGAATGTGAAGAGTTTCCTAATGGGGAATTTGATGATATAGTTGACAGCATTAGTCAATTTTTGAACGAGGCAAAAATAGTGAACGAAGGGAATGTAGATTCCATTATGCATTTAGAAAGGAAAAGAAATAGAATAGAAAAAAGACATTTTTATAAAAGAATGATCGGTTACACAAACAGAACTTTACTGAGGTGACAAAATGAATAAAAGTATTTTGTTCAATGAGTTTGCTACAAGAGAACATCTAAAAACTCTTGAAAGGATTTATAAAACATTACCAGACCCGGATAAAATATTAGCTGAAAATAATTATGATTACAGCATACTTAGGGATTTGACAAACGACCCTCATTTAATGTCCACTGTGCAACAGCGAAAAATGCAAGTAATGCAAATGGGTTGGGAAGTTGATTATGAGCATGATGAAAAAATTAAGGAAAGAGTTTTAGAGCTGTTCAGACAATTACCCTTAGGGGAAATAATCAGCGATATGTTAGATGCTATTTTCTACGGATACTCGGTAAGTGAAATAACTTGGAAGCAAAAAGAAAAAGAGATAGTTCCTAAAAGTATTGTCGGAAAACCGCAAGAGTGGTTTATTTTTGATTTTGAGAATAATATAAGAATACGAAAACAATTAAAAGGAACATATATTTTTGAAGATGGTGAATTGTTACCACCTTATAAATTTATTTTAACACAGCATAAACCAACATATATAAATCCATACGGAGAGAAAATATTAAGCAGATGTTACTGGGCAGTAATTTTTAAGAGGGCTGGTGTTGAATTTTGGCAAATGATGATGGAAAGATTCGGAATGCCGTATCTGATCGGTCGTTACCCGAATACTTTTACACAGGAACAGAAGGATGAATTCTTAGATCAATTGAAACAAATGATTGAAGATAACGTTACAATCTTTGAAGAAAACTTAGGAATTGAATTAAAAGAAAATCCAAAGTACGAGATAGGGCAATTGTATGAAAAGCTGGTGAGCTTTCACAATAAGGAGATCTCGAAAGCGGTTCTTACTGTTACGTTAACAACTGAGATTGAAAATACCGGATCGTATAAGGCGGCTGAAATACATAAAGAAATGTTATCATATTTAGGAATCAGCGACAAGAAATTAGTAGAAAAGGGATTGAACAAACTGATTGAATATTTTTGTCAACTTAACTATGGAAATATACCGACACCAAGAATAAAACTGAATAAAAAGGAAGCGGTTATTGAACAAAGTGCAGAACGTGATAAACTGTTAAGTGAGATAGGAGTAAAATTCAGTAAAGAATATTTTAAGAAGAGGTATAATTTGGGTGATAATGACTTCAATTTAATTGAGAATTGAGAATGGAGAATTGAGAGAAAGGTACTTTGACAATCCTTCGACAAGCTCAGGACAGAGGTGAAAAGTGAGAAGTAGGAATTAGCTCCACCGGAGGCGGACAAGTGTTAGCGATTAGTTCATAAATAGCACAACATCGTACACACTTTCTAGTATTACTAATGAAGCAGGAG
>CAYVBQ010000001.1:0-246572 GCA_964449775.1 uncultured Melioribacter sp. | reverse complement strand
TTTTGGTGGTCAGTTTTCGGCGGAAATGTGGTCAGTTTTCAAGCGGAAAAAACAGTTATCGCTCCACCTGTAGGATCGTTGATAAGAAACGTTGTCTTCGCCACATCCCTGCCGGTTGCAGCAACCCAATGTCCCGGCTGACCATTTGACTTAATATTAACACCAATAAGTTGTGGACCGTATGTACATATCAATTTTTCAAGTGCAATATCATCTCTTACTTCAATCCGACTACGACTATAATATGAAATATTCTTTCTATGCACCTTTGTTGCGTATTCCGCTACTTTATCAGGATTTACATCACCATACAATCTATAACCATTATTATTACTAAGCCAGGTGTTTAGAGTTGGCGGATCAACACCAACTCCGTGATATGTTAGCACCATTGCCGCTGCTGTGAGATAACATCCTTTGCCGCTTATGTACCAAGGTGTAGTATAAATCTTATCGCAGGGCACTGAAGTCTTTTTACCATCTTTGTTGATAGGACCCACACATATACTATCATACGAAATAGAGGGATAGCGTTTTTGGTTGTAAACATCGCCACTTGGAACCTTACCAGGAGGAATTTGCGGCTTTACATAAAAACTTTTAGTTGCAAACTTGACTCCGTTGTTGTAGAAATTCATTGTCCAATTTCCTGTTGGACGGCACTGAACATTTGCATACCAACGGATAACGATATTTGGCGAACCGCATATAACCCACCAAGGACTGATAAAGCAATTCTGTTGATCGCCATTTGAACTTCGAAATGTTAAATTTTCCCATTTTATGGTCGAGCCGTCTGGTAGTATAGCATCAGCGTACCACGTTTCTCCATCGGCTGCGTTGGAGATATAAGTCTCAACGCCCGCCAGAACATCTCTATAATAAGCCGTATCTGACGCCATTATTATCCAACTTTTTTCCTCAGCAGGATATCGCCAGGGATCACCAAGAGCGTTATTAGATGCTAATTGATTGGCAGATGCATCCTTCTTAAGGTTCATTGGAAAAGGGCGGGCAATTGCGCCGTGTTTATCTGCGGGTCGTTGTACAGAAGCGTAATTGGAAACATCCTCCTGAGTTGGCATAAGTTCTTTAGAGTGTTCACAACCGGCAAGCAAAAACAGAAGAATTGTTATAATTGATAATACGAATTTGGGATACATAATTGCACTCTCCTTTCTTGTTGAATGATTATTTAAATTATTGCCCACTGCAAAGGGCATTTCGGAACGTTCCGGCAAACAACGCATTGGCACGTCGAACAATAATAATAAATCAATTATAGACACATCTTATCTTAGAAAAACATGCTCAATTGACTTGATACTTATAGATGATTCAATAAAACGTCGAGTTGAAATATCAAAAGTGCCAATCTTATCATCCTTTAGAAGCAGTAATCTATTGTTGTCAATCCAGCCGACAAATTCTGTATTCTTCATTACCAATATTTTTTCGGTTTCCTCATCAATTGATAAAACCTCCACCATTGGAAGATCACTTAGAACAGTCTTAATCCTCTTAAGCTCTTGTAAATTTTCTTTACCATCAGAACTTAAATGGAAAGTCCCTGCATTTTTATAATACATGGCATATTGATCAGATACAATTGTATAAGCAATCTTTCTCAAATCAGGCGATAGTTCGACATTTGTGGGGTTAAAACTAATATCATAATTTCGGTTGTTGAACCGTTCCCATTCATCATAAATTATCTTCTGTTTTTTGCCATCTATTACTAAAAGCATATCACTACTTTCATTTACCCAGCCGCAGCACCCCCCATCATAATAAACTTCTGCAAAAGGTTCTTCAAATTTTTTATCAGCATTGGTTTTAATCCAGTTGTTATCTCTTTTCTCAAAGTATGTATAACCCTCTATTCTTGACTCAAGCTGACCTTGAACAAGATGTTCAACCTCTATAAAGTTTTTAATACCACCCTTTGGCGCTATAATAATTCCTATAGGACAAGTTTCTTCGTAAGCGCCGGTTTCACATTCGCACTCATTAAAATGGATTTTTGATATTAACTTCTCAACCAATTTATCTTCGCGGAAATAAATCATGTACAGTTCAACATCAAGTGTTACATAGTATTCCGGGTAATCGGCACCGTTCATTTCCTCACGAAATCCAACAACATGATTTTTTACCCAGTAAAATTTTTCTTCTTCAGCATCTAGGATTGGAGCAGAAATATCATCACTAACAAAACATCTATCATTAGTGGGAAACTGATTTAATATTTTAGAAATTTCAGCACGCTGCTCTTTTTTACCGTCCCAGTACCATAACCTTCTTACGACTATCTCACTATCAAAATGTGTTTCATCATCATAATAAAGAATGCAACCTGACCCGCTAACTCTTAACCCTTCCGATCTTATATTGGATTCTGTTTTTGAAAAATACAAATCTTTCGGGATCTGAAGTGTTTGTTTAACTATGAAATTTTCAGCATTATATTCAGTTACAATACCAGTTGCATCAGCAATCACAAAAATACTCTTGGGCTTAGCAGTATTAGTCCCCACAATATTTGTAGAACCTAGAACTGAGCAGATGGAAAGAACTGAAAAAATAATTTTAATTGAGATTCTCATTTAACTACCTTTCTCTGCCCGCAATGAGCAGATAACTAGTGTAACTACGCGATATTTCGTATATCCTCTAATTTGGAAGGGACATACGCCAAAGAGAATTGGTATTTATTAAAAACTACAAATAAATATTTTTTGCTTGTTAATGTGTTTGTTACAAAAGTAGGTAAATACTATATTGAATGGATTGTTTAGGATAATCAACAATGACTCCTAAAAGTTGATTAGAATATAGATAGAAGATTATTTCAATCCAAGAAAAAATAATTAATTAGGTACGTGTAATTAGGCACGTTCGGTAAGATTAACGGTTCGGGGCTTGCTGTCATGCAGGCATTAAACGCACCCAACTGTCGCCCAGCACAAAAGTAAATTAAATGTTACACAGTTTCGTTTCGCACTGTCCGCCCGCTAACGCCAAACCCGTGTTACCGGTTGGTGCCAGCACCTCGGTCGATTCCGATTTGAAAACACAATGCGTCAAATATTTCGGTTTGCGTTTTAGTGTCGCTGATGTGTCCGTACTGCTCCGAGAGCCTTTGTTTGTCAAGCGTCCGGATTTGGTGACAGAGAATTATGGATTCTTTTTCGAGCCCAAAGTTGTTCGCAGAAATTAAAATTTCATTTGGATAAATGCGTCTACCAGATTTACGAGATGTAATTGGAATAACGTTTACAGTATTGAGAAGATCATTTATTTCGTCTTCACTAATAATAAGTACAGGTCTTAATTTACCTTGCTCAGAACCAATAACGGGGTCAAGATTTGCACGGTAAATACTCCACTTCTTTAATGTCATAAAGTTTCGTGGTCTATGGAATCAAAGTCTTGATGAATTTCCTTTATGTCCGCTAGAAACAAAGGGTCAGTAGCTGCATGTTTAAGCTGCTCTAGTTTCTGCGCTTTCGTGTCCACTTCGTCATCAACTACCACCGTCACTTGTTTTTTATTTTTAAAATCGGGTGGCAATGTCACGATAACCTGATTATTATTTACTGAACAAACTTGTCGATAAGTCATGTTGCATCTGTTTTATATAAACAAATATATAATTTTTTTACTGAAAAGTTGAAATGAAATTCCAGTATAGTACTTACCGGTAACGGTTTCGGGCTCGGCGTTGGTGGACATTAAGAGCACTTCACTGTCGCCCCGCACAAAAGTAAATTAAATGCACTGAACTTTCTGTTTGCTCGTCAGTTCGCATAGCAGTTCTGCTTGAGCGGGATTAGGCGTAGTGCTTTTTTGTCCGTGTAGTGAGTGTCTTTGTTTGTTTTCTTGGCTGCAGCCGCAATTTTTGTGCTTTTAAAAATGCACTGAATTTGCTGCGTTCTTCTTCAGTCCAAGGTTCGTTAACAAACACAACATCTTTGTCGTCAAGATTTTTTCTTTTACTCATAATTTAAAATTTCTAAAATATAATTCAATTAGTGTTATTGCTTCTCTGGTGTCAATGAACATTCTGTTTCCGGAAAACTGTTTTGCACCAAGTGTCAATTTGTAATGCTCTACTAACTGCGATTTTGCCACAAAAGCCACAACTCCATCATATCCTTTCTCAAATGAAATTTTGCAGCCAAAAGCAACTAAATTTCCAGCCACTCCTTTGTAAAGTTTATTTACTCCCTTGTTGAACTTTGCGTTCTCAATCAAGTGCATAAAAATATGGTCGTGCTTGTCGCTTAAACTTATGAGCCCGTGAATTACAGTCGGGTTGTGTGCTGTTGTTAGTTTGTAGGTTTCTTTAGAATGGTCTTTTAATTCTTCGTGCCAGTTAAATGCCCAAACAGTTTTTTTAATTTGCTTACTGTCTTTACTCGTAAGTTTTGCAAATTCCGTTTCAAAAATTTCTCCAGTAAAAGCATTTTCAATGGAATTGATCAACCGGTCAACTTCAAAGTCAAGCGGTATTTCTATTCGTTTTTTCATCTCGATTTTTCGGGACTAAATTACGAAAAATTCGTCAAACTTTCGGGATGTTTTTATTTCACTGCAAGAAATATTAATTAAGTCTTAAAAAAAAATCAGTTTGGAACGTTTGGCAACACAAGAGGAAATTGAGGGAGAAACAGCGCGTAAAGAATTCACATCGTAATACAAACTGCAAGGGGAATAGTAAAATTGTCATCTGCCCACTCGCCAGAAATATTTCAGGCAGCCTGGAGAAGGATTGATCCTTGACGACCCGGTAAATTTTTACTTCCGAACTGAAGAGTATGAAATTGATTTCTCCTTTACTTCAAAACCAATTTTTTTAATTGGCTTCTCCGGCGGCATCAATAGCCGGTTAATAATTTCAATTATCTTAACGATATGTTCATCATGCTCTTCAAGTTTTTCATCTATTTCTTTTAATTTTTCTTCAACTTTTTTATGGGTTGAAATTATTTCACGTAGTTTTACAAATGCACGCATGATAAGAATGTTGATCTCAATAGCTCTTTCACTGTTTAATACCGAGGAAAGCATAGCAACACCATGCTCGGTAAAAACATAAGGCAAATACTTAGAGTGCTGTCCCTTCTTTAAGGTCACAAATTGTGACCTTAGAGAGGTATTCTCTTCTTTAGTAAGTTGAAACATAAAATCATCAGGGAACCTCCTTAAATTCCTTCTGATGGACTGATTCAAAACTTTTGTTTCAACACCGTAAAGTTTTGCCAAATCCGTATCTAATATTACCTTTTGATTTCTTATGAAAAAGATTTTACTTATAACAGTTTCTGTTGGAATAAGGATTTCTGTCGTCATATTTTCATCTTTATTTTCTGTCATAGAATGGTCCAGGTCCACCGGGGAACAATGAAGAACGAATCAGCGTGTAACATGAGGTGGGATTATTTCTTCCCCCCTCAAGGAGCCGATTGTTGCAGCGGCATGTTGAAATGCAAGGTGGAAAGTTTTGAGAAATCAATTTAGTTCCCCGAAAGGTTGGTAAGAACTTAGATAAAAATTGATATCATAGCAAGAATAGTTTTTTGAGTCTATCGGGCAAAAGTTTCTGCATGATACTTAATAGTAAAATCAATTTGGAACGTTTGGCAACACAAGAGGAATTTGAGGAAGGAACAGCGTGTAGAGAATCCACATCGTAATACAAACTGCAACGGGAATAGAAAAATTGTCATCTGCCCACTCGCCCGAAATATTTTCTGCAATAGCGCCAACAGCAACGGCAATAATCCCAATTACATACTCGGCTAAACTGCCTTCAACTTTTGGTGCTAATAGAACTACAAAACATGAAGAGAAGAAGAATGCAAGAGTTCCTTCCAGACTTTTCAATAAAAATTTTGTCTTACCGAATTTTCTTCCAATGAGTGCCGCGGAACTGTCGCCGATTATCAATACGGCGAAAGCCGTAACAACAAACACCTTGGGAAATAATAAAATTACAATTACGGCAGATAGCAAAACATAAGTAGCACCGTTCAGATTCTTTTTCTTCGAATCTTTTTCATGCTTTCGCATTATGAAACCGAAGATCTTGTCAACAAGTTCGGAAAGCGCTTTGTGGTAATATCTTCCGTAATCAATTAGAAGTGAAAAAACAGTCAAAGGAATTAGAATTGATAATGCTAATTCCTTTGTTATAAAATAATATATGGTAGGAATAGACAGAGAGAATAAATGGATGAGTTTGCGAAAAACCTCACTCTTATAATCTATTGTCGCACGGTCATTTGCTGTCATTACTCTCGGGTGTTTTTACAGATGCTCTCTTCTTTTTTTCTTCAATAAGTTGCGTTACATGATCCGGTATAACACTCTCTTTTACTTTTCCAGAGTCTGTGCCGTTACGTTTCATTGGTGGAAGTGTTTCTCCCCGCATAACTTTATCTATCTCATCACCATCAAGAATTTCACGTTCTAGTAATTCTTTAGATAACTTATGAAGGACTTCAATATTTTCGGAAAGAATTTTTTCCGCACGATCCATACCACTCATAATAATTCTCTTTAATTCGGAATCTATATCCTGTGCAGTCTGCTCACTGAAATCTTTATGTTTGGTAATTTCGCGTCCTAAGAAAATTTCTGCTTCTTTTGCGCCGTACGCAATAGGACCAAGTTTATCACTCATTCCCCATTCACAAACCATTTTACGCGCAATGTTAGTTGATTTCTCGATATCGTTTCCGGCACCGGTTGTAAAACGGTTGAACACCAATTTTTCAGCAGCACGACCACCGAGCGCATAAGTAATCATTGCTTCAAGATAATTTTTAGAGTAAGTATGTTTTTCATCCACGGGTAAGTAGGTTGTAACACCAAGTGCTCGACCCCGAGGAATAATTGTTACTTTGTGAACAGGATCAGCTTCCGGAATCATCTTTGCAACCAGTACGTGACCAATTTCATGATAAGCCGTAATCTTTTTCTCTTCTTCGGTAATAATTAAACTCTTCCTCTCCATTCCCATCATCACCTTATCTTTCGCTTCCTCAAAATCTTCCATTGAAACGTCTTTTTTGTTTTTGCGCGCGGCAAGTAACGCAGCTTCGTTAACAAGGTTTGCAATATCCGCACCCGCAAGACCTGGTGTTCCCTTTGCTAAAATTTCAAGATCAACATCAACACTAAGAGGAATTTTTCTTGTGTGCACTTTAAATATTCCCTCTCGACCTTTCACATCGGGACGATCAACGACAACCTGGCGATCAAAACGACCCGGGCGTAATAATGCGGGATCAAGAACATCAGGTCTGTTTGTTGCGGCAATAATAATAACACCGCTATTTTGTTCGAAGCCATCCATCTCAACAAGTAACTGGTTCAAAGTCTGCTCTCGTTCATCGTGTCCTCCTCCTAAACCAGCACCGCGATGACGACCGACAGCGTCAATCTCATCAATAAAAATTATACATGGTGCGCTGCGCTTTCCCTGCTCAAATAAATCTCTTACACGACTTGCACCAACACCTACAAACATTTCAACGAAATCAGCGCCGCTTATAGAAAAGAATGGAACGCCAGCTTCGCCGGCAACCGCGCGTGCTAATAAAGTTTTACCTGTGCCTGGAGGTCCTAATAACAATACTCCCCGTGGAATTTTTCCGCCAAGTCTTTGAAATTTTCCAGGTTCTTTTAAAAATTCTATAATTTCTTCAAGTTCTTGCTTGGCTTCATCTGCCCCGGCAACATCTTTAAATGTAACTTTGATTGCCGACTCGGAAATTAATTTTGCTTTACTCTTTCCGAAGTTAAAAATTCCGCGAGCGCCGCCTCCGGCACCTCCGCCCTGCATTCTTCTAAAAATGAAGATCCAAACTGCGAAGATTAATAACCATGGTATGAATGAGAAAATTATGGTCATCCACTCGTTAGATTCTTTAACAAAAGTGTACTTCACATTTTTTTCGTTCCATACCTTTACTTGTTCTTGAATTACTGGCTCAACCAAAGTAACCGAAAAAGTATGTATATCTACATAGTTGTTGTTAATAGAAGTTTTTTCTTTTTGTCTGAGAGTGCCTTCGAAGCGATAATCATTAACATCTGTCTTATAAATTTTTGCTTCAACAATTTTATCTGACTTTAAGAAGTTCTCATATAGATCATATGTAACCTCAACGGCACCGGAAGAACCGGCTCTCATAAATTGCATAATAATTACAGCAGCAACTATAACAGCACCCCAGCTGAAAACAGTTTTTATAATTTTACCCCAATCAAAATCTCCATCCGGTTTTTGAATCGGACCAAATCCTTTTTTCTTGTCTTTTTGAGCTGGTTTATTGTTTTCGTCTGACATGAACAAATTATTCATGAAATCTCGCATAATAAATTCTTTCTCCATTATTCGCTTAATACATAGATTGAACTTAGGTTCCGATACTTCTGAGCGTAATCGAGACCGTATCCAATCACAAATTTGTTTGGAATTTTGAAGCCAATATAATCAATTTGGACATCATATTTTAAACTCTCAGGCTTTACTAAAAGAGATGCTACTTTCATACTTGCCGGATTATGTTCTTTAATCATCTGTTCGATGTAGTTGATTGATAAGCCTGTATCAATAATATCTTCCACGATTATGAGATGACGGTCTGTGATATCGGCGTTCAAATCTTTAACAAGTTTTACTTTGCCTGAAGATATTTTTTCATCGCCATAACTTGAGAGCTTGAAAAAATCCATTTCACAGTTGATGGTGATGTTCTTCAATAAATCAGCCATGAACATAAACGAACCATTCAGCACTCCTATAAAAATCGGCAGTTTTGATTTGTATTCTTCAGAAAGTTGTTTTCCTAATTCCGCAATTCTTTTTTGTATCTCTTCTTCGGTTAGGAATGGGACAAATTTTTCAGTCCCGATCCAAATTTCATTTTTACTGTTTTTTAATTCACCCATAGCTTATATATTTTTTTTGTTTTTGAATTCAGTTTGAACCGATCGTCTATTCTTAAACCAACAATCCATATAATTTGGTTCCTCGATAATAAAACCAACTGATTTTTCCGTTCCGAGGAAGGAACTTTTTCATCAGTCAAAAAATCCGAAACCTTTTTGAGATTCTTCATTCCAAGCGGTTTAAACTTATCTCCCGGATTCCACACACGTAAAATAAACTTTTCACTAAGATTATCAGCCGAAATAAATTCAACTCTTCCACCCTTGCTGAATTTGACTTCTGCAATTTCTGCAAGTTCAATTCCAATTTTATGAGAACCTATTGTAACTTCTTCGCCGACTTTTATTTCGACACTGTTATTAGATGTCTTCTGTAATCTTTCGATTCTAATACTATTACTCTCTCGTAAAGCGATTAGGTTGGATGTTAATTGAACTTGTTTGCCTTTTTGTTTTTTAAGGAGCGAGTTAATTTTGACAAAATCATCATATTCAAAAGCATGATCGAAATTCCTTTTGAGGATAGTTCTTAAAACTTCACCAGGTACTTCCCCGCCGAAGAGATCGCTTAGTTGAATCTTGATGTTAAGAGCATTACGAGTATGTGTTACAAACTGTGATCGCAGATGCTCAACGAGAGTCTCGTTCAGTTGAAGCGCATTCGATAAGTTCTGCGATGACCGGAAAACCGCTTCGTCAATTTTGGGATTAAGTTTTATTTTGATGAGTGGAAGTATCCGGTTACGAATATAGTTGCGCCGGAAATCATCATTCATGTTAGATGAATCAATACGTGAATTGATCTTTTCTTTCTTCAGATATTCTACAATTTCTTGCTTGCTTAAACATAGTAATGGTCTAATAATATTTTCTCTTCTAATCGGAATTCCGCTTAATCCCGAAAGACCGGTTCCGCTGAATAAATTCATTAATATAGTTTCCGTATTATCGCTTTGATTATGCGCGGTAACAATTTTAGTACAACCGGATTTGAGAGCGAACTTTTCTAAATTTTTATAGCGGAGTAAACGAGCAGCTTCTTCGATGGAAAGTTTATTCTTCTTTGCGAAACTTTTTACATCCAGCTTTTGAGAGATGAACGGAACATTCAGTTTTTCACAAAATTCCATTGCAAAGTTTTCATCACCATCGGATTCTTTATCGCGCAAACCATGATTAAAATGAAGAGCGAGTAACTCGATTTTATATTTCTTTCTGAACTTGTATAAAAAATGGAGAGCAAAAACAGAATCCGGACCGCCGCTAAATGCAATTAAAATTTTATCGCCTTTATTGATCAGCTTAAACTGCTCTATAAACTTGAGAACTTTTTGTTCCGTTCTTTTCATTTGTCAATTCCTCTAATTGTCATTCTGAAGACGGAGTCTAAACGAAGAATCTCGATTTTGTTATTAGGTTCAGACTCTTCTCCCGCCAAGCCGGGATCAGAGTGACAGACTATGAAAAAAGAAAGTCTCGTATGAGACTCTTCAACAATTACCAATTCATAATTGCCATATTCAAAATACCTCCCCCTTTGTGGGAGATTGAGGGGGCTTCTATTCAATTCCGAGCACTTCAAATTTGATTAGCCCGGCTGGTACTTTAGCTTGTACAACTTGTTTAACTTTTGTACCCATCAATGACTGTCCTACAGGAGAAGTGATTGATATTTTACCTTTATCTATATCGGCTTCTTCAGGTGAAACCAAAGTATATTTATATGTCTTAGAGTTATTCAAATTTTTCACTGTAAGTGTGGATAGAATATGAGCCTGGTCTTTAGGCATATTCGTAGTATCAATTACAGATGCTCTTGAAAGGAGATCATCCATCTTGCTGATTCTCAATTCCAGCAAACCCTGTTCTTCTTTGGCTGCATCGTATTCTGCATTTTCAGAAAGATCGCCATGTGAGCGCGCTTCGGCAATTCTTTCAGCCATAGATTTGCGCCCTTTGGTCTTCATATCTGCCAATTCTTTTTCAAGTTCTCTGATTCTCTCTTTACTCAGGTAAACAAAATTTGTCACTTCTTAAACTCCTAATTAGTGCTTAGAAAAAAAATTGCCACTGCTTTCCCGCAGTGGCAGTCGAAACTTAAAAAATTCTACTGAAGATTTCAACTAAGTTTTTATGAGGTGAGAGAGAGAATTGGGACAAATCCAGTGGCGGAGTTACTCCGCCCCTGATAAAAATTATTTCATCAAAATCATTTTGCGCGTTTGTATAGAATTTCCTGCTTGTAAACTATAGAAATAAATTCCGCTAACCAGTTTTGTAGCATCAAACTGTACATTATAATTTCCTGCACCTTTAATTTCATTCACAAGTACGGCTACTTCTTTTCCAAGAATATCAAATACTTTCAAAGTTAAAAATGATGATTCTGGAATTGCAAATCGTATTGTGGTTGAAGGATTAAATGGATTTGGATAATTTTGAGTGAGGACAAAACCCACTGGTAATGGTGCGTCTTCTATAAGCTCGACTCTTGTTGCAATATCAGCTGAACTAAGAACTTGCCCACGGATTTCACCACCGGGATTGGTAGTGGTGTGAACATTCATGTATAACTTCCCTTTAATTAAATCTCTTAATAACTCATCTGTCAGTGCTTGACTTGCATCTCCACTTGCCCAGCTCCCGGAGGCTTTATTGTTCGTGAATGTAATATTTTTTACCACTCCACCACTCGTACCTGCCGGTGCATTGTGAAAGTGTGCTACTGTAGGTGTCAAGCCTGCTACTGTTACATCATACGTTACTGTGCCATCCGTATTCAATCTCACTGATCCTGTACCCGATCCGGTAGTAGTTATTGCTGGAACCGACTGGTTTCCTTCCAATTTAGCCAGGAATCCTACTCCAGATGTCAACAACACTTGCCCTCGAATTTCTCCGCCAGCATTTGCTGATGTGTGAACATTCAAATATAATCTCCCTCTCAACAACTCACTCAGCAACAAATCCGTTAACGGTTGACTCGCATCTGTACTGCTCCAAACACCGGAAACTGTATTTCCTGTAAACGAAACAGTTTTAACTACTCCTGCACTCGTTCCCGCTGCACCATTGTGAAAGTGCGATCCTGTGATCGGTCCGCTTAATCCATTCACTGTAACATTATATGTCAACTGAGTACCATTGGCACTTAAGACAAATGTACCGGTACCGGAAGCAGTACTTGTAACCATGGGTACTTCCTGACTTCCATCCAGTTTTGCAGTGAAACTTCCACCATTGTTCAATAGAACTTGTCCACGAATTTCACCACCCGGATTAGTAGCGGTGTGAACATTCATGTATAAATTCCCTTTCACTAACTCCCTCAACAACAGATCTGTCAGCGGTTGACTTGCATCTCCACTTGCCCATGTCCCCGATCCCACATTGTTGGTGAGTGTAATAGTTTTCACGACTCCACCGTTCGTCCCTGCAGGTGCATTGTGGAAGTGTGCTGCTGTGGGTGTCAAGCCTGCTGCAGTTATATCATACGTTACTGTGCCATCTGTATTTAATCTCACTGATCCCGTTCCCGATGCCGTTGTTGTTACCGCTGGATTCTCTTGGCTTCCTTCCAACTTAGCCGTGAACCCTACTCCTGACGTCAACAACACTTGTCCTCGAATTTCTCCGCCTGGATTTGCAGACGTGTGTACATTCAAATATAATCTCCCTCTCAACAACTCACTCAGCAACAAATCCGTGAATGGTTGACTCGCATCGGTACTGCTCCAAACACCGGAGACTGTATTTCCTGTAAACGAAACAGTCTTAACAACTCCGGCACTCGTTCCAGCTGCACCATTGTGAAAGTGCGATCCTGTGATCGGTCCACTTAATCCATTCACTGTAACATTATATGTCAACTTAGTGCCATTGGCACTTAAGACAAACGTCCCTGTTCCGGACGCCGTCGTTGTCACCGCCGGAACTTCCTGACTTCCATCCAATTTTGCAGTGAACATAACAGAGGTTTGAGAAAATGAATAATTACTCGCCAGAATGAGAGTAATTAGTGCATAAAGGTATTTTTTCATGAAATCTCCTTTTGTAAAAACAAATTTTTAAAAATAGGGTCGAGTAAAGTTGTCCTTTTAGAGCCCTTAACTTAAAATCAAGAACAGATAGGCATATTATTAAGTTCAATTAACCACCTATCAAATCATGAGGAAGTGATTTAAATATTCTGTGTTTTATTGAAACTTCTTCAATGTGGAGGATATTTGAATAAAAACGGGAGGATTATGAATTTCACATTCATCGAAAAACAGTTAATGATAAAACAGACCGCAAAGGAATTTGCAGAATCTGAGATTGCCCCTTCTGCCGTCGAGCGTGATATAAACGCAGTCTTTCAGCATGAATAAGTCACCTTACGCAGTCTTTGCTAATACAAGCGTTCTGATCAACCGTCGGCGGACTAATCGTACTCATAATCTTGATTTTTTTCAGGGTCAACGGCAGGTTAGGATTAAAAGCAATCCGCCGAAGGTGGACAAGGCCGTTCATATTTTTTACGTAACATGAGTTATACTACATTCGCCTCATCAATCCTGCAGACGGTTCGGAACTCACAATAACGGCAGACTTTACCTTCTCTATCATCCAGCTTGGAAAGATGAAATTTTCCATCCGAAATAGCTGCGATATAATTCTTAACATGTTCGATTGATTTTTGTACAAGCTGTTCGACTGATTGAATCTCATGATCCTTTCCCCCTTTTGATTTTACCGCTTTTTTGCCGAAATCATCAATCGCATATTTCAATGAGTAGATAAACATTTCATTGGGTGAATATTTCTGTTGTAACTTTTTCGCTAACAATTCACTCGCGGCATAAAGATAGACCGGAAGCTGTAGTGATATTCCGTTTGCGAGATCATCGAAAGATGGTTTTGCGCCGCTTAGTTTATAATCAACAATATTAAACGACTTTAGTTTTTCACTCACTTCGATACGGTCAATCATGCCTCGTAGTTTAACTCCGTCAATTTGAATCGGTTCGGAATCGCTAAGAATTTTATCCGCTTCGTCAGCACGCAATCTTCCAAAGCTCACTTCAAAATATTTTGGAAGAAATTCTTTATCGCCATTTCTTTCGGATTCAAGAAAGCGGTAAAGCACAGATTCCATTCTGTTCCCATCAAGACCAAGAATTTTTTCTTTTTCGTAGAATGTAAGCGGAGATTTGAAAGCGGTTGTCTCCAATTGTCTTTCGGCAATTTGAAAAATTAATTTTTCGGCTGTTCTAAAATCTTTCTCCGAACACCCGACAAGCGTCAATCCCTTCTCTCGAAGTGAAGAGTAGAATTCATAAAAGATTGTATGAAGTATTCTGCCCATTTCGATTGCTTCAATATCTTCGGTTGGTTCTTCTATTGTCTTAACGCCAAGCACACGCTCCACAAAAAATTTGAACGGGCACTTTGCATAAGTTTCCAATTGAGAAATTGAATATTGTTTTGTTGAAAATGCTTTTAATTGTTCTGTTAATTCCACTAGTATCTCATCAGTTGATTCATTTGTGAGCAGATCTCCTGTAAAATTTGAACCGGCGAATGGATCACTGTTTCTAATATTCTCAACGTCCAGCGACTTAGAGATTCTTTCTAAATCAAATTCAGATTCATCGTGTAAAATATTTCGTGATGATTCAAGTCCATTTCTTCCTATGAATATCTGCAATCCTTCTTTTGAAAAAAGAACATTGTCATAATCACTCTCATTCTTTGAGGCGATCAAGAATAGCTCTTCAAATTCTTTCAAAAATGTAGAAGAAACTGTATCGCGTCCATCTTCGGTAGACGGATAAGTTAGATATAATTTTTTATTCCATCCGCAAAGCGATTGATAAAACCGGTATCGCTCTTCGGTTTGATGCATTTGTAATTGTTTCTTGAAAGAACCGGATATAAATATTTCAGGCTGGTACCGTGTTGGAAAATCCCCATCACATAAACCGCCGATGAATAAATAATCAAATTTCAGTCCGCGAATTTCGTCAAGTGTCGTCACTTGTACGCCATAGTTTGATTTCTCTTTCACATTGAAACGCGCCCAATTGCATGCAGTTCTTATCTGATCCATGAAGAAACTAATTGCAAATTTTTTCTCGTTTCCATTTTCTTTTCTTAATAGCTCAAATATTTCGGCAGTGGTTTCGATAAAATCTGTGAATGCTCGAATGTTCTTTTCTTCGTCTATCACCACTTCAAGAAGTTTTAACGGAAGTTTGGACTTAACAATAAAATCATTAAGCCGTTCTTGAAATTCCTGGATTGTAAGTTTTGCTTCGAACGGTTTTAGTAATTCTGAAATTAATTTAATATCGTTAAGTGCTTTTGAATAGGCAGATCGCTTGGTGATTTTATCATCGTCTTCATCTCCGGAATATCTCATGTTGTAAATTAGGTCACCCAACGTGTTGATCCAATTTTCTTTTCCGGCAACAATTTTAAGTTCGGATGAGATGCGATACAGATTTGAAACGTCAATTCCGGTGGTCTCAATAAATCTACTGCTCAAAGCGCGAAAAATATTTTTGTAATAGAAATCATTCTCTACGATTTCTAAAAAATTTACAATCGCAGTAACTGGATTCGAGTTATCCAGAGGAGTTCTATCTGTTAGATTAACAGGCAAACCATTTTTATCAAATACAAGCTTAACAATTGAGGAATAATCTTGAATAAGATTAAAGCCGACACAAATTTTGTGCGGCTCCACCCCGGTCTCCAAGATCAGTTTTTTTATTTCTCGTGAAATGAGTTCTATCTCATTCTCTCTATTGTGCGCGGATATTTTTGTTATCCGTTTACACTCATCTATTTTGGGTGTACTACTCTTTGCTTTGAAAAGCTTTTCGCTCAAACCATTCTTAAACTTATCCGGGTTATCCAAATTTGTTTCATCAATTTTGATAAATCCTAAGGCAGTAAGAGCGTCATAACATTTATCCAGATGAGAGAAGATCAATTTGTTCTTGGGTGTGTAATCAAAACGTATATATAGTTTAGTGTTTCCAACGCTCGAAAGTTTATTCAGAATTTCTATTTCGGGAATAGAAAATTCGCTGAAGCCGTCGAACAAGATCATATTAACATCAGGATACAGTCTATGAAAACCGGCAACGAACTTTTTAAGTGTGAGCTGGTTTAACTGATCATATACATCGCCAATCTCGTATGCATTTAGAGCAAAGCATTTTTCACGAAATTTTTCAAAGATCTCAGCAATATCTAATGCTTTTAATTTTTCCGATGCATCTAACTTCTCCGCGTCCTTTCGAAGAATATCCGGAGTAATGCCATGCCGTTTGTATTCAGAAATAACATTTTTAATTCTATCAAGTGTACCAAATGGAATCTCCTCTTTGTATAACGACAGATAACGCATTTCTATCTCATCTGCGCTTTGCTTAATGAAGACTGTTGCTGCTGCTTCACTAAGTGCTTTAAATGGTTTTAGTTGTTGTAAAAGTTTTATAGAGATTGTTCCAAGGGTTTCTATGTTTAAACCGGAAGTAGCGTGGTTTGAAATTTTGGAAATTGTCTCTTTCTTAAGATTGCGCGCTTTTCTATTTGTTGGAACTATATGAAGAAGTTCGCAGACTTTATTCGCCTCAATTTTTTGATTGACAAGAGAGTTAATATCAATCTTTGTAATATTTTCTTTAGTAAGAATCATTTGCCGGATAAAAGAATTTTATATGATGAACGAATTTGCTTAGATAAATCCAGTTCTAATAACTCAACAGTCTTATTAAATCTTATTTGGGCATCCCGTTTATCGCCAACAAGGAGTGTTTCAAGTTCTAAAAATTTGCCCAATCTCTTAACGTCATCAAGATGAATGCGTGTGTTGTTGTACAAATATAATTTTCTTTTCTTCTCAACGACTGTTACAACTTTCAATATATCCCGCAAGTATTTCTCGGGGTTCTTTCCTTCCAATTTAAGTAGCTCATAGTTACTCCACCGTTTTCCTCTTTCATCGCGAAGGTATTTTATTAAGGTATAAGTTCCTCTCTCAACCCGCAGCTTTAGCAAACCTTTCCTTACTTTGAAATAAACATCTTTTTGTATAAGCATTCCCTTGTATTCTGCTTCTATCTTTTTAAGTAAATTTATCAGTTTCGTATGTGAATCGACTTTAATTTTTAATTCCAAATTATGCGGCATATTAGAACCTAATTTGAGTTTTAGTTGTTAAAATGAGTGAAAAAGAATTCCCTAAATAAGAACTATTTTTACTGGTTGATTTTTGTGAAAGAATCCATATCTTTAGTTAGAAGCATAGCAAAAGGAAACGTAAGATGAAAGTATTTTTGATTTTTCTGTTTTTTATTCCATTTGGGTTAACCAGCGCTCAAAAAATAGGTGAACTTGCACCTGAAAAAGCACCCGAAGTATTTCCCAATAACAGTTGGGGCGTTGATATTATATTTGGTGAGGGTGGTTTCGGTCTGGGTACTTTTTACAGAAGATCGCTCTCGCAAGACATTACCGGCTTTATTGATTTTTCGATTTCAGAAACTAAAGATGATAGAGAAATAACATATGTTGATTATTTCGGAAATCAATTCACGCCGGATAAAGTTAACCGGGCATTTTTTTTCCCCGTAAATTTAGGAATTCAGTACAGGCTTTTTTCAGAATCTCTTACAGAGAACCTTCGCCCTTATATCACAGTTGGTGTTGGTCCGGCTATTCTTCTTACAACGCCGTACGAACAAGAATTTTTCAAATCTTTTGGCGATGCTAAAGCGCACTACGCAATCGGCGGGTATATTGGTTTTGGTACAAACATAGGAGCAAGTAAATCAAATCTAATTGGTCTCAATGCTCGTTACTATTACACACAAATTTTGGGAGACGGAATTGAACTGATGACCAACAACTTCAAAAGTAGTTTTGGACAATTTTCATTGATGCTTACAATAGGAGTTATGTATTGAAACCCGAAACCGGTTTGTTCAACGGGTTTAGTAAGGAGCTGTTCAAATTTTTACATGATCTTGAGAAGAATAATTCGGTAGACTGGTTCCACAAAAACAAAGAGCGGTACCAAAAATTTTTAGTTGAACCTTCAAAAGCATTTATAATTGAACTCGCACCGTTTTTTAACCACCTCAATCCGGCAATCCGCACCGAACCAAAATTTAACGAAACCTTGATGCGGATGAATAAGGATATGCGCTTTGCAAAAGGTGAACCATACCGGAATTATTTTTTGATCCATTTCGGTAGGTTTAAGTTGGACAGCGAATTCTTTCTCTACTTCGAAGCTCAAGAAGCACAGATGGGTTTGTTTATAAATCAATCCAAAGGAGAAAATCTTTACTTCCGCCAGAACCTATTTAAGTATAAGAATGAAATCCAAAATACATTCGAGAAAAATAATCTCAATAATAAATTCTCCTTTCATTATTTCAAGAAGATGGAGACTATTAAAGCAGTCGCAAAGTTTGACGTAAAGGAACATTTCGAGTTATTTGAAAAGCATGAGATGATTCTTTTGCAAAAAGTGAAAATGCCTTCTTCTAAATCGCTCGGCTCAAGTGCAATTGTAGTTGATATGATCAAAATGGTATTGTCTCTCTACCCGCTCTACTGTTTTGCAATCTCACCCCAGCCCATGAAAGAACTTCAGAAGTTTGAGGATAGTTTTGGGAAGATGAATTGAAAAATAACAAGAAAGGTTACTGTCTAAAATAATTTTTCTTATCACAGTTAAAAAATTTAGTTAGAGTGAATGTCGTTACTTGATTTTTAAATCATCAGTGGATTACCGATTGTCTTCTATATTTTTAGATCAACAAATTTCCAGTAGTTTGATTTATCTACCTTATGCACCTTTGCATTGTACGTTTCAATAAACCCCTTCGGTATTTTCAAATTCTGCTTCTCAGAATATTTTAATTCATATCCGGTTATTACACCGCCGGTTTCTTCTACATAGTCAATTTCTTTTTGATCGTACGTACGCCAGAAATAGCTATTCACTTTCTTATTCGAATAAGCATTTATTTTTATTCTTTCTGAAATACAAAAATTTTCCCATAATGCACCTACATCATTCCTCATTGAAATAGGATTGAAATTATTGATCAGCGCATTTCTTATTCCGTTATCATAAAAATATATTTTAAATGCTTTGGTTAACTCTTTACGTAAGTTGCGGGAAAAGGAGTTAAGCTTAAAGACCACAAAGCTCTGTTCAAGCAGATCAATATATTTTTGAACTGTTAAACTATTTACACCCAGCTTAACAGCCAGCTCGTTGTATGTAACTTGATTTCCAAGTTGAAGTGCGAGTGAAAGAATAAGATTTTTCAGCAAACTCGATTTTTTTATCCCTTCGAACTTCAGCAAATCTTTGAACAAATAACTTGAAGCAATCTCATGTAGTTTGTCCGACGCGTCTTCATCGCTAGAGGTGTAAACATCGGGATATGAACCGAAGCGGAGAAGTTTTTCCAACTTTGCATCAATGCTAAGCCAATCATCATTTGCTTTAATTTCCAATACTGATAGCGGGTAAAGTATGTGATGAATTACCCTGCCGGTCATTGACTCGGCTGTTTTGTTTGCCAATTCGAAACTCAATGAACCGGTAGCTATTATCTGCACATCTTTCAATGTGTCGGTAATTATCTTTAATATTTTTCCGATCTCCGGAATATTCTGGGCTTCATCTAGAACTATGAGTTTATAATTTCCTAAAAAGGTTTTTAGTTTTTCCGGTTCGGCATCTTTTAAGCTTTGTTCAACAGATATTATTTCACAGTTTAAGTAACGTTCTTCATTTGGAAATTCTTTTAGGATAGTCTGTACAAGAGTTGTTTTACCTACTTGTCTCGCGCCGTAAAGAATTATTGTCTTTTCTTTGAAAAAGTCATGTTTTAAGATGTTTTTTGATAATCTTGTTATCATAATAGAATAATTACCGTTAAAATTTTGATTACGATGGCAATATTAACGTATTTTCAAATAATTGCAAAAAAAATTTTCCGACCCCATAAATTTTGCAGTCTCCTCGAAAGCTATAAAAGAACTGCAGCGCTTTGAAGAGAACTTTTGAAAGCTATTGGCTATTAGCTGTTAGCCCTCAGAGGTCAGCAGATTATAGCTGAGAATAAAACCATTTGACAAAAATTTATTTTTGCTCTAAGTTGTTTTCGCAATAAAGGTAAACCCGCAATGGGACAGCAAATTCAAATTGCCCTTTCCTCTAAACACTCACGAATTATAAATCGTAAGACTTTATATATATATAAAATATTTTCCTTTTTTTGATAGATCTAATTATGGCGGCTTCCGTATCGAGAAACAATGATCCTTGGATTGGGAGATAGAATAAAGCAATTATTAAAATGAAGTAGGATGAAGAAAAGTGGTTACTGATCGATCACCATAATTGTCCAGATATAGGAAAAGATTTTTCCTTATATAAGGAAAAGTTAAAATGTTTCCTATATATAGACTTTTTTAGCTAAATATAGACATCGTTTTTCACTGATGTCATGGAAGTTAATAACAGGTTATGCTTTCTTTAAGGAATATTTAATATGCCAAATCTAAGTAGTTTTCACACAGTTAATGATTTAGTCAAAAAATATAAAAGTGATTACAGTTTAGAAAGTTATGGAATCGCTTTTGATTGGTTTGCTTTAGATACCATATTAAAATTAAATGAAGATGATATCGAAGATGCAATAACAGATGGTTCAATGGATGGTGGAATTGATGCTGTTTATATAGTTGGCAGAGATGTCCATATTTTTAATTTTAAATACACTGAAATTTATGATAAAACAAAAAATAATTTTCCGGCATCCGAAATAGATAAAATTATTGTAACAACTCAGTCAATTTATGATAAGTCTTTGGGACAAAAAGATGTTAATGAAGCTTTGTGGGAAAAAGTAAATGAAATTTGGGAAAATTTTGATAAAGGAAAACTTCATTTCAAGTTTCATCTTTGCTCAAATAAATTAAAGCCTACTACACAAGCTATAAGCAAATTTGAAAAAGCATTAATTGGTTATAGATATGTCGAGTTTTTCTACTATGATCAAGAAGATTTAGTATCCAAATTATTTGAAAAGAATTATAAAAAGCTAAGCGGTCAAATCAAATTTGTTGACAGACAATATTTTGAACGCAGTGATGGTCCGTTGAAAGGAATTGTTGCTACAGTTGCAGTTCAAGATCTGTTATTATTAATTCAAGATCCCGAAGATCCCAATAAAATTATAGAAGACGTTTTTAATGAAAATGTTAGGATTTATCTAAAGCTAAAAAATAGAATTAACCAAAGTATATATGATACAGCTGTTTCCGATGATAATTATTCTTTCTGGTATTTAAACAATGGAATTACTTTGTTGTGCGAAGAATGTAACTATATACCTAATTCCCGTTCACCTCAAGTTGATTTAAAGAATTTCCAAATAGTAAATGGCGGTCAAACAACACACGCTTTATTTGAGGCATTTATAAGAGACCCTGAAAAGATAAAAGATGTGCTTGTTTTGGTAAGAATTTGCGAAACGAAGAAAGAAAACAAAATAGGTGAAAGGATAAGTGAAACCACCAACAGTCAAACACCTATTCGCACTAGAGATTTACATTCTAATGATAGAATTCAAAGGAAATTAGAAGAACAGTTTAAAACACTCGGCTATTTTTATGAACGGAAGAAAAATCAACATTCAGATCAGCCTAAAAGTTATCGCCTCGACAATGAACTATTGGGACAAATCTATTTAGCTTACTATTTAGATATGCCTTCAGAAGCGAAGAATCAAAAACAAATTGTATTCGGCGACAAATATGATGATATCTTTGATGAAAATGTAATTACAGCTTCAATGATGCTTAAACCGTATAATGCATTTTTGCCACTTGAAAAGATGAAGCGTGTTATACAAACAAAAAAGCGGAAAAAAGAATTAGTTAATGAAAAAGAAGCGTTTATTTCGCGAGCTATATATCATCTTCTCAATGTCATTAAAATTATTGAAGAAAAAGAACAATTGGATTTTGATCAGAAAAAAGATATTAACTATGCAATTAAAAAATCAATTCAGCTCGTAAGTAAAGTCGTTAAATCAGAGATTAAAGATCGTGGGGAATTATATACACACGATAAGTTTTTCAAAGAAATAAATACAAATAAAATAATCAGCAAATTTGTTTTGAACCAATATTGATGAAAGCATAACCAGTTCTTCAAGGCCGACCGCTTTAAACGTTGCGGCATTTGTATGGTTATATAGTTGAGTTATAAAAGTTAGTTGCTCTTTAAGGTAGGTTGTTCTAAAAAATATTTTTACCCGACAAAAAATGCCGGGCAGGTAAATAAAAGTTGTTGTGGTTAATTGGCATTGCTGTTCTGGGCTGCCGCTTATCGGCAACGTCGTTAGCCCTATTTCAGAGTGCATAGTGTTTTTTAATATGTTTTCGATTATATTTTTGAAGGCATTTAAAACAAAATAAAGTAAAAATATGAGTAAAGAATTATCCAAAAAGATTGCAGACTGTTTCAAGAATAAACCCGTAAAAAAGGCATTTTTATTCGGCTCGGTATCGCGAAACGAAGAAGATGATCAAAGTGACGTAGATATCTTAGTCGAATTAGATTACTCACAACCAATCGGTCTTGGTTTTGTAAGAATGAAATTAGAATTAGAAGACTTGTTAAAAAGGAAAGTTGATCTTCTTACAAGTAATAGTGTTTCAAAGTATATTCAACCATTTATTGATTTAGAAAAAATATTGATATATGAGAAATAGTCTAGGCGATAAGGCACGATTACAACATATTTATGATGCGATTCTCGAAATTGAATCATACGTTCAAAAGTCATCATATGAAATATTCCAATCTAATACTATGATGCAATTTGCATGCGTCAAACAACTAGAAATTATTGGTGAAGCCGCAAATCATCTTACTCCTCATTTCAAAAAACTCTATTCAGAAATACAATGGCGTGAAATAATAGATCTTAGAAATTTATTGATCCACGAGTATTTTGGCATTGACACTAAAATTGTGTGGGATATAATTACAACAGATATTGTTTCACTAGAGCCACAAGTCAAAGAAATAATTGATCAAATATAAATAAGGGCTAACCAGCCGCTCAACAGGGACAGCCCGGCAGAGCCGGGTAGACTGTTTTTCAGTGCGGCATTTGTTTAGGGGGTGAGATAAAAAGAAAGTAATTGTTCTTGTTATTTGAAGTAGTGCTATAAAAAGAGAGTGAGAGAAGAAATATAATTATCTCACCCCCTGAATTATAAAGTTGCGTTTGCAAAGTAGAGTTGCTCTGTAAGGTAGACTGGGGCGTGAGATAGAAAGACAAAGTAGTATTTGTTTAAGAAAGATTTATTAAATAAAAGAGTGTGAGTTAAATATGAATATTATCTCACGCCCTGAATTCTAAGAAACATTTTTATCCGACAAAAAGACGCCGGACAAGTAAATAAAAGTTGTTGCGGTTAATCAGCATTCTTGTTCTTGACTGCCGGTTAGCGGCAACGTTAATTTATTTGATATAAATATGAAAAAAATATTTCTTGTATTAATCCTTTCACTAAATTTTTTGCCGTGTGTAATAACCGGTCAGGTTAGTGATATTTTACAAAATAATTATATTAAAGGTTTATCCATTAAGAGCGGATTAAGTTTCTCTGCTGTTAAGGATGAATTTATTTCTAATGAAAAATACTCCGGTTCTTCTATCAACTATTTAATCGGCTGGACTAAGTATCATGAATCATATCTATATGATTTACGGATGGAAGCAATAGCCGGGGCTGAAGTAAAAAACAATAATGTTTCTGCCAAAGTAACGGATTTTAATTTAAGTCTGGCTTATTGTTATCCTATCGGCAGTATTGATCTATTTGGAAAACGGATGAATTTTTTCCTCGGTCCCTATCCGGAATTATATCTGCATTTCAGAAGTCAAAATATTGCGAGCGGCGGAACAGCAATAATAGACGCCTACTCGGTAGCATTTTTGTTTTCTCTTGGCGCAAAAGTAATTGCAAACTTACCGCTTAATAATAATTTTCTGCTTAGCGGCGAATTGTCTTCAAGTCTGCTTTCTCTTGGAGGTAAATTTATTGATCCAAGAGATAAACAGAACAGCATGATGAAACTTCTAACTGTTTTTTCCGGAATGAGATTGTCTTCTCAATATAGTGTCAATTATAAAATTTCAGATTTTCTTTCCGCAGGTGCCGGTTACAGATTCAATGTAGTTCGAATCAGCGCATGGGATTCTTTTCTGTTTTCTTCCGATAATTTCTTTTTATCAATAACAATGAATTTCTAAAATGAAAAAGAACAGTTTGTTATTGGTTCTTAGTTTCCTCTTCTCCATTTCATGCAGTGACTTGATTATTGAAAATAACGACATCAATAAAAATCTAAATGATTTTGAATCTGCATGGCAAACGGCAAAACAAGTCTACCCCTTTTTCCAGTTTAAGAATATTGACTGGGACAGTCTTTATAGAAAATATAAACCGTTTGCCCTGGCTTCCAAAGGTGATGAAATTTATAATGTCCTTTTCGATTTGTTCCGCGAATTAAAAGATGGTCACATTGAAATTCACACAGAAGGAGGATTTCCCGTTCCGACTTATTTATGGCCGAGAGATATTGACCGCAAATCATTCAGCCAAATTGTGGTAAGCAATTATATAGGGAAACAATTAAAACTCACCGGAAAGAATAATATCAGTTATGAAATTTTCGACAATATCGGTTATATCTATCTCTCAACGTTTGAGAAAGGAAGCTGGATAAACAATTTTGATAACATTTTAGATTACATGAAGAATACAAACGGATTGATCATAGATGTCAGAAACAACGGCGGCGGAAGCGGCAGTACTTCCGATTTTGTAATATCCCGTTTTATTAAACAGCCGATGCAGGAAAGAATGATTTATGCAGACGGGCATATTAAACAGTGGCTGATTCAACCCGGCGGATCTTTTACTTATACAAACCAAGTTGTTATTCTTGTGAACGGTTCAAGTTTCAGCGCCGCTGAATTATTACCTGAATTGATGCGTCAGCTTTCAAATGTAACTATTGTTGGAAGTACTACCGGCGGAGGGGGCGGCTCTAATGATATTTACACATTGCCAAGCGGTAAACGAATCAAAATGCCGAATTCATATTTTACAAGATTGGACGGTAAATTGATTGAATGGAACGGGATTGTTCCGGATATTATTGTTGAGCAGACTGAAGCTGATAAAAATAACGGCAGAGATAAACAGTTAGAAATTGCCCGGCTGACATTGATTCAGAAATAATTTGCATATAAAATTCTTCCGATGTAAAAATGATTTTCAGTTAAATGCATTTACTTTTATCTCGCTCATCAATTACCACTCCTTGACAACAAAATTGTTTTGTGGCGCCGCTTATCGGCAATGTTATTATATGGCTAAAATTAATTTGAAAATATGTATGCAATAGACTATATTTGGTCTAAAAAAGGACTGCGTTATGAGATTAAGTGAGGTTGTAAAATCGATTAGTTACCTAAAAGCTAATGCTGCAAATTTAATTGAGGAAATCAATAAGGGTCAAAAAACTTTTGTCATTACACAAAATGGTGAAGCGAAAGTAATTGTGCAAGACATAAAAGTTTATGAAAAGACTCAAGAAACTTTGGCAATGCTGAAATTACTTGCAATGACTCGTGATAGGAGCAAAGAAGCTAAAGGAATTCCAGAAACATTTACTGATCTTCGAAGTGAATTGAAATCTATTCAATAATTATGAAATATAAAGTTATTATTGATCCTCAAGCCAAATTAGACCTTAAAGAGATATTTATCTACGTAGCTGTGAACGATAGTATTCAATCTGCGAATAAGCTTTTAGATGTTTTGGAAGAAACTTGTTTCAAACTAGAGAAATATCCAGAACGAGGACACATTCCGCCGGAATTGAGACCTACCGGAATTAAGAATTATATCGAAATCCATTACAAACCTTACCGTATAATTTACGAAATCGAAAAAGACTTAATATACATTCATTGTGTAATTGACGGCAGAAGAAATATCCAAGAAATCTTAAGTAATAGGTTATTAAGATAAAAACGCCACGTAACAACAATGCCGTTATGTGCTTAAAATGGAATTAATTATAGGTTTGCTTCTTTGATCTCCTAAAGCGATATTTGCACAAAAAGGGAAATTAAATATGAAGTTCATAATCACTATTACACATGATGAGGACGGAATCTATATTGCGGAATGTCCCTCAATCCCAGGTTGTTTTAGTCAAGGCAAAACAGAAGAAGAAGCTCAACGTAATATTCAAGATGCAATAAAAGAATGTCTTGAAGTTCGTTCTGAAAAAGGGATGCCCTTAACCATATCCATTCGTCAAGTGGAGGTATTGGTCTAATGCCGCCAGTTCCTCTTCTCCGTCCAAAAGATGTAATTAAAGGGCATCTTTAATAACTTCAATAATAATCTGTGAAAATCAGTTTTAATCAGTTTTATTCGCGTTCCATTTTTTAAAAAATAGTTTTTAGAGATGCCCTAAAGTTTTTGAAAAATTCGGGTGGCAGATTGCCCGACAAAAAGGAAGTCACATAATTCTTACAAAAGATAGATACATTGTCAGTCCCTAATCATCCAGAAGTTGCACGCGGAACTTTGAGAGGGTTAATTCAGAAAGCCTGATTAACAGTTGAAAAATTTATTTAAGCAATCTAATCTTCGTGAAATCTTTCCCCTTACGATTGACAGTTCAGCGATACTGCAGAATCACTTCTTCCATTTAATAGTGCAGCCAATTGTGAATGTCTCCGGAACAGAAATTTGTTTACCACTCAGTACTTCATCAATAGCATTGCGTAAGTATTTACTCTTTACGCTTTGAGGTTCTTGCCAGTTATCGTCAATCTTTCCGTGAAAAACCAATTCCCTCTTTGAATCAAAAAGAAATATTTCCGGTGTATGTGTTGCACCGTAAGTTTTCGCAATTAACTGTGTCCCGTCATGCAAATAAGGAAAGGTGAATTTCTTTAATTGGGAGCGCTCTTTCATTTTTGCGAATGAGTCTTCGGGATAATTTGTATCTTCATTTGAACTGATAGCGACTATTTGCACTTCGCCCCCATACTCGTTCTGAATTTCTATGATTCTATCTTCGTATGCCTGAACGTAAGGACAATGATTGCAACTGAAAATAACAACCAGCGCTTTCTTATTCGAGAAAGATTCCAATGAATAAGTATTGCTATCGGTAGCCGGTAAAGTAAATTTTGGAGCTTGTGAGCCGATTTTTAAAGTATCCGTTGCCATATTTTCTCCGTTAGTTAATTTGTTATCGAAAGCAGATTATTATCTTTTTTTAAGATCATAAAGAATCATAATCATCATAAAAAATCTGCGTCCTATTTTTATTTTTCAGAAGTTTGTTCTACAATATTTTCAAAGCTGAAATAAAATTGAATTTAGCAATAATGTATAAAATTCATTTCAAAAATTGACAAACCTAAAATACGGAGTACATTTTGGATTTCAATCAACTATTTACCGACTACGAAAAATTCCGTGAGAATATGTTAAGCTGTGAAAGAATAATTCATTCGGACGTTGCAAAGCTTCTTGAACGAATTGCAATGAATAAATCATTCCATGTTGAAGAACTTGGGAAGTCTGTTGAAGAACGGGAGATATTTTCGGTTTCGTTTGGAGTTGGAAAGACAAAGATATTAGCATGGTCGCAAATGCATGGTGATGAACCCACCGCCACAGCGGCAATATTCGATCTGATAAATTTCTTTTCGTCAGACGATTCATTTAACAAATTGAGAAATGGATTGCTGGATAATATCACATTTCATTTTATACCGATCGTAAACCCGGATGGAGCTGAGTTATATCAACGAGAGAATACATTTAATATAGATATTAACCGCGATGCTCTCCGGCTTGAATCATATGAATCAAAAATTCTGTGGGAATACGCAGAAAAGATTAAACCGGATTTTGGTTTCAACATGCACGATCAAAATAGTTATTACACCGCGGGAAGAACTATTAATCATTCCACAATTTCTCTGCTGGCTCCGCCAACCGATCATGTAAAAAGTATAAACTATACTCGCGAAAAAAGTATGCAGGTTATCCTTAAAATTTATGATGCTCTTAATAATTTTATTCCCGGTCAAATTGCACGGTACAACGATGATTATGAACCGAGAGCTTTTGGTAATAATTTTGCAAAAAATGGTATTAGTTCAATTTTGATTGAGTCCGGCTTTCAGAAGGATGATCCGAATAAGGAATTCGTCCGCAAACTGAATTTTGTTGCATTGCTTTCTGCTTTCAAATCAATTTCCGACAAAGATTTTGAAAAGACGGATTACACAAAATATTTTTCCATTCCCGAAAACGAAGAGCTTCTTTTTGATCTTCTTCTGCGGAATATAACTTTAGCACACCATGAGAAAAAATTCAAAATTGATATCGGCATCAATAGGAAAAAATCTTGGGACACTAAGACACAAAAATTCTTCTACAAAGGAACAATTGCCGAGCTTGGAGACCTTTCTATCTTTCACGGCATCGAAGAATATGATATGAACGGCTATCAAGTCTCTTCAGCACATAAGCTTGCAGTGGATGAGTCGGCTGATTTCATTTTGGAAGGAAATATTATACTAAAGATTGAAAACGGATCCTTTACAGATTCCGATAGAATAAAATCAATATTAAATGGACTGGCAATTGGTTAATTTTATTTGAGAATAATTTACCTTTAATGAAAGTTAATGATGCGTGCTATTAAGAACACATTGACCGATAAAGAACTGCAAAATCGTTACGCGGAATTTGAAAAGGAAGCTGTGCCACTCATGGACGCAGTTTACAATTTCGCGCTTCGTTTGACAGGAGACGAAGACGATGCGGACGATCTTGTGCAGGAGACTTATATGAAGGCATTTCGCTTTTTTGATAAATTTGAAAGTGGCACTAATTGTAAAGCATGGTTGTTCAGAATATTAAAAAACTCTTTCATTAACGATTACCGCAAGCAAACGAAAGAACCGAATAAAGTTGATTACGAGGATGTGCAAAATTTCTACGAGAATATTAAATCCGACGAAGTTGAATCCAGACATTATGAACTTGACGCTTTTAGCAATCTTCTTGATGATGACGTATCTAAAGCTATAACGGAATTGCCGGAAGATTTCAGAACCGTGATCATCCTAAACGACATAGAAGGATTTACCTACGAAGAGATAGCCGATTTTGTTGATATTCCGGTTGGAACCGTGAGATCAAGACTTCATAGAGCAAGAAAGATGCTTTACGTTCAATTGTTCGATTATGCAAAAGAGAGAGGATTTATTAAAACCGATGGTTCAAAGAAATGATTTTTTTAATGAGTCATGAGTCTCCTCTAAAAAGGTACATATGCTAAGAAAAAGTTTTGATTATAGTTAAAATTTACAATTCAAAAAATCAAAATTGACCTTTTTAGATACGCCTCATTCATATTTTCTACACGTTAGTTTAATTCTTGATCTTGATCTTGCTCTTAAAGATTACTGAATTTTCATAGTTTATACAGGTGCCATGTTCGATCTAAAAAACATAATCGTCCCAACAGATTTTAGTAAACTATCATATTCAGCTTTTGAATATGCTAGAGACCTAGCCGAAATGAAGGCAGCAACAATTCACCTAATCTATGTTTTAGAAAAAAATCCGCCGTTTATTTCAAAGCGTGATACTGATATTTCAGAAGCAGAATTGATGAAATCAATCATAGAAAAAACACAAAGGCAGTTGAAGGAAGTTGCGGATGAGATCAAAGAGGATTCATCTCTCAAGATCATTGAAATTCTGCGCCAAGGAGTTGATTACGAGGAGATTATTAAGTACTCGAAGGAAGTAAATGGCGATATGATTGTGATAGCAACTCATGGAAGAACAGGTATTTATCACACATTGTTAGGCAGTGTAGCAGAAAAGGTAATTCGTTATTCAAAATGCCCGGTATTAGTCATCTCGCCGCAAGAAGAGGAATCTTAACTCAATTTGATTCTTAAAACTGAATTCTCTAAGTTTACGCCGCAAAAATTTTATAACAACAAGGCAGGTGAATTAAGTTGGTAGGAATTACAGTTTCAGAGAACGAAAATATTGATAAAGCGTTAAAGCGTTTTAAGAAAAAATATGAGCGTTCAGGTGTTCTAAAAGAATTCAAAAAGAGAACATTCTTCGTTAAACCATCTGTTGAAAAAAGATTGGAAGGCATCAAAGCCAAACGAAGGGCTTCGCGTGAACAAACAATGCGCGATAGAAGAGGTTAAGATTAAAAACCCTGACTGAGTCGGGGTTTTTTTATCATTTATTTTTGCTTGTGATTATTCGAGTAATGTTTTTTAAAATGAGCGGTTATCTTCTCAAACGCTTCATCAACGGAGCTGCAGAAATCAAAAATTTTCAGATCCTCTTTGCTGATCATTCCATGTTCAATCAACGCATCAAAATTCATAACTTCGCGCCAATAACTTTCGCCATAAACAATAACTTTTAACGGTTTAGAGAGTTTACCTGTTTGAATTAAAGTAACGACCTCCATCATTTCGTCCAGCGTACCGAACCCTCCCGGGAATGCAACTAAAGCTTTGGCAAGAAAAGCGAACCAAAATTTTCTCATAAAGAAATAGTGAAACTCGAAAGCTAATGCCGGATCGACATACTTGTTTACAAACTGTTCAAAAGGAATGCTGATATTCAGACCAATGGAATGTCCTTTTGCAAGATATGCACCTTTATTTGCAGCTTCCATAATTCCAGGACCGCCGCCGCTGCACACAATAAATCTTTTTTCATCCACCGGTAAAGACATTGACCACATAGTTAATTTTTTTGAAAGCTCTACGGCATCTTCGTAATATCGCGACATTTCCAACAACTTTTGGGCATGATTGATTTTCTCTTTTGAGGCATGAGATTTATCTTTTTTTGCTTCACTCAAGAATTTAAGAGCTTCTTTTTTAGATAGAATTCGTGCCGAACCGAAAAACACAACCGTGTCTCGGATCTTATTTTTTTCAAATCTTGATTCCGGTTCATAAAGTTCTGAAAGTATTCTGATTGTTCTAGCGTCAGCTGAATTTAAAAAATCCAAATTGTTGTAAGCTTTAACGGGCGGTTTGTGTTCTTTTTTCATTTTTCACCATTTTAATAAAATTCGGGAAGGATATTTGAAAAGTATCCATATTGTTTCATAGATGGGAAAGCCCTCTCGAGAGAGAGAGCTATTTTCCAAATAATTATTTTTGTGCAGGTGGTGTGGCAGAACGCTGCTGTGGTAATGCCGGTGCGGTTGGAACTCCTTGCTGTTTTCCACCTTGTATAATGCTCTCTCTTTGTGCACTTGTGGTCTGTCCGGGCAAAAAGAAGAGATTAATTATAACAGCAAAGATTAATAATGCGGCTCCGAGCCACCATGTTATTTTGCTTAAAAAATCTGCAGTTCTTCTTGTGCCGAACACGGTTCCAAACTGACCTGACCCGCCGAATGAACCTGCTAATCCGCCGCCTTTACTAGATTGAAGCAAGACAACAATGATTAATAAAACTGCTGTAATTACCGAAAACGAAATTAAAAGTGTGTACATATATTACTCCAAATTAGATGTAGCGAGGGAGGGATTCGAACCCCCGACACATGGATTATGATTCCATTGCTCTAACCTGCTGAGCTACCTCGCCAAAAACTTCCAATTATCAGCCGAAACTCATTTTTTGAGCGTAGGCAGAAAAACGGGTTGTAAATATAAAGGATCGACCTCCAAACTTCAAGCTAAGTTGTGAATCTAGTGACTTCTCAAATGAAACATAAGGATAGTACATTAATGGGAAAGAATTAATCACTTGATTTAATCTAAAGAAAACTGAATAGACTAATTTAGAATTTCGACTAAATATTATTATTCAAACAATGATCTGATCTCTGCAAAAATGTTTTTATAACTGAATTAAAGAATTTAACTTACCTAATTGCTCGAAATATTGACATTCACCCAATATTCTAAAAGAACAAAATTCTGGTTCACATCTATTAAGATGAGGTTTTAGACATGATTCTTTAAAAATTAATTCTTGAGTCTCTGTTATAAGTTTTTTATATCCTTCCCAAAAATCAGTATTAGAATCAAGAATAAATTTTATCTGTATGAGTTTTTGCTCTATTTCTTCTTTCATAACTAATATTAATTTTTAGAAAAAATTACTTGTTGATCGGCAGGATCAACTGCGAATAAATCTGTTTGTTCTTCAATCGGATAAGTAAACGGGGCAATAACATCCTGAACTATATTTTTGACATGGTTGAAAACTGTATCCTCATCAGGAGTACTATCAATGATTTGAATGGCAGGACCTGACATACTTAGGAATATTTTCTTGACATCTTCTAAATACTCTTCTTTTTCAAAATGATTCGGGGTTTCATTTCTTGAATTTCTAATACGACTCAATCCAACACGTACGGCACAATTTAAAATAATTACTAAGTCTGGTTTTAGTGCAATTTTTTCGTTTTCAATTAAAATATGTTCTTTATCTACTCCTAAAGCACCTTGGTATGCAATGTTTGAAAAATAATATCTATCAATTATTACCAATTCTTTTCTTTGAATTGCTGGAATAATATTCTTCTCTAAATCTTCTTTTCGATCTGATAAGAATAGATCTAATTCTTCATCGGGTGTATAAAGATGTCTACCTATTAAACCAATCTGTCTAATCATCTGACCATATCGTCCATCAGTAGGCTCTTTAAATGTAGATACAGGAATCCCCTTCCTATAAAAATGTTCTTTAAGTCGCATTACTTGCGTTGTTTTTCCCGTACCGTCAACACCTTCGACGGCAATAAATACTCCTCGACTTAATTTATATTTTTTCATGATTCTTCTAGTTTCTATAGACAAGATAATTAAATATTATTAATATTTTCAAAAAAATATTAAAATTTTTGAAAGCATAATTGACTTAATTCCAATGAAAATTTCCTCCTTTTCTATAAACAACACTCACCATGATATTTTAACGTATTATATCAAGAATCTTTTCCTGGTAATCTGCTTTGAAAAAGTTTTTTTCGTTGTCCTTGTATACCAAGCGATATTTTCCCATCGTCTCTCGTGTCCTCAAAAAATAATTTCACAAGGAACAGATAAAAACGATGTGAAAATATAAAAGATCGACTTCCAAACTTCAAGCTATTCTAAACTATTGATTTCGGGAGATGCAAGAACTTCCCGGAAGATTTTTTAATCAATATAATCTTTAACGGCAGGATTTTATGAATAGTTATCAAGGTTTTAATAGTTTTTCTTTGCATCGTAATTAATCCTTCTAATCAGTAAGTGTTAAATCTTTTTCTTAATAGATAAATAAAAACGGGTGCGCCAATAATTGCAGTAACCGCACCAACAGGCAATTCAGAGGGAGAGATCAAAGTTCTTGCAAGTGTATCACATAAAATTAAATATGATGCACCAAAGAAAAATGATGCAGGTAAAACAATTCTGTTGTCAACTCCAAATAACATCCGGCAGACATGCGGAACAAGTAATCCGACAAATCCTATAATCCCGCTAACCGAAACAAGAGTGCCAATCATTAGACTTGATAACAAGTAAGTATAATTTCTGAAGACAGTTGTATTTACACCCAACTGCTTAGCGGAATCAGCACCGAGACTGAGCAAATTGTATTTATTAGAATTTAGTATAAGCAGAAACGAAACAACGAATGTTAACGGAAGAACAAATTTCAAATTGTCTTTATCTGCGATCGATAAATTACCCATCAACCAGAAAACAGCAGTTCTTAGAGAATCGTTCAATAGTGTCATCATTAACAATATTGCTGCTGAGAAAAACGCACCAACCATTACTCCAGTTAATAACAACACATTCGGTTCAAGCTCACCAAATCTTTTTCCTAGAAAAAATACAAGCAGCATTACTACAAATGCCCCTGCAAAAGAGAACAATTGTGTTCCAAGAAACGAGGCGCCAATCAAAAAAGAGAGAACTGCACCAAACGTTCCCCCACTTGAGATACCAAGGATGTAGGGCTCAGCTAATGGATTCATTAAAATTGCTTGGAATACAGCACCGGCAATTGATAACCCTCCGCCCACTGCAACTGCGTATAATATACGAGGCATGCGGATTTCAAAAATAATTTGTGTGAAAGTTTGGTCGGCATTGTTTGAAAAAAATGTAGAGATTAAATCGTTGAAACCAATGTTGACCGGTCCCGCACTCAATCCGATTATAATTGCTATACAAGTGATTAGAAAGAATAAAACGAGTCGAGTTATGTACCCGCTGATGCTTAATCGTTTAACTGCTGCCATAATTCATCTAATAATTCCGGAATGCCATACCGCGTGGCAGATGAAAAAATAAGGATTGGTCCATCGTAGCCGCGTATTTTTCTTTTCTTAATCTTTTTCAATTCGGATAGTTCAATTAGATCTGCCTTTGTAAACGCTACAATTTTTTTCTTTTTGCTTAACACCTTTGAATACTGATTTAACTCGGCATTAAGAGTTTTATAATCTTTAACGTAATCTTCCGATGAGACATCTATCATCAGCAACAATATTTTGGTGCGTTCTATGTGGCGCAGAAATTTTAATCCCAATCCTTTACCAAGATGTGCGCCTTCTATGATACCCGGAATATCTGCAACAGTTATACTCTTAAAATCTTTGTAGCGAACAATCCCAAGATTCGGTTCAAGTGTTGTGAAAGGATAATCGGCAATTTTAGGTTTTGCATCCGAGATAACGGAAATCAGAGTTGATTTACCTGCGTTAGGAAACCCTACCAATCCAACATCAGCAATTAATTTTAGTTCAAGGACAATAAATTTTTCGGAACCGGGTCTTCCATCTTCGGCAAAGCGAGGTGTTTGATGAGTTGGAGTAGCAAAGTTACTGTTCCCTCTTCCTCCTTTACCGCCTTTAACTGCAATGAATTCTTTATCCCGCGAATCGAGATCGAAAATAACTTCATCTGTTTCTTCATCTTTAATTATTGTTCCTACCGGCACTCTTATAACAATATCTTTTCCGCTTTTTCCATCTTTAAGAGATGAACCGCCGGGATCTCCATCTTCTGCAAGATATTTCCGTTTGTATTGAAAATCTAAAAGTGTAGTAAGATTTGTGTCGGTTCGAAAAATAACGCTTCCACCGTTACCACCGTTACCGCCGGCGGGACCGCCTTTGGGAACATATTTCTCGCGGCGAAATGCGACCGCACCGTTACCACCGTTTCCGGCTTTGATATATATTTTTGCATAGTCTATAAACATGATTTCACTTATTGCTAAAATATTCGGAAATAATTGATCTAAATGTTTGTGCTTCTTTAGAAGAACGATTAATGCAACGGTTAGTAAGAGTATTGTTTATTACAATGTGGGCGTCGTCCTCGTTTTTGCAGTTGGAAATTTCATCAAGCATACTAGCAAAATCTTCAATGTCGTAATCAAAAATAACTTCGATAATTTTCGTCATATCTTTGTGCTCGAGAATTTCGGCCATGTCCATTTTAGGCTGTTCGCTAAATGCTTCGTCTTTATTTTGGTCTGATTCCGGATCATCATTCCTTTGTTTTGTAAAGATAACTCTTTCGGGCTCATCTTCTTTTTTTAATTCCTTTTTTTGATAACTCTCCTCTGGAACTTCGCTTGGTTCCGGTATCTCATCCATCTTCTCTTGATCTGATGGTACAAATAATTGTGCAGACTTATCATCATTCTCTTCTAACTGCACCTGAACATTCTTCTGATCGCGAAGTGATTGCAAGAAGCTTTCATCATCTTCTTCACCCTCCTCGAACTCTTTCTCGGCTAATTTCAATTCATTTTGAAAGTGCATTTCTTCGATCAGTTCGTTGTCTTTTTCATTCTCTTCAGATGCTTCTCCAGATAAACCATCAATTACAATTTCATCAGATGCTTTTCCGGATAATCCACCAATCACAATCTCATCGGATTCATTAACTTCTTCATCATCATTCTCGAATGACCTCAGCTGTTCAGCTTTTTCTTCCGGTGTATCAATAACGGGCTCAATACGGCTGTCCTCATTTATTTTGATGCGGTATTTTACCGGTGGAGTTATTGTTATCTCTTCGCCGGATATTTCATTAATCTCATCTTCTGAAATTTTTTCTTCATCTTCTTGCTCATGCTCTTGCCTTAATTCTGGATCTGGCACTTGGTCTTGATCGTGCTCTTGATCGTGCTCTCTTTCTTTCCCTTCTAATCCTTCTTCAGTTTCATCGAAACCGGATTCTAGTTTTTCAACTATCTGTTTTTCCTCTTCCACTTCTTCTGTTTCAAACTTTTGCGGTTCATCGGGTTCAACTATCAACTCCTCTTTTTCAACAACAATATTATTGAACACTTTTTGATAATCGCTCAAATTAAACTTAACACCCTCTTCATTACTAAAAGTTTCATTAACCTTTTGAAGGTGCTTCATCAGTTCTTTCTCTTCAAGAAACATTTCCACCGCAGAAAGAGGAATCTTTGCTTTTTGAACTTCGCCGATATTAAAGAACTCAGCCATAGATTTAAGCGCATTTGTCAAAATTGCCGGCAGATAAGTTTCTACACCCAGCTTATCTGCTTTGTTCAGTAATTCTTCAAATTCTTGCGCATTCATGGAAAGAATTTTTTTCGAATTGATGTAAGAGACAAGAATTTTGTTTACGTATTTGTAATAATAGACGTAATTGAGAATCTGTTTTATATCGTTCGTCGATTTGGTATTCTCTTCATCAAAAACAAATTTGGTTAAAGTCCATTTAGGTCTTACCAGATAATTGATTGTAAATGATGAAGCATGCAGAATCAGTTTAGCAATATACTCCTGCGCAAACCTTTTCGACTTCTTTGCCTCTTCCGAAATCTGATTGAAGTGAAAGGAGATCTTCTCACCTGAATAATCGAACAAAGAATTTTTGAGGAGTTTCTGCCGGTCTTCATAAATTAGATAATCAATCTCGGCAGAGATGTATTGTAATATAGCCGGATGAATGTCCGATGCGAGCAATTGTTCGAATGTGAAGTAAGGACCGAGACGGTTAACCTTATTCAGATTAAAATCGTATATGAATTTTATTTCTCTTTCGAACATGAGCCTTGAACTGCATCTATTATGTGGATACCAAAACAATAATACCAAAAAGCGCTAAAAAAATCCCGACTTAATTAGCCGGGATCCAATTACATAGAGACAGTTCTAAAAATAGTCTCGTCATTGCGAACGAAGTGAAGCAATCTTTTATACCGTGCGAAAATATTAAGTTTGCTTCGGTCGTACCTCCCTCGCAAAGACAATAGTGTCAATAATACCTTCAAGGTTTTCAAGTACTCTACACTTCTACATTTGGCGACTTAACTTTTGCCATAAAATAATCACGGTTCATTCTTGCAATGTGTTTGATAGAAATACCTTTAGGGCATTCTGCTTCGCAAGCGTATGTGTTGGAACAGCTTCCGAATCCGTATTCATCCATCACTTTCACCATTGATTCTACACGCTGATAACGCTCAGGCTGTCCTTGCGGCAAAAGAGCAAATTGAGAAACCTTTGCGCCAACAAATAACATTGCAGATGCATTTTTACAAGCTGCAACACAAGCTCCG
The DNA here is from genome assembly GCA_964449775.1 of uncultured Melioribacter sp. GTDB lineage: Bacteria > Bacteroidota > Ignavibacteria > Ignavibacteriales > Melioribacteraceae > Fen-1258. Next base: position 208,835 of record CAYVBQ010000001.1, on the reverse strand, counting down.
CAGCCAATGCACTGTGCAGCATCCATTGCCTCTGAAGCAATCTCTTTAGGAATCGGAATCGCATTGCCATCGGGAACACTTAACGTGTTAACCGAAATGAATCCGCCGGCTTCCATTATTCTATCCATCGCAGAACGGTCTACCATCAAATCCTTAATGATTGGAAACGCTTTAGCGCGGAATGGCTCAATATAAATTGTATCGCCTTCTTTGAAATTCCTCATATGCAACTGACAAGTTGCTATTCTTGGAATCGGTCCGTGAGGTTGACCATTGATTACCAGTCCGCAAGTTCCGCAAATCCCTTCACGGCAATCGCTCTCGAAAGTAATGGGTTCAAGACTCTTGGTTTCGAGTTCGTTGTTAATATCGTCGAGCATCTCAAGAAAAGATGAATCCGGAGACACCGAAACTTTATACTCGGCAAATTTTCCGGGTGACTTTGCATCGTGTTGACGCCAGACTTTAAGAGTTAAGTTTATTTTCTTTGGGATCATTTTATTATACCTTTTTATTCATAAACTTTTTTGAAATTATCAATCAATTTATTCTCAATTCTTACTTATAACTCCTTGTCGCTAATTTCACACTTTCGAATTCGAGTTGTTCTTTGTTAAGATTCCATTTGCCTGCTTCTTCGAATACCCATGTGGAAACGTAAGCGTATTCTTCATCGTTTCTCAAAGCCTCACCTTCCGGAGTCTGATATTCCTCTCTAAAATGTCCGCCGCAAGATTCGTTGCGATCTAATGCATCGAGAGCCATTAACTCACCGAGTTCAAGATAATCTGCAAGGCGTCCCGCACGTTCAAGACATTGATTAACATCATTGGAATCACCAACAACATTTACATCTTTCCAGAATTCAGCACGCAGTTGACGAATCTCTTCAATCGCTTCTTTCAATCCTTTCTCGTTACGTCCCATTCCAACCTTGTCCCACATTATTCTTCCAAGCTGCTTATGAATATCATCAACAGTTCTCTTGCCTTTAATAGAAAGAAGTTTTGCAGTCATCTCTTCAATATCTTTTTTCACTTTGTCGAATTCGGGATGATCTGTTTTTAATAATGTTGGTTTATCTCCGGCGAGATAATTTCCGACGGTATAAGGAATAACAAAATAACCATCAGCCAGACCTTGCATGAGCGCACTGGCACCAAGACGGTTTGCGCCGTGATCTGAGAAGTTGGCTTCTCCGGCAACAAACAAACCTTGTACTGTGCTCATCAAATTATAATCAACCCACAGCCCGCCCATTGTATAATGCGGCGCAGGATAAATTTTCATAGGTGATTCATAAGGATTATCACCCGTGATCGTTTCGTAAATCTCAAACAAGTTACCGTAACGTTCTTCAATTACTTTCTTGCCAAGACGATCAATAGCATCCTTGAAATCAAGATAAACGGCATCCTGCCCTTGTGCGCCGCGTCCATCATCAATCGCTTCCTTAGCCGCACGTGATGAAATATCGCGCGGACTAAGATTGCCGTACGTAGGATATTTTCTTTCAAGATAATAATCGCGTTCTTCTTCGGGAATATCATTCGGTTTGCGCATATCTTTTTTAAGTTTTGAAACCCAAATGCGTCCATCGTTCCGCAAGCTTTCGCTCATCAAAGTTAACTTCGACTGATTATCTCCGTGAAGCGGTAAGCAAGTTGGATGAATTTGTGTATAACATGGATTTGCAAACGGAGCTCCTTTTTTGTGAGCGCGCCAGATAGCGGTAGCGTTGCAATTCATCGCACTTGTTGAAAGGAAATAAACATTAGCATAACCGCCTGTTGCAAGAATAACGGCATGAGCGGAATATTTTTCAATTTCTCCGGTTAACATATTACGGACAACAATTCCTTTCGCAGCTCCGTCAACAACAACAAGATCAAGCATCTCCCGACGCGTGTAAAGTTTAACATTGCCTTCTTTGATCTGTCGATTCATTGCCGTGTAAGCGCCGAGCAAAAGCTGCTGTCCGGTTTGTCCTCTTGCATAAAAAGTTCTTGATACAAGCGCACCGCCGAATGAGCGGTTATCCAGTAAGCCGCCGTATTCGCGGGCAAACGGAACGCCCTGACCAACGCATTGATCTATAATATTATTACTTACTTCGGCAAGACGATAAACGTTTGCTTCACGAGAGCGGAAGTCGCCGCCTTTTACAGTATCATAGAATAATCTGTAAACAGAATCCCCATCGTTCTGATAATTTTTTGCAGCGTTAATACCGCCTTGAGCTGAAATACTGTGAGCGCGTCGTGCGCTGTCATGAAATGTGAAAGCTTTAACATTGTATCCAAGTTCACCCAAAGATGCTGCGGCAGATGCGCCGGCTAATCCTGTTCCAACTACAATTATATCGTACTTACGTTTATTAGCCGGGTTGACAAGTTTCATGTTAAATTTGTGGTTCGTCCACTTTTCTTCTAATTTGCCGGCAGGCACTTTCGAATCTAATTTTGTCATCACTTACCTCCAAAGAAAAAAAAGTAAACCGGAATTGATCCGAAACCGATAGTCATAATTATTGCGTAGAATGTTCCAAGTTTTTCAATGAGTGGGAAATATTTTTTGTGATTCCATCCAAATGTCTGAAACGCACTTTGAAAACCATGGTTGAGATGAAAACCTAAGAGCAATACCGCAATGAAATAGAGAGCGGCATACCACCAGACTTGCAGCCATTCGGTTGTAAGAGTATAAAGATCCAGCTCGCTGCCGGAGAAATTGAACTTATACCATATTGTTTGCAGATGAATTACCAAAAAGATAAAAACTATGCTTCCAGAGATGAAAGCAGTGCGTGAAAAAACAGTTGTGTTCTTTCGGGATCCATTGACGGAATACCCTTGCGGTCTTGCCTGCTTATTTTCAATCCATAGACATGTTCCGTTAAAAATGTGAAGGACAAAAACTGAAGCGAGAATCACTTCGGTCACCCGAATAAACGGTTTGATATGTTCGAGCAATCCCACATAATTATTGAACGCGTCCTTGCCGCCGTAGAGACTCATGTTTCCGGCAAGATGAACGATTAAAAAAAGCATAAGAGCCACACCGGTAATTGCCATCACCAACTTCTTACCAATGGATGAATTCAAGCTATTCCAGACCCAGCTCATTAATTTTCTCCTCTTTTAAGATGGTTTACATTAAAAACAGATATGATTTGTTGAAATGAATTTTTTAGAAATTCTTTTGGGATATGATTTCTTTTGACCACAGTGCTGAACAATAATTTTAATTTCCACTTCAAGATAAAGCTATTAATGAATTATTTCAAAAAAGAATTGATCGGTTCTTTGTCTCGAAAGGATTATAGATTTTCAGCTCTTTCACTCTACTGAAGTCTTTAGCGTTGCGAGTAACTAACACAAAATCATTTTCTAAGGCAGTTGCAGAGATGACAGCATCGGGGATTTTAAGATTATAACTTTTTCTAATACGAGACGCGGTTTCAGCAATTTTATTCTCTAATGGGTAAATATTTGCCCGGTCAATAAATTCTCTTATTATTTTTTCATCTTTTTCATTCAGTTGACGACTAAGCAATTCAATTTTTGTGATTATCGAAATATTCAGTTCGTCATCAATGATACTTGCGATAATAGGTTTCTGAGCGAATGGCAGCGAACCTTCAAGAGTATAAATGACAACATTTGTGTCAATTAAAAATCTCTCTCCCATTCTTTCCTTAACTGTTCAATTTCCTTATCGACCTGACTTATGGGACGCTTTTTCAAAATTCCCATGTAACTAGATAAAGGTTTTACTTTACCATTTCCATTTTTCTTCTTACCGTTTTTAACAGGTCGAATTGTTATCTCGAGTTCTTGGGATTGCAAGTTAGGAGGTAAATCCAAAATAAGTCTTTTACTTCTAACTTTCTTGGTGATTTTATACGCTTGCATAAGCCGATCCTTTTCCTAACTCAAGTTAAAAATTACTCTTTCAAAATGCGAAAAGATTTTGTTGCAATCAGAGGATTGCTTTCCTATCTTGCCCCCGAAGTTCTTAAACATTTTGCGGTGTTCGTTTTGAACTCAATAGGGAAACCGGTGTAAATCCGGTGCTGCCCCGCAACTGTAGGAGACACAAAAAATCGTTTGACATAATGCCACTGGTACTTCGAGTGATGAGTGAAGAATGTAGAACGTAGAATGAATTATCTGGAACTTAATTCTACATTCTACACTCATCACTCTGCATTCAAACCGGGAAGGCGTTAAACGATGTCTCAAGCCAGGAGACCTGCCGCAGATATCACTAATTTATAAACCTTCGCGGGTAGAGGTTTTGATTCATGATTTTTTATTCCAACAAATCGAATCAATCTTAACATCACGCGAAGTTACATCTTCTAATAAAAGGAGTAACTTCAATGAAATATCTGTATTCATTTCTAACAATCTTTCTGCTGATTCAACTTTCTATTAGTGCCCAACAAACAGATTCTGTAAAGGCCACTTTTAATGAAATTGTCGTCACGGCAACAAAAACTGAAACTCCCTACTATGCTATCGGAAGCTCAGTTTCAGTAATCACTTCAAAAGAAATTTCCGAGAGACAACTTAAAACTGTTGTAGATGTTTTACGTGAAGAACCGGGACTTTCTATTATAGAACAAGGCGGACCGGGAAAACTTGCAAATGTTTTTATGCGTGGCGCAAATTCAAATCATACACTTGTAATTGTTGACGGCGTTACAATGAATGATGCATCTTCTCCCAACAATGCGTTTGATTTTTCATCTATGAATACGAACGATGTGGATAGAATTGAAATCGTACGTGGACCGCAGAGCACACTCTATGGCTCAGATGCGTTAGCAGGAATTATAAACATTATAACCAAACACGGTTCGAACACACCGGAATATTCATTTGCGAGTGAAGGTGGTACAAACGGTTATTATCGCGGGAATATCTCAGCTCTCGGTAGCACCGGAATTTTACGCTATGCAATCATTGCTTCAAAAAGCGGGACTGACGGAATTTCCGCGAGTGATTTCAAATTTGGTAACCAAGAAAAAGATGGTAATAAAAATAATTCTTTCACTTCCCGTTTCGGATTGGATCTTTCTCCTAAAACAAAACTCGATTTTGTATATAAATTTTCTCAAGCAGAAACCTCACTGGATCAAAGTGAAAAATATGGAGATGATCCAAACTATACGTACAATATTGAAGAACATCTTTTTAAGGCCGGGATCAAAACAGCATTTGTCGGTAATATGTGGCGGCAACAATTTAGTGCTTCGTTAATAAAACGATTCAGTCATTCTCTTGATTTAACCGATCCCTCTCATCCGAATCTTTCCTCCGATAGCTACAATAAGGCGCAAAGAGTAAAATTCAACTGGCAGAATAATCTACACTTAGTTGAAAACAATCTAATCACCTTTGGCATTGAATCGGAGACTGAAACAGCAAGAACTAGTTACTACTCCACCAGCGAATGGGGTCCGTTCGATAGCGTCTTTCCCGAGCAGTCAATCAGAACAACAGGATTTTATTTGCAAGATCAGATCAATGTAGCTAATTCGTTTTTTACTTCAGTAGGAGTGCGTTATGATAACAACCAAAAATTTGGGGGAGTTACAACTTTCAGAATAGCGCCGGCTTATTTTTTCAGCACAACGGGAACAAAATTAAAAATGTCATACGGTTCAGGATTCAAAGCACCATCTTTGTTTTATCTATTTGATCCGATGTTCGGTAATCCGGATCTACAACCCGAAAAGAGCAAAGGTTGGGATATCGGAATTGATCAAAATTTTAAAGATGGAAAATATAATTTTAGTATCACATACTTCGATCTGAAATTAGAGAACATGTTTGGTTTCGATTCAAATTTCCGAACTATAAATATTGCTGAAGCTTCATCAAACGGTTTTGAATTCTCCGCATCTGCTATTTTTATCCAACGCTTTTCATTGAACGCAAGTTATACTTATACCCGAACTAAAGATGAATACAAATTGAGTCCGGATTTCGATAAACCATTATTGAGACGGCCTAAAGATCAGATAATTATTGTAGCTAATTACCGCATGAATGAAAAAGCAAATTTCAATCTGCAATTGCGTTACGTCGGTGAGCGTGATGATAAAGATTTTTCGATATATCCATCAGCGCGTGTAACAATTCCCGATTATACACTGCTTAATCTTGCCGCCAGCTATAAAATATTTAATTATCTCGAACTCACGGCTCGAGTCGAGAATTTATTTGATAAGCAGTATGAAGAAGTGCTTTATTACGGAACGCTTGGAAGAAGTTTTTATGTGGGAATGAATCTCAGTTTCTAATACATTGTTTGTCTAACTACTAAATACGCGGTACTGGATACTTGGTTTTCAAGTATCCAGCATCAAGTATCTTTTATCAATTATTTAATTATTGTCCTTGCGGTCTTTGTCTTTGTGAGCGTTCTTCTTGGATTTTTTTCCATTCAACCATTTGTTCATCGGTTAACAAGGCTTCAATTTTTTTGTCAGTTTTTTCTCTTAACTCCATAAAAGCACTCATCATCGCTTGTCTATCATCGCCTGCACTTTCTCTTAACTTTGTTTGTTCGTTCATCTGATCAGTCAGGATTGTATCAATTTTCCCAAATTGGACATCGGTTAAATTCAATTTGGTTTTATAATCTTCTAGAGTTTTTTTGAGGCGGTCTTGAGGATTTCCTCCCATTTGAGCGTAGGAGTTAACAGTCATAGCTAAAATGAATATTACGGCGATTGTGAAAATTAATTTTGCTTTCATATTAGTCTCTCTTTATTTGATTAGAATCATTTTTTTAGTTTCGGCATAATTACCGGCTTTGAGTTTATAAAAATAAGTACCGCTCGACAATTTACTACCGTTAAAATTTGTTAAATATTTTCCGGCTGATTGATATGAATCAATGAGTATTTCAATCTCTCTTCCCAGAAGATCATAGACTTTCAATGATACATAGCATGGAGAAGGAAGTTGATATTGAATATTGGTTTCCGGATTAAAAGGATTGGGATAATTATCGAATAGTCGGAAGCTATCTGGTAAATTTCCTCCGGAATCAATATTTGTCAACTCGCTTTTCAAAAACCAGTTCCGCGCGGTCAGATCAGTTTTAACAAAATTCAAAAGTAAATTGGCAACTTTTTTTCTTCCACTCGTGGTTGAGGGATGTGTCCTATCACTTTCAACAAAATCATCAATACTCCAAATCAACCCGTCACTCCTTGGGTTCAATCCATCAGCCCATAAATAGGGTCCCCATGCCAGCCACGGAGCTTTTGCATTTTCACCGGTACAAATCAAATTTGGATCGCCGTTAATCTGTTTTTCAATTAACCACTTGACGGAAAAGCCGGATTCGTAGGCGTACGGTTCGGGATTTAAACTTGTGGTTGCATATCCGCCGTATGTCCGGCTAGAGAGATAAGCAATTTTACAATTCGGGTATTTTTGTTTTAGTATGGTAGCAATTGTTGTTAATTCGTTTGTAAGAGTATTGGCATGAACCGGAAATGCCTGAGTTGGATTTGCGTTGGCTTCTTTAACCCAACACACCTGAACTTGTTTTGAACTCACTCCGGCTGATTGAAGCCTTTGTTCTATAGTAGTCCAGAATGCAGCATTAGGATTTGAAATAATAGATGCGGTCTGCCCTCCCTGTGCGCCGTCTACAATAACCAATTTTGGATTTTTAGAAATATCTGCATCCGCCATCGGTTTGAAAGTAGAAAACTCTTGAGTTGTATTTGACATCCCTATCGAGAGAAAAACATATTTACCATTTTGCTCATTAAAATTTCCTTGATAATCAAGAGGCAGAATTTGTTTAGATAATGAGATGCCTATTGCATCATGATTGACCGGTCTTTGATTAAATCCGCTGGGATACAAACCGCCCTGATAATTTTTATAATATCCGGTTTTCAAATCGCAAAGAGGAATTAATCCTGTTGAAGTTCCTTGACCGAATGAATTTTGGAAAGAGACAAGAGCAAATGCAAATATTAGCAGCTGTTTCATGATTGTTTTTTTTACAAGAGTCATTTTTTAATATCATCTTCAGTATAATTCTTAATCTCGATAGTGAATAATTCTTGCAATTCGTGTACGTGATAAAATATGTCGCGGAGCATTGGCATTCCAGATAGAGATCCTTTTCAGGTATTGTGACTTTTCCATACTTCACACTTTTTTGTGAGTTGTTTTTTTGACACAAGAGAATAAAAGAAAGTTTAATCACACTCAAGCTAAAATTGGCTCACTTATTACAAATGTGATTTGCATTCGTGTGTAATAGAGAGGGAGTTTCTGAAATAAAGAGATGCCCGGGCTTAAGACCCAGGCACTTTTATAAATAATACTAAATCTGCATTCCCGCCGCGTGAATGGCATTGAAAAGAAGTTTGAAGGTACCGTAAGTCTGATGTCTGTTTTGCACTTTGAAGCCAAATAAAATGACATGACCATTCTTTTGTTTTACATCAACAACAGCGCTCCGCTTAAAGAGAAAATCTTCACCAAGTAAAAATCCAGACTTCAACAAATCTTTCGTGGGATAGCGAACAACCACACTACGGTCGAACTGACCGAATGGAGTTGTAGTTGCGAATGCTATATTATCGCTCAAGTAACCAATCGATTCAAAATCCATTCCATAACCGATTGGATTTGTGTTATCCACGTTTATTCTAACTAGTGAACCTGGACAATAAAAATCATCGCTCTTCACACTTTTTAAAACGTTTGTAACCTTTAACCCCAGATCTTCAATTGCAAAGTTGCATGCTTGTCCTAACGTAATTAAATAACCGCCATCTTTTTCAACAAAGTTTTTTAGATTCTCAACACCTTCTTTTTCGATACCACCCTCAAATTCCGGCGGTTTTGTTCTGTAGAAACGCGCGTTCTCTCCGCTAGGTTTAGCAGTTTTAATTTGGTCGCCATTCATATCAGGAATTATGATTACATCAAAACTATCTTTCATCTTTTTGTTTTTAAAATCTTTGTTCACAATGGATTTGAAATCGAATGCATAATTTTCTAAAAGTAAACGAGTCCATCCTTCATCCATGCTTGCAGTATAAGGTTGATACAACCCGACACGGATTTTTCTCAGTTCTTTCAGTTTTGTGTTATAAGTTAAATTCACTGAAGAAATTTTTAGGTGAAGCTCTTTTGCCAGATCATTCACAAACTTATTCGACTTATCATTCTTAGGTACAAACACAGAACCTTCAATGAATTCTACATTTCCATTCTTGATTTTTCCTGTGTTCCAGAGTACGGAAATATTTTCTTTCTGAAGTTTATTAATGAATGTAGAGTTAACATTCGAACCGGAGTGAAGCACATAATAATTTCCGTCCGAAGAAGAGACTTCTCCGACTTGATAATTCGCATCACTCAACATTTTTGTTTCAAGAGAAAATGGTTTTTCGATTGTAGAGTAAGTCACTCCCATTAAGTACGGAAGTGTCCATCCGGCTACATCATAAGGACGAATAGGTGTTTCTGTTCTTGCTTTCCGAAGATCCGGATATACTTGTTCTTCAAATAAGTCCTTAACATATTTTCCGTTTGGTTGAGCAGTATAAATGATGTAGCTGTCTGCCGCATAAATTTTATTCTCAAGTTTAAACTCTTTATCAGTGTATTGAACTTCAACACCGCCGAGTTGCAGCATTTCAATCATCTTAGAAGTTGTTTGCGGATCTTTTTGATCTCTATGAACAACGTAAGCGAATGGATTTCCTTTTTTCCCCGCTTCGATTGCTTCTTTACACATTCTATAGTAGTTGAACAGTAAATCTTCTTTAAACATTGCGGCAGTTTCAAGCAGGCTCGCAGTAAGACCTAATTCGTAATCTACTATATCGCGCAGACGCCACCAACCACCTCGCCATGGTGAAGGATAATTCGTTCGAATATCATATACTGCCAACTCTGGATTGACTTTTACTTCCGAGGAATCTATGAAGATTGGTGAAGCAATATTACAGCTTGCCATCTCTGAAAGCATTGCAATTTGATTGTGCCATAATCCGCAATCGCTTGCCGGACCTTCCCACCATCCTTCGAATAGAGCTTGAGTAATAACACCTGTCTTTCCTTGCTTTTGAAGATCGAGCGCACTCATTCCGCCAAAAATACTTTGCCAGCGCCAAATCAGTGGATTAACATTTGGATTAAGCGGATCTTTATACGGGACAACAAATAATCGTGCACCGGTGCTTCCCATCTGGTGTTCATCTAACCATATTTGAGGCATCATGTCATGAAAAGCAACTTTGACGACATTTTGTGTTTCTTTTAAATTGAACATGAACCAATCGCGGTTATTATCGTGACCGGAATAAATGTGATAAAGATAAGGCATCTGGGCGCCGTCATATTCCGTGTTCAAATATTTGTTGTACCAATTCACAATCATCGTTGTGCCGTCCGGATTGATTGACGGCATTAATACGAATATAACATCATCCAATGCCTTATTGGATTTTTCAGATGCATTTCCTGAAACAAGATTGTATGCAAATTCCATTGACATTTGTGACGAAGCAATTTCTGTTGAGTGAATATTACAAGTAACAAGCACAACAATTTTTCCATCTTTGGCAAGCTGCTTTGCTTCGTCATCTGTAATTGTACGCGGATCCGAAAGCTTCTTTACTATCGCTTTATATTTTTCCAAATTTTTGATGTTCTCTTCGGAACTTATAATTACCATTAACATATCTGCACCCATAGAGGTTTTGCCGATATTTTCATAACGAATTTTTTGAGAAGCTTCCGATAAGTGTTTGAAATATTTCGAGATCGTTTCATAATCGGCAATTTTGTAATCCGTCCCAACTTTGTAACCAAGGAATTCTTCAGGAGATTTGATTGATTGGGATTTTACAATTACTAATGCCAAGAAAAGAAGAGCAATTGCGAGAATATGTCTCATGTTTCCTCTAAGATGGTTTGAATAATGCGAATGATAATATGGAATTTGTTAACGGATAACAATTAGATTTTTATCTATAGACTTAACCGTCTTTGGTATCGTCGTTCTATCCTCAATTTCCCGTTAGTTAATATTAATCGTAATTTTAAAATAAAAATCTATGATAGCTGAAGAGATAGTAATAAAACCTATAGGAATTATTCATTCTGATCTCAGGTACCGTTACGAAACTCCGCGTCAAGGTATATTGGCTGGTGGAAACGTTTCAGTGATTGAACTAAATCCAAATAATAATTTTGATCAAGCTCTTAAAGACTTGGATGGTTTCGAAAGGATTTGGGTTTTGTATCAATTCCACTTGAATAGTAATTGGAAGCCGCTAGTCAATCCGCCACGCCATACGAGAAAAAAAGTGGGAGTATTCGCATCACGCGCACCTTATAGACCAAACCAAATTGGAATGAGTTGTGTGCGATTAGAAAAAATTGACGGATTGAAAATTTTCATTTCGGAATCGGATATTCTCGACGGCAGCCCCATAATAGATATTAAACCATATCTGCCATATTCCGATTCTTTCCCGGATGCGGTTACAGGTTGGGCAAAAAATGATATCGAGAATATTTTTGAAGTTTGTTTTGAACAAGAAGCAATTAAACAATGCAAATGGTTGAAAGAAACATCGAATATTAATCTGACTGATTTTGCACGTCTGCAACTCGAATTTAATCCTACTGATTCCACAAGAAAAAGAATTACAGAAGTGAACGGCAACAACTCCTCAAGTGAAACTTACATCCTTGCTTACCGCACTTGGAGAATTATATATTCAGTGAATGAAGATGAGAGGAAAGTCATCATAAAAAAAATTCAGTCGGGTTACAGCAAAAAGGAATTAACAAACTCCGAAGAAGATAAATACCATGATAAACCGTTGCATTTACTATTTGAGAAGCAATTTCACTCAGCCGATAAATAGTGATTCATACAGAGAAAGTAATTTTCGTTGTTATTCAGGAGAATATCTTTTGCTTTTTCTTTTATTCATACTAACGATCAAGTAAGCTTTTACGCTTTTTATTGTATTATATTTTACATGAAATATTTTCAAATATGTCTAGTAAAAATAAAATATTATTTATTACCTCGAGTACGGTGTTTCTCTCCGCAATTGCATTTATTCACATTTTAAAACTTACGCCGATAATTTCATACACAGTTATTTTCATATTCACCTCACTCCTTTATCTATTTATTAGCGGGCAGATTTTTAAGACCGAGATTCCCTCTAAGAATATTTACTTATTTATCTTTTTGGCTTTTTTATTACGCTTGAGTTTTTTAACCACAACTCCAATTGGTTCCGATGATGTTTACCGTTATATGTGGGATGGAAAAATTCAGTCCGGTGGAGTTAATCCATATTTGTATGCGCCAAATGACGAACATTTGAAACCCTATCATTCAGACCTGCTGCCTAAAGCACTAAATTTCCGGGAGATGAAAACAATCTATTTTCCTCTGAGTCAATGGTTGTTTTACGCAGGCTATAAACTTAGCGGGGAATCTGTTTGGGGTTACAAACTACTTCTTTTTTTATTTGAATTACTCACACTTGGTGGACTATTCCAACTTCTAAAGAAACTAAAAATTGATAAAAAGTATTCACTTCTATATGTATTGTGCCCCCTCCCAATTTTTCAATTCGCAATTGATGCACACCTGGATGGCTTTGGTTTACCTCTTCTAATATTTTCTCTATTCTTTTACCTCGATAATAAAAAAATTCTAGCCATGATATTGCTTGGTTTTTCTCTCTCAATAAAACCTATTGGATTACTCCTCATTCCAATCTTCTTTTTGAATGAGAGGAATATAGTTGATAGAATCAGGATGGTATTGATTCCATTGATGGCATTCTTCGCTCAATTTATATTTTACATTTTTTCTACAAATCCATTTGAGGCATTATTCATCTTTACGAAGAACTGGTATTTCAATGGATTTGTTTTCAATCTTCTTAATTCGGTATTCAGTAATAATCAAACATCACGTTTGATTTGTGGAATCCTATTAGCGCTATCTCTCGTTCCAGTCTATTTTTCTAAAAGAGAATTGATTGAGAAAATATATTTCGCAGTTTTATTTTTAATGATCTTCTCCCCTGTTGTACATCCTTGGTATATTACCTGGGTTGCTGTTTTATTACCATTTGCAAAGAAACAGAGCGGCATATATTTCGTTGCTGCGAGCAGTTTAACAGCCATCACCATTCTCAATTATCAACTTTCCGGAATATGGAAAGATTATTGGTTTGTTCTGATTATTGAATATGTGCCGCTTTTATTTTTACTCTTTCTCGAGATAACTAAAACCACTTTTATAAACAAACTGCTGCCAAGTACTAAAGGGTGATCCTCTTCTAGAACCATTACTCAAAATTTGTCTGATTCATTTACCCTAACTTCAATACAACTCATAACGATTGATTAAATTGATATTTGGATAGCAGCATGAAATTCAAATATATTTTGATATAAGATTATGAGTAATATCTGACATAAAAGAACGGACAGTAAATGAAATACATTTTAGCATTAATAACATCAGTTGTTTTGTTCTACTCCTGTACATCTCAAAAGGAGATCACAAAACCAAAAGAAGAAAAGCCACCGGTCGTAATTGAGAAAAAGAGAATCTTAAGTTTTACTTTTGAGACTCAAAAACCTAAGATCAATTCTTCGCTGCGCGGAATTTCTGTGATAGATTCGCTGACTGCCTGGGCAAGCGGATCGAATGGTACATACTTACGCACAACCGATGGAGGAAAAACCTGGACTGATGGAAAAGTAAAAGGATTTGAAACTCTCGACTTTCGTGACATTGAAGCATTCGATAAAAACACTGCAATTATAATGAGTATTGATGCCCCAGCATTTTTCTTTAAAACTACAGATGGAGGCAGATCGTGGAAAAGAAAATATATGAACAGAGATCCCAAAGTATTCTTTGATGGAATTACTTTTTGGGATGAGAATAACGGAATTGCCTTTAGCGATCCTATAGATGAAAAATTTTTTATCGTCACTACAAAAGATGGCGGTGATACATGGAGAGAAAATTCATCATTATATATTCCAACAGCAATGAAGAGTGAGGGAGGTTTTGCCGCAAGCGGAACCTCAATCGCAGTCTCTGGAAAAGATCTTGCATGGATCGGAACCGGCGGCGCTGAAAAAGCAAGGATATTTCTCTCTCAAGACAGTGGTGAAAATTGGAGAGCAATGAATACACCAATTATTAGCGGTGCTGCATCACGTGGAGTTTTTTCAATCTCCTTTAAAGATGATATGTACGGTGTTGCCGTTGGAGGAGACTATAAAAATGATAAAGACAATACAGCTAACTGTGCGATCAGTGATGACGGAGGATTAAGCTGGCAGCTTGTAGATAATAATCAACCCACCGGATTTAGATCATGTGTTGCATGGAATGATATTTATAAATTCTATCTAACTACCGGCACATCAGGCAGCGATTATTCTAACGATGATGGAAAAACATGGACATCCATAGATAGTCAAAGCTATAACAGTATTGGTGTTTCCAAGAAAGACGGCAGTTGTTTTTTTGTTGGTGATAAAGGAACAATCGCGAGAGTTAGATTTAGGTAAAAGCCCATCCCAACCCTTCCCAAAGGGAAGGGCTTTTTTAAAACTCGGCAGAGGTATTTAATCCTCCACCTTCTTTATAAAATTATAACCTCGAAGCAATCCGCCGCGGCGGATCGAGGAATTTTTTAGATTAAAGATTAAGTGACAAATTATGTGGGTATTTCTTAATGGTAAAATTCTTCGGCAAGAAGAAGTATCTATTTCCCCATTTGACCGTGGTTTTCAATTCTCTGATGGTGTGTATGAAAAAGTTATTCCGTCTCTTATAGCCACGCCTTAATTTTTTCTGCTACTTGTTCACCGGTGAATCCGAATTTTTCGGCAAGAGTTTGAGCAGGTGCTGATGCACCAAATCCGTTCATTCCAATTGGCAAGAATTTACTTCTGAATAGATCTCCCCAACCCGCCATTGTTGCGGCTTCAACTACTGCCACCGGAACATCCGCCGGTACCACACTATTCTTATATTTTTCACTTTGTTTTTCAAATATTTCTTTGGATGGAATTGAGACAACTCTAACAGAAAATTTTTCTTCCAATATTCTTTGTGCAGCAATTGCAACCGGGACTTCGGAACCGCTCGCTGCAATAATCAAGTCAATCGTTTTTCCTTTCTCCTTCAAAACAACATAGCCGCCGTTCATTGATTCCTTTGGATCAAACCTGGTACCATGTTCAATAAAATCAATTTTTTGCCTGGTTAAAATCAAAGCAACAGGTCCCTCTTCATTTCGAAGTGCGTAGTTCCATGCAGCTGCGGTTTCCAGACCATCTGCCGGACGAATAACTGTGACATTTGGAATTGCTCTCAAGACGGCAAGATGTTCAATCGGTTGATGAGTAGGTCCATCTTCACCAACAAAAATACTATCGTGCGTAAAGACATAGATTGCAGGAAGTTTCATCAATGACGCAAGTCTAATAACCGGACGCATATAATCCGAGAAAACTAAAAAAGTAGAACCAAACGCTCTGAAACCGCCATAAAGAATAATACCATTTAAGAGAGAACCCATAGCATGTTCGCGTATTCCGAAATGGAAATTGCTGCCTTCAAATTTACCGGGAGCTATTGCTGCAAATGCTTTCATAAATGTGTTTGTAGAAGGAGACAAATCTGCTGAGCCTCCAACGAAGTTCGGAACTAATTCGCCAATCTTCTGAATCACTTTACTGGAAATTGTGCGTGTTGCGTTGGCTTCTTTACCCGCAGCAAGCAGTAGTTCATCAAATATATTTTCCGGGAGCCAGCCGCTCATATATTTTTCATACAGATCAGCTTTATCCGGATTTTCTTTTTTCCATAAATCAAATTCTTTTTTCCAATTATTGTATTCAGCTATCATCGATTTTTTTCTATTCAAGAATAACTCATTCACTTCTTCGGGGATATAAAACTCTTTATCAATCGGAAACCCAAGATTCTTTTTCGTTTCAATTAACTCATCTTTACCAAGTGGTGAACCATGCACTTCCGATGTATCCACCTTGTGAGGACTTCCAAAACCAATGTGAGATTTGCTGATGATAATTGTCGGTTTACCTTTTTCACCTTGAGCCGCTTTAATAGCATTTCGAATTCCATTGTGGTCATAAGCATCAGTTACTAATGTTTGCCATCCGTATGCATCAAATCTTTTAGCTGTGTCTTCTGTGAAGGTTATTCCGGTACTACCTTCTATTGTTATGTTGTTGTCATCATAGAAGTAAATGATATTGCCAAGTTTCAAATGACCAGCAATTGAGGCCGCTTCGTGTGAAATTCCTTCCATCAAATCGCCGTCACTCACAATACCATATATATAATGATTGCCAAGAAGTTGAGTTTTATCGGTATTAAATCTTGCTGCCGTCATCTTTGCTGCGATTGCCATTCCAACTCCGTTTGCAAATCCTTGTCCTAAAGGTCCGGTTGTAGTTTCCACTCCCGGTAAATGTCCATACTCCGGATGTCCCGGTGTTCTGCTTCCCCATTGACGGAATGATTTTAGATCATCCAACGTAACTGCGTAACCGCTAACGTGAAGCAAGGAATAAAGAAGCATTGAACCGTGACCTGCAGAGAGAACAAAGCGATCTCTGTTTGCCCATTTGGGTTCATCGGGATTGTGAATTAAAAATTCGCTGTAAAGAATTGCGGCTACATCAGCCATTCCCATTGGCATACCGGGATGACCGGAATTAGCTTTCTGCACACCTTCCGCTGCAAGAATTCTGATTGTGTTTGAAGCAAGTAGAGTAATATCTGTTCTCATATTATTTGTCTGCATATTGAGTTTATACCTTGTGTTGAATGTAGTCTTTATTAATTCGATTATTTTTTTGAAATCACTTCATTAATTTAAAACCAAGTTCAATCATTGTCATTTTTAATTCTTGAGTAACATTTAGTAATCTGATTTGATAGTATGGAAATTCTCTGCGTACAGGATAATCGTTTCTTTGTTTCTCAAAAGTGTCAACTGACTTGCGAAGGGTGTCATCATCTTTGGTGACATCATATGTTGAAAAAATTATTTCGGAGAGAACTTCTTGATTTGATTTTCCCTTGCATTCAAAAGTTAATCCTTTCGGATTGCCCGGAAGTGGAACTGATGAAGGATACCAGTCATCATTAATATCCAAATTGAAAAATGAGCTTAATCCTCTAACGCAAATGGCGGTTCCGTTTGCTTTGCCATCGGCAGAATATCCCGCAATGTGTGGTGTGGCGATATCCACTATATTCATTAATTCTTGATCAATATTGGGTTCGTTTTCCCAGACGTCCAGAACTGCCGCGCTGATAATTTTATTATTGATTGCATTCTTCAGAGCGGATGTTTCAATTACTTCACCTCTTGATGTGTTGAAAACTATTTTTTCCCCGTTCAATTTCGAAAAGAAAATTTCATCGGCCAGATGAATTGTTTTATCAACACCTTCTTGAATTAGCGGAACATGAAATGTGATAATATTACTTCTATTGATCAACTCTTCGAGAGAAACAAACTTATCTTTCCCTTCCTTCCTTTCGCGAGGTGGATCGTTGAGTAATACTTTCATTCCAAGTGCTTCAGATAATCGTGCGACTTTACTTCCAACATTTCCGACGCCAACTATTCCGATTGTCATCTCAGACAGATCCATATTTTTTCTTGAAGCAATTGTGAGTAACGATGAAGTGACATATTGCATAACTGAAGATGAGTTACAACCCGGTGCGTTGATCCATTTAATATTTTTCGATTCGCAGTATGATGTGTCAATATGATCATAACCGATTGTTGCTGTGGCGATGAACTTTACATTAGTCCCATCTAATAGAATGGAGTTACATTTTGTGCGGGTTCTAATCATCAAAGCATCAGCATCTTTAACATTTTCGTTCGTGATGTCCGAAGGAGGCAAATAGATAACATCCGCATAGGGCTCAAACACTCCCTTTAATAACGGAATTTTGTTATCTGCGACTATTTTAATTCTTTTGTTCATAGTTACTCGTAACGTTTTACAATCACAGCGGATGCTTCACCACCACCGATACAAAGTGCAGCAAGACCATATTTAGAATTTCTCTTCTTCATTTCGTACAGAAGTGTTGTCATTATTCTTGCACCGCTTGCGCCAATGGGGTGACCTAACGCGATTGCGCCGCCATTGACGTTCACATTTTCAGTAGACAATCCCAATAATTTACTCACTGCTAAAGATACAACTGCAAACGCTTCGTTTATTTCGAATAGGTCAATATCCGTAAGTTTCATCTTTGCTTTTGACAAAACTTTATTAATTGCATCAGCCGGAGCTGTAGTAAATTCGATTGGTAATCTTGCGGCTGAACTTTGAGCGATAATCTCTACTAATGGTGTATATCCAAGATCTTTTGCTTTTTCTTCACTCATAATTAATAATGCAGCAGCGCCGTCATTTATCTTCGATGCATTGGCGGCAGTAACCACTCCGTTTTTATCAAATGCAGGACGCAGTGTAGATATTTTCTCAAAGTTTACTTTTTCAGGTTCTTCATCTTTTGATGCAACCGTTTCTCCCGTCCTCGATTTTATTTTTACACCAACAATTTCATCATCAAACTTTCCTTCTTTCTGAGCATTGATTGCTCGATTGTAAGAGAGAACAGCAAATTCATCTAATTGCTCTCGTGTAAAGTTGAAATCTTTGGCACATGCTTCTGCACAATTTCCCATGTGAATATTGTTAAAAACGTCTGTAAGTCCATCCACTAAAATTGAATCGTAAATGGAAGAGTTACCCAAACGATATCCGTTACGCGCGTTTTGTAAAAGATATGGTGCGTTGGACATGCTCTCCATACCACCGGCTATGATTACATCTGCATCGCCGCACATTATTGATTGATGAGCAAGCATAATTGCTTTCAATCCGCTTCCGCACATTTTATTAATAGTTAGACACTCCACTTGTTCAGGTAGTCCGGCGAATAAAGCAGCCTGGCGTGCCGGGGCTTGACCTAAGCCTGCGGTAATCACATTGCCCATTATCACTTCATTAATCTTCCCCGCAGCTATTTTGGATTCATCAAGAAGGGCTTTAATTACTGTACTTCCAAGTTGAGGTGAACTTAATGTACTTAATGAACCATTAAATGATCCGATTGGAGTTCGTTTTGCATGGGTTATTACAACTTTTTTCATGATGGTTCCTCTGATCTTTTTTGTTTTATAAAAAACACTTTTAAGAAGTGATTTTGCGTTTTCTTTTCTTTTAGGATAAATATCAATTAATAATTGTTTCTTCTTCAGCATAAGTATTTTCTGTTTCTAACACTCTCACTTTCACTGCTTTAATATTTTGGGGAAGACTTGAAGATTTTATTTTTTCAAGCAAATAAAGGCAAATGTTTTCCGCTGTAGTTTCAAAATCAACAATTACTTTTTGTGAATTCAATTTTTCCAGAGCTTCAATAACTTCCTTATCATCCTTACAAACCATGAAAGAATGATCAAGCCGCTCGATTATTGGGCCAATCACTTTTTTAACATCATAATAATCTATAACCATTCCGTTTTTATCCGGATCTCCCGTAAATTCAATCATGCACTTGTATGAATGCCCATGAAGATTTTTACATTTACCGTTATGAAACGGAAGACGGTGCCCCATCTCCCAATGAAACTCTTTTGCGATTTTCATCAAACTCCTTTTGCGGTTGGTTCCCAAATTATTTTATGCATCTGTAATTGATACCGGACTTTTAATTTATCTTCCAAAATCCAGTCGACAAGTTGAACGGGCGCAAGTTTTCCAAAAACAACTGAAAACAGGAGTGCGGATTTTTCAGTCAAAGCGAATTTGTTTATTGTTTCCTTTGCCCATTCATAATCTTCACGATTTCCGATAACAAACTTAATTTCGTCTGTCGGTTTGATATAATTCAAATTTTCGTAGAGATTTTTTTTCATCATCTTGCTGGATGGACATTTCAGATCCATTATTATCATCACCCGCTTATCAACATCCTTAATTGGAAGACTACCGCCGGTTTCGAGCATCACATCAAATCCTTCATCACATAATCGTTTCATTAATTCAAGAGATTCATTTTGAAATAATGGTTCTCCGCCGGTAATCTCAACCAAATTGCAATTGTATCTCTTTACTTCATCCAGGATAGCATCAATCGTCATATCTTTACCTTCGTGAAATGCATATTCGGTATCACAGTAACTGCAACGCAGATTACAGTATGTTAATCTTACAAAAACGGTTGGAAGCCCTGCTTTTGAGCTTTCTCCTTGAACCGAGTAATATATTTCGTTAATCTTAATCATATCATAAAATTCGATAAAATTGAGCTGATAGGCGGGGCAAAGATAAGAACATCGTATTTGAGAATAAAGTTTATATAAAACACCGTTTGATTTGTTACCACTTGAGTGCTATATTTACCCACGTTTTTTAACAAAAAAAGGTTTTATTAATGGCGCAGCACAAATCAGCAAAAAAGCGAGTTCGATCAACCAAGAAAAGAGCAGAGAGAAATAAAGCGGCTTTATCAAAAGTTAAAACGCTGACTAAAAAAGTAGTGGATGAAAAAGATCCGACTAAAGCTCAGGAAATATTGAAAGAAGTAGTTGCATTTCTTGATAAAACAGCATCAAAAGGAAGAATGCCTAAGAATACTGTTGCAAGAAGAAAATCCACTCTAGCAAAACACGTTAATAAATTAAGCGCTGGAAAATAATTTTGAGTGATTTGAATTTTTCAAAAGGGTAACTCATCTTTTTGGGTTACCTTTTTCTATTTATAAATCCTTTACAGCTTCCACTCCCTCAGCTTCGGGCAAGTAATATTTGATCTTGTAAATATCAGCCTTTACTCCATCCGGTTTAGAGATTTTCTTACGTATTAGCACTGAATGCTCAATAAAAATATGATCATCTACTTTCGAACCGAAAATATAAGTAAGACCTTTAACGCTAACGTGTGAACCTATAATGCAAGGATATTGATCGTTTCCGGTAATACGAACCCCCGATTCAATTTTTGTATTTTCGCCTATAGTTACATTACCCTTGATAACGTTGCCTCCAAAAATTTCTACATTATCACCTATGTTAATTTGCTGGCCATAGAAACATGAGAGTCGAGAGTTCTCTTTTATTGTAATGTTTTTACCCAATTGAATATCACCGTCAAGGGAAACATTTTTTCCGAGTTTCAAATTGTGGTATAGTTTTACACCCTTACCAATGTGAACACCTTTACTTATATGGATATCTAGGGGTAATCCTTGGTTGTCGAGTTTCAAAATTTCTTCCACAACATCTTCTTCTATGAAAAAGTCATCCGGGTCATCAATTACAACTATATCTTTCAGTTTCTCATAAACAAGTTTGCGGGCAATGGCTTCCATCTCTTTTAAAACTGATTTATTATTGAATCCCATGAGCACATATTGATCTTCCGGGCTTACAGCCTCAACCGAATATCCGTTTTTATTGAAAAGACCTATAAGATCGGTAAGATATATCTCATTCTGTACATTATTGCTTTCAATTTTCTGAATCAGTCCGGCAAGCGGTTTGAATCTAAATGCGTAAACACCGGAGTTAAACTCACGATTCGCCAGCAGCTCTTTGCGAGTGAATTTATAATTTTTCTTTTTATAGCTTGTTTTGTAGGTTGTCTTATTATCAATATTAAGTATCTCCTTGTATTCAAGTATCTCTATCACTTTTCCGGCGTTTTTCGATTTAAGATTTTTCAAATCTTTCTTCGGCACGCGAATTATTCTCCCATAATAATTCTCTTCGGTAGGTCCATCAAAAATTCCGGTTAGCACCATCATATCAGCAGCGGATTTTGTAAACTCTTCCTTAAAAAAATGAACCGTCTTCTCATTAATCAGACCCATATCGCCGGGAAAGATATAAACGGTGCCGTCATAATTATTATCAACAATGTTTTTAATTGCGATTTGAACTGCATGCCCTGTACCGTTCTGAATTTCTTGGTAAGCATAAGAAACTGATTTTTTCTTGCCGATAGTTTTAACAACATCTTCAGCTTTAATTCCAACAACGATTATCACATTTGAATCAGCCAATCCTTTTTGGCAAGAATTGTAGACGCGCTCTACAGTTGGTACTTCCCAAATTTTGTGCAGCATTTTTGAAGTTTGCGACTTGATACGCTTACCATGTCCGGCAGCTAATATAATCGCAGTTTCTTTTTTGCTGTATACGAAGGGGGCTGAATTATCTTGGATCAGATTTTGAATATCTGTATTGCTTTGAGATGCTTGCATTTAATCCTCTTATGGAATGAACGACTAAATCAAATTTAATAATATTCGGTAATATTATTGGAATAAACCGCTTTATTAAGCTAATCATTTTGGCTTTAGTTTTTAGACGGAATTGTTTATCTAGCGATACAAAAATTTAGAGGAATCTGGTGAATAACAAAAAGTTTTTTCTTATCGTTTGTTTGATTGTGTCGCTAACATCATTAAAAAGTTTTTCTCAAGATAAAGGATTTGGAATGGGCGTCATCCTTGGTGAACCAACCGGCATTAGCGGAAAGTATTGGGTGGATAATGAACATGCACTTGATTTCGGTTTAGCGTATTCATTTGTCCATCCCAATAAAACATTTTCTTTACATGGTGACTATCTATTTCATCTTCCCAATTTGATAAAATCTTCATACCGCTTTCCGGTTTATTACGGATTTGGTGGAAGAATTCATTTTGGCAATAAGGCTGGCAATACACTTGGTGCACGTGGCGTTATCGGATTACTCTGGATGCACCATTCATTACCATTAGATGCATTTATAGAATTGGCACCTGTATTTAATTTATTTCCGGAAACATCTTTGCATCTCGATTTTGCAATTGGCGGAAGATATTATTTTAATTAAATCAATGAACTCACAGTCTCAACTACATTGCATACATCACAGTGCGGCAAGCCGCAATGGAAGATGGAAGATGTTTGATGGAAGATGGAAAATGTTTGATGGAAGATGGAAAAATCATCTAAAATATTTTGACATAAAAAACAAAAAGTTAATTGCCAATACTATAGAGAAAGAATAATCTCAGGCTCATCTAATGATTAGTTTCTTCAACACAAGACCGTAAATCTCCATTCACATAATTTCTTAAATTGCCGCTATATAGTTATTTTTGGGTCAACCTATTAGGAGAATTTATGAAACAAAATTATTGGTTCATCGGATCTTTGAAACTTTTGACGATCACATTCACACTTACATTTATTCTTGGAATGATTCCAGCTTCTCCAGAAGAAGGAATGTATCCGTTAAGCGAAATTGATAAAGTTGATCTGCAAAAAGCCGGATTGAAAATTGAAACGAAAGAAGTCTACAATCCTAACGGAGTTAGCCTTGTTGATGCTCTGGTTCAACTTAGTGGTTGCACCGGATCATTCATATCCGAAAACGGTTTAATCATCACAAACCACCACTGTGCGTTCAACGCTATAACGAAAGCTAGTACTGTTGAAAAAAATTATCTCGAAAACGGTTTCCATGCAAAAACACTGTTAGAAGAAATTCCTTCTCAAGATTATACCTGCCGGATCACAGAGTCGTATCAAGATGTATCCGAGATTATTCTCGGTGCCATCCAAAATATAACCGACCCGGTTGAACGTACCAAGATGATCGCAAAAAGAATAAAAGAGCTCTCGGATGCTGCTACAAATGAAAAAGAATCGATTGTTGCAAATGTATCTGAAATGTTTGCCGGTAAAACTTATGTTTTATTTAAATACCGTGTGATACGTGATGTGCGTCTAGTGTTTGCACCTCCTCAATCAATTGGTAATTTTGGTGGTGAAACTGATAACTGGGTATGGCCGCGTCATACAGGAGATTTTTCTATAATGCGTGCTTATGTTGCACGCGACGGTAAAGCTGCAGCATATTCGAAAGATAACATTCCGTTCATACCAAAAAAGTTCTTAAAGATAAATGCCA
Source organism: uncultured Melioribacter sp. (assembly GCA_964449775.1). Taxonomy (GTDB): domain Bacteria; phylum Bacteroidota; class Ignavibacteria; order Ignavibacteriales; family Melioribacteraceae; genus Fen-1258. Next base: position 184,734 of record CAYVBQ010000001.1, on the reverse strand, counting down.
ATGGAGTTGAAGAGGGAGATTTTGTTTTTCAACTTGGTTACCCCGCAAGAACATTCCGTCATCGTCCTTCACAATACATGAAATACCAACAAGATTATCTGCTGCCATACATTTCAAATCTTTATCAGTATGCAATCGAAACGATGCAAGAAATTAGCGCCGGTAATAAAGAACTCACTCTTGCCTTTGCTAACCGCATAAAAGGATTGGCAAACACAATGAAAAATTATCAGGGCAAGATCAAAGGATTAAAAAAAATCAATCTTATTGCACAGAAACAAGAAGAAGAAAAACAACTTCAGCAGTTCATCAATTCCGATCCACAATTAAAATTTAAATATGGAAATTTATTGGAAGAGATTCAGATAGTATTTGATAAGGTAAATCAAAACGCGTTGTCGGATCTATGGTTAAGACAAATAAATTCTTTTTCCCAAACTCTTTCACTTGCAAATTTTGTTCTTACTTATTCTGAAGAGATGCTTAAGCCGGATGCAGAAAGAAACGCTGCATACCAGGAGAAAAACATTAAACAAACTCTTGACAGATTAGACATAACAAGACAAAATTACAATGCTGAATTTGAAGAAACGATGTTAATGAAAATGCTGATGGACGCTAATGAATTCAAGGAATCTTCACGCATCACCGCCGTTGATGAAATACTGGAAGGAAACGGAATTAATCCCGAAGAAACATTTCAGGAATTTGTTTCAAATAATATAGTGAACTCTAAACTGCGAGATAAAGAATATTTCGAATCTTTGTTAAAGAAAACTCCGGAAGAAATTGCGGCAATGCAAAATCCACTCTTCATTTTTGCGAAAAAAATTAAGATGCTTAACCAGGTTAGCGATAAAGAAAACCAGAAGAATGAAGGTAAGTTGAATAAATTATATGGCGACCTTGTTGATGTTAAAATAAAATGGAAGAATACCAATTTTATTCCGGATGCAAACAGTACATTACGCCTCACCTACGGATACATTAAAGGTTACAATCCCGCCGATGCAGTTTATATGGAGCCGTTTACATCAATCGACGGTGTAATTGAAAAAGCCGCTACTGGTAATGATGATTTTATTATACCGGATAAACTACGTGCTGCTTATAACAAAAAAGATTTTGGAAAGCACGTCAGTAAAAAGACCGGCAAACTTCCCGTTGCATTGCTTTATAATATGGATACAACCGGCGGAAATTCCGGCAGTCCTGTCTTAGATGCTTACGGAAATTTAATCGGCGTTAATTTCGACCGCGCATATGAGGCAACGATAAATGATTTTGCATGGAATGAATCCTATAGCCGTTCGATTGGTGTTGATATCCGTTATGTCTTATGGGTAATGGAAAAGATTGGCGGTGCAGATAATTTGTTGAAAGAGTTGAATATGTAGAACAGATTTCCAATCTGTTCATCGTGGCGCAGATTAAAAATCTGCGCTACTTTTTAGTATTCCAGAAAAAACGCGAGCAACCCTACCACTACTAATACAATTCCGCTGATAAGTTTATCGTGATGCTCCAGAAAATGCCAATTGAGTTTGCGAACACCTTTTGATGCAAAGTAAACAAGAAACATCATTCCAAGAACAGTTACAAAAAAATAAACGATCGAGACAATTCCAATTCCCATCCAACCAAGCCGGCTTGCGGTGAAGTAATAAATCTCAATTTCCAGACAGGGAGAAAAGAACATAGCTATACTCAGCGCCATCACAATTGACCTTTTACTCTTACGCTTTTCGATAATTTCATCAACGTTTATGTGGTGATGCTGATGAGCAGTTTTTATTAGACTGTGCCGGTACTCAAGGAAGAAATAAACCAATCCGAGTGCAATTAAAATTAATGGTGCAATAATTTTTGTGATGAAATGATATGATTCGGAGAGCTGATAGCCAACTAATCCAACTATAATCCCAATTATTACTGTACTGAGTGTATGGGCGGAGCCTGTGATTGCAGTTATTATAAGTGTTTCTCTGTCACTCCATTTCTCCGCTTTTCCAAGAGCAATCAGCGGAAGCCAATGACTTGGGATTGAGGCATGGACTAAACTGAGAAGCAGACTTCCTAAAAATATTTGAAATAGTGCGTCCATAGTTTCTCTTCTAAATAACCAAATTCAAAATACTCTTTTTCTTGATCATGCTCTTGCTCTTGCTCTTGCTCGTGCTCTTGATCTACTTATTCTGTGTCCCAATCATATTTTTCGGAGATAGAAATTTATCAAGCGCTTCTTTGGCTAATTGTGTTGATACTTTATAACCTGAAATAGGATTTAACGCTGTCACCAAGCCGATGCTATAGAAATGTATTTATCCGGGCTACATTCATTAAAATTCTCCGTTCATCAAAATTATTGTGGCAAAAATTAGCTAAGCAGTATTGGTTTAGCAAATGTATTCATAGAAAGCCCACCACTCTAATTTAATTTCCGTTGATAATTTAAGTGCTGGGGTGTAAGTTGGTGGAGTAAATTCATTGCTTTGCCTAATACATGCAAGGTTTTTTTACTTAATGAGGTTGTGTGACAATGGAAGAAAAAGTTTTTACAGAGAAGTTAAAACAGCCGACAGAGAGTGATCTCAAAAATATTCTCGGTACGCGTTACAAATTATGGGCTGATCTGATAAAATTCGTGGAGTCCAATTTTGGTGCAACGGTAACCGAATGGAAATATTACGGTAAAAAGAACGGCTGGGTGCAGAAATTATTTTTGAAGAAAAGAAATCTTTTGTTCTTCGTACCGTATGATAAATTTTTCAGGATAGGAATAGTCTTTGGCGAGAAAGCCGTTGCCGAAATTGTAAAAAGCGATCTGCCGGAAGATATTATTACTGAAATTAAGAACACAAAAAAATATGCCGAAGGAAGAGGTTTAAGAATTGATGTGAATAATAAGACGAGTTTGGAGATCGTTAAGAAGTTGGTTCAAATAAAGGTTATGAAATGAACCTCCTCGCCGCAAGCGGCGGGGAATTCAACCCGAAGAGATTAAAATACCTCGCTCTAATACACTAGAAGCGTGGGCGAGGTATCTTCATATGCCAGAATGTTTCTATTGGTCATCAAACAAGTTATTCATCCAACGGCAATAGTAGAATGTTTTACTATGCCGTTATAGTTATCCAGCTGATTTTCCAAAAACATTTCGTACGAACCAAGATCTAAAAATCCGTGTCCGGATAGTCAGCGGATTATTTATAAGTTCTACAAAACTACCTAACAATAACTTGCAAATAGATAAAGTTTCGGATAATTTTTGAGTAGTTAACTTTATACTTAATTTTATGAGCATTGTTGTAGATACATCAGTTATTATTTCTGTTATCACAAATGAGCCCGGTAAATCAAAACTGATCAAGCTCACAAAGGGTGAAGATTTAATAGCTCCATCTTCGCTTCATTGGGAAATTGGTAATGCGTTTTCGGCTATGCTTAAAAGAAATAGAATTAGTATTAATTCAGCAGTAAAGGCAATTTCGTATTATCAAATGATACCTTTACTATTAGTAGAAGTGGATTTAGCCAAATCCGTAGAGATTGCAAAAGAATATAATATTTACGCATATGATGCTTATTTTCTTGAATGCGCAAGGAATTATAAATCGCCTTTATTAACTCTTGATCAAGGGTTGAGCGATATAGCAAAACAAATGAATATTAATTTGAAAGAGGTTTAATGTGAGTACATTTACATACAGCGAAGCCCGCCGCAAATTCGCATCATTACTAGATAGAGCTAAAAAGGAAGGGAAAATATTAATTAAGCGAAAAGATGGCAGTGTATTTGAGCTAAAAGCATTATCTGAAAATAAATCGCCGCTCGATGTTAAAGGAATTGATTTAGATATTAACCGGGAAGAGATTTTAGATATACTCAAGGAAGCAAGAAGCAGATAATTGTTTTTAATCCTTGAAATAGCGAATTTTCCAAATCTAAAACCATCAACACGAACTATTTTTTTATGACTGCCAGAATCTATGCTGGAAGAAATAAAAACATTAGCCAATAAAAGAGATTTACCATATCAATCGTTAAACAAAATTATACTCAAAGACAAAATTGACAGAGAATTAAGAAATCCTGCGTAAAAATAGTTTTGCTTGCCCGCCAATAATCGGCGGGCAAGTAAAGCGTTCCCTACAAAACAAATTATCCTACTGCAACCTTAGCGTAATTTGTCTCGCCAGAATAATTCTCAAGTTGATTTTCCAAAAACATTTCGTACGAACCAAGATCTAAAAATCCATGTCCGGATAAATTAAACAGAATAGTCTTTGCCTCACCTGTTTCTTTGCAGCGGCGTGCTTGAACAATTGCTTCTTTGATAGCGTGAGAACTTTCCGGTGCGGGAACAATTCCTTCTGTTTGCGCAAATAATTGCGCAGCCTTAAATACATCTAATTGTTCGTAGGCATTAGCACTTATTGCGCCGATATTGTAGAGCAGAGATACAGTAGGCGCCATTCCATGATAACGCAATCCGCCAGCATGAATTTTAGGTGGAATGAATGTATGCCCGAGTGTGTACATCTTAAGAAGTGGTGTCATTCCGGCTTCATCGCCAAAATCATACTCATACTTCCCTTTTGTTAATGATGGGCAAGATGCCGGTTCAACGGCAATCACTTCAAGATTTTTTTTAACTCCGGTTAGTTTATCGCGTAAGAATGGAAATGACAATCCCGCAAAATTACTTCCGCCGCCAGCACACCCAATAACTATATCGGGATATTCATCAATCATCTCCATTTGCAATCTTGTTTCTTCACCAATAATTGTTTGATGAAGCATAACATGATTCAACACACTACCGAGACTGTAATTTGTATCATCGCGCTGAACGGCGATTTCAATCGCTTCGCTTATTGCAATTCCAAGAGAGCCCGGAGAATCGGGATCGTTGGATAAAACATTTCTACCGGCATTTGTTAATGTTGAGGGGCTCGCGTGTACTTCAGCTCCGAATAATTTCATAAATGTTTTGCGATATGGTTTCTGATTGTAACTAACTTTCACCATAAAGACTTCACACTCCATATCAAAATGTTTGCACGCCATTGCAAGCGCACTGCCCCACTGTCCGGCCCCAGTTTCGGTTACAAGTTTTTTAATCCCGGCTTTTTTATTGTAATATGCCTGAGCGTATGACGTATTTGTTTTATGGCTGCCTGTTGGATTAGCGCCTTCATACTTAAAATAAATTTTTGCTGGCGTATCCAAAACTTGTTCAAGCATTGCCGCCCGGATGAGCGGTGTGGGTCTACTGAGACGGTAGAGATCGCGGACTTCATCCGGAATTTCGATAAAACGTTCTTGAGAGACTTCCTGCATAATTAACTCCATTGGAAATATAGCCGCAAGGTCTTGATGACCGGCAGGCTCTTTTGTACCGGGGTGAAGCGGTGGTTCCATAGGAACAGGGATATCTGCCATTATGTTGTAATAATGCGTTGGTATTTTAGATTGATCGAGAAAAACTATTTTGTTGCTTGACATGTGAACTCCATTTATTTAAAAAAGAAAAAGCCGCTGAATGGGGGTTCACGGCTGGATACAAAAAAGCCGTGAACGGTTCTACCATCCACGGCTTGATGTTAAAATTTATTTAAAGCATTAGGATAGCAGAGAGATATTTCTCCACCACCACCAATTTTTGTTTGATATGTTCTTCATGTTCGTCATCTTGGATGCAAAGGTATAACCGTAATTTGATTTTGTCAATACATTAAATAAAAAAATTTGTGTTCAGAAGGTACTTAGATGAGAATTGATGTAAAATGTTTGATCCATTATTGTATCCAAAAAAATCGAATTGAACATTAGTTTTGCAAATGAATTTGTAAATTTGTCCATCGGAAAATGAGAAATAAATTATTTAACAAAAATGAGTAAATAATAATGGGAAGAATTTTCGAAACAAGAAAACATGTAATGTTTGCGCGTTATGCCCGAATGTCAAAAGCTTTTAATAGAGTAAGAAAAGAGATTGAGATTGCAGTAAAAGCAGGCGGACCTGATCATAAATCAAATTCCAAACTAAGAATTGCTATGCAGAATGCGAAGAGCGTTAACATGCCCAAAGATAAAGTTGAAGCAGCAATTAAAAGAGCTTCTTCTAAAGATACATCCGGATACGTGGAAATTATTTATGAAGGATACGGTCCTCACGGTATTGCTGTTGTAGTAGAATGCGCCACTGACAATCCAACCAGAACTGTTGCAAATGTACGGCATAGTTTCAGAAAGTATGGGGGATCGTTAGGAACAACCGGTTCTATTGCTTTCATATTTGAAAGAAAGGGTCTGTTCAAAGCTCCAAAATCTGCTGTTGCTGATTTGGAAAATTTAGAATTGGAATTGATCGATGCCGGACTGGATGATTTTTCCTACGACGATGATTCGATCTATATCTTCGCACCTTTTCAGGAATATGGCTCTATGCAAAAAGCTCTTGAAGAAAGAAATATTGAGATTACAGCAACAGAGATCCAATATCTTCCCGTTAATTATAAGGAATTATCAGACGAGCAGAAAAAAGAGGTCAGTGAATTGATTGAAGTTCTCGAGGAAGATGATGATGTTCAATCAGTTTATCACAATATGCAACAATAGAATGATTTTTTCGGCTCAATGGAATGGGCATCTCTAAAAACTAGTTTTTTAAAAATAGGACACGGATAAAACGGATCCACCCCGTGGAATAAACTAAGAATCAAATTGTTTCTAAAACACAAATGCTATTCCACGGGGTAAACAGATTTTCACAGTTTAGCTTTTGAAGTTATTAGAGATACCCGAATGAAAAAGCCCAATACTTGTCATATTGGGCTTTTGTGAGCACGGGTGGGCTCGAACCACCGACCTTCACCTTAAAAGGGTGTTGCTCTACCACTGAGCTACGCGCCCCTACCATCAAAATTTGAGGCGTAAATATAATTCTCAATTCACTAATTTCCAAAGCAAGTTGCAATTGATTTCTATAATTATTTTTCTCGTTGTTTTTTTATATATTGGATCACCAGTAATTTCTACCACAAATGAAAGATTCAAGAATACTTGTTGCGGACGATGATGAAACCCTTTGCTACCTTCTTAAAGAAGAGTTGGTAAATGAAGGTTATTCTGTTGATGTTGTTTATGACGGTAAAGACGCAATTGATAATTTGAAAAAACGTTACTATGACGTTCTTCTTCTGGACTTAGAGATGCGCGAGGTTCACGGAGAAAAAGTTTTAGTCTATGTTAAAGATAATCACCCTTCACTCCAGGTTATTGTACTAACTGCCAAGTCAGATATCCGTACTGCAATCGATTGTATCAAACAAGGAGCATATGATTTTATTACAAAACCGTACGAGTTCGGTCAACTTTGTGTAACAATCGAGCGAGCACTCGAGCACAAAGATCTGTTAATCAAAAATAAAATACTCTCTTCAAAGATCAGTCAATCACCGCCCAACACAATCATCGGCGAAAGCGAAAAAGTTAAGAATGTTCTTCGATTAGCAGAGAGGGCTGCAAAAAGTGATTCAAATATTTTGCTCGAAGGGGAAACCGGAACGGGTAAAGAACTATTTGCTGAATTCATTCATAAAAATTCGAACCGTGCCGATAAACCATTTGTAGCAATTAATTGTGCGTCACTTCCGGATCAACTTATTGAGAGTGAACTCTTTGGATATGAAAAAGGTGCTTTCACCGACGCAAAGACTTCCAAACAGGGATTGGTTGAAATTGCAAACGGCGGTTCATTATTTCTTGATGAGATCGGTGAACTAAGTTTAGCGCTTCAACCAAAACTTTTACGATTTCTTGAGAACGGCGAGTTCAGAAGAGTGGGCGGAATTACAAATCTCACTTCATCGGTCAGGGTTATTGGTGCGACGAATAAAAATTTGATGGAAGAAGCTGAGAAGAAAAGCTTTAGACGCGATCTTTTATTTAGATTGAATGTGATAACTTTAACAATTCCCCCCATTCGCGAACGCAGTGGAGATATTCTTCTTCTTTCCGAATATTTTTTACAGAAGAAATCACCCGTGCGCTCTGTAAAAAAACTTTCGCTCGAAGCTAAGAATGATTTACAACGATACAATTTTCCGGGTAATGTTAGAGAACTTGAACATATGATTGAGAGAGCTATTATCTTTGCCGATGGCGACACAATTTTACCCAAAGATTTAAATGTACCATCGGATGATTTTGATTTTGCCAACTTTGTTAAAGATGACGGTTCAATAATGACTATGGAAGAGGTTGAACGAATTCATATTAAGCGCGCACTCGACCAAAACAATTGGAACCGTGAAAATACTGCGCGGGCGCTCGGTATAAGTCAAAAAACTCTATATTCTAAAATTCTTAAGTATAATCTGAAATAGAATGAGCAGCGATTCTTCCACCAAACATCTTGCACACGATTTGAATAACATTTTTACTCGCGTTCTACATAGCGTCGATCTTCTGAAAAGAAAAGTTTCAGGTTCATCTGAATTACTCCCACTGTTAAACAGTATTGAAGCCGGAACTTATCTCGCTTCCGAGATAATAGGAGATAACTTAGGGGACTTTTCGCGTAATAAAAATCAGAGACGAATTAACATCAATTCAATTATTTCCGATGTGGTCCGCTCGTTTTCAATTCAGCAAAAAGGTAAGATTGATTTTATTCTAAGGCTTGAACCAAATCTTAAATTTGTACTGGGTAAATATTCGGATTACTATAGAGTTGTACTGAACTTGATAACAAATGCAATCGAATCTATGGATAACTCGGGTACAATTACAATTTCCACATCGAATATTGATGATAACTCCGGGATAAAATTCATAGTAACAGATACCGGCGCAGGTATTGACGATGAAGTAATTCCATTTGTCTTTGATGAGAACTTCTCGACAAAAAATAAAAAAACCGTTTCCGGCATTGGCTTATCAATTGTGAAAAATATTCTTGAAGACAACCGCGGAACAATCACTCTGTTAAGTGAGTTGGGAAAGGGTACAGAATTCACTATCATTTTGGAATCTGCGCCTGTGTTGGACAATAATTCGATGGAGAATGGGAAAACTATTTTGATTGCGGAAGATGAGGAAATATTGCGTGAGCTTCTTGCAGAACTTTTGCAATCATACAATTATACAGTTCTTACTTCTGCCAATGGAGATGAACTTTTAGAAATACTTAAAATTAGAAAACCCGATTTGCTAATAATTGACGGAAAGATGCCGGAGATGGATGGAATAGAGTGTATTCAAAAAATTGCGGCAGCAAACTATAATGTTCCTATTATACTCGCTACGGGATCATCAACAGAGAGCGTTAATACAGATACAATTCACATTAACAGAGTAATTAAAAAACCTTACAATTTTGAAGAACTGCTTTCACTTGTCCGCGAATTAATTGGGTAGACTACCCTCCTCCCCTGCTTTCAAGTCGATTATGTTAAGGTTGTTAACATAAGGAGTAATAACCGGTCTTTTAATCGAGCCGAGTTTATCCAGCACATTGATAATATCTTTGGCGGCATTTTCGATGAACTCAATTCTTTTCAGAACTACATCATGAGATAGATCCGTTTTAGCAAGTTCCCGTCTGATTGCGGCTGTGGAAAGATTAATTAAAGTGAGCGGTTGTTTGATTTCATGATTTGCCGTTACAACTGTGGCTGCGTAAGTTTTAATTTTTTCTACTTCCAGAAGAATTTTATTAGAATCACTGAAACGAAGAGCCGACTTGATGCGGGCTATCAGTTCTATTCTGTTGAAAGGTTTTTTTATATAATCGAAAGCACCTGCCATAAAGCCTTCATTAAGATCATCTGCTTCTGTTAAGGCTGTGAGAAGAATTATGGGAATTGACTTTGTTCCCTGATGCGCTGTTAATGTTTTGCAGACCTCAAAACCGGAAATATCGGGCATCATAATATCAAGTAGAATTAGATCGGGCTTTTCTTCAACAGCTTTTTGAATTCCTGTTTCACCTTGATATGCCTTAATTACTTCAAATCCCTCGCGCTCAAGTCTATCCTGTAGTAGGAAAACATTATCAGGATAGTCATCAATAATTAGTATCTTTTTCATCTCTTATTAACCAACTTTTATTTTCAAGAACTTATTCATCTTGGTAGCGAGCGATTGAGAATTAATCGGTTTTGTAACAAGGTCATCGAAGCCGTTATTCTCAATTATCTTTTTGTTGTCAAGCATTGCATAAGCAGTTAAGGCAATAACGGGAATCTTAGCTATTCGTTTTTCGGCACGGATCCGTTTAATTGTTTCGAAGCCATCCATTTGCGGCATCATTATATCTAAAAAGATAAGATCGGGTTCAACATGATTAAGCATCAGTAAACACTCCATGCCGTTATGCGCAAATATTGTATTACAGTTCATTTCTTTTACAAACTCGCCGATTGTAAAAAGCGCATCATTGTCGTCATCAACTATTAGAATAGTTGGTTTGGCATTGCCATCTCTTTTGGTGCTTTTTGCTGAATGCCTCTCCTTTTCTGCGGGGAGCGATTCTTGAATTAGATTAATCCTTTTATTCGTTATATCGTCGTCAATTTTCAGTCGATCACGCAATACTTTTAAAACATCAAGCGGATGTGCCTTAACTTTGAGAGTAATTTCTCTCAACTTGGAATTAAGTGAGTTGACTTGTTCATCGGTAAATTCTTTTGGAAGTATTAATACAAGCGGAATATTTTTTGTAAGTCTATCTTGAGACAGTTCCATGCTAAGTTGAAGAAAATTCTCGCAGTATGATTCTATATCGATAAAAATTAATTGCGGATTCTCCTCCTGTATCTTTTTAGCTGCTCCTTCAATGGATCTGAATAATTGCAATTCATATTCAGTGCCCGGGATCTTTTTAAGAGCTTGATAACCAGAATCAGATTTATCTATCAGAACAATTTTTCGAACTTGCCTTTCATAATGTGTTTCAACTTTTTTGATGGTCTCTTCATAAGCAACACCTGGAATCTCTAAAGAGACAAAATCAAATATTTCGGGTTCCCACCCGACTTTATTCTCTTCGATTATCATAATGAGGACAATAGGAATACTGCTCGTGAATTTGTTGTTCCGCAACTCTAAGATTATCGTCCACACATTTTGATCGTGAATAAAAGGGTCAAGAATGATTGCATCCGGTTTTTCTTTTTTTGCTAAATCTACTCCATCAGTGCTTTTCGACGTGGCGAGAATTCTATAATTATAGGAAGCGAGATAATCACCTATTAGCTTAAGAGAATCTGGGTTAGCGTTGATAATTAAAATAGTTTTTACCGGCTGATGACCCATTATATCTTCGGTAAGAGTTAGGAATTGATGCTCTGAAATATCAAATATATCTAATACAGAATCCGGTAATGAGAAAGAGAATTTTGACCCCTTTCCCAATTCACTTTGTAGTACAAGAACACCGCCGAGCAGTTCAATGTATTTTTTACAGATGGACAGACCCAAACCCGCGCCACCATATTTTCGAGATGTGCTTCCGTCAACCTGCCGGAATTCACTAAATATTATTTTTTTATACTCATCAGGAATACCAATTCCAGTATCAATAACTGCGAATTCAATATCATTGCTTCCATGAATTTTAATAGAAAGTTGAATTGAACCATGTTCTGTAAATTTACATGCATTAACTAATAAGTTAAGAAGAATTTGTTCTAGTTTACTTTTATCTGAACTGATTAGAACATTCGTGTTACTTTGAAAATCAAGATTAAATTTGAGATTCTTTTCGGCAGTGAGCTGTTGAATGTTTGGATTAATATCTTCAAGAAGATCGCTGAGTAAAAAACTTTCCTTTTTGATTTCTATTTTTCCCGATTCAAATTTCGAAAATTCGAGAATATTGTTAATAAGTCCGAGCAGTTTCTTCCCGTTACGATGAACAATTTCCAAACGGTCCTTTGTTCTCGCCTCAACGATTGGATCCTTCATTAACAGTTCGGTTAAGCCCAGTATAGATATTAGGGGTGTTCGTAACTCATGAGACATACTTGCAAGGAAATCGGATTTAATTCTAGTTAGTTCAAGGGCTTTAGTACTTTGTTTTTCTAGCTCACCCGCTTTCTCTTTCAGCTGATGATGTAATTCCTTAAGCTGTTCATTCTGTTCGACTATCTGTTCGTTTTGTTTCTGATATTCTTCATTCAGCTTCTTTAATTCGCTCACAAAATTTTCAAGTTGTTCAAACGATTTTGCGTTTATCAATCCAACAGCGAGCTGCTCATGTATATTGTCAATATAAGTAAAAACATTATCGCCCGGAACCGATTCAGAAGCAAGCTCTAGTACTGCTATAGTCTCTTTATTATAAATGATCGGGTAGATCGTCAAGTACTTTATCTTGATTGATGCAATTCCGGTTTTTATTTCCGGATAGTTATCGTGGAAATGAAATTCTACTTTCTCTTTTTTCTCTATCGCATTGCAATATAAATCAGCATTCTGCGTCAATTCAATAAAATTTTTACTTATTCCAAAAGAAGAGATCAGCCGCAATGATTTTTGTTCAACAACATAAAGTACTCCGAAAGTCAATCCTGTGGTTTTAATAATTTTAGAAAGAGCCGCATCGGATATTTCTTTCATTGTAGGGTTTTGATTGATCAGAGTGATAAACTCCGAATATTCTTTTTCCGCCTTCTTATTTCTAACAAGTTCATCGAGCATCTTATTAAATGTTCCACCAAGCCTCCCAATTTCATCGTTTGTAATAATTTCCACACGATGATCAAGATTTCCTTTTCCCGTGATCTCTGCTGCTTCAGTAAGCAAGAATATTTGTTTTCTAAGCTTTATTGTAAACCCAACGACAATTAAAAAAGTGATAGCACTTCCTGCAAGAATTATTAAAACCATCACATCGCGAAGTGTGTTGCGGAATTCTACACCTTCTTTGAAAACATTAAAAACAATCAAATTTATCTTCCCGCCCGGCGTTAAAAGAGACTTCGGAATAAATAGAGAAGCAACAAAATCCACATTCTCGAACTCGTTTGTGTAAAGATCAAAACTATTTTTAAATTTTAATTCTCGTGCGGCATTAATAACTCCCGGTAAATTAACTTGATTTTTATCTGTGTTGGATATCTCTACCGGGGAATCATTGATAACAAGCGCTACTTCCGCTCGTATTTTTTGAGAAATTCGATCTAGAAAATTCGATGAGATTTGATTTCCGTAATAAACCGTTTTGCCATTTGGAAATTGGGCATAACGAAGAACAACATTCGGGTTATCTGAAAAGAATTGCCTGAAAGAGGAAGATCTGACATTAAGAAAAGATTTTGTTTTAAGTTTGAGTTCTCGTCCATTAATAAGAGAATCATTGACAAGAGTAAAACAAAAATCGAGCACTGTTGAATCTAAGTTAATCTGGTGAAATCTATCAATGAGAGGTGCAATTAGCTTAAAATCTTCTTCTGTTCTGCTTAATTCGCCCTGAAAGACAAAAGCAAAGTCGCTGACAGAATTAAGGATGCTCTTTGATTGTTGTAATATTATTAAACGACCCGCGAGTGAATAGAAAATAAAAGTGGATGTAACCGATATAAAAAGAACAATGAGTAAAGTTATAAGAATTAGACGGTATTTAAGTTTCATATCAAGTAAGGTCTCCAGAATCAAAAATAAAAAAGAGGAAAGAATAGTAATTATTCAAGAGGTGCATCACTTCAATTTCAATTGAAGACGGGAAAGCAATTTATTAAAAGATCAGATTTTGTTTAGGACGGTTCTAAAAATTATCATTTGTAAATATTTAACCACGCCAAAAATCGGCGGGCAAGCGCAGAGAACGCAAAGTCCGCAGAGAATATTGATATTTTTAGAACCGCCCTTTATTATTTTTCTACCAACTCTCCCGTAAACTATTTCTGCTCTTCCTGTTTTTTCTTTGATTGCTCTTGTAATTTTTCCATTTCGTTTAGCTGATTCTCGATAGCTTTCTTTAATGCAGTTGGATCTTTTGGTTTAGACATTCTCTCTTTTAAAGAAGGAAGAATATCTGCCTTAATAAGTAAAATTATTTCCTTTTGAGAAACTGTTTCTTGATCATAGCCGAAGATATATCTTAATCCAAGAAACCACCATGGTAAGTCTCTTAAGAAGGGGATTCCTTTGCGGACTATTGCTTCTTGATTCACAATCAAGCCCCCGATTGCAGTTTCTTCACCGTTGAGCAGCAGAACATTTGTAGTAACTTCCGTTTTGGGTTTTTCAATTGAAATTGAACCGATAACAACAGAACTTCTTTCCATTCTTACTTTCAAAACCATGTAGTCAATACCGTCTGAGGTATAAACATGAGGAGTAACTTCTATTATAGTGCCACTTTGATAGAATTTATCAATTAAGTTTCCGGCAAAATCTCTTTCCTTAACTGAAAAATCAGATCCTACTTGAGTCTTTCCTAATCTACCATTAACTGTACTAATAACAGGCCGTGAAATTACTTTACCAAGATTTTCATCTTCAAAAAATTTAAACAATGTAGTGGCTGTCCCATCCCAAGGACCCATGTTAAAACTGGTTTTACTGCTTAGAGAAAAACCAGGCGGAGTTTGTGTTGTACCGGTGGTAGCACTTGAAGATTGATCTTGACTTGAAATTAATTTTCCGCCAATACTTATTCCTTTTTGTGATAAAAGAAATTCCCAATTAACTCCTTTCTCCTTCATCTCTGCAACATTTGCTTCAAACATAACAGCAGAGATTCTAACTTCTCTTTCATCTATTGAAACAAAACTACTATCTGATTTACCTTGGGTTTCTCCCTTTTTCTTTACGATGACGGTCGATTCTGTTTCCTCAACAATAAGATTATGGTATTGAACAATTATTAAGAGAGCTTTTTTGTAGGGCCATTTGGTTATCTCAACTCCAATTGGAGTAGTTAAACTTACTGTAGATACTATTCCCTTACCGGAAATTTTTTCGCTCACTTTGCTAAGCACTTGAATTGCATGATCGAAAGTGATAGTCTCGGATAACGAAACCAGTTCATCGGGGTTTACCGCACCTTTCAATTTATTCTTGAGGTCAATTTGCGCATTAACAATAAATGTTAACCCGAATAGAATTAAAATTGTAATTAATTTTTTCATTTTATTTACTCGTTTTTTTTTCTTTTTCGAGTTTCAAAGTGATATTCTCGATTATACCGCCTTTGTTAAGAACAAAATTCACTTCGTTGTTCTGATAATTAATGTTCGTAAGATATCCTAAATAAACTTGATCGCCTTCCCACAGTAGATAGGTGTTTCCGCTTGCATCAACTAAGAAAGCTCCGTCGGGAATCAATGCTAGCAACTGAGCCGATTGTACATCTAATAATTTATCATTGTTCGGCGGAATCTCATTACGTATCAATGGATAGAAGAAATCATACGCCGGATTTGGAACAATTGCATTTTCCTTCAAGTCACTTACATAAAATCTGTTATCGTCGGAATAATAAACTGAGGCATTGAACTTGTAAGTAACCAAATAGTGGGGAATTCCATCGCTATCAACTTTTACATTATTGGTCAATTCAACAGTTTCTATTTTTTTGAGCTGTTTACTTTCCTCGATAGCATAGACCAATTTTATCAGATCATTGAACTCCGCAATACCGCTTAAAGAGTAATGATAGATAGTAAAATTAGTGCCTGTATCTATTTCATTGAATTCAATATTAACGTAGGAATGTGAAGAGAATCCATAGCTGACCTTGTTAACAAAATTAAAAAACGCTGCTTGTGACAGATTATAAGGAATGTTGTATTTCCTATTGGCTAAAATTGAATCAAGTTCAGCGACTCGTTTCTTAAGTAAAGAGAGTTGTTGATTTAATGATTCAGTATCTAGTTGGTAAAGCTTAAGATCCTTTATTTTTTTCTGTCTATCGTTAATTTTGGCTTTTTGAAAAACGAAATTATAGAACACACTGCCAAGTACTATAGCAATAAAAATAATTAAGATGATGATTGTATTTTTTACTTTATTGCTCATTTAGTCTTCAGAGAATCGTTTTGCAATCTAAGATTAAGTGTATATGAAAAAGCGTTCTTTTCTCTTAATGGCTCGAAATTAATATTTTTCAGAAGTGAAGATTTATTCAATTCAGCAAATTCAGTAAGAACACTTCGAGATAACGAATACCCGCTTAGTTTAATTTCATCTTTGGATATCGGTTCCAATTTGCTTACCCAAAAATTTCTTCTGGTTTCGGCAAAATCAGAAATTTTACCAAGCGATCTATTCCATAGACCGGATCCTTCGCTGGCATCATCAATAATTTTTTGCGTTGCATCGAAGCTATTTATTCGTGTATCAAGAGGTGTAATTTCATCAACTAACGTTTGATTTTGAACCTGCCGTTGATTGAGACGATCAATTTCAAAATCCAACTCTTTAATCTCGCGTAAATTTGAAAGTGTATTGAAAGTAAAGAAGAACGCAGCGCCAAATAAGAAAGGCATCAATGCGTAGCTATGCCATCCAAATTGAAAGAATTTTTGATTTTCATAAATGTATTTCGGTAAAAAATTTACGCCAATGTGTGTCTTCTCCAATTCATCGAAGTAGTCAACTGCAACAGAAATTGGGATTGCGTAAAGTGCAAGATTTTTTTGATCCTCTTCAACAAGCTCGCCTATATCAAAGTTTTCAAACTTTAATTCGGAAACATTTGCTTCCGGGAATGTTCCGTAAAAAGAGAGAATCAAATTTTCTGATCTGTCTTCTCCGCACAAAATGATGTTATCGAGTTTCGGAATGCCGCCGTTTTCCATTTCGAGAAGAATCTTGGAGAAATAAACATCGTACGTGTGAAGATTTTTTGTGCCGATGTCTAATGGCGAACCGATGTGTTTTAATTTTTGTCCTTCGAGAAAAATCAACTTGCTATATTCTTTACCGATGTAGACAATAAGAGAATTGTCTTCCGGAAAAAATTTTATGGATTTAGAAATAAAATACGCTAGAGAAAGTTCCGCCGTTTTAATTGTCGGGATTTTTAGGTAACGGCGATTATTATAATTTGCAAGTTGATTGATTAAACCGACACATGGAATATCCCCTTCAATAAATACACCCAGTGTAGATTTTTCATTTGAATCTGTCAGATCTATCATATCTTCAGTAACAGAAATTCCTTTTGTTACTTGAAGATCGTTAATAACCGCTTGAATTAATTTCTTCTTGGAGAGATCGCGGGGTCCATCATAAGTATGATAGTTGACAATCGGTTCGGTGACGATGGGAATGAAATGCATGTTTCGAAGCGTTAAACCGGATAAGGCAGCGTTGAGCACTCCAACATCTGAAGTATCCTCTGATATAGAATCAACCGTACTAACCGATTCAAGATTATCGAAAGAAAGGTCATCATTCATTTCCCTTGCTTCCAACTCGACCATCACTCCTTGTTTTGAAGATGATTGAGTGGAGCGAGATAAAGTTAATGATGAAACGCGATGCACCTTTACACCGTTTTTATCTTTAGATAAAACGGCAAGTTTAGCATCAGATCCCTCGCAGTATAGGCAGGCAACTTGTTTCAACTTATCCTTTCATCAATTGCAAAATTCTGTTTTTATTATTTGCATAGGAGACAGCATTCTCCTTAGAGATTTTCCTTTCAGTATATAATCTTAACAAATCTTGTTCCATCGTAATCATGCCCTGTGGGGCTCCTTGGTTGATCATCATGTAAATCTCACTTGTATTATCGTTCTTTATTGCCGCTTTTACAGAGGGGGTTACTATTAAAACCTCCTTTGCCAGAACACGCTTGCCATCTAAACTCGGTACCAGCTTTTGAGATACAACTGAAATTAGAACGTCGGCTAATCTATTCCGAACTCTTTCTTGTTCATTTGGGTGAATTTCCGCAACAATTCGATCTATTGATTCTGTTGCTGAAGATGTATGAAGAGTTGAAAATACTTTATGCCCGGTATCTGTAACTTCGAGAGCTGATAAGATTGTTTCCGGATCCCGCATTTCTCCAATAACAATTATGTCCGGATCCTGCCGTAACGCCTGCGTAACACCATCTTTGAATGATTTAACATCTCTTCCCACCTCACGATGTTTGATAATTGATGCACGGGACTTATGAACAAACTCAACAGGTGAAGCAATAATAACAATATGACATGGATCTGAATCATTATGATAATCGATTATTGCATCGAGAGTTGCAGATTTGCCGGAACCGGTAATTCCTGTTATTAATGATAAACCAAACTTGATATAATGATGGCTCATCATCTTAACTGCAAATGGATGAAAATCGAGCGATTCGATAGGACGAATTCTAGCCTGAATTGCCCGCATATTCAATGCAACACTATCAAGGTCAAAATATGCGTCTGCACGAAAGCGAACTATACCCTGTACTTTATCATACTTAAATGAATAGCTGAAATCCAGATTCCTCTCTGATAACAACATTTCGAATTGTGTTTTATTCAATAAAGAAACGATAAGTGTTGTAGCTTCATCTTCTGAAAATTGTGGCAGATCATTTACACGTTCTTTCTTTCCAAAAATTCTCATCCACACACATGCTTGAGCACCGAATCCTCCAATTTCAACATCGGATGCTTGGCGTTCTATCATAATACCAAGAATATGGTTAATCAACTCAATGAGCAACATTTTCTCTTCAACTTTAATTTCATGGAAATGTTCGATGATATAACTAACTCGTTCCGGGCCTAAAACGGTTGATGGTATTCTTGTAACGAAATTCGAAAGGATTTGTTTTGCGTCTGCAACCATCAGGAATAACCGCTTTAGTGGAAAATGGCGAGGTTTAATTTACCTCACTTAAGGCGGGTTCTAAAAACTATCTTTTGTAAAAATTTAACGCAGAGAATATTGTGGCATAGCCATCACTTTGTGAAAGTTTTTAGAACCACCCTTAAATATAAGAAAGATTATCAAATTAGTCTTCCATTGTTCCGCCAATTACTTCCTGAATGGAAGTTAACCCTAATTTAACTTTTTCAAAACCAGAATCGCGCAAACTAATTGTTCCATCTTTTCTTGCTTGTTCTCGAATTATCTCTTCATCAACTTCTTCGCCCGATTTAACAATTGCTCTTCTAATTTCTTTTGTGAAATAGAGCGCTTCATGTATTGCCATTCTTCCTTTATAACCAGAATGATTACATTTCTCACACCCAACTGCCTCATAGATCTCATGACCTGCCCACTCTTTAATATCCAGACCAGACGGAAAAATATGCTCTTCCATATTTATAATTTTTCTTTTACAATTATCACAAAGTTTTCTAATCAGGCGTTGAGCAACAATGATATTAATTGCATATGCGATTAGAAAAGGTTCAACGCCCATTTTGAACAGACGCGCTACAGCGCTGGGTGCATCGTTTGTGTGAAGTGTGGAAAATGTTAAGTGCCCTGTATTAGCAAGTTTGATTGCTGTTTCTGCTGTTTCTTTATCGCGCATTTCACCAACAAGAACAATATCGGGATCGTGACGAAGAATTGACCTAATGGCTTGTTCAAAACTCATTTTGTGTCCAATTTTCAACTGGCGAGCGCCTTCAATAACATATTCAACGGGGTCTTCAACTGTAAGAACATTTTTGGTAGGATTAATCACCTGGTACAAAGCTGCAACAAGTGTTGTTGATTTACCGCTTCCTGTCGGTCCCGTTAGTATGATCATTCCCTGCGGCTGACTGATCGCTTTCACGAATGCTGTGTTTGCATAGCCGGTAAGACCAAGTTTTCCTAAATCACGAATTACTTTTCTGTCGTCAAGAATTCTTATTACAACACTTTCAAATTTATTTTTTAATTCGGTTCCAATGGTGGGCAGTACAGAAACTCTGTAACGAATTATGTGCCCGTCTATTTCACGCTGCATAAATCCGTCTTGAGCACGTTCACGTTCAAAACGATCGAGACCTTTAGATCTATCCTTTACAACTGCCATAACAGCTTCCGGTAAAGTTCCTTCTTGAGTATGCCAGAGCATCAATTTACCATCGAGCCGAAAATGAATTTCAGTTTTATTACCGGATTTCGGGATTAGGTGAATATCGCTTACTCCTTTACGTGTTCCTTCTACAAGTGCGGCTTCAATTAGATTAATAAGCGCACTCTTGTTAATTTCAGCATCAAGTTCCTCTTCGTCTACCGAAGTATCATCCTGAACAACTTGAATCTCCTCGCCCGCCTCTTGAATCATTTTTAGATATTCATTTTCTGTAGGTGCAAGGAGTGCAACAAGTTTATCGTAATCTTTTTTCCGGACGTAGTTTATTTCGTATTTCTTGACGTTGAGTGTATATGCAACTTTAGCAAGATTTCTATCAGTCGGGTCTACTGCTGCAAGAACTAATTTGTCCTTTATTTTATCATCAAACTTAAACGGAATTACACGGTGAGTAAACAGCATCTGTTTAACATCATCACCTTGACGCGTCATCAAATTTTTTATCTCTGCAATCCGTTCATCCGATAATTCTTCAGGGTGAACATTTAATTCCTTAAATGCGTAAAGGACGGCAACTTCTCTAAAAATAATATCATGATCAAACTTAAATTCATCAACTAAAATCTGAGCAAGATTTCTTTTCAATTTGGTCTGATCGGCATCTTTAATTTTAAGCGATTGCTCTAATATCTTGTGATCAATAATTCCCTTTTTCAAGAGTAAGTAACCAATCTTATCGGTCATTTCGAGCTGGGCATCAATCATTTTTAGTTATCCTTTAATCGAGAAAATTCCTCTATCCGCCGCGGCGGATTGCTTCGAGGTTATAATTTAACAACAAATGCCGAGGATAAATACCTCAACCGAGTTTTAAAAAAGCCCTTCCCTTTGGGAAGGGTAGGGATGGGCTTTTATTCTATTTCATCGTTGGCGATTTTGGACTAATTGTAGCCGTCTCTGCAGATACAAGAGTTAGACCAATCATTACGACCATGATCACCATCGCAATTCCTACTTGAATCATTTCAATTACATTTTTCAGCCTAAATACCGTTTCACTTTCATAATAGTTTGCAAGTTGAAAAGCAGTGTTTTTGATTGTACCGGTTTCTTCACCGGAGTGAAATCTTGATAATGCAGTTTCAGTAAAAACTCCGCATGCTTCAAATGACTCTGTTATTCCCACACCTTTCTTAATCATAAGAGGAATAGCAATGTTTTTTATTTGCTGTTCAAAATAAGTATTCCCTGTGGCTTCTGCAGCAATCCGAATCGGTTCAATGCTTTCCGCCGAACCGCTATACAAAGTGTAAAATACACGACAAAAAACTTCAATGCATGTTTTATGAATCAATGACCCCATAATTGGTATCTTGAACATGTAGCGATCAATCATCAATCTGCCGGCTTTTGTCTTGCCAAACCGCCAAAGTACAATTGGTGGAATGATTAATGCAAGAGCTACTAAAAAACCATTATTCATTAAAAAATCACTAATCTTCAAAGTCGCTGCAGTCATAGGAGGTAGTGGAATATTAAATTTTACAAAAAGCTTTGCTGTAGCCGGGAAGATATATCCTACATAGAAAAGTACTGCAAGAAAAAGAACAAATAATGTTACCATCGGAGTAATAAGAGCGCTGCGTAAATTTTTTCTGAACTCTTGCTGCCTTTCTAAAAATTTCGCGGTAGCCTTGTAAATTTCAGCCATATTACCGCTCTTAGATGCCAAGCCAAGCATATATGCCGTAAATTTTCCAAAAACGGACTGGTAACGTAAAAAAGTAGTTTCGCTATCAGCGCCTTTTTTAAGTTCGTTATTGATCTGCTTGAGTGTTTCCCTAAGAGTTTTATTCTGAATATCGTTGATAAGCAAAGTTAAAATTTCGCTATAAGGAAGTTTCTGCTCTAACAACTCTGCGCTTATTTTTACAAATGAAACTATATCTTGAGTCGGCGGGTTGAAATTAAATTCAATAAGTTTTCTATTAACGGAGATAACCTCATAACCAAGTTTACGAAGTGCGTTAACAACCTCATCCTTTGTGTAAGCCCTCTGTTCACCATGGATTGGTTTTTCTCTGCCGCGTTTTATTTTATAGATGTAAGCAACTTTTTTTTCGATCTTCTGAATTTTGAGTTGATTTTTTTCGGCAAGTTTATGAATTTTTTTCTTGGCATCACGATATGACGGCTCACTAATAGTTCCATTAATTAATTGACCATTTGGTTTTTGTGCAACAAATCTTACTTCAATCATGGCAATAGAGTTTTAGTTAAAGAAAAAGGCGAATAAAACATTGATTTACCCGCCTTCAATTTAAGAAAATTCAAAACAAAAACTAATCTTTTGCGGTTGTTGATGTGACGGCGCCCGGATTGACAACTATCGCCACTTTAACATTGTAGTTCGGAAGCGCAGTACTCTTTTCATTGCCTTGATATTTTATTTTCTTTAAAACAAGCGGCAATATATTTTTTCAGCGCTTCGTTCCACGACTTACTATTTAAAATGTATGGCTTTAGTATCTGCACAAATTGTTTTCTTTGTTCGCTTGTGCGTAAGGAATTAATATCAATTTTATTAATGCTCTTCCGTAGTTCGTCAAAAGGATATTTAATCAGATCCGGGAAAGACGCATATTCAATAATTCTTCCGAGCCGGTACTCTTCCGAAAAGCTTTCAATCGGGCTATCCCAAAAATAGCGTTTAAGGTTGCTTTGCATATTCAAGCAGATTGTTTATTAACAAATCGACAAAATCCAAAAAATCAATTTCATTAATCTTTAGCGACGTAAGAACTTCACCTTCAAAAAAAGAATTTTGTAAGGATACAATTAAATTCTCGTATGCAGGCGTAATTAATTTTATTTCTGTTTTTTTTAGTAAAGCATTTAGATCAAATTCTTTTAATAAGAAATAAAGATCGAAAAAATCTTTTGCGGTCTTTCTTGTATACACGGCGGTTAATTTGTTCACCGCCATATTTTCTTTTGAGTCAATGAAAAAATTTTTATTCTTTAGCACTTTATCTATTCTTGGATACGGTTCATAAATGAATTCCATTTTAAGCGTAATATCGTTTTTCTTTATAAATAATCTTTTAAAATGTTCGCCGGTAACTGTAATTTCAACTTCATATGAACTTTTAATTTTCGAGACGTAACTCAGATAATCAATTTCAAATTGACCGACAGAATACAATGTGCCGTCACAGAAAAAATCAAGATCTTCGGAATATCTGTGATTAAAATAAAACCTGGAAAGACAGGTTCCGCCGGTCAAATAAAACCTTTCTTGATCTAATAAACCCAACACTGCATCTTGTAGAGGATACAATCTATTTTCATAAAATTCTATCTCTTCAGCGTTTAGTTTTTTAATAACCAGTCTCATGATCTATGCTAAGGTAATTTTCTTTGTGGTAAATAACTCTTACACCACTGAGTTTTATAACAAATAAAAAGTCGGATAAAATCCTGTTTTACCCGCCTTCAATTTAAGAAAATTCAAAACAAAAACTAATCTTCAGAAATCTTATCAGCATTATTTATCAGAAACTTCTGAAAAACTTTACACTTCCCTTTTTAACCAATAATTTGGTTTTCTATGTTGGTGGGCATTAAACCACAAAACATAATTTGCTGTTTTATGATGCCAGGGGATAGCTGTTGTATTTTGCAATAAAAATTTCTTGCTGTTGTTTTTTTGCTACAGAAACAATTTCTTCCAATTTAGCCGCAACTTCATCGGCAATCCATTCTTCTCCGCATTGCACACAAACCATTGCAGGAACTTCTCTAACTACAATGACTCCGTAGTTATAATCTACCGTAAAACTTGTAGACGATTCTTTTTAAAATCCACTGCACATTGGGCATACATCTTCCTTCATAATTTGCTCAACCTTTCTTTCCAATAACCCGGCTTACGTGCTAAGTGGGCAATGGCTACAATAAATGCTTCATCCTCTTTAATCTGGTAAATTACGCCAAAAGGGAATCTATTGGTTAAACATTTTCTTGTATTAGTAGACAGTTCAGGAAAAGCTATCGGGTACTCAATAATGCGGCGAATAGTAGAGTAAACTTCATCGAGGAACTCTAAACCTAACTTTCTTTGCTGAGTTTCATAAAAATCAACTGCTTGAGACAGTTCATTGCGTGCTTCCGGATGGAATGTAAATTTTAACGTCAAAGCTTGCTTCTAATTTCTCTGAAAACTTGTTCACCATCTATTGCTTTTATTTTGCCTTCTTCATATTCTTTCACACGCTTTTCCGCTTCCTTTGACCATAGGCGGTCCATTTCTTCACTGACCGGAACATTAAGACTACCGAGAAGTTTATCTACTAATTCTGCTCTATCTTCGCGTGGAAGAAGAAACGCTTCTTCCATAAATCTTTTTGCAACTTCGGTCATTTTTATCACCTTACTTAATTTATTTTTTTAAAGCTATCTTTTTCTAAAATCAATTGCAATTGCATTATTGTAAAGGTGCCAAGCAATAAAATCTGGAATTAGATTAGTATAGAGTTCAAAAATAAAAAGGCGGATAAAAAATCTTTTACCCGCCTTCAATTTAAGAAAATTTCTGCTAAAAATTAATGAGTCTTCTCTAAATCTAAAACCTCCGAGGTTTTCAAAACCTCGGAGGTTTAGTCTGTTCTTTGGCTTCAATTTAAGAAAATTTCTGCTAAAAATTAATTAGTAAAAGCCGTTGACGTAATTGCATTTGGTCCGACTATCATTGTTACTGTAAATGCATTAGTTCCGTCAGCACCCTTTTCAGTACCAGAAGCAGCAAGAGTTATGGATTGTGCACCTGGTGTAAGTGTTACTATCCCAGTCATATTTGCCGTTGGTGATAAGCTTGTAGGTACTGCGAATCCTGTAAATGTATTGCCACCGCCGCCAAGTGCAGCCGGTTTTCTGTAAAATTGTTGCGCCATTGCAGCAATGTTTGTTAAATCTGCAACTACCGCGTCTTTATTGGCTTGAGATGCGCTTGCTGTAAATACATTGATACCTACTACAACAGCGATACCTACAATGATAACGCCGAGAACGATAAGTAATAATTGTTGTTGTCCCATCTTTGTAACTCCTTTTTGTTAGTTTGTGTTTGTTAAATTAGAATAAAAGCCCATCCCGCCAAAAAAAACGGCGGGCAAGCCCAAACCCCTGCCTACCGCAGGCAGGCTTCCCACATAGTGGCAATGCTAAAGGGAAGGACTTTTTTAAAACCCGGTTGAGGTATTTAATCATAGACCTTCATTTATTTTATTTATTTCCTTAACCATTTTCTGTGCCAACGAATTCTCTCCTTAATTTGCGCAAGGTGACTCACTAACTCATGTTACGCAAAGACATTATTATTTGTCATTCTGACCCCCCCGCCTCGGCGGATTATCGGGGGAAGAATCTGAAAACTTCTTTTTTGCTCGATTATTAGATTCTTCACTCCACTTCGTTCCGTTCAGAATGACACCTTGCGTAAGGTGAGTTACTAATTATTAATTGTTGTTGATGTAATTTCATTTGGTCTAACCAGCATTGTTACTTTAACTACCGAAGTTCCATCGTTACCTTTTTCGGTACCAACACCAATAAGTATTACCGATTGTGCTGCTACTGCAGCAGTTACTGCTGCACTCATATTTGAGGTTAGTGCTAAGTTTGCAGGAACTGTCCATCCTGTAAATGTATTACCGCCGTCGCCTAATTTTATTGGTTCTCTATAATATTTTTGTGCCATTATAGCAATATCAGTTAAATCTGCAATGATTGCTTCTCTATTTGCTTTTCCTGAGCTTGATGTAAAATAATTTATTCCAACTACTACTGCTATTCCGACAATTATTACACCAAGGACAATAAGTAGAAGTTGTTGTTGACCCATCCTGATATCCTATTAATTTAGTTACTGATGTTACGCAAAGACATTATTATTTGTCATTCTGACCCCCCCGCCTCGGCGGATTATCGGGGGAAGAATCTGAAAACTTCTTTTTTGCTCGATTATTAGATTCTTCACTCCACTTCGTTCCGTTCAGAATGACACCTTGCGTAAGGTGATTTATTTAATTATGGTCGCAGTAAATGAAGAAGATGTCACATTTATTCTTACTGTAACAGAGTCATTACCGGTAACAACTTCATTGCCAACTCCGGTAATAACAACATCATCCTGGGAAACAACTGCTGTGAAATGACCATTAGCAGTTACCGATAATTCGCTAGGAATATTCCATCCTAAAAAAGTTCTTGAACCACCACCCATCGAATTAGGTCTCATGTAGTGTTGCTGAGCCATAGCAGCCAAATTTACCAATTCATTAGTAACATTATTGCGCTTGGTTTCAATAGCATTAGCCCTAAATAGATTGATACCTACAATAATGGCAATTCCAACCACAACAATTCCGAGCAGAATCAATAATAGTTGCTGTTGTCCCACCTAATTCTCCGCTGCATTTGATAATCGGTAAATTCTTCCGTCCAACTTCCTCTCCATTCTTATTTTTGAATTCGAATAAGTCAATTATCAAACCAACTTTTAGATAGAATAAAAAGTGCATTATCTTTGAAAAGAATATAAAAAACGGAGAGATTAATAGAAAGAGAAATCTACTTTAAGTTGGTTGGATTTGTCCGTGAAGTAATACTTACCTGTAAGAATAGGAAAGATCCTCTAATCATATAAACCCGGATTTTGCAACAAGAAAATTATTGTAGAGACTCGCCGCGGCGAGTCTTTACTTTCCAATTGAAAATCTGGGGTAAAACTACTTTACCCTAATATGAAGTTCTGTAAGCTGTGCATCATCCACACGTGAAGGCGCTTCATCCATCAATGAGATACCGCTTGAAGTTTTTGGAAATGCAATCACATCTCTAATTGATGTTCTGCCTGCAAACAACATCGCTAATCTATCGAAACCGAAAGCAATTCCTCCATGCGGGGGTGCCCCATATTTGAAAGCTCGGATCAAAAAGCCGAATTTTTCTTGCGCTTCTTCATCACTGATACCAAGAGCTTGAAACATTTTAGATTGAAGTGAAGAATCGTGAATTCGTATACTGCCGCCTGCAATTTCATTACCATTCATAACAAGGTCATATGCCCGGGCTTTTACTTTTGCAGGATCTGTATCCATTAAAGGAATATCTTCAATACGCGGCGAGGTAAAAGGATGGTGCATTGCGTATAAACGTTTAGTCTCTTCATCCCACTCGAATAATGGAAAATCGGTAACCCATAGAAGAGATGGCTTGGCATCAGGCAATATCAGATTCATCCGTTTTGCCATTTCCAAACGAAGCGAACCCATTAATGAAAGGGTTTTTATTTTTTGACCGGTTAGAATAAATAATAGATCACCGGGTTCAGCATCCATTTTTTTAATCAGATTTTGTTTCTCGTCTTCGGTTAAGAATTTTGCTATTGGTGCCTCGAGTTCATTCTCTTTTACACGCATCCATATTAATCCACCAGCACCAAGTTTTTTGACAAAATCGGTAAGAACATCAAGTTGATTTCTCGTGTAATCACCGCAACCTTTAGCAAGTAAACCGGTAACAATTCCATTGGACGCAACCGAATCTTTGAATACTCTAAATTCAGAATTTGCGAGAACATCATTGAGACTAACCATTTCAAGTGCAAATCGAAGATCCGGTTTATCACTTCCGTATTTTTCCATTGCGTCATCAAAACTTAATCTGAGTAAAGGAGAAGTGATTTCATAATTTAGAATTTCTTTGAAAAAGTCTTTCATCAATCCTTCGACTATTTCAAAAATATCTTCAACATCTACAAAAGACATCTCTACATCTATCTGTGTAAACTCGTATTGTCGATCTGCACGCAAATCCTCATCTCGAAAACACTTTACAATTTGGAAATACCTATCAAGTCCGGCAACCATTAATATCTGTTTATAAGTTTGCGGAGACTGGGGCAATGCATAAAACTTTCCTTTGTGCATACGACTTGGAACTAAAAAATCGCGTGCACCTTCAGGTGTACTTTTCATGAGAATTGGAGTTTCAACTTCAACGAAACCATTGGCATCAAAATATTTCCGGGTGATTTGGTACATCTGATGACGTAATAAAAGATTTTTTTGCATTTCATTTCTGCGCAAATCCAGGTACCGGTATTTCAAGCGCAAATCTTCATGAGCATCTATACCGTCTTCTATTGGGAACGGAGGAGTTTCCGCTTGATTCAGAATTATTAATCTATCAACCATAACATCAATCCGTCCTGTTGGAAGTGTTGAATTTTCTGTTCCTTCGGGACGTTTTCTCACTTTGCCTTCTATGGAAACAACAAACTCGCTGCGTAATTTTTTTCCCTGCTCATGCGCTTCCGAATTATAATTGGGCTCAAATACAACTTGTGTTATTCCGTGACGATCGCGCAACTCGATAAAGATTACACCGCCAAGATCCCGGCGTATTGCCACCCAGCCATTCAATACAACAGTTTGTCCTATGTTGGTTTCTCTTAATTCTCCGCAAGTATGAGTTCTTTTACTAAACTTCATAGACTTATTTTTACTCCATACTAAAATTAGGGGCAAAGATAAACATTTAAGAGGGGCTATTCAAATTAAGCAAATAGAAGTTAAGGGTATCTCTAAAAACTATTTTTTAAAAATAGAACACAGATAAAACGGATCCACCCCGTGGAATAAATTAAGAATCAAATTGTTTCTAAAACACAAATGCTATTCCACTGGGTAAACAGATTTTCACAGATTAGCTTTTGAAGTTATTAGAGATGCCCTTAATTTTGTTTCACCGAGTTGATTTCATAAATGAATCGAAACGAAGAGAACCGGAAGATTAATGATGATGCAATGAGTATCAACCTGTTAAAAAATAGAGTATCTGCAAAATTAAGTTTGAGCACGATTGTCATTTCAATCCCGATTTATCGCATAGGCGTCAACTTAATTTTAAGCATTATATTATCTCTACGGGATTTTCATTCTGTGGTGGTTCTTTTGTTAGAATAATTTCATTCCTAACCTGTCTGCCGTGTTAGTTGCAGAACTAAAAAATTACGATTTACTTCGTGTCTCTTCGTGAAAAAACCTTCGTGGTTCTTCGTGAAAGGATTTTTTGTTACACGAAGTTACACGAAGAAGGATCGAAGTTGCACGAAGAAAGAGTTGTGCAACACGCTCTGCCGCCAGGCAGGCGGGATTTGGAATTCATAATCCCAGAGGGATGAAATATTTATAGAAAATGATCTAAAAAGAAATGATAAAATCCCTTTAGGCCTGCCCGGCTCTGACGTGGGATGAGATATAAAACCGTTGTTTTATTCTACTAACAATACAATTGTTCTAATTTCTATTGAAAAATCTATTTAATATGTTGACGCTCATGCGATTTATCGGGAGAGAAGTCTTTGAAAATAGATAATATTTGAAAGATTTCTCAGTCGCGGAGTTTACCATGAAGAACTGAATGGCTTCATCGAAATGACATATTTCTTATTTTGCAGTAACTAAAATATTCATTTCGTCAATACCATCTTTCTAACACTAACATGATCTCCCGCATAAAGAACGTAAAAATATATTCCGCTTGAGAACGTATTATTAGTTTCAAATTTTACTTCGTAATTATTCCGTAATTGATGTTGGTTAACAATTGTTGCGGCTTCCCTTCCAAGCGCATCATATACAATTAATCTTACATGAGATTCCTGTTTGATGCTGTATTTTATTTTTGTTGAGGGGTTAAACGGATTAGGATAATTTTGAAATAAGTTATAAGCTGTTGGCAAGGATTGTTCAACAGATGGAGGTGTTTGAATGCCTGCATAATATGCGAGAGTTCCGATAGAAACTTTTGCACATTTTTCATAATATGTTTTATTAATAAATGAAACATTATCAAGCGCAGTATGATAATTGGGATTAAAATCATTACTATAATAACCTTCGATCAATAAAACCGCAGAGTAATTAAAATTCCAAAATGAAGCATGATCGCTTGCTGTTGTACCCGGATTAATTACTGCAAGTTGAAGCCCTACTCCATAATCCGCATTGATCTTGACTAAGTTATTCACTATTTGATTTGAGTTGTTGATGTTCTTAGTGTGGATTTCCGCTAAATAATCGTTGTTACTATCCCATCCAATCATGTCCATATTAATTACTGCAACAATACTATCTTTTTTTGAACTTGCTTGTTGAGCATAATATGCACTTCCTCGTAAGCCAATTTCTTCGTTATCCCATAAGGCATAAATGATTGTGTAATCAGTTTTGTACTTTGAAAGAATTCTTGCGGCTTCTAAAACTGCCGAGGTTCCGCTGCCGTTATCATCTGCGCCCGGCGCCGGACCTGAATATGGTTTGCTATCAAAATGTGCGCAAATAATTATCTGCTGATTTGGTTTCGAAACACCTTTTTGGATTCCAATTATATTCCCCCCGCCGCCATCAAATGTCTGGAGAAAGGTTGTTAACCCGTACTGTTTTAATCTAAGCTGTAAATACTCTTCCGCGAAGATATTGCCATAATTGTTATACGCACGCGAAGAGATGGAAGTAACCCCATTAGACAATGTTATTTGCTTTTCACCGGTTAGTGCTTTCAAATTTTCATAGAGAGAATCAATACTAACTTGACTAATGATCGAAGAAATTTTGGGATCTGTTTGAGCAAAAATAAAACTGCTCTGTAATAATAGGACTAAAATTAAACACCGTAAATATTTCAACATCAACACAATCCTCATTTGTTAGTTACAAAATTAGAAAAGAATGATATGAAGACAAGGTAATTATCTGACGTGAGATTATAATTGCATTTCAATCTTCGCCACCTTATATTTTCAGTTAATAATTACAATAAACCTTAATTAATTAGTGAATTTATGCTGGATGACTTAGATATAACCATTCTCAAGAAGCTTCAAGAGAAAGGTAGAACAAAACGCAACGAACTTGCTGATGCAATTGGCTTATCAATTCCCTCCCTCAGTGAGCGATTAAAAAAACTTGAAGATCATGGTGTAATTGAAGGTTACTTTGCAAAGGTTAACCGACACAAGTTCGGTTACGATATGATGGCATTTGTTTCAGTGATAATGGATTCATCAAAAAATTATGAAAAGTTTACTGAGTACGTAAAAAAAACACCTGAAATTTTAGAATGCCATGCAATTCTTGGAGAAGGTTCTCACATTTTAAAAGTTGTAGTGAAAGATACAAAAGATTTGGAAGCACTATTAAGCAAAATTCAATCTTGGCCGGGAGTTACAAGAACAATCACTAGTTTTATTTTATCATCTATCAAAGAAACAACAAGTTTAAATTTACAATCAAGAAAGGAAATGTAATGGCAAAAGTATCTTCCCCCATTCAAAATGTTCTTGCCTACATCAAGGCAAACAAAGTTCAATTCATAGATTTCAAGTTCATGGATTTTCCCGGACAGTGGCAGCATTTTACAGTACCCGTAAGCCAGTTTAACGAAGGTTCATTTGAAGATGGATATGGATTTGATGGATCATCTATCCGGGGATGGAAAGCTATCAACGAAAGTGATATGCTAATTATTCCTGACCCAAATACAATGTTTTTGGATCCATTCGTTAAAGCACCAACTGTCTCGCTCATTTGCGACGTATTTGAACCAGCGACAAAAGAAAAATATTCTCGCTGCCCAAGAAATATTGCACAAAAAGCAGAGGCATATTTAAAATCAACCGGAATTGCAGATACTGCTTACTTCGGTCCTGAAGCTGAATTTTTTGTATTTGATGATGTTCGTTTCGATTCCGGTCCTAACTTCTCTTTCTATTCTGTTGATTCAGTGGAAGGTAAATGGAATAGTGGTCGTGAAGAAAATCCGAACCTTGGATACAAACCACGATTCAAAGAAGGCTACTTCCCTGTTCCTCCAACTGATCAGTTAATGGATCTTCGTAATGAAATGGTTTTGAATCTGGAGAATCTTGGTATTGAAGTCGAAGCACAGCATCATGAAGTTGCGAGCGGTGGTCAATGTGAAATTGACATGAAATTTAAACCTCTTCTAAGAGCAGCTGATCAATTGCTAATGTTCAAATATGTAGTTAAGAATACGGCAAAACAAAATGGTAAAACTGTAACATATATGCCAAAACCAATCTTTGGTGATAACGGAAGCGGAATGCACGTTCATACAAGTTTTTGGTTGAAAGGGAAACCACTCTTTGCTGGCGGAGGTTATGCGGGACTGAGTGAGATGGCTTTGTATTTTATCGGTGGACTATTGAAACACGCTCCGGCTCTTCTCGCCATAACAAATCCAACTACTAATTCTTACAAGCGCCTCGTCCCGGGATTTGAAGCGCCGGTTAATCTTGCATATTCATCTAATAACAGAAGTGCATCGATTCGAATTCCTTTTGCAAACTCACCAAAAGCGAAACGTGTTGAATTCCGTTGCCCCGACCCTGCAGCTAATCCTTATTTAGCATTCTCTGCAATAATGATGGCTGGCATTGATGGAATTCAAAATAGAATTGATCCGGGTGAACCTCTCGATAAAGATATTTATGATATGTCTCCTGAAGAATTGAAGGATGTACCATCAACACCGGAATCACTTGGTGATGCACTCAAAGCATTAGCCGCGGATCATGAATTTTTATTGAAGGGTGATGTGTTTACCGAAGATGTTATCAATACATGGATTCAGTACAAAACTGATAAAGAAATCAAACCGGCAGCTTTGCGTCCCACTGCATTCGAATTTGAGCAATATTTTGATGTATAATTTTCAGATCCATTTCTCAGTTATTAACTCACCTTACGCAAAAAATTGAAATTGAATAACCACGAGCTTTAGCTCGTGGATTACCAAACACCGCGACTATCGGCTTTAGCCACAAAACCAGTCTATCTTTAGGGCTAAAGCCCTGAATTGGTGTTTTGTTGAACCCACGACTTAAAAGTCGTGGTTACACAAAACTCAATTCTGCGTAAGGTGACTTATTAATGAAAAACGGCGTAAGCCGTTTTTTATTTTATTCTTACTGATGATTCCTTCCTTCTTCAATATAATTTCTATTATGATAATATTTTGATCATCTGATAACTCCTTTATTTAGAATACTCATTTAAAGGGATAGCCCTCTTACAAATCACTTCTTTTGGCGATTGATATCTTTTCCACTCCAAGTTAGTTTTATAATAGTCATTTTGATGCGGTAGTTAGCCAAATTTTTTTGACACTGATTTAATAATTACAGCATCAATTATTATAAATTCTGGAGTATCAAATGGAATACATACTACACACACTAAGAGCAATATTCGTTCTAATATTAGCAGGACTTTCTCTTGTGACGGCTCAGCAAGCGAACACATTAGTTACTGCTGCTGATAAATTGAGCCAACAAGACACGCTGATATCTACTTATGAAATGCCTCAGATAGAAGTCATCGGTCGAAAACCGGGATTATTGAACAGGGTTCCGGGTTCAGCAAAAATTATAAGCAGGCAAGAGCTGGCAAAAATTGATGCTTTGAGCGGTAACGAAGTGTTCCGCCAAATCACTGGTCTCTATCCTGTTGACGAAGAGGGAGCCGGTCTTCGGCTCAATCTTGGTGTACGCGGCTTGGAGCCGGATCGAAGCCGAACAGTTTTAATGCTTGAAGACGGAGTTCCAGTTTCTTTAGCTCCGTACGGCGAGCCTGAAATGTATTACACTCCACCTATCGATCGGATGGCTGGTCTGGAAGTGCTCAAAGGGAGCGGTTCTATTTTGTTTGGTCCTCAGACCATTGGCGGCGTCATTAACTTCATTACTGCCGATCCGCCTTCAGTTCCGACCGGCAGCATAAAGCTACGCGGTGGTGATAACGGATTCTTCACTACTCTTGCGAAATACGGAACAACATTCGGCAACATTGGTGCACAGATTAATTATCTGCGGCGGCAGGCGGATAATGTTGGCACCGCTACGTACCGCATCAACGATCTTTCCGCAAAATTCAAACTAGCACTCGGTTCAAAATCAATTATAGGGTTTAAGGTTGGAGTGTATGATGAAATCTCGAACTCTACATACGTTGGACTTACACAGACAATGTACGAGCGGGGCGAATATTACACACGTATCGCTCCCGATGATCAACTCATTGTGCGCCGGTATTCAGCCAGTGCAACGCACGATCTTTTCATCACTCCGACTACCTTTCTCCGAACAACAGTATTTGGGTACACTACTTCGCGCAACTGGCGCCGTCAGGATTTTGGACGCACAAGCAGCGTTTCCAACAAAACAGGCGTAGTCTTCGGAGACCCGGGTGTTCCTGGCGGAGCGATCTATATGAGAAACAGCACCGGTAATCGAAATCGTCAGTTTGAAGTTGCTGGCATCGAGCCGCGATTGACAACTACATACAAGCTTGGAGAGTATAAGAACGAACTTGATTTGGGAGTTCGCTTTCTCTATGAGCGGGCGTTCGAACAATATGTCATCGGTACAAAGTTTAACTCAAGTTCCGGCAATCTTCGTGACGATGAGATCAGAACCGGATACGCAAGGAGCGCGTTTGTTCAAAACCGGTTATTTGTAACAGACAAATTTATTATCAGTCCGGGCTTACGCTTTGAATCGTTTTCCTACGAACGAAATATTATAAGGGGACAGTTCAAAATAAACAATGCTACAGCGGTGCGCGACACAAGTGTTATTGCAGAAAACACAATCACAGAATTCATTCCGGGTTTAGGTATAAATTATCAGCTTGCCGAAGGGAGTTCGGTCTTTGCCGGAGTTCATCGCGGGTTTGCGCCGCCGCGCGTTAAGGATGCCATCACAAGCGACGGCGTAGCGCTTCAACTCGATGCCGAGTTGAGTTGGAATTACGAAGTCGGCGCGCGATACACTGCAATCAACGGACTTTCGTTTGAAGTAACCGGGTTCTTGCTTGATTTCTCTAATCAAATTATCCCTGTTTCTCAATCTTCGGGCAGCGCAGGAACCGGTCTAATTAACGGCGGACGCAGCAAGCATATTGGCATAGAGGCGGGTGTTACTATTGACGCAGGCAGACTGTTTGAATCGCTGTATTCTTTTAGTCTTACCACAAACGCGACCTACGTCAAGGCAACGTATAATGCAAATCGGTTTATCACTGAAGGAAGTACTACAATCAATATTAGCGGCAATTCACTTCCCTATGCGCCCAAGTTTACACTTTCCAACACCTTAAGCGTAGTAACGCCGTTCGGTTTGAGTGCACAATTATCGGCGTTGTATGTTGATAAACAATATACTGATGAGTTTAACACTGCAACGCCTTCAGCCGATGGGTTGACAGGCGAGATACCGGCTTATCTTGTTCTCGATCTTTCGACAAGTTATTTTATTTCGTCGCTCAATACATCAATTTCTCTCTCTGTAAAGAATTTGTTGGACGAGCGTTACATTGTAACCCGCAGGCCCACAGGTATCCGGGCTGGAGTGCCGCGCATAATCACGGCAGGGATTGATTTCAAATTCTAAATCTCTCGCGCAAAAATATAATTTGAAATATTAGTAACGCTTCGGTTTAAAAAAATGTCAAGACTTAGCGCGACGTTTTCATTTTTCTCATTAATTAAGGGAATTTATTATGATATTTCGAAACACAGTTGTCGCAATTTTTCTTCTTTCTTCGCTCCCATTGCTTGCGCAGCAGAAATTTTCAAAAGCAATCGAAGATAATTCTTTTTTGATCGAAGAAGCATACAACCAGGAAGAGCGTGTCATTCAACATATTTCGAATGCTGTCTACTTTCAGGATCCACAGCACGATGTTTCTTACGCCTTCACGCAGGAATGGCCCATTGGAGGACAACGGAATCAACTCAGCTTCACAGTTCCCTATGCCTTTCTCAATTCAAATAGTGTGAATGGTGTTGGAGACATGATGATTAACTACCGCCATCAACTTTTTACAAGTAACGATTGGGCAGCGGTTGCGCCGCGCATTTCTATCATTCTGCCAACGGGAAATGTAAATAAAAACTTAGGACTCGGTACAACAGGCGTGCAAGTTAACCTTCCTGCAAGCAAACGTCTCTCCGATTTTTTTGCTGTTCACTTCAATATAGGTTTTACATTTTTACCAGCTGCACAAGCGCCAAGAACAATCAATACTGGTCGGGACATCTATTCGCCACAAGCGGATAAACATAAATTAACATGGTACAATTTCGGCGGAAGTATTATTTGGCTTGCAGGAAAAAAATTCAACGTTATGCTCGAGTATCTGATGAACATTGCAAGCAATATTGACGAGTTCGGCAACGTGAACAACTTTACGGAAAAGATTTTCAGCCCGGGTGTTCGCTGTGCAATTGATATTGGCGAACTGCAAATTGTACCAGGACTTGGATTTCCATTTAGCTTTTCATCCCGGCAAGCCGGAACCCGGGTTGGAATGATTTTCTATCTTTCGTTTGAGCACCCGTTTTGATATTCACAATTAACGAGTGGATCAGAAATTTCATGGGCGAGAATTTCTTTTGTTCTAAATGCCCGGGGAATTGGCTTTCTATTCAACTCATATTGATACTTCTTTTACAATAGTATATCTTAATACAGAAAAAAGAGAGGGCAAATGAACTTTTCAAAAATATATGATGGGATAATTACCATTGAACCCGGAAAAAGAAGTGGTAAACCCTGCATTCGTGGAATGAGAATTACTGTTTACGATGTGTTGAGTTGGCTTGCTTCCGGAATGACGCATCAAGAAATATTATCAGACTACCCGGAACTTACCGAGACAGATATTCTTGCTTGTTTAGCATTTGCAGCTGATAAAGAAAAATCAGTTACTTTTGTTGCGGTGTGAAATATTTACTCGATCAAAATATTTCTTTTAGGGTTGCAAAAGTCCTAGAAAACTTATCCTATGAATGCATTCATGTTAACAGTATTGGGTTAAAAAATTCCACTGACTATGAAATCTGGAACTATGCTCAACAAAATGATTATGTAATACTAACTCACGATATAGATTTTGATGATCTATGTGCTAAATACGGATTCCCACCCAAAATAATTAGACTCAAAACGGGAAATCTTTCAAACAAAGACACTGCCGAATTAATCGTTCGGCATAATAAAGAGATTGAGAAATTTTTTCTAAATGAAGAAATCGGTTTGATGGTTCTAACTAAATTATAACTGTAATTAAAATCTTAATCTTTTATTTATGAGCTCACTCTAAAAAGGTATTTTTAGCATATGTCATTGCGAGCGGAGCGAAGCAATCTTCTGAATTTAGTTCAAAAACAATAGATTGCTTCGTCGCTTCGCTCCTCGCAATGACAGAAATAACCTTTTTATAGTAGACTCATTTATTGCGGTAAAATTATTTCCTGTGTTCTAAATGCGCGCGGAAATTGACTCTTCAATCCTTCTTTAGATGCTACGGCAGTGCCAAGAATGTAATCTCCATATTTTACTACACGCTGCCCGCCAAGTTCAAATTGTTTTCTTATAATTCCGCCGCTGAAATAAATATCAAGATCTGTGATGTTGTCAATCTCAACTATGTTTTGTGTTATCTCTTCCGGAAAGACTTGCGCAGCGAGCGGATTGAGCTGCAGTATTCCGCGTTTATCAATTGTGCCAAGCCGCGTTCCAATTCTGTTGAATGATTCGAGATGTTCACTATGCCAATCTGCATCTACAAAATGAATATCATTATTCTTGAGCAGGAATTTATAAGAGTCAAAAACGCTTCTCCGAATTCCGTAATAGTTTGATAGCCCATCCAGATAATTTTTTATTTTACCGCTGGAAGATTTTATTAACTCGTACTTTCTTTCTTGTCGGGATGATCGTTCCGTTGGTTCTGTGTGGTCAGTCTTGATCAACTTCGCAACAAAGAATCCTTCACTGTTTATTTCCCAGGGAAGAATCCGGCGGCATTTTTTTAGATCATCTCCCAAATTCTCCACCCCATAAGTTGAAAATCCCGGTGTGCTCTTAACCGGTAATTCAATCTCAACTAACTCTACCGGATATTTTTTTAATACTTTGTTAATAACAAATTCATTTTCTTCAAGTGTAAGTGTACAAGTTGAGTAAACAATTTCACCGCCAACTTTACACATTTTTACAGCGGAAATTAGCAAACGTAATTGTTGATCTGACATTGCTTCAGCTTTGCGAACATCCCACCAATTGCTAACTTCACCTTTCTTTTGAATTATCCCCAGTGCACTGCACGGTGCATCAACTAAAATTTTATCGAAACGGTTTTCAAATTGTCGGCTGAGTAGTTCACCCTTCCCGTGAAGTATCCCAACATTCACCAAACTCATCTTATCAACATTGAACACCAGGCTCTTCAATCGTTCAGTAGATATTTCATTGGCAACGAGTGTTCCCTTATTGTTCATTAGTTCTGCAAGCTGGGTTGTTTTTGATCCGGGTGCAGCACAAAGATCTAAAACCGCATCACCTTCTTGTGGATTTAAGACTAAGGGCGGAATCATTGACGATAAGCTTTGTATGTAATACTTGCCAAGAATAAAATCGAGTGTCTTTCCAACAACATTACTTCCGGAAGTAATTCTATATGCACTTGGA
This sequence comes from uncultured Melioribacter sp., assembly GCA_964449775.1. GTDB lineage: Bacteria > Bacteroidota > Ignavibacteria > Ignavibacteriales > Melioribacteraceae > Fen-1258. The sequence goes on along the minus strand of CAYVBQ010000001.1, from coordinate 146,109 downwards.
AGATTTGCAACCGATTCCAGAGAGATACCGTACTTCTTCAGGCTTTCAATTAGTTTTTCTTTATTTGTGAATGGGGAAATTCTAAGATATGGTTTGTAGTCGCTCTCAAAGTAATTCATGTAATTACTAAGATAGTTTTCGCCAAAGTTGGTGCGAATATAATTACTAATGTTGCTGCTAAGTTCGATCAATTTATAGACGTGTAAGGTTTAATGAATTGAATACCTGAATTAAGATTCGTTTGAATCCTTTCGAGTTTGGAAAAGTCTGTTTGAAATCTTTTTCCATTTCTTTAAGAAAAGAATCGAGATATTTTTCATAATCACGCACGGTTTCGTAAATGTGTAAATCTCTGAGCGGTATTTTCAATTGAGCCGGTTTGGTTCTGTTGGCGTAAAGAATATACTTTGCTTTAAAATGATCATCGGTTGAGATGTATGTTTCGCCGGTTTCATCAGTAATCTGATAATTGTTAAAAAACGGTGGTGGAAGAAATAAAAGTTTTTCAGGTAATGAAATAATTTCATAGTCTGTGGATCCCATAAAATTATCTGGAAAAGTTTTTAACTCTCCTCTGATCTTATCAATCCAGTTTTGTGAAAATTCTTTTTCAGTCATGACCGTTTTCCGGTCATCCTGAGGAGTTCAGTTCAACTGAACAACGAAGGATCTCACAACAAAAAGTTTGGAGATTCTTCATCCGACAAATGTCGGATTCAGAATGACAATGTTATTTTGGTGATTTAAAATTCAGATCAACTTTTTCCGGTTTTTCAATCCAATCGGCAACAAACACATTTGTATCGTGTGTTGGCTGTCTATCAGATTGTCTGTTGGAGCAAAACGCTATTTTTTTACCATCAAAAGAAAACATTGGGAATGCATCAAACGTATCGGAGTTAATAATTTTTTCCAATCCGGTTCCGTCTGTGTTTATCATAAACACACTAAAAATTCTTCCGCCTTTGTCAATTGAATGATGATTTGAACAGAACAATATTTTCTTTCCGTCAGGATGAAAAAACGGCGCCCAGTTCGCCCCTGGTAATTTTGTTACTTGCTTTGCATTTTTCCCATCAATATCTGCCATAAAAATATTTAGTTCTTTCGGTTCCACGTATCCATCTGAAAGAAGTTTCTTATAGCTTTCGGCTTCTTTACCCTGTGGTCTGCTTGCGCGCCAGACTATATGTTTCGAATCGCGGGAGAAAAAAGCGCCCCCATCATAACCAAGAGTATTTGTCAACTGCAAAAACTTTTTCGTTTTAATTTCATAACGCCACAGTTCCAAATCGCCGGATCGTGTGGATGCGAAAACAATGTATTTGCCATCGGGAGAAACTGTTGCTTCTGCATCGTAACCTTCGCCGCCAATCAATACTTTTGTATCAGAACCATCTTTGTTGGCTATGTAAATTTCATAACTTTTGTAAAGAGGCCAGACATATCTGCCGGAAGCAAACATTTCGGACTCCGGACATTTTGCATCTGCCGCGTGTGTTGAAGAAAATATCACTTTACCATCTTTCAAGAAATAGCTGCAAGTTGTTCTACCTTTTCCGGTGGAAAGAAGCAGATAATGCTTTCCGTTTTCAAGAGTAGAACCATCTGCATTCATCTTAAAAATCTGGTCACATGGCTGTGAATTTATTTCTTTCCAATCACTTTGAAATATTAGCTGTTTATCATCAAAACTCCAATATGCCTCGGCGTTATTGCCGCCGAATGTTAATTGACGAATGTTGCGTAAATGAGTTTCACCGGTAAATCTGAGTGTATCGTTTGATTGATTATAATTTTGCTTTTGAGCAGAGGTTTTTAAGATTATACCAGAGGTAAGACTTATAAATAGAACTATTAAAAGAAGAACTCTGCATAAATAGAGTTTATTAATCATTATAGTCTTTCAAAGGGTTAATAAATTTTTAGCACTTTGTTATCTTTGCGGAAAAAAAGATATATTCCTAAAAGAATAAGTGGAATGCTTAAGATTTGTCCCATATTCAAAAACATTCCGGCTTCAAACGGCGATTGATCCTCCTTATAAAATTCTACAAGGAATCGAAATGAAAAAACCATAACAAGAAAGAAACCAAATATTAAACCTTGTTTGAATTTTCCATTTGTTTTGAAAAAAAAGGTTAATAGAAAGATAAATATCAAGAGATATGCTAATGCTTCATAGAGTTGAGCCGGATGCCGGGGTATTAAGTCTACACTTGTAAAAACAAATCCCCACGTTGCATTTGTGGGCTTTCCAATGATTTCCGAGTTGAACAAATTTCCCATCCGAATGAAAAATCCAGCAAGGGCTATTGTTATAACGACACGATCAGAAATCTGTAGATAAGTTATATCTTTTCTTGTTCGGACGTAAAAGTAGAGAGCAATCATAATTCCAATCGCAGCACCATGACTGGATAGTCCACCTTTCCAAATTTGTAGGATTTCCACCGGGTGGCTTAAGTAATATGAAGGATTGTAAAAAAGACAATGTCCAAGACGGGCGCCCAAAACCGTTCCAAGAATCATAACCCAAACTAGATCATTTAGATCTTGCTCGCTTCTATTCTCCTTATTGAAAATCACGAGCATAATTTGATAGCCGACCAAAAACGACATGGCAAAAAACAAACCATACCATCTAATGGTAATAGAACCAATCGAAAAAATGTCAGGGCTCACATCCCAGTATATCACTAAAAACCTTACAATTTCTTACTAATTAAGAATCAACTTGATGTGCAGTGACTTTAGCACTATTTAATTAAGTTTTTTTATTGAAACTAGCTCTCAATGGCAAATTTACATAATAGGATACAAATAAACTAACTAAACTATCACCCGGCCTGATTGCTACGTAATTTCCACATTTATTGCAATAAAGGAAATACTAAGAGGTTATTCACCGATATGAAAAATGCTAAGACAAATAGTTGAAAATTTCTAAAAACGAGTTATTCTTTCCAGATAAAATCAAACAAAAGATACGAAGCCGTTCCCATTATTACGTCATAGCAGATGAGCACAAATATCTCCACCATAGATCCGCTGATTGAATTTCCATCCATAGAAAACTTTGTGATCTCTAAAAGAGTCAGAATGAGTGGCAAAAGAATTGGAAAGGAAAGAACCGGGTATAGCGTTCCTTTTGAACTTGCCTTTGAAATTATTGCTGCAATTATTGTTGATGAGATTGCAATACCAATATTTCCAAATAGAAAAGCAATTGCAAAAAGAGCGATATTTTTTATGATAAAGGAAGAAAAAAGTATAGAGAAAAGAAATGTTATAACAAAATTCATCAAAAAGACTAACAGAAGATTAAATATTAGTTTCCCGGAAAATATTGTTGAAGGAGAAGCCATCAAATGAAGCGTCATTGTAGTCCCTCTTTCTTCTTCAGATACAAACGCTCTGGAGAGCCCGGACATAGCAGAAAAGAAAATCACAACCCATAATAATCCACCGGTCAAATATTCTGTGATCTTTTCGTTGCCAATAGAAAACATGATAACACTGATTGTAACAAGAATGAACATTGCAAGAGCGTTAATTGCGTATCGAGTTCGCAATTCCGATTGCCAATCTTTTTTGAAAAGTGAATATGCTTTCATCTGTTTGTTTGCTTCTTAAATTTTTCCAGTTCAATAACCTCATTGCACAAGCGAAGGTCGGAATCCTCATTTGATGCAATCACTACCAAGTTCTTTTTCGATTCTTCCATAATAATTTTGTAAACAATATCTTTGCCGGGGTTATCCAAATTTGAAGTCGGCTCATCTAAAATTATCAATTGCGGTTCATGCAAAAGAGCAAAAATAAATTTCAATCTCTGTTTCATGCCTGAAGAAAACTCCCGCACCAGATCTAATCTTCTATCGAAAAGATTCAATTGGCTCAGAAGATAATCCGACCGTTCTCTGTTGAATTTGATTCCGCGAATACTTGCAGAGTAACTTAAATTTTCCTCCGCCGTAAATTCATCATAAAGGAAAAGATAGGGTGAAACAAAACCAAGATAATTATGAAGATTTTCAGGCTCGATTATTTTTTCATTGTATCTATGAGTTACTTTTCCTCTGGTTGGTGAAATTAAATCTGCAATAATCTTAACAAGTGTAGACTTACCGGATCCGTTGGGTCCAGAAATTCCATATATATTTCGGGATGAAAATGAGAAATTGATATCGTCAAAGATCAATCTTCTTCCAAAATATTTTATCAGATTGTTTAATTCAACCGTATAATCAGTCATTGTAGATTACAAACTTTCCTTTTTTGATGGTATTACCCGATTTAGTAACATAAAGATAAACACCTGTTCCTAATTTTTTACCGGTTTGATCAAATACATCCCATGAAATTACCCGCTCTGCAAGCACATGTTTTTGACCTGAATAAACCAATTTCATATCAATAGAGAAGATAGAGAGTTCTGCCGTTTCCCCTTTAATACCTGCAACTGGAATGAATAATTGGTTGTGAACGGAGTACCGGAACGGCTGAGGATATGCATAATCAATCTCCTCAATCGACATATAACCGGTTAAAACATTAGATTCGACAAGAAGAGAAATATTTGCGCTTTCAAGTTTAGAAAAGAATCCATCGGCAATCTTTTTTCCACCGTTGATTTGCAGGGCAGCGAGTGTATAGGTAAACGGTAAAATTGTATTTGAAGAACCGATTGCGCCTTGTACATCGCAATTACTTACCAGTGTTATCACCGAATCTCTCTTAGTAGAAGTGAAATCATTGTATTGAAAAAAATTATTAGAAACCGATTCGGAGTTAACCGTCACGGAATTTTTGAGAACCATCGGGCTAATCAGCGGGTATTTTGATGCTTCTCCAAAATATTTATTTGGGATGGATCGTCCACCCGTAAAATAAGTCCACACGCCAAAGGTATTGAACTCAACTTTAAAAGAAGAATTTTTTTCCTGAATGGCAGATGCCATTGCCTGCAGCGCCCGTTCGGCAGGCATCAATTCCCAAATTCTTTTGATAATATTCACGCCAAATCTTTCACGCAAAAACAAATTCCAAATGGCAAGGTTATACCCGTCGTTTGAAGAGAATGCACGCTGCGGGTTTCTAAAATAAGAATTCATATAAAAGTAGTAATCGTTTATACTATTGTATACAAACTCTTCCATAGCTGTTGATGTTATCTCATGATAAAAAATATCCCTATCGAAAAAACCGTAATTGCCCATCTGAATTGCATGATGAAATTCGTGCGCAACTGTAACACGGGCACCATCAATTCCGTGAGTGTTAACACCTTCCCCAAAATCATTATCTATTACAGTAAAACTTGTATAAGTATTGTTCCCTATACTTCTGTCTTGTTCAGTATAACCGTAGTTACCGGTTCCTAAATTTTGGATATAAATATCATATAGATCATCGCCACCTTCTCTATCATCTTTTGGCGGCGGCAGATACCCAAGAATATCTACTTCGTAAGTGTATACTGAATCCGCTGCTGTTGCTAATTCATTCAGATCATAAAGAGGTGCATCATATCCCGTCTTCCTAAAATGAATTCGGAACATACGTTTTGGAGTTACAAAACTTGTATCCGATGTCGGTCTTTGTAGAAGTGAGCTAATAACTTTTTTTTGCTGTAGAGAATATTTATCGTAGTTCTGCTTAACTTGATTAATAATTCCAAAGCTGCATTTAATTGGTTCACTTTGAATTGATACATTTTGTTGAGCGTTAATTTGGGCTACCCCTTTGACTGCAAGAAATGTATTATATAACGAATCCAAATTCTGCGCGGATGTGAATACAATCGGAATAAAAAAGTAAAGGAGTGAAAGCTTCTTCATTAGAGTTTTTCGAAGGATAACGTGTTCTGTAAACTGTTAGAATAAATCAAAAATGTTTTTCCTCTATTTAATCCGGTTACAAGATAATTATTGATATTCTTTGATTCAATCAATTCCTCACCAACCAACTTTTTGTTTGAGTCCCGGAATTTTACACTGCGTAATTTTTTTCTTCTAAGATCATTGTAAAAGAAGGTAAATTCGTCATTACTTTCATCAAATGAATATCCAAGCAAGGCGTTTGTGGAAGCGGAATGCCGAAGTGAATATTTTATTACATCTTTATTTGTAAAATAATAAAGAGAAGAAAAATTATTGACAGTAACCAGTGCCACGACCGGTTTATAACGATGCACCATTTCATTAATACAGATTAAATCATAACTGAGATTCTCTTTTGCACTAATGTCAAAATTCAATAAGGTTTTTTTCTCAACTATTTTTTTATCGAATACAGATTTTGCCAGCTCGATTTTATTTCCGCTACGAGAGAAACTGTATATGTCCTTGTATACACTTAACGCAAGCCAAGCTTTTTCAACTTCATCAGAAGTAATCGTGTATAATACGGAAGACGCTTTACGGAAGTTTCTAAGTTCGTGAATCTGCATAAAAAGATTTCCGTCTTTTTTACTAAGAATAGAAAGAGTCTGCCGATCTTTTAAGAGGTCACTACTTATTTTCAAATCTTCTATAGGCTTATCCGCATACAAAATAAGTTTAGTGTAATTGTTAGTCTCAAAGTTCATTCTCACAATTTCAATTATTCGCTCGCCAATCGAGTAAAGGTAAAAGGTTTTTGTCCTGGGGCTGATATCATCTACAAAGATTTTTGAGTGCGTTTTCGAAAGAGGGATTGAATAATAAGTTCGGAATAAATTACTTCTCTCGCTCAATAACAATTTTAGAGATTGCTCACCGTTATCTATGTAGCAGATGTCTTTGAATTTATCATTCATATAGTCGAAAGAATTAACTACGGAAGGTTGATCGCCCCCGGTAATCGAAAATGATGCATCATTAATTCCGATAGAGTTAATCAAATAGATTTTTCCATCTGATGTAAGAGCCGCAATTTTTTTGCCGGTTCTATCTATGTATGCCGTAATGCTCACTAAATTATTTTTTTTTATGAATAGAATTGGTGAATAAAACGCATCTCCACTTTTAGCAAATGATATATAAAGTTCCCCTGTCTGCTGGTTTATGTAGGCGATATCATTAAATCCATCTCCATTAAAATCGAGTATAACGAATTTATCCGGTGTGACGGGTGTGTCGAGCAAAAGTTTTTTATGAAATGATGAGACAGAATCACCAAGTAGAACTTCAAAGCTATTATTTTTTACAAGGACAAGATCGGTAAACCCATCGGAGTTGAAATCAGTTGCCTTGCATGCGCTAACGTCACTACTCAGACCGATTGAACGTGACTCCGTGAATCCTCCGGAATGATTATTATAATATAAAATTATCGAGTTAGATGTTTGATCAATCGCCGCAATATCTGGGTATAAATCATAGTCTAGATCAATAAACCCCGACCAAGAAAAAACTTTTCCTTTTACAATTTTTGTTTCTTCAATAGTCCGTTTTTTTCCCTTTAAAATATACAGCCCATCCAATGCATTCCCGCTAACAAGTCCATCCGGTTTTCCATCACCGTCAATATCTCCCACATCAACATTCGAAGGAAATCCGTTAAATGTAACCTTGCCCATTACAGAGATAGCCCCGCTTCTCGAAAAAGATGCAAGCACAACCTGCCGCGTTTTGCGCGATGCTATTAAGAATCTCTTCCCGGATGTTTCATTTCCGAAAGGATGAATATCAGATAAAATAGCGGAAGAATATTTTTCTGAGGTGAACCCGAAATTTGATTTGTCATCTGATGTAAGTGTTGAATATTTATTTTGGGTAGGATTATAAATCAATAAATCTCTATAACCATCGGAATTGTAATCAACAGAAAGAATATTTGTGTAGTTCGATTTGGTAGCGAATTCTCTATATCTGCAAAAACCATTAATTGGTATCTGCGCTGATAAATTGGAAAAATATAAGAATGTAATAAGAACGGATTTCAATAATACACGTTCAACTGCCGAGGCGATTTTTTCTTCTCTGTAATGCTTCTTCAAATCTTCTTTTCTCATCATCTGTTTCCGGAACAATTTCAAATGTATCAACCGGCTTTCCTTTTTCGTCCACACTTACAAAAGTTAAATATGCCGTATTGCTGTGAATACGAGTACCTTCAATAAGCGATTCTGCAAATACTTTTACTCCTACTTCCATCGACGTTTTGAACGCGCGATTTACCGATGCAACCAAAGTTACAACATTGCCAAGTTTAATTGGATGATGGAAATCAATTCTATCTACCGAAGCAGTAACACAAACATGTTGCGAATGTTTTGCAGATGCAAGAGCGGCGCATATATCAATCCAATGCATCAACTGTCCGCCTAATAAATTTCCGAGCTGATTTGTATAGTGTGGAAGAACAAGCTCGGTCATCGTAATAAGTGATTCACTAACTTTCTTTTTTCTTCTTGCTTCACTCATTTGTTCACCGTGAGTTTAGCTTCAAGCTCTTTCAGTTCTGTTGCATTAGAATCATCCGGATACCGGTTCAAAAATAAACTAACATCTGCAAGAGCATCGCTGTTCATTCCCTTTTTTATTTCGATCATTATCTTTTTGTAGAGTGAGATCGGTGCAAATTTTGTATCGTGGTAAGTATCGGCAACTGCCGCATAATATTTGATTGCAGCTCTTTCGTATTCCATTTTTTCATAGATAACAGCACCCATATAATCTTTTTCTGCAAGTTTTTCCGTAAGGAATTTTATTTTCGTCTCAGCATCTTCCACTTTAGCATTTGCCGGGAAGAAATCTATAAATGCCTGAAATTCTTCAATTGCTTTTTTAGTGTATGCTTGATCGAGCTGATAAGGCGGCGAAAGTTGATAATAAGAATCTGCAAGCATGAATTGCGATTCAGGTACGAATGGGCTAGCGGGAATATTGCGAATCAACTTGCTGAATTCGTATGCGGCAAGAAGATATTGACCCCTCTTATAATAAGTCATTGCTAGATAATATTGAGCGTCGTCATTAAACGCGCTGCCGGAATATTGAAGAAGGAAGTTTTGGAAATCGGCAACAGCCATTTCATAATCTTCTTCATTATAAAGTTTGAGTATGTAATTGTAATACTCCTCCGCGTTTAACTTACTTGTATCAACAGATCCGGAACATCCGTAAATAAATAATAAACCAACTAATACAGATAAAATTATTTTTCGATTTCGCAAAACAGTTTCCTCTCTTTTAAAGACGGTGTAAAAATAAACAAAATAGGTTAGCTGTAAAATAGCTAATTGCGGTTATTTGCTTCGAACAGTAAAAAGCAAAATAACTGTAACGATTAGAGTTCCAACGACAATGATCGGTTCCCAAAAAGTTGAAAGGAGGGGTTGAGAAGGAATTTGCCCCTGGGTGAATGGTATTGATCTATTTTCAAGGTTTGCAATTTCATCGAGTTTGACAGTATCCGTTCTAGTTTCTGCAAACCCAATCGGCTGGATAATGTGGTTTAATTTGATGATTGTGAAAGAACCATTGACTGTAATTTGTCTTTCAAGTGCAATGCCACCAAAGAAACCATCTGAATATGAATTCTTGTATTCGACATTTGCCGATGTGAGGTTATAATTGACCAAAATCTCGGATTCTGCGTTTGATGTTTTCAAAAGATAACCACGCTCATTAAATGCTTGTAGAACTTTTGGTTTAAGGATCTCAAGCGATTGTGTGGTTGTAACAGTTAAATCAATTGTCTGTTTACCGCCGAGAAGTGAGTCGGTCTTTGCAACTGAGTTGTCAATTAAAACATTAATCAGATCAAGATTATTTTGCGTTTGAGCATTCAGATAAAAATTCAGAAATAGAAATAAGAATGAAATGATGAGCAGTTTAGTTTTCAATTAATCACAAAAATTTTGTTTAGTACTGATACCAAATTAGAGATAAGCCAAAGTAATTTCAAACAATAATTTACTGAATCCTACAACATTGTCATTGCGAATTTAGGCGAAGCCGAAGTGAAGCAATCTCATGCTTAGAGATTGCTTCATCACTACTTCGTAGTGATTCGCAATGACAAATATAAAATCTATCTTCTTCCAGCGGCTATTTCCCTAAGTCTTTCAACTCTCTCTTCAATAGGAGGATGAGTTGAGAAGAGTTTCATCAATGATTTTCCGCTGAGTGGGTTCACTATAAACATATGGGCGGAAGAAGTCCCTGCATTTTTCATTGGTACAAGTTCATTTCCACGCTGCAACTTATTAAGCGCAGAAGCGAGGGCAAGCGGCTTTCCGGATATTTGCGCACCTCCTTCATCTGCCATATACTCACGTGATCTCGAGATTGCCATCTGGATAAGCATTGCTGCAATTGGCGCAACGATCATAAGAGCTAAATCGCCAACAACACTTCCTCTGTCACGCTCACTTCTTCCCCCACTGAACATAGCTGCCCAGCCAGCCATACGCGCAATGAATGTAATCGTTCCAACCAATGTAGCAGCAATTGTACCTACTAAAATATCCCTATTCTTTACATGAGTAAGCTCATGAGCAAGCACTCCCTCAAGTTCTTCTTTGTTCAGAAGATTCATAATACCGGTTGTAACCGCAACAGCACTATGGTTTGGATTACGTCCTGTTGCAAAAGCATTCGGTGTAGGGTTTTCCATAATGTAAACTTTAGGTATCGGTAAATTTGCTGCCATTGCCAAATTCTCAACCGAGTTAAATAGTTGGGGAAATTGTTCATGCGTAACTTCCTGTGCACGATACATTTTCAAAACAATTTTATCAGAGAACCAATATGAACCGAAATTCATCGCTAATGAAATTACAAAAGCCACCATCATTCCGGATTTTCCGCCGATGAGACTTCCAACAAGAATAAACAATACCATCATTACTGTCATCAAAACAACAGTCTTGAAACCGTTCATGTAAAACTCCTTTTTATTTCTAGACAAATTTATAGTGAAAAAATTCTTCCATCAAGCCAGATTGTTCAACATTTCTAACAATATTATGTTCATGGGTGTTCCCAAAAAGACCGGATAAAACAAATCGTTTCTTATTGCCTTGCCTTTATAGTCAATAATCTTTAAAATCGCTCGTCAATTTGAGAGAATTATGTACAAACCCATTTTTCGGATAATCATTTTTTTTGTTATGCTGACCTCTGCAATATCAGCACAATCTACATTTAAGTTTCTACGTTTGGATACAAGTCCGCGCGCTGCCGCTCTTGCGGGAAGTTTTGTTGCCAATGGCGATGACCCAAATGTAATTTTCTATAATCCTGCCGGAATAAATTTGCTAAGCGGGATGCCTGTTTCATTTTCATTCTTAAAACATTTAATGGATATCAATTCTGCGAGCATTTCCTTCTCAAAAGAATTTGAGGGAATTGGAAGATTTGCTGCCGGAGTTCAATATATCAATTACGGCACTTTTATCAGGGCAGATGCAAATGGAATGAAGCTTGGAAATTTTGGCGTCGGTGATTTTGCATTAACATTGGGCTACGGAAACCAGCTTGATAATAATTTTTACTACGGCGCAAATATTAAAATAATCTACTCTTCCATAGAAAGTTATTCCTCTACTGCTGCTGCATTGGATCTCGGTTTGCATTATGCTATTCCGGAATCTAGGTGGAATTTTGGATTTTCGATTCTTAACCTTGGAACTCAGCTAAAAAGTTATTTCACTACTAAAGAAGATTTGCCCCTTGATATGAGACTCGGTTTCTCAAAGGAACTGGAGAAGCTTCCATTTAGATTATTCTGGTCGTTCAACCGTCTTAGCGATAGGTATGATAATTTCCTAGACCGTTTTAAACAAATTACATTAGGAGGGGAATTCCGATTCGGACAAAGTTTGAGGTTGCGTTTCGGTTACGATAATGAAAAAAGAAAAGAGATGAAGATTGGCTTCGCCGGTTTAGCAGGATTTAGTGTCGGTTTAGGATTTATAGTAAGCAAATATAATGTTGATTATTCTTTCTCATCACTGGGTTCGGTTGGTTCGCTGCACAGATTTGGAATTTCAACAAACTTGTAAATGCAATTGAGAATAGAGAATTGAGAACCTTTAACAAGCAGTTTTAGAATTACGATTTCAAAATAATTCGCAATTCTAAACTCTCAATTCTCAATTATTTCTTAAAAGGTGTTTTAATATATTGTTCCGCGTATTTGTGTGAATCGTTTCTGTCTTTCAATTGAAGTGTTTCTTTATAATATGTAATTGCTTTATCCCGTTTTCCCATCTGATCATACAGCATTCCCAAATAAAAAACAGAATTAATTAAAAATCCCGATTCCTTCTCTTTATCCAGCTCACGCGAAAGTTTTTCGGATCTCTCGAAATAGAACGCTGCCGAATCAACTTTTTCTCTGATTTTAAAATCCATCCCCAGATAGTAAGTCGCTTCGCGTTCAAAGCGTGTGTTATATCCCGGCATTCCAATTTTTGCCTTATTGTAAATATCCCGGAAAGTCTTTACTGCTTCCGTATAATTATTTTCTTTTATAAAAGTGAGTCCATAATATTTCTGGAAGTAAGGATTGTTTGGAAAATCGTTCAGTAAAATTTTCCCCCATTTTCTAGATTCATCCATCCTCTCTTCGAATTGGAAGTTTAATTTCAATAAAAAATTCCGGGATTCAATTCGAGTGTATCTTCCATTCCACGCCACGTTCTCAAGTTCTTTGATGCCTTTTGCTTTATCTCCCTTAGGGAATAAAATCATAAATGGTTTTACTGCCGGATAACGATCCGGAATTACATCCGCATAATAATGGTAGATACCAAAACCAAGTTGAACATCAACATTTTTAGGATTCAGTTCGTAAGATTTGAAAACTAACCCCAATCCTTCTTTTCCATCGAGTGCGGCTTTGAACCAACTTTCGCGGATTGCGCGCAGTTGTCCCCGGAAACCAAGAGCGCCGCCTTTAAAAAACATTGCATCCACACTTTTTTCATTCTTATCTAAAATATCATCACAAAGATCAATCACTTCCTCAAGTTGGCTAAAAAAATTATCATCCAAACTTTCGTTGTCTATTTCAAGAAGAATTCTCCACCAGGTTGTCATCGCTCTAAAAAATTTTCCGGAGGGATGGGTTGTGTATTCTTTTGTAACAATATCAAATGTTTTATCTGCTTTGTCGAATTCGATACCATAAATTTGATTGATACCCGCTTTAACAAGCGAGTCATGCCGAACCCAATCATAGTTTTGTGCAAAGATATTATTCGCTACAACTAATAATAAAAAAAGAATGAATCTAATTTTCATACTGTATTGCTCCTCCGGGGGCTTCCAACTAATCTACACTCCTCCCCTTTGGGGAGGATGGGTGGGGCTATTTTCTTTTGGGTCTATACATATCAGTTGCACGTCCGTAAAAAACTTCTGCAGCTGCCATCATAGTTTCTGATAAAGTTGGATGCGGATGAATTGTTAATTCTAAATCTTTTACAACCGCGCCCATCTCAATTGCCAATGTTCCTTCAGCTATCATATCGCCGGCTCCAACACCAACCATTCCAACACCTAAAATTCTTTCAGTACCAGGCTCTATAATTAATTTAGTCATTCCGTCATTTCTGTCCAATGTAGTTGCGCGTCCACTTGCGCCCCACGGAAACTTGGCTACTTCCACTTTAATCCCTTTTTCCCGCGCTTCTATTTCCGTAATGCCCGCCCACGCCAATTCGGGATCAGTAAATACAACTGCCGGAATCGCGTTTGGTTCGAATGCAACTTTGTGACCCAGTATCGCTTCAACTGCAACCTTACCCTCAGCCGCAGCCTTGTGCGCAAGCATTGGATTACCCACAATATCGCCGATTGCATAAATGTTTGGATCATCGGTCTTCAATGTTTTATCAACAATAACAAATCCGCGTTCGCTGACTTTTACCTTTGTGTTCTCTAAACCAAATCCCGTTGTAACAGGTTTACGACCGACCGAAATTAAAACTTTATCGAAAATTTGTTCCGGTTCTGTTACTTTGCTTCCTTCTAAGCGTACTTGAATTCCATCGCTGGTTTCTTTTAATTCAATAACTTTAGTTTCTGTAAAAACATTTTCCATCATTGATTTAATGCGTTTATCCAGCACTGCAACTAAATCGCGGTCAGCTCCTGGCAATAACCCGGGCAACATTTCAACGACAGTTACTTTACTTCCTAGTGCAGCATAAACAGTGCTTAGTTCTAAGCCAATATATCCGCCACCAATCACTAATAATCGTTTAGGAACATCGTTCAACTCAAGAGCCGACGTAGAATCCATCACTCGTGGTGAATCTATAGATAGTCCGGGCACTTTGGCAGGTACAGAACCGGTTGCAAGTATAGCTTTTTCGTAAACAACTTCTTCGGTTGTTCCATCAACTTTAGCAACCGAAAGTGTATTTGAATTTGTAAATGTAGCTTTGCCGTGTATGTAATTTACTTTGCGCTGTTTTGCTAATTGTCCAAGTCCGCCGGTTAGTTTATTAACAACTCCATTTTTAAAATCGCGAAGTTTATCAAGATCAATTTTAGGCTCACCGAATTCAATGCCCCATTTTTTTGCTTCTTCTGTCTCTTTAATAAGCTTTGCAATGTGAAGAAGCGCTTTTGATGGAATACATCCTCTGTAAAGACAAACGCCGCCGGGATTTTTTTCTAAATCTATTAATGTAACTTGCATACCAAGATCAGCCGCAAGAAATGCTGCTGCGTATCCGCCCGGTCCACCTCCAATAACTGCGAGTTGTGTTTTTGTTGACATTAGAATTACCAAGAATTTTGTTAGGAACTTTTTCATTTTAAAGATACTAAAAAGACAAGATATATCTGAAGAAGAAAGAGTGGAGAATCTTAAAGAATTAGGTGCTTACTCTTTTCTTATATTAGATCGTACAAAATCTTGATGGGAACAAATATTAATTCTTCATTGAATAAGAGCAAAACCAGGAGATAATTTTATGAAAATGAAAAAGGCGATTATTATTTTATTTTTATTTGCCACATCATTTAACTGCCTTGCACAAAGCACATTGGATCAAGGAATTAATCTTTATAAAGACAAAAAATTCAAGGAGGCAAAAGCAATATTCGAAATCATTTCGAAAAATGAATCAAGAAATGGAAAAGTAAAATACTATTTAGGACTGATCTCTATGGTACATGACCGTGACATGGACAAAGCCAGTGATTTATTTGAAGAGGCAATTGAATTAGAAAAAAATAATGCTGATTATCATTATATGCTCGGCGCCGTTTCCGGCAGATTGGCTCAGAGTGCAAATATATTTAAACAAGTCTCTTTAGCCAACAAAACCAAGGAGGAATTCGAGAAAGCAATTGAATTAAATCCGAAACATATTGACGCAAGAGCGGCTTTGCTGCAATATTATTTACGCGCCCCAGGAATCATGGGCGGAAGCGTAGATAAAGCTAAAACTCAAGCACAAGAGATTAGTAAACTTAATCAATATAAAGGTTGGTTAAGCTATGCAATAATTGCAGGCAATGAACAAAAATTTAACGAAGAAGAAAATTATTATAAAAAAGCAATAACTGAAAAACCGGACAGCTCCGACGCTTATATTGTTTATGGAAATTTTTGTGCAAAGCAGAAAAGATTTGATGATGCGTTCAAATATTATAAAAAATATTCCGAGCTCGAACCAAAGGAACCCCGCGCACATGATGCTCTCGGCGATGGATACGCCGGCAAAGAGATGGGAGATGAAGCGATAAAATGTTACCAAAAAGCACTCTCGCTTAATCCTAATTATGCGTCTTCTATTTTTAAATTAGCAAAAGCTTATGAACAGAAAAACATGAAGAAAGAAGCTAAGGAGATGTATTCCCGCTATCTGAATATCTACAAAGAAGGTAAAAATGCTGAGTTCGCAAAAAAGAGATTAGAGGAGCTTTAATAATCATTGAACATGTTATAAAGATTACTCGAGATATAGAAACCTGTAAAACTTTCATTGTTATATCAGTATATTATTATAAATATTTTATTCGTCTGATCTTGTCAAAAGAGTTAACAACCCATCTCAGGAATAGAACTCCACAGCACCTTCAATTATTCGGTGATCGTTAAAAAGTGAGAGCGTTATAATATTTTTATGCTCAATATTATTTATTCCGCCGTCAAGTTAACGGATATTGGTGGGAGTTAAATTTCACTTATTTCTATAACTGGAAGAATCAAGAAACGAGATTCTAAAAATATCGCTTGACAATAAATGAATGATCATTTATTTTAGAGCCATGAGAATTAAGGATGAATACAAACAAGAGGCGATAATTCAGGCAACGGTCAAACTAGTGAATGAGATCGGTTTTGTCTCCAGTTCTGTCGCCAAGATTGCACAAGAGGCCAATGTTTCGCCTGCAACGCTTTATATCTACTATAAGAATAAAGAAGATTTGCTCGTTTCCACTTATGTGGAGATCAAACAGAAATTAAGTGAGGCGCTCCTCAAAAACTTCGACGACACCAACCCTTTTAGAGATATTTTTAGGACGTTTTGGCTAAATGGATTTGAATATGTTTCGAAAAACCGCGAATATTACCGATTTGCTGAACAGTTTTCTAATTCCCCTTATTCCGAACTTGTGAATCATGTAACAGTGGAAAAACATTTTGAACCAATGCTAAAAGTTTTGCAAAAAGGAATAGAACAGAAAGTAATTAAGAATGTGCCTCATGAAATGCTTGCGGCTTTCATATTTTATCCGATGATGATATTATCGAATCCAAAACTTTGCAAGACTCTTGATTTAACGAAAGATAGCATTGATCAAGCATTCACATTAGCTTGGGATGCTATTAAACTTTAAAAAATTTTTGCCTAATAACTAAATGAATATTCACTTATTCAAAACTTTCAAGAATTACTCTAAAAAAAAGGAGGAACTATGACTCAACAAAAATGGGATGCGAATAATATTGCCGACCAAAGAGGAAGAATAGCAATAGTAACAGGTTCAAGCAGCGGAATAGGTTTTGAAGCCGCACGAGTACTGGCAAGTAAAAACGCGATCGTAATTATTGCGGTTAGAAACATGGAAAAAGGAACTGCCGCCGAAAACAAAATTCGAGCGCAGCATAATAATGCAGATGTGCATGTTATGGAATTGGATTTGGCAAGTCTCGATACAGTTCGTTCTTTCGCCAAATCATTCAAAGAGAAATATAATAAGCTGGATTTGTTAATAAACAATGCCGGGGTAATGATTCCTCCATACTCAAAAACAAAAGATGGATATGAACTTCAATTTGGAACAAATCATCTCGGACATTTTGCATTAACCGGCTTATTAATCAATCTGTTACAAAAAACAAATGATTCGCGAATTATTAATGTTTCTAGCGCGGCACATAAATACGGCAATCTAAACTTTGATGATTTGAATTGGGAAAAAAGAAAATACAAATCATGGCGTGCATATGGTGATAGTAAAATATCGAATCTCTATTTTACTTATGAGTTGCAGAGAAGACTCGTTAACAGCAAATCAAAAATAAAAGTTACAGTTGCTCATCCTGGCTGGACAGCTACAGAACTTCAGCGCCACAGCGGAATATTCGAATTCCTAAACGGATTTTTCGCAATGAAAACATGGCAAGGCGCACTGCCAACTTTGAGAGCTGCGATTGATGAAACCGCGCAAAGTGGAAACTTTTTCGGTCCCGACGGCTGGCAAGAATGGCGCGGTTACCCTAAAAAAGTTGAGTCGAATAAATTATCACACGAAAAAAGTATCGCCGCCAAATTATGGGATATATCTGAGAATCTAACTGGAATAAAATTTAACTTATAGTAAATATTAATCGAAGGAATTCACTATGTACAATTTTGATTTTTATAATCCCACACGCATTGTTTTTGGTAAAGACCGTTTGAACGAACTAGACGCATTAGTGCCTCAAGATGTTAATGTACTTGTTTTGTACGGAGGTGGAAGTGTTAAGAAATTCGGAACATTAGCAAAAGTTACCAAAGCATTAGGGAATAGAAAATTTTTCGAATTCGGAGGGATTGAACCAAATCCCAAATTTGAAACTTTGATGAAGGCAGTAGAACTTGTTAAAAAAGAAAATATTGGTTTCCTGCTTGCAGTTGGCGGCGGTTCTGTTATGGATGGAACAAAATTTATTGCACTGGCTGCAAAATACAAAGGAGATAAACCGGAAGAGTTGCTTTTCAAGAGTTTTAATCCTTCTTCTGTTTCTGAAGCGGTTCCATTTGGAACGGTCTTAACATTACCGGCTACCGGTTCAGAAATGAACTCCGGAGCCGTAATAAGTTACGGCAATAGTAAATATGTTGTTTTCAGTCCATTAACTTTTCCAAAGTTTTCATTCCTCGATCCGACATTAACTTTTACATTACCATCTACGCAAGTAGCTAATGGTGTTGTGGATGCATTCGTTCATGTAATTGAACAATACTTAACCTTCCCAGTAGAAGGCAAATTTCAGGATAGGACTGCAGAAGGTATTTTACAAACATTAATTGAGATAGGCAGAAAAACAATTGATGAGCCGTCTGATTATGATTTAAGAGCCAATCTTGTTTGGAACGCAACGATGGCACTAAATGGATTGATCGGATCAGGAGTACCTCAAGATTGGACTACACACATGATCGGACATGAGTTGACTGCACTATTTGGAATAGATCATGCAAAATCACTTGCGATTGTACTCCCCTCACTTTTGAATATTAGAAAGGATAAGAAGCGAGCAAAACTATTACAATACGCAGAGCGTGTCTGGAAAATTGAAGAGAAGGATGAAGATAAAAAGATTGAACTGGCAATAATAAAAACGAGAGAGTTCTTCGAAAGCCTCGGAATAAAAACACACTTAACCGATTATAATATTACCACCGCAGATATTGAGAAAGTAATAAAAGGGTTAGAAACTAAAGGTATGACTAAGTTATCGGAAAGCAGAGATTTGTCATTAGTTATAAGTCGTAAAATATTGGAGAGTTCTATATAAAACGATCTTGGCAAAAATCTACACAAGCATTAGACTCTCTTCCGAAGGATTAGCAGATGTAAACGGATTCAAACTTTTGAGTATTACAATAATTTGAATCCGATACATCTTTATAATGAAAAAGATAATTTAATCTATCATCCTTCAAGTGAAAGCAAGAACGGATTCTCTAGAGCGTTAACAATCAGTCTTGTTAGTTCAACCTATTATTATACTTCTCTAATTCTTCTTTCGACAAATCACCAGCATCAACTAAACGATAATGCTTCTCGGATACGATTTTAATTTGATCATCTGCTTTCTCAAATTCAAAAAGAACAATTGCACCATTTTTCTTGAATTGTGCAGCAATACATTTACATATCAGGTCGGGAAATTTGGATTCGCATAATGCATAATCTTGCAAAATCTGAACAATGCTCAATTTATCGTTTCCACCTTTTGCCTGTACGGGAATTACATAATGCGCACCGCGCTTATCGACAGCA
Source organism: uncultured Melioribacter sp. (assembly GCA_964449775.1). GTDB lineage: Bacteria > Bacteroidota > Ignavibacteria > Ignavibacteriales > Melioribacteraceae > Fen-1258. The sequence continues at coordinate 126,652 of CAYVBQ010000001.1, read as the reverse complement.
ATATACAATTCATCTGTTTCCACCTGTCCCATCTCCGGGACAGTAGTTCGTAAATGATTTTGAAGTGAATAGCAAGTAAGCCCCGTGAATATGTCGATTAACCTGTTATATCTTACACGCGCAAGAAGACCCTGTTCGTCACCTAACGCATATCTAACAATTAATCCGGGAGTAGCATTTAATATTTTTGTTTCAGCTAAATTTTCCGCCGGTGTAATAAATGTCTGTCTCGTAAGAACGAATTTATATTTAGCCCTGCCGGCAGGACGAATGATCCATTCGAGACTTTTTGGAGCAGTATTGATTATTTTTTCGGGCAGCGGGGTTCTATATCGAAAGGAATAGATTATATCTCCAAGATTAAGAGGAAGTTTTATTTTTAATTTTTGGGCAGTTCCCTCAATCTCAGATCGTGTGAAAGTAATTTCACATTCTCCTTTTTTGTAATGCTTGAAGAAAATATCTTCAATGATCAATGAATACCTATTCTGTTCGGACATTATGCCGTCTCCTCTATTTCCATTTAAGAATTACAACTTCTTCGTTCAAATAAGATTGAGTTGCAGTTGAAAATCGTTTTCTAAAAACATCTATATTCACCAACTCATATCCCAAAGATTCGGCAATGTCCCCGATTAATTTGCCTGTTCTTATCATGACTCTTAGATAAGAAGCCTGATCCCCAACAACATAAGCCAAATAGGAATTGGGTTTCAAAATGCTTTGCATATCAATAAGATGTTTTGCAATTCCTCCAAAATAAAGTTTTGTTACTCTATGATATAATTTTTCAAACCCGGAGGTTTTCCCCAATAGTTTTCTTTTCGTCTCAATGTCATCAGCTATTTTTCTTATCTCGCGGTTTCCTTCTATATATGAATCGTCAGAATCATCTTTGTACACACCCCTTGTGTTTGACCTTATTAAGGATTTTTTAAGTTTTCTGAGATCATCCCGATTATCTATAAAACCGAGTAGAACAGATTCAAGTCTTGTTGTTCTTGTATAGTCTTTTTCATTGGGATAAGGAGGTGAGGTGATTACAGCAGAAATTTTTGTCCCATTCAACACATTCCGTAAATTTCTTGAATCCTCTATTATTACTTGTGATTTGGTACTTGTAATATTTGAGCACTGCATCAGATCATTAGCAATTCTGTTAATCTCAGAATGCCAATCTATTATTACCGAAGCATCTTTTTTTATCTTCCCGATTCCGACTTCAGGTCCAAAACGAAGATTACTTATTTTGTAAACCAGAGCGTTAGCCAACGCTAATAAATAATATTTATAATATTCTGAATCTTTATAGTTATTTATTACTTCTAGTAAGACAAGAGTTTTATGAAGTGGTAAAGGACTGATTGAATCTTTTATTATTAGTTTTTCCTGTATTGGAGTTAATTTCCTTAAACCCTTTACGTTAAGGTTATCAACACTTGGAAAATCATTTATTCCATCTTTCTTTAATTGCTTCTTACTCTCTTTGAAAATTTCACCAACATGATGCAGTAAAAGGTTTGGATCTACATCCCAGTCTGTTTTTACATCTGATGCAAAAGCCGCAATTGGGTTAGCTTCGATACCGATTGAAGGAATTGAATTTTTTTTTGCCTCGACAAGAGTTGTACCGGTTCCACAGAAAGGGTCCAACAAAATATCTTTTTTACCCAATCCGAATTTTGAGATGTATTCTTTTACTAGGTGAGGTGGAAAGGAAAGCACAAATCTATACCAATCGTGAAAAGCTCTATCTGAATTGTTTAGTTTATTCTTTTTTGCATTACTTATTTCAATATCATCAATTAATGTGATATCACCAAATATGCCGTTTCTTGTCATCGTTCCGTCAATAAAATTGTTTGCTTAGGATAATGATAAAGATTTTTTGCTATCCTTCCAAGCTTAATAAGAACGGATTCTCAAGAGCATTCACAACCCATCTCAAAAATCTAATTGCATCGGCTCCATCAATTATCCTGTGATCATAAGAAATAGAAAGCGGCATCATCAATCGGGGCTCAAACTTTCCCTCAATATACACCGGCTCGTATGCAGATTTTGAAATACCGACAATTGCTACTTCCGGTGAATTAATGATTGGTGTAAAATATGTTCCGCCAATTCCGCCAAGATTTGAAATTGTGAAACATCCTCCTTGCATCTCCTCCAGCGAAAGTTTTTTATCCCGCGCTTTCTTCGAAATCTCCGCGAGTTCGATACTAAGTTGAATAATATTTTTCTTGTCCACATCACGAATAACCGGAACAAGCAGACCACGATCCGTGTCAACTGCAATTCCAACATTCACATATTTTTTGAAAACAATTTCATTTTTTTCCATATCAACGCTGCTGTTGAACTGTGGAAAAACCTTTAGCGCTGAAGCAAGAACTTTAAGGAGTACCGCAGTTACAGTTAATTTTCCTCCGGCTTCTTCAACTTTCTTCTCAAATTGTTTGCGCAATTTTTCGAGATCAGTTATATCAGCTTTATCGAATTGAGTTACATGTGGAATTGTTGCCCAAGCGTATGATAAATGTTCCGCAGTTTTGCGCCGGATATTACTCATCGGCTGGCGTTCTATTTCTCCCCATTTTGAAAAATCAGGAAGTGTTTCTCTTGCAACACCAACATTAGCTGTACTCAATCCGCCAGTTCGAAGTTGTTCGTTCATCGCTTTTGCAAATGCTTTAACATCTTCAATAGAAATTCTTCCGCTGACTCCACCTCCACGAACTTGATGAATATCCACACCGATTTCGCGCGCAAATCTTCTAACCGATGGTACCGCAGGAACAACAACTTGCACGAAATCTTTTGGTAATGTAACAATTGAAGGGGCGTGTGTATGCTCAATTTTCTGAAAAGGTTGTTTTATGTTTGATGATGGTGGTTGGTGATTAGTGATTGGCGACTTATTTTCTTCTGAAATTTTCAATTCTCCATTCGCAATTCGCAATTCACTCATTTCAATTACAAATGCAACGGAATCTACTGCAACTTTATCACCTTCTTTTACTCGGACTTCTTTGACAGTTCCTCCAACTTCTGTTGGCACTTCGACCGTTGCTTTGTCGGTTTCAATTTCAAGAACAATTTGATCGGCTTCAACTTTATCGCCAACATTCACCAACACTTTGGTAATCTGCGCCGAGGAAATATTTTCACCAAGTATAGGAATCTTAAACTGATAGTTACTGGTTGTTGGTGATTGGTTGTTGGTAGTTGGTTTTAGGATTTTTCCTTCGTTCTTCGTTCTTCGTTCTTCGTTCTTTTCTTTTTGCTTCTCACTATTGACAACTGGCGACTGACTACTGACTTCTATCGAAATAATCGGTTCTCCAACTTTAGCTTTTGTCCCCTCTTTCAAATATATTTTTTTCACGATACCTGAAACATCCGAGGGGACTTCAACTGTTGCTTTGTCTGTTTCGATTTCAACCACAACCTGGTCAACTTCAATTTTATCACCCTCTTTCAAAGGTATCTTTATAACATCCGCCGCTTCAATTCCATCGCCGAGATGTGGTAATCTAAAATCTATTATCATTTTCTTTCCTCTACCTGGTCATTATGAGGAGTCCCAAAGAAACGGGATAAACTCCGCGACGAAGAATCTCCTAATTCTGAATTAAGAAATTTTTTGTCGCGATTTTTATCGGGATTCAGAATGACAATAATATGGTTTATGATTTAGCCGGATTTGGTTTATCCGGATTAATATTTAATTCCTTTTGAGCTTTCTTTACTACTTCCGGTTTTATCTTTCCTTCTTTCATCAAAGAATAAAGAGTTGCATACGCGATATGCTTTGCATCCACTTCAAAGAAATCGCGGAGAGATTGCCGTCCTTCGCTTCTACCAAAACCGAATGTTCCTAATGAATGAAGTGGTCCGGGGAGCCATTTTGCCAATGCATCTTTCATCAATTGAACATAATCCGATGCGGCAACAAAAACACCTTCTTCCCCTTTCGTAATTTCTGAGATGTACGGAAGCTTCTGTTCTTTTTCCGGATTAAGCATGTTCCATCTTTCAGTTTCTTGCGCATCAAGATGAAGATTCTTGTAACTGGTTACGCTCCAAATATCTGTTGCCACTTTGTAATTCTTTTCAAGAATTTCCGATGCTTTGAGAACTTCGTTAAGAATAGTGCCGCTGCCAAGTAAGTGTGCTTTTATCTTCTTATCCGCCTTCTCACTAGTTTTTCCCGAAAGGACGGATTCCCGGAATTTATACATCCCTTTCAGAATTCCATCCTTTACACCGTCAGGCATATGAGGTTGAGAATAATTTTCGTTCATGATGGTTATGTAATAAAAAACGTTCTCCTGTTTTTCATACATCCGGTAAATTCCATCGCGAATGATGACTGCAAGTTCATATGCGAATGCCGGATCGTAAGTAATAAGGTTTGGAACCGGATAAGCCAGCAGATGAGAATTTCCATCTTGATGCTGCAGACCTTCTCCGGCAAGAGTTGTTCTTCCAGCTGTTGCGCCGAATAAAAATCCTTTACAGCTCATATCAGCCGCAGCCCAGACTAAATCTCCGACACGCTGCATTCCAAACATTGAATAAAAAGTAAAGAAAGGAATTGCATTGATGCCATGTGTTGCGTATGAAGTTCCGGCGGCAATGAAAGATGACATCGAACCGGCTTCTGTAATTCCCTCTTCAAGGATTTGTCCATTCTTCGCTTCTTTATAATAAAGAAGACTGTCTCTGTCAACAGGTTCGTAGAGTTGACCCTGATGAGCATAAATGCCAACCTGTCTAAATAAAGATTCCATACCGAATGTACGCGCTTCGTCGGGAACTATGGGAACAATTAGATGTCCAATTTCTTTATCGCGTAAAAGTTTAGCCAGCATGCGGACGAAGACCATAGTCGTAGAAACTTCACGCTCATCTGTTCCTTTATAGAATTCCTCAAATAATTCTTCGGATGGAGTTTTGAGCGGTGAGGATTTAACCACACGTTTGGGAACATACCCGCCTAGAACTTTTCTCCTTTCTTTTAGGTATCTAATTTCTGGAGAATCTTCCGATGGTTTGAAAAAAGGCGCACTTGCAATTTCATCATCGCTGATTGGAATTGAGAAACGGGATCTAAATTCTTTTAACTCATCTTCGTTTAATTTTTTCTGAGAGTGAGTGATATTTTTTCCTTCACCAGCTTCACCCAGTCCGTACCCTTTAACAGTTTTGGCGAGAATTACGGTCGGCGCTCCTTTATGCTCAACGGCTTCTTTGAAAGCTGCATAAACTTTTTCTGGATCGTGCCCACCTCGTTTCATCTTTTCAAGCTGCTCATCGGAATATTTTTCAACAAGCTTCAGCAGCTCGGGATACTTTCCGAAAAATTGTTCGCGAATATATTTCCCGCCGCGTACAACAAGGTTCTGAGATTCGCCATCGAGAGTTTCATGCATCCGTTTAATCAACAACCCGGTTTTATCGGCTTCGAACAATGGATCCCAATCGCTTCCCCAAATTACTTTGATAACATTCCAGCCTGCACCCCGGAAATTCGCTTCGAGTTCTTGAACAATATTTCCATTTCCGCGAACAGGTCCATCAAGACGCTGCAAGTTGCAGTTGATTACAAAAATTAAATTGTCAAGTTTTTCTCTTGATGCGAGCGAGATTGCGCCGAGAGCTTCAGGTTCATCCGTTTCGCCATCGCCAAGAAATGCCCAAACTTTTTGATCGCTCTCTTTTTTCAATCCACGGTCTTCTAAATAACGATTAAATCGCGCTTGATAAATTGCTTGAATCGGTCCAAGACCCATTGACACTGTTGGGAATTCCCAGAATTCCGGCATAAGCCACGGATGCGGATAAGAAGAAAGTCCGCCGCCGGGTTTCAGCTCGCGTCTAAAATTTTCTAATTGCTCTTTAGTTATTCTTCCTTCAAGATATGCACGCGCGTAAATGCCAGGTGCAGCGTGTCCCTGAAAATAAATTATATCACCTTCACCGTTGCCGTCTTTGCCGCGAAAAAAATGATTGAAGCCGATTTCATATAAAGTAGCCGCCGACGCGTAGGTAGAAATATGTCCGCCGATGCCGGCTTCTTCTTTGTTAGCTCGAACAACCATTGCCATTGCGTTCCAACGAATCAAACTTTTGATGCGGCGTTCTATTTCTCTTCCACCGGGAAACGGCGGCTGTTTTTCTTTTGGTATTGTATTTATGTAAGGTGTGTTTGCGGTGAATGGAAGATCAACACCTGCTTGATGAGCGTAAGTATCAAGGTCGTGCAAGAGGGCTCTAACTTTTTCCGGTCCGCCCGATTGCAAAACATATTCTAACGATTCAAGCCACTCCCGGACTTCAACCTCATCGAGTTCGGCATATTCGTTATTATTATTTTCGTTCATTCTTATTCCTTTGTTTCTGTTTTTAACTTTATGAGAAAGAAGAAATTTCTTTTAATTAACAAGACACAATCTAATTTAAGAATTCCATCAATTGAATTCTATTATTCATGAGTAACTAACTCCTATAAGATAGATAACGAGGTCTTTGACGAGGAAGTTCAATAATAACAGTTTATAAAAAAATTCTTGTCCCCCTTGACACAAAGACAATTTTTCCATACTTTGCTTTAGAAAATAAAGCACTTTAAGGAAACAACAATGGAAGAAAAGCAAGCACTTGATGAATTACGGTTTATTAAGAAAGTCATGGAAGACAGCCAAAAAATTATTGCCGATAATGGTATGGGCTACATTATATGGGGGGTTCTTGTTGTAATCGGCATGCTCGGCAGCTATTTAAAATTTAAGCTGCAAATGCAATTTGATTTCATTTGGGTATGGGTAGTTCTGATATCAACCGGATGGATCTTTTCCTATTTCATGTACAAAAAGCTAAAAAATAAAGTTAGAGTGGAAACATTTGCCGGAAAAATTATGGGGATGCTTTGGTTTTCGGTCGGGACTGGAATGACCATTGCCGGCTTTGCCGGATTTTTCTCAGGTGCAATTAGAGGAGATTACGTTAGCTCCATTATGGCAATTTTTCTTGGATCAGCTTTCTATCTAACATCTGCACTAAATAATCAAAAATGGTTCAAAGTTATTGGTGTTTTATGGTGGTTTGGCGGAGTTGTTATTTTTTTTGTTGGGGGATTAAATTCATTGCTTATCATGGCTTTTTTAATAACGGTCGGGCAAATTATACCGGGAATTATTCTTAATCGCAAATACAAAAAACAATGTTGTGAAGATGAGTGAATTTGATTATCAACAAATAGATGATATAATCCACTCAAGAATTAGACTCGCAATTATGTCGGTTCTGATTACCGTGGAAGAAATTGAGTTCACTGCTTTGAGGAACTTAGTGAAAACCACTGATGGCAACTTGAGTGTAAACCTTAAAAAGCTTGAAGAAGCAGGATATATCAAAGTGACAAAAGAATTTGTGAATAGAAAACCGGTTACTTCTTATTCGTTAAACCAGAATGGGAGAAAAGCATTTTCTGCTTACATAGAAAATTTGGAAAAACTTATAAAGAAATAAAATTTTTTATCAACTAACTTTATCTTTCAAAGTACTTTAAGGAGAAGAATATGAAAAATCAATTTGCAACAAAAATACTTTTTATGCTGGTACTTGCACTGCTGTATACCAATCCTTCGTTTGCACAAGAAACAAATTCGGAGGAACTGAATGAAAATGTTCAAAAGATTCATACCGCATATTTTCAAAATGATGTCAAACTATTCATGGAAGTTCACTCTTTTCTTGAAAGATTGATTGAAGTTGAACCAGCGAATGATCTTGCAAAATATTATTTGGCATATGTGGAATATAGATTGTATGCATCAAAGCAAGCCACGAACAATTCTTTCGTTGAAAAATTTTATGAACCGGCCGTTAAAATTTGCAAAGAAATAATAGAAGCCGGAAAGATGGTTGATGAAGTAAAAACCATTCTTGCCGCATTATACATTATGCGTCTAGGGAGTAATCAGATGGAAGCTATGGCTCTCTCACCTCAAATACACACTCTGCTTGGAGAAGCTGAAACTGTCAATCCGACTAATCCCCGTATACATATTGTAAGGGGAATAATGGTTTTGAATACACCGCCAATGTTTGGAGGCAGCGTCGATAAAGGAATGGAGAGTTTTAATAAAGCGATTTCACTTTTTGAATCAAACAAGATCGAAAAGAGTATTCTGCCAAATTGGGGATATGAAGAAAGCCAAGTATGGCTTGGAATTGGTTATCAGAGAATTAATAATAAAGAGAAAGCAAAAGAGATCTTTACAAAAGTACTAGAACTGCAACCTGATTTCGGCTGGGTAAAATTCAAGCTGCTTCCTTCGGTAAAAAATTAATTATTAGCAATAGTTTTTAGGAAAAAATATGAAAGCAATTAAATTACTAATGATGCTATACTTAGTTCTATTTTCAATTTGTTATTCCCAAAGTAAAACTCAGATAAAAGGAAAAGTTACGGATGGAAAAGATCCGATAGCTTTTGCGAGTATTTATATAGCAGGTAGTACTGATGGAGCTATCTCGGATGAAAATGGAAATTTTTCTTTCCCAACAAAAAAGAAAGGAAAAGTTTTTGTTATTGCAACTATGATTGGGTACGAAAAATTAAATCATGAAGTTGAAATTGAAAAACAGAGTAATATTGAAATAGCCTTGATACTGGAAGAATCTGTAATCAAGCTGAGCGGTGTTGTTATTACAGCAAGTTCTTACGGCTCATTGAAAGAAAAAGGGTTGGTGATAAGTTCAAGGGATGTTATGATGACTCCCGGAGGTGCTGGTGATCTATTTCAGTCTCTAAAAACTTTACCCGGAGTTACTCCGGTTTCTGAGGGGGCGCAGCTTTATGTGAGAGGCGGTGACCCAATCGAAACAGTTACAATGCTCGATCAAGCATCTATCTATCATCCTTATACATTTGAATCTGCCAGTGGTGGATTATTCTCAAACATCAACACGGGGATTATTAAGGGAATGTTCTTTTCGAGCGGAGGATTTTCTGCCAAATACGGAAATGTTCTTTCAGGCGTTTTAGATATCGAGACAAAAGACAATCCGGAAAATTCCAGCTACTCAGTCGGACTCTCTATGGCAAATGCTGCACTCGAAGCAAGAGTTCCTTTATCAACTGAAATTGGAATTCAATTAAACGCTCGTCAATCATTCACTAAACCAATTTTTCTTCTGAATGGAGGTTCAGACCGTTTAGTGGTTACACCTACATCTTCAGATCTAAGTACAATTATCAATTACAAATATTCCGATACGGGAAAATTGAAGTTGACTGTATTCCTCAATACGGATAAGCAAGGGGTTACGATAGAACGACCGGAATACAACGGAACTTTTGACGGTTCATCAAACAACAAACTAATTGCTCTCCAAAATACTGATGTGCTTTCAACTAGCATAGTATCCAAAACGAGCATCTCATTTAATACATATGACAACCTTTGGAAATTTGGAATTTTAGATCTCAAGACTACGGATTACAATTACAAATTTCGGAATGATCTTCAAATCACTCTATCAAAATCTTTCCGTTTAAATACAGGATTCGAAATAGAAAAACGGGTTTCTAAATTCGAGGGGATAATACCAAAGGAAGATTACGATATTCGACCTGATGCATATTCAGAGGGAATCAACGCTAAGTTAGCTGGGTCAAGAATCGGGCTATATACAGAATCTGAATTTGTAAAAATACTGGGATTTGAAAGTTTAACGAGTTCAGTAGGTTTAAGGTTAGATTACATTCCAGAGTTAGAGCTTTACTGGTTCGATCCACGATTTAGTTTTGCTTATAAATATGATGACTTTACAACTTTCGCAATAGGACTTGGAATATTCAGGCAGCTGCCAAATCCAAGACTATTTTCAGAATCCGACGGAAACCCGAACCTTAAACCAATGAAAGCATCACACGTAATTTTCTCATTCAACAGAACAATTGGTGATGCCGAAGAGTTGAGAATTGAAGGTTACTATAAAAAGTATCAAGACCTTCCTCTTGAAAATGAAATATTAAATTATGATAACGGTGGTTACGGTTATGCAAAGGGCATTGACATAATATTAAAGAGTAAGAACTTTTTTGGTATCAATGGCTGGATTTCATATGGAGTTATGGAAACAAAAAGAAAGTGGATGGACTTTGAAGAATTATCCAACAGCAATTATGATATTACTCATAATATAAACCTTGTGGCAACTTACATGTTCAATGATTCTTGGATGATCGGAATTAATTGTAAAATCGCGACCGGTAGACCCTACTCCCCAATAACTGGAAACATTTATCATAGTCAATCGCAGATATTTGAACCGGTATATGGAATCAAAAACTCGGAAAGATTCCCGACTTATAAACGCGTAGACTTGCGGGTGGTATATTTGTTTCAACTTTTCTCAAAGTACTCAGCAGTTTTCTTTTTAGAAGGATTAAATATTTTTGATTTCGGGAATATCTTCGGCTATACTTATTACAAAGATTATACTTCAAAAAAAGAAGTGGAAAGCTATTTTGGCAGAAGGATGATTGTATTTGGCACAAATGTCAATCTTTAGATTAAAAGGAAGGATTATAATTGTTAAAAGCGGAACTGGAATATTTTTAATGGCTCTCCGGTTCGGCATGAACCATCACTTTTACATTTTTGATTTTACTGCTGATTGCTTCTTCAACCATGTGAGAAATTTCGTGCGCTTGATCTATGGTCATATTTTTATCAACGTGAATATTTAAATCCACAAATTTGTTTGGACCCGACTCGCGAACTTTAATATCGTGGAATTGTTTTACTTCGGGGATTTCTTTTACAATTGCCTCAACTCTTTCATGCAATCCCCGCGGGGCTCTGTCTATCAGAGCATCAAATGATCTTTTACCTAAGCGATAACTCACACTCAAGACAATCATCGCAACGATTAAAGCTGCAATCGGGTCCCCGTAATGGAAATTAAATGCTGCCCCGATCAAACCAATTAAAACTACCGATGAACTCCAAATATCAGTAGAAAAATGCAGTGCATCGGCTTCGAGCGCCTGGCTGTCATGTTTCTTAGCAACTCTGTACAGCGCACGTGAACGGGAAAAATCAATTACAATCGAAGTAATTATTACAATAAAACTCCATACGTTTACTTCGATTTGCACTTCATGTGTAACTAATCTTCTAATAGCTTCGTAGATAATCCACACACATGTAATTACAAGTAAAAGTGTTTCAATAAGTGCTGAATAGTTTTCAATTTTACCGTGACCAAAATTGTGATCTTCATCCGGTGGAGTATCCGAAAATTTTACCGCAAAGAATGTTATTACCGCAGCAACTAAGTCGAGGGCAGAATGAAGTGCTTCAGAAAGAATGCCCAAGCTTCCTGTTAATAGTCCTACCACTAGTTTGAATGAAGTTAGAAATATCGCGGCAAGAATTGAAGTGAGCGCAATAGATTTTTTTTCTTTTGATGCCTCGACTGCGGAATTTGTCATTATTCTCTAATCTCTTGCAAATTATCTTTAGCAAATTAAGAATTTCCAGAGCAATAGAAACAACCTTTTAATCTACTGATTTCATAAAATGGTGATTGACTTCGAATGATGAAACTTATATAGTTGAGTAGTAAAAAAAGGCGAATATGTCGGTATCTGCCGCAAATACTAATCCTTATTACCTCGAGTACATTAATTCATCCTCCGATGTTGCCGGTGTCCGTAAGATAAACGAATCAAAATTTCAGAATGAAGAAAAAACATATCTGAAATATTCCACACAGGATCAGAGGAATATTAAAGTTTCTGAGAAGTTTGATGAAAATAAAACCATCCAAGACTACAACCTACTGCTTCAACAAAACACACCCGCTGCAAAACTTTTGGGAATCAGAAAGACATTTAATGAAACCAAAAAGGTTTATGAAACAAATACAGAAGGAGATTATGCGGACTTTGTGGAATTTGATGAATCATCTGAAGAAGAACTTATTTCCAAACCACCCAAAGACATTGGTTTCTATGTTGTGCTTGATGACCGGAATTCCTCTAAAGAATTGAAAAAAATAAATGAACCTATGGACATTTGGCGAAGAAAAATTAATACTACTTATCATTTAGGATTTATGAAAGAACCCGGAACATTGGTCAATGTAGTTGTTTAATCTTTGTAATAACCTTTCTTATTATAAAGTTTAGCTCCTTTCAGTCGTTCATCGCCAATTTGATTAACTATATAGTGCTTTTCCGGTTTACCATTTACTTCCAACACCTCAAACCCGACTATTCCCTTTCTGATAAGATCAGTCAGCATTTTCAGAAACTCTTCCCGCTCGGCATTGTTCATATCACTAATATCTAATCTATCGGGTCTGCCGAGATTGAGAAACTTATCAATTCGTTCATAAACTTTTGATGTATTGGAAATTTCTATTGAATCTTTTGCAGGTAGATCTTTATCCGGCAGTTTAACTTTCCTAGAATCATTTGTGAACAAGTCTTGTAATGCTTTTGAGTTATCTACCGGCTTCATGGGAATATTCTTTTTTCTACTATTATCGAAAATGTTCATGAAAGGTTGAACCAAGAAACCGATCTTGTGTTTCTTATCAATTAAACAAAAACGACCGAGGAACTCTCGACCGTCCACGACAATGAATATTTTTAATAAATCAATATTCTTGCGGCAACTCTTTCATCTGTGCATAGGTGAAGACGGGACCATCCTTACAGACATAAACATTTCCAACGTTACATCGTCCGCATTTGCCTAGACCGCACTTCATTCGATTCTCAAGAGTTGTAATAATATTCTCTTCTTTAAAACCGAGTTTTGTTAAAACGGGGATAGTAAATTTTATCATGATAGGAGGACCGCAAACAATCGCAACTGTGTTTTCACTTTTGGGTGCAGTCTTCTCAACTATCGCCGGCACAAAACCAATTTCGCCATCCCAATCCGGAACTTCCCCACCAGGATCAAGCGTAACAACGGTTTTTATATCTTTTCGTTCTTTCCACTCTTTCAACTCGCGTTTGTAAACCAGACCTTTATATGAACGCGCGCCATAGACTATTGTAATATCTTTAAATTCATTTCGCAAATCCAGAACATTCCAAATGACACAACGAACCGGGGCTAATCCAATTCCGCCGGCAATGAACAAAACATTTTTACCTTTCATCTCTTCAACGGGAAAATAATTTCCGTATGGCCCGCGGAAGCCAATTGTATCACCAACGCTCAATCTCCGCATTGATGATGTAACTTTTCCGATCTGCTTAAATGAACATTCGATGTATTCCGATCTTGTTGGTGAAGAAGCAATACAAAATGTGGATTCCCCTTCACCGAACATTGAATATTCACCGAACTGTCCTGCCTTGAAGGAAAAATTTTTCGCAAGTTCTTTATCTTTGAACTGCAGCCGGAACGTTCTAGTGTCGACTGTTTCATCAATTATATCGGTGACTTCCATTAGTTCTGGTTTGTAAATATTTGATCCGCACATAATTTTTTCTCTCTTCTTTAGTCATTCTGATAACGAGCGCCAGCGAGGAAGAAGAATCTCCGAGTTATTGAGGTAGAGATATTTCGCTTCGCTCAATATTAGCAATTTCACTTGCAACGGCTGCGATGTCAATTCCAACCGGACATCCGCGGGAACATCTTCCGCATCCCGTGCAAAGTATTTCATCGAATTTATCTGTGTAATATTTGAATTTGTGTGCAATGCGCTGCCGATACCGTTTCCCTTGATTATCGCGCGGGTTATGTCCCGATCCGTGAAGTGTGAACAAACCAAATTGACACGCATCCCAGTTTTTCATTCTGCGTCCGCAGCTGTAATTGCATTCTTCATCAACTATATCGAAGCAATGGCAGACAGGACAAGCGAACGCGCATTGTCCGCATCCCAAACATGTTTCTCCAACTTTATCAAATAGTTTGTGCTCGAAGTTGTTGGTGATCCATTCTCTAACTTTTCCACTTTCAAATCTCTTTACCGGATTCTTAATTTTAGAAAGTGCTTCGTTAGATAGTTCTGAATTTCCTTCGCGCAAATATTTTTCATATGGTTTAATAAATTCTTTTCCCTTTTCACTTATAATTCTAAAGGCATATTTATTTTCATTAAGAGGAACTAAGAAAATATCCGAACCATTTTCTGTCGTTGGATTCAAACCAACAGAAGTACAAAAACAAAATTCGTCTTGATAGTTACATGCAACACCGAATACAATCGAATTTTCAGCGCGCTGATTGAAAAATTTGTCTTTGTAATCCCAGTTAAATACTTTGCTCATTATTTCAATTGAGCGGGCATCACAAGGTTTTGCGCCTAAGAAAACAATTTTTCTTTCTTCTGGCTGCGGCTCAACAAGATCAAAATCATCTTTCTTATTCTTGTAATAAAAGATCGGTTCAGTTTTTGCAAAAACAAATTCTTTATATGAAATATTGGATGGAATACCGGAGTGATTGATTTTCATTTCATTAGCATCAGCGATACTTTTCCACACGATGGATTTCTCATCATGCCCAATTACAAGATGATTCGCTTTTAATAGATCACTCACAAGTGAGATCAAATTTTGGTGACTAATTAATTTTTCTTCCATTATTATTTCCTAAGACCACCCCTTTGGAGGTGGTTTCAAAAGGTTCTTAAGTCATTTCGAGCGAAGTCGAGAAATGGACTTGCCTGCTCTAATCACACTTCGACTTCGCTCAGTGTGACACTAAAATTACTTTTGAGACTGCCTCATTAAAGGGGGCAGTCTCAAAAAACTATTTTATAAAATCTTCATTATCCTTCATGTCGTAAGTGCCAACTAATGTTGGTGTATCCAAGCCAATACCGGCTATGTAATCAAATTCTTTCTTTGCAACCATTCCCATCTTTCTATTAAGAAGCGAAAGTGGAATTTCTGCCGGACATGCTCTTTCACATTCGTTACAGCCGATACATCTTCCTGCAAGATGAAATGCACGAATTATATTCCATGAGAAATTGCCGCGTATGTGTGCGCTGCTTTCTATCCAGCGCGGCATTGATTTATCCGCGATGCATCTTTCACAATAGCAGAGCGGGCAAGCTTGACGGCACGCGTAACATTTCACGCAACGTTCAAACTCGGCTTCCCAAAAATCCCATTTTTGTTCAGAGCTCATCGCTTCGAGTTTTTGCATCGTTTCAAAATTATGATCGTTCCGTTTCGGCATCTCTTCAATAGCGCCAATGAGCGTATGATGAAGATGGGGAGTACGAACCGAGCATTTCAAACATTTTGTTGCAATTGTTTCAGCACTAAATTCCTCACCAAGCTCCGAGACAACTCCGCTGCAATTCATACCAATGATGTATATGTCATCTTTGTTAATCTGGTTCTCTTGTATCAGCTGAACAATTGCCTTGACATCGCAGCCCTTGGCAACAATTCCGACCGTTCCTTTATTTTTATATTCCTTGCGCGTGAGGTAAACAACAAGGTTGTTAACACAAAATTTATTGAACACGAGTTTGTCCGCCTCTTCAACTGTACGTACAATTAACGGCTTTGTTCTATTGGGTGTTGTACCTTCAGCGTAACCGATAATTACTTTTACTGTTCCAGCTTGTAAAAGTTCTTTTGCTTTCTCTCTAAGTTCATTCATGAATCATAAACTCCTCATTTATCTTCGCATATTTTACAAATGGTCCCTTCTCCTTTATTGAATTTGTTACTTCAGTAACAACATCAACAAACTTTTTTCCTTCCGAGGCGGAGACCCACGAGAAATGTAAACGCGATGAATCTATTCCGATGAAGTCAAGAAGTTGTCTAAATAGAATCCACCGTCTGCGTGCGTGAAAATTTCCGGTGTTGTAATGACAATCGTTGGGATGGCAACCTGAGATTAGAACTCCATCGGCGCCCTTTTCAAAAGCTTTGATGATAAAAACCGGATCGATTCTGCCTGTGCACGGCACGCGAATCATTTTTACATTGGTTGTGTATTTTAATCGCGAAGTACCGGCAAGATCAGCGCCGGTATAGGTGCACCAGTTGCAAACGAACGCCGCAATTTTTGGTTCAAATTTTTTTTCTTCCATATTTCCTCCTTGTCATTCCGAAGCTCACGTCAGTGAAACGAAGGAATCTTTTGAGATTGCTTCTCCCGACAAATGTCGTGATCGCAATGACACATAATAAATTTTAAGACAACGCATTTATCTCTGCATAAATTTGTTCATCGTTGAAGCCGATTAACTCAACCGACTTCGATGGACAAACCGCATTACACGTTCCGCATCCTTGACACAATCCGGAATTAACATAAGCGATTGTTCTAATCAAGTTGCCTTGTCTATCTCTAATTTCTTTCTTCTCAATTGCATTGTAGGCGCAAACTTTTTGGCAATAGAAACATCCCGCGCAGATAGATTCGTTAACATGCGCAACAGTGGGTTCACGTTCTAAAACATCAGAACCAAAAAGAACTAACGATTTGCAGGCTGCTGCCGATGCCATAGCAACTGACTCGGGAATATCCTTTGGCGATTGACACGCGCCGGCAAGAAAAATTCCGGCAGTACTTACTTCCACCGGTCGAAGTTTGGGATGCGCTTCATTGTAAAATCCATATTTGTCGTAAGATATTCCAATAGTTTGTGCGAGCTTTGTTGCGTTTGGCTGTGCAATCATTGCGGTTGCAAGAACAACCATGTCGGCATCAATCGTAATTGATTTACCGGCGAGTGTGTCTTCACCCTTAACAATATATTTTCCGTTCTCTTCATAAATTCGAGAAACTCTTCCGCGAATATATTTCACATGATCTTCTTCTATTGCACGGCGAACAAATTCGTCATAACCTTTTCCGCCGGCTCGAATGTCCATGTAGAAAACATATGCTTCACCATCGTGAACTTTATGTTTATAAAGCATCGCATGTTTGGCGGTATACATACAGCAAATTTTACTGCAGTAAGAAAAACCTTTTGATTCATCGCGTGAACCAACGCATTGAATGAAAACAATTTTCTTTGGTGTTTTTTTATCTGAGGGTCTTTGAATCTCTCCTGAAGTTGGACCCGATGCGCTCGCTATTCTTTCAAACTGTAAACCGTCAATCACATCTTTATATTTTCCGTAACCGTATTCTCCGTAACCTTTGATTTCGCTATCATCGGGTTTCTTATCGATAGTATAAAGTTTGTATCCGGTTGCAACTACTATCGAACCAACATCTTCTGTAATAAAAGAATCTTCTTGTTCAAACATGATTGCCTCGCGACCGCAGACTTTTACGCACATCTGACATTTGCCGGTTTGGTAATATGTGCACACACTTTTATCTATTACAGGTATGTTCGGAACGGCTTGCGGGAACGGAACATAAATAGCAGGACGAAATGATAATCCTTCGTCAAATTCGCTAAACGCTTTTTTCTTGATTGGACATTTCTGAGCGCAATCTCCGCAGCCATTACATTTTGTATCATCAACCGATCGGGCTTTCTTGCGAATTGTTACTTTGAAGTTGCCGATAAATCCATCAACTTTTTCAACTTCTGAATAAGTGAGTAATTTTATTTTGGGATGCTGATAAACTTCAACCATCCGCGGCGTTAAAATACATTGAGAGCAATCTAGTGTTGGAAATGTTTCGGAGAGTTGAGACATGTGTCCGCCTATGGATGGCTCCTTCTCAACTAGAACACATTCGAAACCTGCATTTGCAATATCAAGAGCAGCTTGAATACCGGAAATTCCTCCGCCGATTACAAGCGCACGTTTTGTAACCGGAACGCGAATTGGTTCTAGCGGGGCGTTTCGCTTTACTTTTTCAACTGCAATGCGTGTGAGATCAATTGCTTTCTTAGTTGCTTCAATGATATCTTCATGCACCCACGAACAATGCTCGCGCAAGTTTGCCATCTCAAATAGATAAGGATTTAGCCCCGCATCAGAACATGCTTTGCGGAAAGTTTTTTCGTGCATGTGAGGAGAGCATGAACCAACAACAACACCATCAAGGTTTTTTTCTTTGATGGCGTTCTTAACTAAATTTTGTCCGGGATCCGAGCACATATATTTGTTGTCAACTGCGTATGCAACTCCGGGAAGTCTTCCGGCAGCTTCTACAACGGCGGGACAATCAACAGTTCTACCAATGTTCTCACCGCATTGACAAATAAAAACTCCAATTCTCATTTCCAGCTCCTAATAGAACGCAGATCATCATGATTTTTTATGATTTATTATGATCTTAAGAGATCATAATAATCTTAATGAATCAGCGTTCTATTTCTATCATTATTTATTCAACCAATGTTTACTTTTTCCAACAATGAATCAGCAGAAATAAAATGTAAATCTATTCCAAGTTCTTTCGGTTTGATGCCGAGCGATAAACCGATAAACTCGGTGAGATAAAGTATCGGCATCTCTTGATGATCTTTCATTGCCCGCTGGCGCATATCAAGATTAGAATGGCACATGGGACATGCAACAACAATTACATCGGCACCGTGAAGTTTTGCATCATCAATAATTTTCTTGGAGAGATCAACAACAATTTCTTTATGTGCGAATGAATGTGCCCCGCCGCAGCATTCTATTTTATAATTCCAATCCACTGTTTCGGCTCCGGTTGCGGAAATTATTTTTTCCATTGAGGATGGTTGCTCGGCATCATCAAAGTGAGTGATTTCAAACGGACGAACCAATAAGCATCCGTAATAGCAGGCGGCTTTAATTCCCTTTAAATCTTTTTTTTTCTTCTCAACAATTTTTTCTTTTCCTATTCGCTCGAACAATTGAACGATGTTGAATATGGAAATTCCATCTCCGATATTTTCACCGAGAAGTTCGGATGTTTGTTTTTCGAGAATCGGATTTGTTTCAAGTTCATGTTGAGTTACAATCAATCTATTGTAACATGCCGCGCATGGCGCAACCACTTCGGAAAGTTTTTGGTGTTTAGCAATGATTAAATTTCGAGCGGGAAGCGCTACAGAAAGCAGATGATTTGTTGCGTGTGCAGAAGTGGCGCCGCAGCAAGACCAGTCATTTAGTTCTTCGAGTTGAACATCAAGGAGATTGAAAACTTTCTTCAATGAAATGTCATACTCTTTCCCCGTCCCATTTGCGGAACAGCCGGGATAGTAACCGATTTTCAAGTATTACCTCTTAAACAGTTTTATCAAAAATCTTTTTAATTCCCTTAGTGTCTTTTATTTTATGTGGGAACAGTCCAATTTTTCCTTTGATAAACATTTCGGGGGCAACATCAACATCCTGTAAAAAATTTTGTGTCGCTAATTTGTAATCGCGAGCCAAACCAAACTCGAACATTCTTCCATGTTTTTTGACTTGATTTAAAAACGCTTTGTGAAATTTGACACTGTCTTTCTCAGCAATATCAATTCCTTCATTCAGAGCTGTCTGCCGCATTGCATCCATAAATTTTGCGAGATCAAAATTTTGAGGACAGCGTGAACTGCAGGTTAAACATCCCGCGCAAAGCCAAAATGATGAAGACTTTAAAGCCTCGTCATCAAAACCGAGCTGGACTAATCTTACAACCTGATTGGGTGATTCATCCATATAATCTCGTATCGGGCAGCCGGCAGAGCATTTTCCACATTGGTAACATAACATTGTAGATTGCATAGTAATCGCTTCTACTTTTTCAGCCAATCTGTTGGTGTTAACACTCATAACAAATCCTTCGTAAAAAAGAA
Organism: uncultured Melioribacter sp.; assembly: GCA_964449775.1. Lineage (GTDB taxonomy): Bacteria > Bacteroidota > Ignavibacteria > Ignavibacteriales > Melioribacteraceae > Fen-1258. Next base: position 106,903 of record CAYVBQ010000001.1, on the reverse strand, counting down.
AATATTATTTAATGATCATTAAAAAGTTATATACCGAGGATCTCGATATTATGCTGATTGAAACCAGTAATAATTATGCCAAACGAAAGGTTGGAATTTCGATGAATTCGGAAATGAAAAAACTATTTTTCTCATACTCCAGATTTTAGTTTTTAATTATGAGAAAAGACCTGATTAGAAGGTATTCTGCTGTAACGTTTTAAATAAAAGCCCATCCTAACCATTCCCAAAGGAAAGGGCTTTTTTAAAACTCGGTCGATGTATTTAATCCTCGACCTTCGTTATTTTAACCCCGAAGCAATCCGCCGTTGCGGATCAAGGAAATTTTTCGATTATACTACTTTTCTTTTTCTATAATAACCGCAGTGCCGTAGCATAGAACTTCCGTAACACCGCCCATTACTTCTGTCGCATCGTAACGAACACCAAGTAATGCATTTGCACCAATCGCTTGTCCGTGTTGAACCATTAATTCGAAAGCATCCGAGCGTGTTCTCTCGCAAAGTTCGGTGAAGAGCGTAATGTTACCTCCGAATATTGTTTGTAAGCCGGCACCAATCGTACCGATAACTGATCGCGAACGAACAACAATTCCTTTTACAACACCAAGATGTTTTACAACTTTGTAACCGTCAAGTGTGAAAGTTGTGGTGATAAGTGAGTGATCCATTGTAATCTCATTTATAGTTGTTTAAAAACTCTTCATGGTTGATCTGTGCATCACGTAAAATTTTGTGAAGTAACGAACGATCTATTGATTTGTAATTTGGAACGGTGATTGGTTTTTTTCCAGGACAGTGCAGACGGATATGACTTCCACGCTGTCGAACAACTTTATAACCCAACTGTACTAGCGCTTTGATAATTTCCTTTCCCGAAAGAATCGGCAGCTCTGACATAAACTTATATTGTTATGGTATGGAGACTAATCTCTTGCGGATTATAACTTATTAAAATTCTTTGTGCATTTTTTTCTTTTAGTATCAGTTTAATAACTTCTTTAATGTTCCCGATCGCTTCCTCTATTGTTTTACCTTGGGTATAGCATCCTTCAAACACCGGACACTCAACGACATACCAGCCATCCTGACCCTTTTCAATTAATAAGGGTAGTTTACGTTCAGGATTAATTTTTCTTTTTACTGTTTGCATTTTCTTTTAACTAATATTCTAGGTGAAAAATATTACTCAATAAACGTAAAGTCAATTATGCGGGCAAGAGTTTTTTTATTTTTTGAATCGTTAGTGGCGCCGAGCCTTCGTAGTGATTATTCACATTTAGATAAATATCAACATTCCGTTCCAGCAATTCGGCGATCATCTCAACTACTTTTTCCAGTTCGTCATCCTTAGGATCTAAAATTTTATTCCATTCTCCGCCGGAACGGTTTTCAATTCCGTGACGATCTGGTCCGTGTAAACGAATCACCGTAAAATCTTTGATGTAATCTTTGAATCTTCTGTGAATATCAAAAATTGACGGCATATAATATCCTTGAAGAAAAACATGCCCAAGTTTGTGCTCGCGTATAAATTGGAAATAATCTTCATTCAGATAATTCGGATTTCTTATTTCGAATGCAAACTCAAATCCATGCGGCAGCTGCTTTACAAATTCCCGCATTAATCCTTGGAACTCAAATTGTGATTTCATTTTTTCTTTGTTAAGGTATTCAAACTGGAACATCATTGGTCCCAGGCTGTCTTTCATCGGTTTTAGGATATTAACAAACTCCCCGAGTAGATCATGAGAAAGAAAGTGAGGATTCGGAATAGATGCCTCCGATTTTTCCGTTCTGAAAAGATGTGTAAGCGAGATACTGTTAGGAATTTTGATTGTAAACTTGAAATCATTCGGTACAGAAATCCTGTATGAGTTCACAACATCTTGCTTGGGAAGAGTTACTTTATTTATTCCGTGCAGCGACTAAAACCATTGATCAATCTCAACTGTGTTAAAATGTTTTGAATATTCCTTGAGGTAATTGATCTTAGGTTCGTTTGAATAAACAAGCCCACGCCATGAATCATATTTCCAGCTGCATGTTCCAATTCTTAGCTGAGACATTTTTCATTTCTCAGTTGGTTCAAAATAATAAATTGCAGATGCAACTCACCACTTTTTCAATCTCCAAAAAATTAAAAAGCTAGCGACTGATATCAACGCGAGACTCATAATTATGATAAATGCGAATGGATGATTCTCAAGCGGGATGCGCACGTTCATCGAGAACGCGCTTACTACAAATGTGGGCACCATTATCATAACAGTTATAATGTTGAGTGTCTTCATCAACACATTCAGGTTGTTGCTAATTATTGATGCTTTTGCATCCATTAAACTTGCAAGAATGTTTGAATAGATTTCTGCCTGCTTATAACACTGGTTGTTCTCAATCAAAATATCATCTAACAATTCAGTGCCTTCCAAAGTTAAATTTATTTTCGCTCCGTTTAGTTTGATTTTATCAAGTAATGCACCATTAGAATTAATTGCATTCTGATAATAAACCAAACTTTTTCCAAGTGTAAACTGATTCAACAGATATTTATTTTCCATAGCGGTGCTGATCTTGCGTTCGATTTCGTCGGAGATCAAGTTGATTACTTTTAAGTGGTCAACAAAATGAATAATAGCAGTATAGATCAACTTGAGCATCACATCGTTCAAATTCAATACCTTGTTAAAATGCTTTCCATGAAACAGCTGAATATCGTCATTGAGCACAACGACCAATTTTTCCTTAAATAAAAACGCGCCCATTGAATTAACTCTGAAGAGAAGCGGTTCTTTAGCAGTATAATTTTTAGGAATTTTGAAAATCATTGCAAGATGATCGGGTTCAAATTCAATACGGGCAAGTTCATCGGCATCTAATGATGAGCTTAGTGTGTGTTCATCAAGTTTGTATTCTTCAACAAGAAATTTTTTCTCAGCTTCATCCGGATTATTAAAAACCATAATATTACCGGCGCCATTATCATCCAATGCAATCTTGCTATCAACTATTTTATAGGTCTTGAGCATATCTAACCTCACAATGAGTGTAAGTATTTCTATGGGGGAAAAAATTGTTTCTGCACAAACTTAAGAAGAGTTGATGTGCGTTGCCAGAATATATTATACGGCTAACATTAAGGGTATCTCTAAAAACTATTTTTTAAAAAATAGAATACGGATAAAACGGATCCACCCCGTGGAATAAATTAAGAATCAAATTGTTTCAAAAACACAAATGCTATTCCACGGGGTAAACAGATTTTCACAGATCAGCTTTTGAAGTTATTAGAGATACCCTTAATATATTTTTTTTCTTGACTCTATTAATTAGTGTTCTGCAACCATCTCTTCAGAATATTTTTCTGTGTCATTTCCAAGGATGCGCTAGGGTGAAGATATATGTATTTACTCGGCGGCATCTCATCTGCAACTAATTCTTCCCATATATCCTTTTTAAGTTCATCTTTTTTTCTGCTGTAAAGAGTTTCCCATTCGGAAAAGTTTAGATGTTTCCTTGCTTCGTTTACATCATCTATAATCAGCCAGGAAACCGGCGCAACCTTACTATACCAGGGCCATTTTGTTTCATTTGAATGGCAATTGTAGCAAGATGTTTTTAAAATGCTTTTTATCTCAATCGGTGCTTCTAAATCTTTTTTTACCGGGGGATTAGTGCGTTCGACTTCTATATATTGGATTCCGATGAAAGCGAGTACAAATAATACAAATACCGTTTTGAATAACGATCTTCTCATTTTTCTTTCCTCCATTCTATGAATAAATTCTAGCTGCCTACCAGAATGAATTTAACAAGATTAATTTACGAGATAATTTCGATTACCTCTTTGCAAAACTTTATCAAAAAATTCATGACGGCTTCAGGTGAATTGAACTTATTATTCATCTCAAGCTTTAATGTATCCTTGACTTGTACAAATTTAATCTCTTTTGCGTAATTAGTGTTGATGTAGGACAACAGAAGAACAAATTTGTTCTGGTAGAAATTTTCTCTCTCTGCCTTTGGAAGAATGATAATTACTCTGTTAGACTGAATAATAATCCGTTCAAAAAGAGCAAAAGATGAGTAGAATCTTAATATTGCGGCAAGAACTAATCGTTCAATATTCGGGGGCAGTTTTCCAAAACGGTCAACCATTTCATCCTTGATCTCGTCAAGCTCATCAATTTTAATCATCGAGAAAAGAGCAGTATAAAAACTCAATCTGTCCGACTGATCAGGCATATACAATTTTGGAATTCCAATTTCGAAGAAAGTATCAATTGTTGGTTCGGATCGTTCCTGTTGACGGGGCAGATCTTTGAAGACATCTTTGAATTCGTCTTGTTTCAATTCTTCGACGGCTTCATCAAGAAGTTTGAGATACATATCGAAACCAATCGTATCAATAAAACCGCTCTGCTCGGTACCAAGCAAATTGCCGGCTCCTCGTATTTCAAGATCGCGCATTGATAAATTAAATCCTTCACCAACATCTGTATATTCTTCAATTGCCTGCAAACGCTTAACTGCTTTTTTGGTTATCGCATTTAACGAAGGGACAAGAAAATACGCATATGCCTGCCGGTCGCTTCTACCAACTCTTCCCCGCAATTGATGAAGTTCGGCAAGACCAAATCGATCGGCGCGGTTCACAATGATTGTGTTCACGTTTGGAATATCGAGCCCGGACTCAATTATTTTTGTTGAGACAAGCATGTGATAATTCTTGCTGAGAAATTTGTGAATTACGTCTTCGAGTGCTGAAGGTTTCATTTGTCCATGCGCAATACCAATTTTTATTTCAGGAATATATTTCTGAATATATGCTGCAATCTTTTCGATTGACTGAACACGATCATGAACAAAGTAAATTTGTCCGTTACGTTTAATTTCATTAAGCACCCATTCGCGCACTTTGTGAATATCAAATAGATCAACTTTGGTATAGATCGACTGCCGGTTTGGCGGCGGCGTTGCAATAATTGAGAGATCGCGTGCGCCAAGTAACGATAGATTTAGTGTGCGTGGTATAGGCGTAGCAGTGAGAGTTAATGTGTCCACATTCGTTTTAATTGCTCGTAACTTTTCTTTTGCCATCACACCAAAGCGATGCTCTTCATCAATTACCAGCAAACCCAGATCCTTAAAGAGAATATCTTTTGATAGTAAACGGTGTGTACCTATTACTAAATCAACTTCCCCTTTTTCAAGTTTTTTTGTAATCTCAATTTGTTCTGCCTTACTCTGAAAACGGGAAAGCGCTTCAACCCTCACCGGAAATTGTGTGAGTCTATCTCTGAATGTGTTGTAATGCTGTTCTGCTAATATGGTAGTCGGCACGAGAAGCGCAACCTGTTTTCCGTCGTTAATCGCTTTGAACGATGCGCGCACAGCAATTTCCGTTTTACCGAATCCAACGTCACCACAAACTAAGCGATCCATCGGATTTTCGCTTTCCATATCGCGTTTGACTTCTTCGGTAACTTTTGTTTGATCCGGCGTGTCTTCATAAAAGAATGACGCCTCAAGTTCCTTCTGCCATATCGAATCCGCGCTGAATGAAAATCCTTGCGCAGATTTTCTTCTCGCATATAATGTGATCAGTTCGCGTGCGGCATCTTTTATTTTTGCTTTAACTTTTTTCTTTGTTGATTTCCACTCGCCGCCGCCAAGAACTGTTAATTTTGGCGGTACATTATCTTGAGAGGAAAACTTTTTCACGAGAGAGAGGTAGTTCAAATTAACGTAAACAACTCCACCCTCAGCGTACAAGATTTTTATTGATTCCTGCTCAACTTCACCGATCTTGATTGTTTCGAGACCAACATACTGCCCGATCCCAAAATTAACGTGAACGACATAGTCGTATTTCTTGATTGAAGCAAAATCCTTAACGCGAGATTTTTTGTATTTAGCTTTAGTGGAAAGTTTTGTGCGGTAAGGTTTGTTAAAAATTTGGTAATCGGTCAATAATACCAATCTGCTGTTCTTGGCTATAAAGCCGTTTTTAACCGCAAGTACAACAATCTTTATTTTACTTAATTCAAAAAATTCATTTAATTCTTCTCCAACTACAGGATGCGCGGGTTTGAATTCAGAGAGCAGATCGTATAGTCTGGCTTTTTGAAGTTCATTTTCCACAGCAATAATCACTTGAAAATTTTTACCGGTGTAATCTTTCAAAAAGTTATAGAGCAATTCAAAATTGGAATTAATAACCGGAGCTTCTGTAAAATGTAATTGGATTCTTTCGTCATGCCTACCAATTGCATCTTCAATCAGCCATCGTGCATTTTTCTCAAATATTTTATCGAGTGAATGATTTTCATTTCTTCTTTCTTCCTTTTCTTCTTTCATTCCTTCTTTGCTTCTTTTCTTCTTTTCTTCTTCACTTCCTTCCTTCTTTCCTTCTTTTCTTCTTTCCTTCCTTCTTTCCTCCCACTCACCCGTTTCATAAAGTTCGTCTTTCAGATCATCATCAATTTCTTCTTCGATTGTTCGTTCCGGAATTAAAGTTTTCTCTGTGAATAAATTTTGTAGTTCATAGTCAGCTGCAATAACAAGCGGGTTATCCAGGTAATCGAATATATCTGAAGCATTTTCTTCCTCTGTTAGAATTGAGGCAGCAACAGTAACTGATGTAATTTTATCGAGTGACCGTTGTGTCTCGAAATCGAAGTGACGTATTGATTCAAGAAAGTCGCCGTCATATTCCAGCCGGCATGGTTGCTTTTCGCTGTAAGACCAGAAATCAATTATGGAACCGCGCACTGCGAAATCGCCGGGACTATCAACATATTTAACCCGGTCATAATTAATAGTATTAAAGTATTCGATGAGATCATCATAAGTTAAGTTGCCGCCGATCTCAATTCTGGTTGTATTATTATCAATTGATTTTTTTGACGGTAACTTTAGTTTTATCAGATCGTACGTGGAAATGAGTATGAATCGTTCGCGCTTGTTGATATCGGTTAATCTTTCCTGCAAAGTTTCAACAGAGAGATCATCCGCAGCAATTACTATTTCTTCCAGGTCTAGAATGCTCAACTCAACTTTTGTTTCATTCACAGATTGCACAGTGGAACAGAGAAGAACAATCTGTTTCTCTTTTCTGGAAATTGATTTAATGAAAAGAGATTTGGACGAACCTGAAAACGGAGAAGCGTAAATCTTTCCGCGCGGTGAAGTGACAATAATTTTTTCTTTTAATTCAGCTAATGATTGAAGCGAGTCTATTAAAATTTCTGCTGTGGATTTCATAAAAACAATTCTGTCCTTTGTGATGACTTTGTGCCCTTGTGTCTTTGTGGCAATATTTGGTTTTTAAGTAAACAACTAATTTATTTATCGCCACAAAGTCACTAAGACTCCAAGAAGCACTTAGCAGTTTTTACTTATGAGACACCTTTAAGTGGTTGGTGTCTTTAAAATAGACGACACCCTTCCCCGCAGAAGCGGAGAGGATTTTTACAGCGCAAAGTTAATATCTTTCGAATAGGATACAAATTAAAGAAGCCAATCCTTAAATAAGTTTTCCAGACCAGTCAAATCATTTTCTTCCAAATCGAACGTTACGAATTGACCGAACGAATAGAGAATTACCAATCCGTTAATAGTTGCATCGCTTCTTTCGATCTCTTGAATTTTATGTGCCGCAAGCAGATTAATTTCTTGTATCTCATCATAGAGTTGTTTCAGAGTGTGCAAGCCATGATTTTGACTAAGATTTTTTCTGCCACGGAGATACTGCGCTAATAAGTACATAGAAAATACGCGGAACTCCGTTTCTTCTAAAGAAGCAAATGGCAAATGAAATCTCACCATCGGTTTCAGTTTGCTGAATACCGGACAGCCGCTTGTAGCCATTAGTATTCCCGTTATACTTGCAACTGCGGTTTGAATTGAACATCTCTTATTGAATGAGCGCTCGTCTGTTGTTAGAGTTGCATTAACCGGTTCGGTAGAAACAATATTCGTAAAGGAAAGAATTTGTTTGTGCACTACTTTGGCAATATGACATGTCTCGCTATCCAAAAGAGGGCAGTTTGAATTCTTACATCCGAACTCTCCTCTTTTTGTCCACTGAGGCAAATCGTATTGTTCTTCGAAAATATCAAGAGTTTCTTTATCGAGATTGATATCAAAGATCATCTCTTTCCCTCCAGAGAATTCCAACTTATAATGGTAGTTAATTATTTCGCTCATAACATCTCCAAAACAATTATTAAAAATTTCTTGCGGTATTATCGAACTCGTCAATCAAAGATTTCATTAATTCTTCCACTGTCAAAATATTTTTGATCAATCCGGCGCCTTGTCCGGCTTCCATCATACCGTTTTGTTCATCGCCTTCAAAAATTCCAAGCCGTTCCCGTTTCTCGCCGAGCAATTGTTCCAGCATCTCTTCATCAGCTCCGTTTAATTCTGCTCTATGAACTTCTGCGCTGAACTCATTTTTTATCATTCTCGCGGCGCCGATCTTTTTAAGAACAAGTATAGTATCGTTATCCTTTGCCTCAACAATTTTCTTTTTGTAATTAGGATGAGCAGAAGATTCTTCCGTTGCGGCAAAACGTGTCCCGATTTGTACGCCTTCGGCACCAAGTGCAAGAGCTGCAAGAATACCGCGACCGTCGGCAATTCCTCCGGCAGCTATGACGGGTATTCTTAATACATCAACAAGCTGCGGAATCAAACAGAAAGTGGTTATCTCATCGGCACCGTTATGCCCGCCGGCTTCAACCCCTTCTCCGACCACCGCGTCACAACCAACACTTTCTGCTTTGAGAGCAAATTTAACTGATGGGACAACATGAACAACTACCACATTATTTTTTTTCAACACATCAATAAACTTTCCGGGATGACCGGCGGATGAAAAAACAATTTTCACGTTCTCTTCTATAACAACTTTGATTAGATCTGCTGCATCACCACGAAGCAATGGAATATTTACACCAAATGGTTTATCTGTTGCGGCTTTACATTTTTGTAAATGTTCACGTAATAGATCGGGTTTCATAGAACCGGCACCAATCAAACCTAATCCTCCATTGTTAGAAACAGCGGACGCAAGTTTCCATCCGCTAACCCAAACCATTCCGGCTTGAATGATAGGATATTTAATTCCGAAAAGTTTAGTAATTCTGTTTACAATTTTCATTTTAGACCGCGATTATTCTTCTCAAATTTCATCAAACAAAAACTCTTAATCAACATGTTTGATAAACGCCGACCTATTAATTAAATTAACACCCGTTATTTCAATAGAGAGGGAAAATTTTGAGAGCAATCATTCCTGCGGCAGGATTTGGAACAAGATTAAAACCACATACGTATTCACTTCCTAAAGTTTTACTCAATGTAGGCGGCAAACCAATTCTCGGTCATATCATTGAGAAGTTGCTTGAAGAAAAAATTAACAAGGCAACTTTTATTACCGGTTATCTTGGTGAACAGATAGTTGAATATGTTGAAAGCAATTATCCCGCTCTCAAAGCTGATTTCATTCAACAAGAAGAGATGCTTGGACTTGGTCATGCAATTCAGATTGCGGTTCCAACATTTGATCACGAAGACATTTTCATTATTCTCGGCGATACAATATTTGATGTCGATTTAAAATCCGTTCTTTCAGGTAAGGTAAGTTCTCTTGGTGTTAAAACAGTTGAAGATCCATCTCGATTTGGCGTTGCAGTTTGTGATGGAGAAAAAATAATTAAGCTGGTTGAAAAACCGAAAGAGTTGATCTCCAAACTTGCACTTGTAGGTTTGTATTATATCGCCAATACGAATTTATTGGTCGAATCATTAAGCGAACTTTTTACGAAGGATATCAAAACGCGCGGCGAATACCAGTTAACTGATGCTCTGCAAATAATGATTGAGAAGGGGGAAACAATTACAACATTTCAAGTTGATGGATGGTACGATTGCGGAAAACCGGAAACGCTTCTTTCAACAAATCAATTTTTACTGACAAAACGTGGAACGAATCGAATGGTGGATAATGTTGTTATTAATGATCCGGTGTTTATTGCCGATAGTGCTGTAGTTAAAAATTCTGTAATCGGTCCATTTACAACGATTTCAGAAAATTGTGAAGTTAGCGACGCAATAATTCGTAACTCGATCATCAGTTCCGGTGCTAAGATAGGAAGAGTAATCTTAGAAGACTCGATAATTGGAAGCAACGCAGTTGTAAACAGTAATTATAAGAAGATGAATACCGGCGATTCATCCGAGATAGAATTTAACTAAAACAAAATAGAGGAATAAATGTCTTACCTATTCACATCAGAATCTGTTTCGGAAGGGCATCCGGATAAAGTTTGCGATGCGATTTCTGACGGTGTATTGGATGCAATCTTTTTAAAGGATCCCAAAGCTCGTGTAGCATGTGAAACTTTTGTTACAACGGGACTTGTTGTTGTTGGCGGCGAAGTTACAACCACCGCATACATTGATGTTCAAGAAGTAGTTCGCACAACAATTCGTAAAATCGGTTATACAAAAGCTGAATATAAATTTGATGCTGACTCCTGCGGTATCTTAAATGCAATTCATTCTCAATCGCCTGATATAGCAATGGGCGTTGATAACGGCGGTGCGGGCGATCAAGGAATTATGTTTGGTTTTGCATGCGATCAAACACCGGAATACATGCCTATGCCAATTGTTTATGCTCACAAACTGATGAAACGTCTTGCAGACATTCGTAAAAAGAATTTGAAATTGATGCCATATTTAAGACCTGATTCAAAATCGCAAGTAACAATCGAGTACGATGATAACCACAAACCTCTGCGTGTTGATGCTGTTGTTATTTCAACACAGCATGATGGAGATGTTAGCCAGAAAAAAATTAAAGCAGATGTTATTAAACATGTTATCAAAAACGTCATTCCGGAAAAATATTTAGACAGCAAGACAAAATATTTTGTAAATCCAACCGGAAGATTTGAAATTGGCGGTCCTCACGGCGATAGCGGATTGACCGGGAGAAAAATTATTGTTGATACATATGGCGGATGGGCTCCTCATGGCGGAGGCGCATTCTCCGGGAAAGATCCTTCCAAAGTTGATCGCAGCGCAACATATGCAGCGCGACACATTGCGAAGAATGTTGTTGCCGCTCGTCTCGCTAAAGAGTGCCTTGTTCAGGTTGCTTATGCAATTGGTGTTGCAGAACCGGTTTCAATATTTGTTAACACAAAAGGAACGGGAAAAATCACAGATAAAAAAATTGCCGATATGATAAAGAAAGAAGTTGATTTGACACCCCGCGGAATAATTGAGCGACTCAAACTACGCAGACCAATTTATCAAAAGACTTCTGCATATGGTCATTTCGGACGCAACGATAAAGATTTCACCTGGGAACAATTGGATTTAGTTGCTACGTTTAAAAAATATTTATAATAAAAAAGGGAAGTAAAATGAGTCAAGCAGTTGAAACGAAATCTATTGATTATAAAGTAAAAGATATTTCACTCGCCGAATGGGGCAGAAAAGAAATTCAATTGGCTGAAGCTGAGATGCCCGGTTTAATGTCTTTAAGAAAAGAATATGGTAAAATAAAACCGTTAAAGAATGCCAGGATTGCCGGCTGTCTTCACATGACAATTCAAACAGCAGTGCTAATTGAAACATTAATTGAGTTAGGTGCAGAAGTCCGGTGGTCATCATGCAATATTTTTTCAACACAAGATCATGCCGCCGCTGCTATCGCCGCTGCGGGAATTCCTGTTTTTGCCTGGAAAGGTATGAACCTCAAGGAATTCGATTGGTGTATTGAACAGACATTATTCTTTGGTGATAATAGCAGACCGTTAAATATGATATTAGATGACGGTGGAGATTTGACCAATATGGTTTTAGATAAATTCCCGGAATTAGTCGGCGGCATAAAAGGGATTTCTGAAGAAACCACAACCGGTGTTCACCGTTTATATGAGAGAGTTGAAAAAGGAACGCTTCCAATTCCCGCAATCAACGTAAACGACTCCGTTACAAAATCCAAATTTGATAATAAATATGGCTGCCGTGAATCTTTGGTTGACGCAATCCGCAGAGCAACCGATCTTATGATGGCTGGTAAAGTTGCTGTTGTTGCAGGGTATGGCGATGTTGGTAAAGGTTCGGCTCAATCATTAAGAAGCGCGGGCGTTCGTGTCATTGTTTCCGAGATCGACCCTATCTGTGCATTGCAAGCCGCTATGGATGGATATGAAGTTAAAAAAATAAAAGATGCAATTCCCCGTGCTCAATTAGTTGTCACCGCTACAGGTAATGTTGATATCATCACGGAAGAACATTTCCGTTTAATGAAAGATAAAACTGTTGTCTGTAATATCGGTCACTTCGATAATGAAATTGACATGGCATGGCTGAACGAAAATTATGGACACACAAAAGATACAATCAAACCGCAAGTGGATAAATACACGATTGATGGAAAGGATGTTATTGTACTTGCAGAGGGAAGATTAGTAAATCTTGGATGTGCAACCGGTCATCCTTCTTTTGTTATGTCAAATTCATTTACAAATCAGGTTCTCGCACAGCTCGAACTCTGGAATAATACAGACAAATATGAAAAGAAAGTTTATATGCTTCCAAAACATTTGGATGAACAAGTTGCAAGATTGCATCTGGAAAAAATAGGTGTTGAGTTAGATCTACTAAGTGAGAAACAAGCTAAGTATATTGGCGTTAAAGTCGAAGGTCCTTACAAAGCTGATTATTACAGATATTGATAGAGGGTTTTTGTTAGCTACAATGGAGAGGCTGTCTCAGAAGTAAATATTTCTTATCCCGTAGGGATCACTATGTGAGTGTTTCTTGGTGAACTTAGTGACTTCGTGGTAATTATCTTTTGGTTCTGAATTAAAAACAAATCATGCACCACTAAGACACTAAGAACACCAAGGTTCACAAAGTCTCTTGGAACAGTTTCTCTTTTTGTTATGTTGTAGCAAAACTCTGAGAACTGTTTGATCCCATCAAGAATTTTCCTTTCACGCTTAGTAAATCGAAAAGCGTATTTAGGAGAGTATGAATATCTGTAGGCTTGCTCAAATATATATCACAGCCTGCTTCAAGAGCGTTAATCCTATCTTTATTGAATGCATGAGCCGTATAGCAAATTATCGGAATAGTGGAGTAATTCGGATTGTTCTTCAATTCCTTTGTTAATACCAAGCCATTTTTTTCCCCTTTAATAGAAATATCCATCAAGATGATATCATACTTTTCGTTACTTAATAACTCATAAAAAGTAAGTGAGGAATCGCAGATATCAACCGTAAAGTAGCGGTTGAGAAAAAGTTGAAGAAACTTCTGATTCTCAAAATCATCTTCTGTAATTAGGAGTTTGGGTTTTGCTTCTGTTAGATTCCCCATTTTTTATCTCCACTTAAAACTACTGTGAATGTTGATCCGTGATTTATTTCACTTCTGATTTTAATTTTAGCTTTGTTAACATCCAAAAAACTCTTAATCATCGCTAGTCCTAAACCGGTGCCTTCATATCGTCTGGTGTATCCCGTCTCTTCCTGAGTAAAAGGAACAAATAGTTTTTCGATATATTCTTTCGACATTCCTTTCCCGGAATCAGAAACATCCACACAATAGTTTGAACCCTCACGATAGATGTTGATTTTAATCCAACCTTTGTCTGTGTACTTAATGGCGTTATCTAGTAGGTTGATAAAGATTTGAGCTAAGGAATAATGATCAACAATGACGGTGTCCTCTTCGGTAATTGAACTTGTTAGTTCTAAGCTGAGGTTTTTCTCCTCAGCCATAGAAGCAAATTCATTTTGCAGAGTTTTTAACAGCGAGTAGAGATCAACTTTTTCAAAGCGGGCATCATACTTACCTGTTTGAAGTTGCGACATGTTGAGTAATAAATCGAAAGTCCTGTATAAACGTTTGCTGTTATTTTTCATCGAGCGGAGGATGTTCCCAAATTCCGGTTTTTTCTCATCTCGTAACTCATCTGCCAATAAATCGGAATAGCCAACTATAACATTTAACGGAGAACGAATTTCGTGAGAAATCTGTGCAAGAAAAAATTCCTTCAATCGTTTTGCATCTTCCGCCCTGATCAAAGCTTCTTTAAGATCTCTCTCGGTATTTTTCAATTCAGTTATATCACGACCATATACCTGACAGACATTGAATTTCTTAACTCCATCGATGATGAATTGAAAGTATTTATTATCCAAAGGAGTTGTAAAACTGATTACTTTTTCATGTCCTATGATCTCTTTAATATCATAGCTGTTAAGAAATGGAAGGATTGTTTTTGATTGTTCTCCGACAAGTCTTTTGTGAGGGAAAATCTTATGTGCCGAGTTGTTTGCCAGAATAATTTTCCCCTCGATGTCAAATCTAAAAATAGGATCGGGCGAGAGCTCTGCAAATAGAGCCATCAATTCAGCTTGCTCGAGGCGGATATTTTTCTCTTCTTCAAGATGTTTCTTCTTCATCGGAATAATTACATAGCGGTAATAGATAAACGTTATCACAAGGATAAAAGTCAACGCAAGAATAGAGAATAAAATTGGATTCTCTATACTAAACAGCGTTTCCGGTTTTATCTTCTCTGTAGATCGAAAAGTAGAATCCAAAGATGATTTGGGCAATTGTTGTAATATGAAAAAAAGCAGTTGCATCAGCTAAACCTATTAAAACGATGGAAAATTTCGAAATAGATGTTAGTATATAGAACACCAGGATTAGATAGAATATGTTAAATCTTGAGTATACAGCATAATCAACAATAAATGTTTTGAGTAATATTATTAAAATGACAAGTTGAATTAGTAATGCTACAATTAAATTCTCTTTAATGTTGAAGTTAAGGACTAATAATAATAGTGTTAGACACAAACCAACGAAGATAATCGAATAATTAAACTTACTTGAATTCTTTTTCCATAAAATGCTAGCTAATAATGTATATATTCCTAAGATGTAGTAGTTAAAGGAAATCGTATGTTTAAAAATTTCCAAGTAGATTAACGCAATAGGATCCATTATAGCGAGAATTAAAAAAAAATAAAATTTATCTTTTCCTAATTGCCTAAAAGGTGGTATCAACCATACGAGAATACTGAAATAGACTAGAAATTCAGATAACGTAATTGTAGACATTATTTTTAATTAGCACACGTTGGTGGACAAGGTAATGCAAGCTCAAGCGTTGCATCAGCATAAGTTAATGTTAAAACCCCATCTCGTAATTCCACAGCTACTTCAGCAGCGGTGCTCTTTGCCAAGCTTAATGATGATTTCTTTGCCTTTAATAATTCTTTTATCATGCTTTTACTATAAATGTACAATGTTTCATTTTTCCCAAGTTCTACACGTTCATTAGAAAGATACTGTTTACTTTCATTGCGGAGGACAACTTGCTTATTTTTCATCGTGATTAAGATATAATTATTTCCCTTATCCAAAGCCGCGTTCAAATCATCTACACTAATTGTAAGAGATTCAGTCACTTTCCCAAAAATTGTGTCTGCTTCCTTGCTATCGAATAATTTACCTACAATACCAAGTTTACCATTAGCGCTTGTTGTCGTTTCACTGTCTTTGGATAATGCCAAAGAGCTGGAATTTGATGGTGAACTTGGCTGCTCTGAATTTTCAGAACATGAAATTGAGACTAGAAGAATAAACATACTGAAGACGAGTGATGTAAATAATTTTTTCATAATTAACTCCTGGCTGAGTTTAATTAATTATTGATGTTACGCAAAAACATTATTATTTGTCATTCTGGGTATAATAGTCATTTTGTGTTGCTGTTTTAACATTGAATATTACTACAAAAACAATTTTAGTTGTTATACAGCTATCATAATTTATTCAACAACTTAAAAAGTATTGTAGTGTTTTTCTCAAGTTGTTTTTCCGCATTGCTTTTAACAGCATGTTATAAGGATGAAAGTCATCTTCATTATTTTAATGATTATATTTTGTGTGGTTGCATTAAAAAATTATATGTTATAAAATAAAGACGCCACGAAAAAGCAAGGAGTAAAACTAAAAATTAAATGAAAGATAATTCAGAAACTCATTTGTTTTAAGTTTACTCCTTGTAATTATTTGTGATATAATAGGTTACTGTAATTTTAGCAACACTTTTTGACTATTATACCCATTCTGACTCCTCCGCCTTCGGTGGATTATCGGGAGAAGAATCTAAAAACTTCTTTTTTGCTCGATTCCGAGATTCTTCACTCCACTTCGTTCCGTTCAGAATGACAGCTTGCGTAAGTTGACTTATTATCATAATCGACTGATTATGACTGTTATTAATATATAAATTTACAATCATTATACAAATTAGTTTTATAAAAAAAATCCGGAAATTCTTGTACCGCAAAAGGGACAATTATTTCCAACTAACCTATTGCTCAAAACCGAATGCCAATCACGTGTAATGAGAGTTTTATTACATTTGGGGCAATATGTATTTTGTCCAACAGAATCGTGTACATTTCCAACATAACAATATTTTATTCCCAGATTGAGCGCAATTTGGCGGGCGTTTGTTAGCGTTAAACCTGAGGTCGGGGATTTATCGGTCATTTTAAAATCGGGATGGAACGCAGTGAAGTGAAGCGGAATATCATCACCAAGATTTTGAAGAATCCATTCACACATTTGTTTGATCTCTTCTTCGGAATCATTTTCATCCGGGATTAATAACGTGGTGATCTCAAACCAAACATCAGTTTCTCTTTTCAGCCAAACAAGTGTGTCCAAAACATCGGCAAGATGAGATGAAGTAAGTTTAGCATAAAAATTTTCGGTGAAAGCTTTAAGATCAACATTGGCAGCATCAATATATTCGTAAATTTCTTTCCGGGCATCCTTATCAATATAACCTGCGGTTACCATTACGGATTTAATTCCTTCCTCTCGCGCGAGTTTAGAGATATCAATAACATATTCACCAAAGATTACAGGGTCATTATAGGTAAAGCCAATTGATGGCGTTCTATGTTTCTTTGCAAGATGAATAACATCTTCGGGTGAGGCATCAAGGGAACGAACGTTATCAATCTTTGCTTTGCTTGTTGACCAGTTTTGACAAAACTTGCAGCCGAGATTGCATCCTGCAGTTCCAAAACTTAATATTTCGGTACCGGGTAGAAAATGATTTAGCGGCTTCTTCTCGATTGGGTCAATTGCAAAACCTGTTGGTCTTCCATAACCGATTGAATATAGTTTGCCATCAATGTTTTGGCGGATGTAACAGAATCCTGCTTGCCCTTCACCAATTGTACAGTAGCGTGGACAAAGAGTGCAGAGCAATTTTCCATTGTTGGCTTCTTTCCACCATTTTGCAAGATGATATTTTTCAATTTGTTCACTCATAAAATTTCAACTTGTCATTCTGAATGAATCCGGCATTAGCCGGAGAAATGAAGAATCTCTATGCTACTAATCGCACTAATTCTAAATTTAAGTGTGAGATTCTTCGCTCGTAAACTCGCTCAGAATGACATATTCGACTTCTGAACAATATGTTTCGCTATTTCGACCAGAGATGTCTCAAAAGTCTATGTGAACCTTAGTGTCTGAGTGGTAAAATAACTAAGGCGCAATGGAGAAAAGAAAACCACTTAGACACTAAGTTCACAAAGCAACACTCACATAGTGATCCCTATGGGATAAGAAAAAGACTTTTGCAACAATCTCAATTTCTTCTGAACATTTCTTACAATAACAGAAACGACCTTATTAGAGTGACTCAAAAGTAATCTATCACAATACTTCAAAGCGTACCCAGTTCTCGCGTGTATTTTTAATTTTTAATCCGCCTTCTGTAAAAATTATCAAATCCCCGGGTTCAACAATTTTATCATCGAGAATTTGTTTACGAACAATTTCTGCAGCAATGTGCCTATCGCTGATATCTTCGCAATACAGAGAAAGTACTCCCCATTTGAGTGAGAGTTTGTTCATAGTATCGAAGCTATCGGAAACAGCTATTATCATTGCTTGCGGTCTAAACTTCGAAAGACTGTATGGTGTGTTTCCTTTAGCCGTAAATGCAACTATAGCTTTTGCGTTTATCTGTTTGCTTATGGAGCAGATTCCTTTGTTCATGGAATCGAATAAATTTTCTTCTATGAATTCCGGTTTGGCAAAATTAATTTCTCTATCAAATTCATATGCGCGTTCTGCGTTGAGAATAATTTCCTGCATTAGCTTTACAGCTTGCGCAGGAAATTTACCAACTGAAGTTTCGGCGCTTAACATTACAACATCGGTACCGTCCCAAACTGCATTTGCCACATCGGAAGCTTCCGCGCGTGTGGGAACGGGATTGTTTACCATTGATTCTAACATTTGTGTAGCTGTGATTACAAGTTTTCCCAATTCATTACATCTTTTAATAATTCTTTTTTGAATGATTGGAACATCGTAAGGTTTTAACTCGACACCAAGATCGCCGCGGGCTATCATAATTCCATCCGATGCATTAAGGATACTCTCAAAATTAGAAACAGCTTCCTGCTTTTCAATCTTTGCTATTATGGGTTTATCGTAACCCCGTTCTTTCAACCATTTTCTTAGTTGAATAATATCACCAGCATTTCGAACAAATGAGAGCGCGATAAAATCTGCACGATGCTTTAATGCAAACTCAAGATTGAGTAGATCTGTTTCGGTAACAGATGGAGTGCTAAGTTTCATTCCGGGAAGATTCATTCCTTTTCTCGGCTTTAGCATTCCACCGTCAACTACTTCGCACATAACGGAGTTTTTACTTTTAGAGATGACTTTCAAATTGATTAAGCCATCGTCTATCAATATTCTATCTCCAACTTCCGCATCAACAGGTAGAAGTGAATATGAAGTAGAAATTTTTTGTGCTGTACCAACCACTTTTTCGATTGTTATCTCAATTTGATTTCCATTAATTAATTCTATCTCCGGTTTCTCAAGCTCTCCGATTCTAATTTTGGGTCCTTGCAGATCGATAAGAATTGGAATAGGGAGAGATTTGGAGATACAAAGATCATTTATAGAATGAAATACTTTTTCGAAGTAATCAAAATTACCGTGAGAGAAATTAAGTCTGAACGCATTACATCCCGCATTAATCAATGCTTCTAGTTTTTCTTTTGAATCTGTTGCCGGTCCGATTGTGGCAAGTATTTTAGTCTTTGCAAAATTTGGCATTACCTTTTCCGTTTTATTCTTTTTGGTTTACTCTTTTTTGTTTTTTTCTCTTTGATGCTATTCTTTTTGGATGCCGGCGGCTTTAGCCGTTTTCTCATCACTGTTAGTTCTTTTTCAACTTCTCCAAAGAGAGTATTTGGCTCGTACTTTCTATTCTTCAATTTTTTTCCGGCGCGAACTCCGGTTAATATCTCAGCCGCTTCTTCAACTTTACTTACAGCATGCAAATGAAATTTATTTTTTTTCACCGCATCAACAATCTCGTCTTTCAGCATTAAGTCTTTCACGTTCTGCACGGGAATTATTACTCCTTGTTCGCCTGTCAATCCTTTCAATTTGCAAGCATCAAAAAACCCTTCGATCTTTTCGTTCACTCCGCCGATAGGCTGAATCTCTCCCTTTTGATTCACGGATCCCGTAATGGCAAAAGATTGTTTGATTGGAATATTTGAAAGTGCCGAGAGTAGTGCACAAATTTCTGTAATTGATGCACTGTCACCGTCAATCATTCCGTAACCCTGTTCAAAGACTAAACTGGCAGTAAATGAAAGTGGTATGCGTGAACCGAAAGTTTCTCTAAAGTAACCCGAAATTATTAGTACACCTTTATTATGAGTGTTGCCGCTCAATCCGGATTCGCGCTCGACGTTAATTATATTTCCATTGCCAAGTGCAACCGAAGCAGTGATTCGTGTTGGTTTACCAAATGCATATTTACCGCTCTCGTAAACCGCAAGACCATTAATCGTTCCCACACGTGCGCCTTCGGTATCAATTAGAATAGTTCCGTCATTTATCATTTCAGATAGTTTCGATTCATAAAGTCCATGCCGTTCTTTTGACGAATTGAAAGCATCATCAACATGATTACTCATAACCATTTTATGTTTGTTATCACGTGCCCAAAAACATGCTTCGCGGACAAGATCGGCAATATATGCAAACCGAGTTGTTAGTTTGTTTTTTTCTCCCGCATAACGGGCGCCGTATTCTATAATTCTTGCAATTGCGGATTTGTCAAATTCTAAAAGTTTCTCCGTTTCAATCAATTTCTTAATTAGCTTAGCGTATTCTGTCATTGTTGAATCGGTTCGTTTCATTTCATAATCGAAATCGGCTTTAACCTTGAAAATTTTATTAAAGTCCTCTTCATATGAAGAGAGGATCGAATAGATGTAACTGTTTCCAATCAATATGACTTTTGTGTCAACGTCAATCGGTTCCGGTTTTAATATGCTTGGAGATAATTGATAAAGGTTAGCAACATCTTGAATCTCCAATTGACCGAAGAGCAAAACACGCTTTAAGGTTTTCCACACACCCGGTTCGCCGAAGGCATCAATTGCGTTGATTATAATATATCCTCCGTTTGCACGCAGCAGAGAACCGGCTTTTATCTTTGTGAAGTCTGCGTACCATCCCCCTTTTCCGTCGCTGTATTTTTCAATTGTGCCAAAGAGATTGTTGTAGGTTGGTGATGTCTCAACAATAACCGGACATTTTTTCGTGCGAGAGTTATCGAGTATGATATTGAGTTCATATTCTTTCAAGTAGTCAATTATAATTCCACCATCAGCCTCTACCCGCGCGGGCTTCTGTCCCTTGAATACTTCTAGATTTAACAGAATGCTTTCGTGAACCTGGCTTAAATATTCTCTGACCGAATGCATTTTATATTTTTTCTTCAGTTCATCGAGCGTTAGTGCAATAAATTCATTAACAAACTCCCCCTCAATCTTCATAACTTTTTCTTGATAATTCTGTGTTAGTTTCAGACTCTCTCTAAAAACTCTTTGAAGTTCATCCTGATAGGACGAATATTTTGTTACAATCTCTTCCGCTTTTTGTTGAGTGATTTTATTAGAATGAATTAGTTCATCGAGTTGATTAACAAATACCTGTTGTTTATCAATAACAGGAATAATTTCCGGACGAACAAGTTCACCAACTTTTACCTGTCCGAGAGTGAAGTTGTCTTTTTTAAGTTTTTCTTCAAATGCACCCATCATCTTCTGCTGTATTTTTCCGTACTCTGCAAAAACCCGTTTTTTCTGTTTAACAAATGGTTCCGCCGCAAGTATCTGAGGAATTTTTTCCTGTAAAAATTTAATTGCCCGCGATAAATCCGTTTTGAATTTGTTCGCTTGTCCGGCTGGAAAGCGAAGCAGCATCGGTCTGTCTTCATCCTTAAAATTATTTACATATGCGTAATCGTTAAGACTGGAACAATCCGGAGTAATTGATTCCAGCATCTGTTTGATCGCGGTAAATTTTCCGGTACCCGAGAGACCTGTAATAAAAATATTATAACCGGGACTTTTTAATTCAACACCGAGACGTAATGCTTTCAACGCGCGTTCTTGTCCAACAATTCCTTCTATCGGTCTTACATTTTTTGTGTTTTCGAAATCAAAAACATCTGCATCGCAAGTCCATTTTAAATCTTCAGGTTTTAATTCATTCGATCTGCGAGCTTTTAGAAGTGCCATAAATAATTTCCTAAGATTAGTTGATGGAAATCCGTTTCTAAAATAATATAAAAATGATGTTATTGAAATATCATTTGTGAGGTTAATTGCCGTCAAGAACTATTCTCTAAAGAGGGCAAAAGAAAACGGATTTGTAACGATACTCTATTTACACTCACTTCAAAATAAGTTGAATTAGGTAATTCCTTTTTTATAGATGAGTCTACTATAAAAAGGTTATTTCTGTCATTGCGAGGAGCGAAGCGACGAAGCAATCTATTGTTTTTGAACTAAATTCTGAAGATTGCTTCGCTCCGCTCGCAATGACAAATACTAAAAATACCTTTTTAGAGTGAGCTCATAGATTATAGTTACAAAAAAAGGGAATCTATTATATTTATGAAAAAAAGCTTAAACCAAATATTGCTAATCATTCGTTCACTGCTGCCGACTTTGCAAAAAGAATATAACGTTAAAACTTTAGAAATATTTGGCTCATACATTAGAAAAGAGCAGAAACCAAATAGCGATTTAGATTTGCTTGTAATTTTTTCTAAAACTCCGACCTTGATTCAGTTCATTGAATTGGAAAATTTTCTTTCAGATAGAATTGGTATTAAAGTTGACCTCGTAATGAAGGATAGTGTTCGCCCACGCCTCAGAAGCTCAATTCTCAATAAAGCAATCCCAGTATGAATGGTAGAAGGGATTATACAGTCTATCTTCAAGATATGTTAGATTTCGCCACCAAAGGCATTGATTTTGTAAAAGGATTTAATCTCCTCGGGTTGAATTCCCCGCCGCTTGCGGCGTCATTCCCGCATGCTTTTAGAGGGAATCTATTCAAACACTCATGGACACAAAGCAATACTCGGGAAAATCCTTGACTTGCGTGCTTGTTGCAGAACTAAAATTCAGATTTACTTCGTGTCCCTTCGTGAAAAAACCTTCGTGGTTCTTCGTGAAAGCATTTTTTGTTACACGAAGTTACACGAAGAAGGATCGAAGTTGCACGAAGAATGAGTTATGCAACACACTCTTGCGTAAGGTGAGCAATAAAATCATTTAACAAATTTTTTTATTATTTTCTTACTGCATTTATTGAGGGAAACTTGACTAACCAACAGATGGCTTTTCAAAACGTTTCTAACCTTGTTAAAGATTTCATAGCCAATGAATCCAAATTCCTTTCTCCAGATTATTCCGAAGCAGATGTTAGAAAAGATTTTATTGATAAATTCTTTTATGCTTTAGGGTGGGACGTTTATCACGATGAACAAAAGAATCCGTATGAACAGGAAGTTAAAATTGAGAAGGGTGTTTATGTTGGTAAACAACAGAAGAGAGCTGATTATGCATTCCATTTAGCTCCTAACTTTAGAGATGTTAAGTTTTACGTTGAAGCAAAGAAACCTTCCAGAAATCTTTCTAATGCAGATAATTATTTTCAAAGCATCCGTTATGGCTGGAACGCCGGAACACAAATAACTTTTCTTACCGATTTTGAAGAGATTCACATTCTTGATTGCAGAATCAAACCGGATATTTCTTCCATTCTTAATTACAAAGTAAAACAATATCACTATTCGGATTTTTTGAACGAAGAGAAATTTTCTGAAATCTATTGGCTATTAAGCAGAGAAGCAGTTGCAAATAATTCTTTAGAAAAGTTTGCAGAAAGTTTACCTAAACCAAAAGGTAAAGCTATTCAGAAAGGGACTCACAGAGGAATTTATCAATCAATAGATGAAGCATTTTTAGAGGAACTTGATGAGATAAGAGATTCACTTGCTAAAGCATTTAAGAAAGCTAATCCTCACTTAGAGAGTGAACCGCTGACTGAAATGACGCAAAGAATGATTGACCGCTTGGTGTTCATTAGATTTTTGGAAGACAAACAAATTGAACCGGATCATTACGTTAGCGAGTTTGCAAATTCTAAAACTGCATGGAAAGATTTTAAGATCGCATCCAGAAAATTAGATGCAAAGTATAACGGAGTTGTTTTCAAGAAGCACTCCATTGATAGCGATAACCTTATTGAACCTGACGACAAAACATTTTCTTTAATTTGTGAAGGACTTGCTCATCTTAACTCGCCTTATAACTTTGATATTATACCAATTCACATTCTTGGCTCTATCTACGAAAGATTTCTTGGTAAAGTTGTAATTGCAACTGATAAACGTGTTAGAATTGAAGAGAAACCGGAAGTTAGAAAAGCCGGCGGTGTTTATTACACTCCTCAGTATATAGTTAATTACATAGTTGATAATACAGTAGGAAAATTGATAGAAGGAAAAACTCCAAAAGAAATATCGGGTTTAAGGTTTGCAGATATTTCCTGCGGAAGCGGTTCTTTTTTGATCACTGTGTTTGATCGTCTTTTAGAGCATCATAGAAAATGGTATCAAGATAATCCGGAACAAGCAAAGAAAGACGGATGTTATTTTCAAGACGGCAAATGGGTTCTTTCGTTAAAACAAAAACAAAAGATTCTTACCAATAATATCTACGGAGTGGATTTAGATCATCAAGCGGTAGAGGTAACTCAACTTTCTCTTTATTTAAAGTTGTTGGAAGATGAAACCACGGCAACAGCACAAGATACATGGGTGATGTTCAAAGAGCAGTTGCTGCCGAATTTGAATAATAATATTGTGTGCGGAAATTCTTTGATAGGTAC
The DNA here is from genome assembly GCA_964449775.1 of uncultured Melioribacter sp. Classification (GTDB taxonomy): domain Bacteria; phylum Bacteroidota; class Ignavibacteria; order Ignavibacteriales; family Melioribacteraceae; genus Fen-1258. The sequence continues at coordinate 82,532 of CAYVBQ010000001.1, read as the reverse complement.
AGATATTCTCGAATCCAATCTATTTAATTCTGTAGAGACGAGGCATGCCTCGTCTTTACAAGAGGTGGATGAACTAAAACTGAAGCCGATGAATTTTGAAGATGCTTTTCCGGAAGTGATGTGTAAAGGTGGCTTTGATGCAATTGTTGGAAACCCGCCATATGGAGCTAAATTATGCGACACTACATTAAGCTACTTTAAACAGAATTATAAATCGTTTTCTTTAGGTGGCGAAAGTTATATTTTATTTACTGAGAAAGCACTTAATCAACTTAAGACAAGAGGAATGCTTGGTTATATAATTCCAGATACGTATCTCAATCTTGGTTTCACAAAATCATTGCGTGATTTCCTATTAACGAATTCTTCATTGAAAGAAATAGTGATCTTACCGAATAACATTTTTACAAAAGCAGTGGTAGATACTACTTTATTAATTACTCAAAAGGAAAGTCCCATTGATAATTATCATCAATCGAGCGTTACAATTAAGCAGTTTAATAAAAGGATGAAAATAAATTTATTAGAAAACCCCGAAAGAGAATTTACAATCCCAACTGAATTGTGGTATCAACAAGATAATTTTAATGTACGCTTAGACAGCAATAAAGCAAAACTTTTAGATGTGATTGACAATCATGCGTTAAAGATAAATTCGATTGCGGAAATGTATTCGGGAGTAAAGGCTTATGAGGTTGGGAAAGGAAATCCGCCACAAACCGCTAAAGTTAGAGATGAAAAACCATTTACTTCGTTGAGACGAGAAGATGAGAATTGGTCACCACTCTATGATGGAAAACATATAGGGAGGTATCAAATTCTTTGGTCGAATAATAACTGGATTAAGTATGGCAAATGGATCGCCGCGCCAAGAGAACCAAAGAACTTTATTGGTGAAAAAATACTATTAAGAAAAATCGTAGGTAAAACGTTAATAGCCACTTATGTCAACGATACATCGTATTGTAATACTTTATTATTCATCCTTAAGCTAGAAAAGGATTCTACTTTTTCATATAAGTCGTTGCTTGCAATATTGAATTCAAAGTTAATTGGTTGGTACTACATTAATAAGTTTCAAATATCATCAGAGGACACATTTCCACAAATAATGATCAGGGATATTCTTCAATTTCCTTTACCACTATTAACTGAACAATCAAAGATGAAAATTGAAAACCTTGTTACACAAATCATCGAATCAAAGAAATCTATGCAAGACGCCAAAACCGAAAACGAAAAAGAATATCTCGAAAAGAAATGTTCTATAATAAACCGGCAAATAGACGCGCTTGTTTATGAACTGTACGGATTAACCGAAGAAGAAATAAAAATTATAGAAGGGAAATAAAAATTAGCTTGGTTCTTATAGGTTATTTAGTAATAGTAGTGTAAAATATTAATGAGAACTCAGTAGTTAGCTTTATTTAATACAACAGGCTATTAGGCTGTTACACATATGAACGAAGAATCTTTTGAAATAATAAAAAATCTAACCGAAGCAGATAAAAAAAACATTACAGCCATATTAAAAGATTATGTATTCGAGACTAAAAAAGAGAATTTAGTTAATGAATTAAATCCAGATACGATTATAACATTAGTCAATAGTGTCTCTTTCTTATCGCATGTCGAAGAAAATGAATTAATCGAACTTCGAAAGGAGAAAGACTTTATTGAGCTTTATAAATTATTAAGTGATTCAAAATCTGCTCGTAAAATAAATCCAAAGGTTATAGATATTTATAAAATAAATCTCCAAAAGCTTAATAAAATATTAAAAATCAAACGTGGTAGAATAAAACACAAAATACTTGAAAAACAGTGGCCAAATTATAAACAGCTTTATAAAACTAAAAATGAAAAGGCCGAAAAATTATTTTCTTCTTGTCTTGCAAAAGCAGATTATTCTCTTCGTGAGCACTTTAAGCTGATTGAAACAGATATATTGTTTTATGAACAAAATCTTTATTTAAATGAACTTACTGATAATGTTTTGAGTGTTGAAACAAATCATAGAGACATTCTAGAATGTATTGCTTTTTCAATACTTCGCCCCGAACATCAATTGTCGAGTTACTTTAATAATTTCCAAAGTTGGAAATCATTTCCTTTAAAGTGGTTTATCAACCATATTCCTGTCACTCTAGCAAAAACTATTTTTTATTATTATAGAAATGGCCATGATTTAACTAAAATAATTGGTGATTCTTATATCGACGAAGATTTTAAATCGTTATTTGAAGTACTAGATAATCCCTATCTAAATTTGACACCACTAAATATTGTTCAACCATTTAAAAAAGCAATTTATGAAGCCATTCAGTGTTTTAAGGAAGAAAAATATATAAGCTCACTTTTAACATTATACCCAGTAATTGAAGGAATCATTTGGAAATTCTCTATAGTATTGCATAAAAAAAGATTCCAATTATTTACTAACAGTAGTTGTAAATATCTAATTTCAATTGATGGCAACGAACTATATAAATCTGTTGGTAATCTTTTTAAGAATACATCAATGAAAGATTTATTAGACATAAATTTCATCAATTATTTCTGTGATGAGTTTTATAATGAAAGAAATCCAAATCTTCATGGTGATAGCTTATCAGAGATAACTAAAGAAGATGTTATAAAGAAAATTATCACGTTGGATTATATTTTGGATTTAGCAAAAAGGACTATGACCGAAATTCTGCATGAAATATTATCCAAATCCGAAATAGATAAAGTGATAAAAAATAAATTAGATATACATTGAGTAAAAAATTCTCATACTTCGCTCTCTGTTATCAAGACTATTCGGCGACACTGAAATAATGCAACACAATAGACAAACAAATAGACCGGCTTGTTTATGAATTGTGTGGATTAACCGAAGAAGAAATAAAAATTGTAGAAGGTATCTGACCACCCCCTTCAATTCCCCCTCCTCAAACTGAGGAGGGGGATGTTTTAAATTTTTCCCTCTTTTGATGGCGGTGGATGTTTTTAAAATCCTCCCCTCTTTTTTAAGATGGGGATGTTTTTTGAAATTCTTCCCCTCCTTTTTTTAAGGAGGGGAATACAAGGGGTGGTCAAAAGCAATGTAAGGAAACAACTATGCCCAGGCTCCATAACAAAAAAGTACTAATCACCCAAAGGAAGCAGTTAAGAAACAATGCCACACAGGCAGAAAAAATACTTTGGTACGAACTGAGAAACAACCAATTAGCTGGAAGAAAATTTAGAAGACAACATAGCGTAGGCAATTATATATTAGATTTTTATTGTCCGGAAGAAAGATTAGCAATAGAATTAGATGGCGGGCATCACGAGCATGATGAACAAAAAGAGCATGACCAAAAACGAACCGAATTCTTGAATAATCTAAAAATAACGGTTATTCGATTTAAGAACACAGACGTTTTATTCTACAGAGATAATGTTGTTAAAAAAATAATAGAAAAATTTAAAAAAGATTAAAATAAAAATTGTAGAGGGAAGCTGACCACCCCCTTTAATTCCCCCTCCTCAAAATGAGGAGGGGGATGTTTTAAATTCCCCTCCTTTTTTTAAGGAGGGGAATACAAGGGGAGGTCAGAACAATATTTAGAAACAACTATTCCCGGTTGTCACGCACCATTTCCTACACAGAAACAATACAACACAATAAACCGGCAAATAGACCAGCTTGTTTATGAATTGTACGGATTAACGGACGAAGAATAACGTGAAAGGGAAGAGGGAAAGGCAATCTAAATTGGTCGCCTTACTATTAACTGTTCACTACTCATCAATACCAAAAATGAAACTGCAATACAAAGGCGTCATTATCAACACCCGGATCTTCCAGATTCATTCTATACTGCGGACGTACTTCAACAAAACTGTAAGGATAAAATTCAAATCCAAGAACTAAATGAGAATGTTCATCTTTACTTTTATCTGTATTCGGATCGAAACGATCGTAACGCACAACCGCTTCTAATCCAACAGTTAATTGATAAGCTGCTTCGATCATCATTGCGCTTGATTTTGTTCCCGAAGCAACATAATCGCTCGCGATATCATATTCGCCCATTAGACTAAACCGATTGACGCCAATTCCTGCAAACCCTCCGTAAAGCTGAGTGGGCAGATAAGAAAGATTTCCGCTTAACCGATCAAATGTTTTTGTTTTGGTTGAAGCAAATGAACCGCCGAATAATAAACCAACTTTATCAATAGAAGGAGTCAACTCAAACCGTGCCGTCCATGTGGGATCAACAGCTAAAGTCGAGTTTGATTTGCTTCTTCCTACACTTGCAGTTAATGAAGCTATATCAGAAAAGTTGGCGCCTAATTCAATTCCTGTTTCTAGATAGAGCGGACTATAGATCAATCCTTGAACAGTACCTTTAGAAAACAGTAAACCAAAATCTCCACCTCGTGTGTAAGAAGTATGATCATCTAAGCGTATTCCATAATATGGTACGAACGAACCGACCTTTATATAACTATCGTTAGGTAAAATATTTGCGGTGGCGTAAGCTTCCCAAAGTGACCAGACAAAATCATAGCGTGCTGTAATATCAATTTTCTCTGCTACTGCCGCATTGAGATAGATAGAGCCGGTCATGTCCTGAAAATCTGTTCTCTTCTTTTCCTGTGAATACAAAAATTGAGAACGGTAATCGAAACCAAATGAAACATTATTTGAAAGTTTAGGCGAGATCGGAAACTCTTTATCGCGCGGAGAGATCATACTTATAACATTTTTACCGAAGAAGAAACCATTTTCATTTCGCATCTCACCGCCGGTAGGATTTATGTGACAGCTGCTGCATTTATCTTTATAACGTAAGGCAAACCGTGGTAGCGAAAAAACTTGCACGGAAGTGAAAACTAAAATTATTACTATCAAAACGTATTTGGTTATTTTCATATTGTCCTCAATTTTTTCAAATAAAGCATTCCCGCAAAGCGGGACTGGATATTCCCTTTTCACTCCCGAATGTGCTGCCTTTCGGCATCCCGTAAAGCGGGACTTTTATCGGGAGTCTCTCGGACAACCTACTCGCCGAGTCTGTTGCACAACACAAATTCTGTAAAACAAAACCTTCGAGGTTGACACAGTGTTGGTGGTATGATAACCTCGAAGGTTGCTTACCGACTTCTGCAACACACTCGGCAGGCGGGGCGGCGGTAAACTTACCCTGTAGCAATTAAAAAATTCAACACGTTTATATTCGTTTCATCCCGGAACAAGTTCGGGACAAGCTTTTTCACGTTTGACATTTGACTTTTGACTTCTAACAAACGACCACAAATTATTTCATCAGTACCATTCGTGCGGAACGGTCAAACTTTCCTGCAGTTAATCTGTAAATATAAATTCCGGATGAAACTTCATTGCCGAAATCATTTTTCCCGTCCCAAACTTTTTCAAAATGACCTGCCGGAAGATTTTCATTTGTAACTGTTCTGATCAATTCACCGCTGATGTTGTATATTTTCAGCGAAACATTTTCGCTTTGAGGAAGTTCAAACGCAATTTTGGTAGTTGGATTGAAAGGATTTGGATAATTATTCAACAACCGGTAACTCGAAGGGAGTTCTGTAATATCTTTAACATCGGTACTGAGGCGGTCGCCCGGATTTGAGATGGCGTTGAAATTACCCGGATCCGGCTGACCTGGTCTCCAAGTTCCGTTTGGATCACCCAGTTCCTGACCGTTTGTTTTACCATCACCATCAGAGTCAAGTGCGGCAAATGATGCATTCCAAAAATCTTGTGTACCGTTTGGAGTAACTCTCGCTTCAACCGCTTGACCGAAATTGTTTCTTGGTCCGCCGCCGCCCGGATCTACATGGCAATTAGCACATTGAAATTTTGCGCCGTTCGGAATTTTTGAAACTCTAAATTCTCTTGAAATTATGACAGTAGTTGTAGTAATAACAATTAAAACGAGTATATAAAGAAAAGATTTTTTCATTTTGCACCTTTTACTAATTGTTGATGAAGTGAACTTACTTACTCTGTATGCCGTTAGAATATCGAATAGCTAAGCATTATTACCTAAAATTTATTTTCTCACGCTTTTGTTATATTTAACCACATTAATCTGGAAAGGATTATTTTATGGATTACCTACTGATTTCAAAATTGCATGTTGTATTCGCCGGCATCTGGTTAATAAATTTTCTCACCGATTCTATTCTGCGCAGATATATACTTGCCAATAAGAACAAAATTGGGGAGAAAAAGTTCATTCATCTCTACCTCACTTTTGTAAATTTGTTTGGTATGATTGGAGCAATAGGTATTTTGATAACCGGAATTACTGTGGTCGTACAAAATCCGGCATATGGTTTTTTCAGTATGAGCTCAAATCATTGGCTTGCAACAAAACAGATTCTGATGGTTGTTCTTTTAGTCATTCTTGGCGGCTTTATTATTCCAACAGCTAAAAAAATTAGAGCTGTCATTGGGAAAGATTTAGAAAATCAAGATGTGATGAGCGAAGACGGGTACAAAAATCTTCAAAAACTATTTAAGCTGAATACCGCAATTAACATCATTGTTTTGATTAATTTTCTTCTTGCGATTACACATAGATTTTTGGGCGGCTAATTATTACGATATGAAAAAAATTTTGATTTTAGGATCTACCGGCTCAATAGGCGTCAATACAATTGAGATAGCGCGCTTATTCCCCGAAAAGTTTGAGATTATCGGATTAACTGCAAATAATAATATTGAACTTCTCCGGAAACAGATTGAAGAGTTCCATCCTAAAGTTGTTGTTGTACGTGATGAAGCAAAATCAAAAGAACTGAAAGAGCAAATTGGTAATCAATGCGAAATTCTCACCGGTGATCAGGGTTTACTCGAAATAACACAACGAGATAATTATGATATTCTTGTTTCTGCGTTGGTAGGATTTGCCGGACTCGCACCAACCATTGAAGCAATCAAACTGAAAAAAAGAATTGCTCTTGCTAATAAGGAGACGCTTGTTACTGCCGGCAAAATTGTAATTGACTTATGCAAAAAGTTTAATGCTGAATTGATCCCTGTAGATTCCGAACATAGCGCCATATTTCAGTGTTTGAATGGTGAGAACAAAAAGGACATTCATAAAATTATTCTAACCGCATCCGGCGGACCATTCTTAAGCAAGACTAAAAAAGATCTCGAAAAAGTAACTATTGAAGATGCGCTGAAACATCCTAACTGGAAGATGGGCAATAAAATTACTATTGATTCTGCAACAATGATGAACAAGGGTCTGGAAGTTATTGAAGCATACTGGTTATTTAATCTGCCTAAAGAAAAGATCGAAGTCATTATTCATCCTCAATCCATTATACATTCAATGGTAGAATTCAACGATGGATCGATAAAAGCGCAGCTTAGTACACCCGATATGAAACTTCCGATATTATATGCTCTAACTTTCCCGGAAAGGTACCATTTTAATGCCGTTCAAACCGATTTCAAGAAAATAAATCAGTTGACGTTTTTTGAGCCGGATTTTGATAAATTTGCATGTCTTAAAATCGCTTATGATGTTATTGGAGAGGGTGGTACAGCGTTTTGCGTTCTGAATGCCGCTAATGAAGTAGCCGTTGACAAATTTCTTTCCGGTAAAATTAAGTTTAATCAGATTCCGGAAATAATAAACGATGCATTAAACACTATCAACAATATTCATAATGCTGATCTTGAAACAATTGTTGAATTTGATTTTAAGACAAGAGACTTTCTTACAAAAAAATATAGTTAGGATACTTAATGGATTATATCATCTATTTTATAGTAACAATTGCAATATTGGTTTTTGTACATGAGTTCGGGCATTTTGCTGCCGCTAAACTTTCCAAAATGCGAGTTGATGTTTTCGCAATCGGATTTGGAAAAAGATTATTCGGCTTTAACAAAATAAACGGATTCACATTCGGCGATCTCCCAAAAGATTTCGACACACAAGGATTCACAGATTATAGATTATCGCTTCTTCCCCTCGGTGGCTATGTAAAAATTGCCGGAATGGTTGATGAAAGTTTCGATACAAAATTTGCTGGTACCGAACCTAAGCCATACGAGTTCAGAGCTAAGAAAACATTGCCAAAGCTTTTTGTTATCACAGCCGGTGTGATGATGAACTTATCTCTAACGATTCTGATTTTTTGGGGAATCAATTTCTTCCAGGGAAAAGAAATTGCTAAATCCACAACAATCGCAATTGTTGATAAAGGAACCATAGCTGAAAAAGCCGGTTTTCAATCGTTAGATAAAATTCTCTCTGTGAATAATGTTCCCGTAAAAGATTGGGATGAAGTAGTAGATCGTATTTTCATTGATAATCAATCGAGTGATGTGAAGTTAAATGTAGAGAGAAACGGCATTGTTCAATCTCTTGATATTAAACGCAAATTTATTACAGAGAATTCTCAAAATGGATTTTTCCTATTCCCTTATCCTACTCAAGCAATAGTAGTAGAAGTTTTGAAAAACTCACCTGCACAGGATGCGGGTATGAAAAGCGGTGATTTAATTTTATCTCTCGATTCGATCAGCATCAAAGAGAGTACACAGATAACCAACATCATCGCCGTAAATAAGGATAAATCTATTCCAATAGTTCTGTTGAGAGATATTGACACAATACGCACCACAGTTAAACCCGCTATGGATGGAAAAATTGGAATCAGTCACTCTGTTGCTTACGTAGGTGACGTTGAATACCGCACTTATGGTTTTTTTGAATCAATACCGTTAGCCATTACAAGAGCAAAAGATTTTACAGTTATTTTCTTTAGTATGATGAAAAAGGTTTTTACCGGAAAACTTGCTTTTAAAGAGGCATTTGGTGGACCGGTTAAGATTGCGCAATTTGCCGCTAGATCTGCAGACACTGGCGGCGTAGCATTTTTATATTTTCTTGCAATGCTAAGTTTGAATTTAGCTATCATCAATATTCTTCCATTCCCTGTTCTGGATGGCGGTCATTTTGTGATCATTCTGCTTGAAGGAATTTTTAGAAGAGAACTCCCAATAAAAATTAAGATGGTAATTCAGAATATAGGATTTGCACTTCTTCTTCTTCTTATGGCTTTTATTATTTACAACGATGTGATCAGTCTCTGAGAAAAGAGAAATATATTTTCATTTAGCTCTTCTTCATGGAGAGCTTTTTTTTATTAACTAATGAGTCTGCTCTAAAAAGGTTATTTCTGTCATTGCGAGGAGCGAAGCGACGAAGCAATCTATTGATTTTGAGCTAAATTCTGGAGATTGCTTCGCGGAGTTTATACTGAACGGAGTGAATGTGCTCGCAATGACAAATACTAAAAATACCTTTTTGGAGTGAACTCACTAATAAGGAGGAAGAATAATTTGAAAAGATTCATTTTATTTGCGGGTGCTGTTTTTTTGACTCTTTCATCTATTACAGCACAAGATTCACCGGAATATAAAATGAGCGAAATAATTGTTACCGCAGGAAGAGCTCCACTCACCTTCTCCAGTTTGGCGAGAAGTGTTGTCCTGATGGATGAATATAAAATCAAGAGCATTCCGGTCAACAATATTCAAGATGTTTTGAAGTATATCGGCGGAGTAGATTTCAAATCGCGCGGGGTTGAAGGAGTTCAAGGAGATGTTTCAATACGCGGAGGCACTTTCGAACAAACCTTAATTCTACTTAATGGAATGAGAATGAGTGATCCGCAGACAGGGCATCATAACCTCAACATTCCGGTATCGCTGGATAATGTTGAGCGGATTGAAATTCTTAAAGGGCAGGGTTCTAGGATTTTTGGTCCTAACGCATTCAGTGGTGCAATAAATATCATTACTAAAAAATCAAGCTCACCTTTTTTATCACTATCAGTTCTTGGCGGTGATCACAGTCTCTATGAAACCGGTATTGCCGCAAGTTATCCAATTGGAATTACGAGTAACAGTGTCTCTTTTGCAAAGAAAAAATCGGATGGTTACCGCCTCAACACAGATTTTGATATTACAAATTTTTCTCTGCAACATAATATTACGACTAAACCGTATAACGTAAATCTGTTCTTCGGATACAACGATAAAAAATTCGGCGCTAACAGTTTCTATAGCAATCTTTTTCCGAATCAATGGGAACACACTACAACAAAACTTTTAAACGGATCTGTGGATTTTTCTCTTGGTGAATTCACATTATCTCCCAAAATGTTTTGGCGCAGAAATGATGATGATTTCTTCTTAGATCATAATAGACCGGATTGGAATAGGAACATTCACCAAACAAATTCGTATGGAGCAGAGATCCAATCATCCTTAAAAACACAATTTGGAACAACTTCGTTTGGTGGAGAAATCGGCAAAGATCAAATAACAAGTTCAAATCTTGGAGAACATTCGCGCACAAGAGGAGGTTTCTTTGCTGAACAGATATTTGAACCTTTCAAAAACCTCTCCTCTTCCGTTGGCTTTTTTGTTTACAACTATTCAGGCATCGGTTGGAAATTTTGGCCCGGAATTGACATCTCCTATAGCTTAAATGAAAACTCAAAAGTTTTTGCCTCTGTAGGTAAAGCTTTTAGAATGCCAACTTTTACTGATTTGTATTACAAGAGTCCGGCCAATATTGGAAATCCCGATTTGAAATACGAGGAAACAACAAACTATGAAATTGGATTTTCATTCAGACAAAATATAGTTCAGACCGATATAAGCGTTTTTTTGAAGGATGGAAAGAATTTGATCGATTGGGTTCGACCTAATAATCAATCGCCATGGCATGTTGAAAATGTTACCAGTGTAAAAACTTATGGTGCTGAGATTAGCTTTTCTATAAATGTCATAAATTGGCTTGGCAGTTCAGCATTCAAAAAAGTTGAATTGAGTTATGCTTATCTAACAGCCGATAGATCAGCGAGTAACTTCGCATCTAAATATTTGCTCGATCACTTGAGACATCAACTAATTGCCGGCATAACAAATGATCTGCCTTTTGAAATCTTACAGAACTGGTCATTACGTTTTCAGGACAGAGTAAATCTCACTTCTCAATTCACTATTGACACTCAACTCCAAAAGAGAATCAATTCTTTTGAAATATTTATTAGGGTCACAAATATTTTCGATAAGATATATTCCGATTTTTCCGGTGTGGAATTACCCGGAAGATGGTTTAGCGCTGGATTGAAATATACTGTAAGGTAAATAAAGGCCTATCCCTTCCCTTCCCAAAGGGAAGGACTTTTTAAAAGTCGGTTAAAGTAGTAAAATCTCGAAGCAAGCAACAAGAAATTTTTTCGATTAAAAGAAAAAAATTTTGTGTCATTCCGTGATGCTTTTACACGGAATCAATGCCAAAGAATAATTAAAGATCTATTTACAGCTTAAACACCAAAGAGATTGTCAACTGTACCTTAACAACTTTACCGTTCATTTTACCGGGGCGGAATCTTGAATTCATTACAGCAGCTATTGCCGCTTCGTCACATCCGCTCCCAATTCCTTTAACAATCTCTGCTCTTCTAACGGATCCTGCCTCATCAACAAATACTTTTATTATCACTTTACCTTCAACTTTATCTCTGCGTGCCTCCGAAGGATAAATTATTTTTCTCTGAATTGATTCAATTCCTCCGGCTGGTTCCGGCATCATATCAACCGCTACGTAAAATGTCTCATCAATAACTTCTTTCTTCTTCTCTTCGACTTTAGGTGGTTCAACCTTAACTTCTCCGGCGGGATATGCTGATTCTGCCGGGACTTCAAACTCACTGACCACTTCCCCCTTCTTTGCAGCGATCGGTTTAGCAAAGTTTGGGTTTGTGGCTACAACTTTTTCTACCGGAGAATTATCTTTTGTAATTGAAGGTGGCGGACCAAGTTCCGCGTATTTGAGTATTTTTATTTTTACTGCCGGTTCATTTTGCTCTTCTGGTGCAAAAACAATAAACGAGACTATGACTATCAGATGCAATAATAGAGCGGCAATTACACCGGATAAATAATTTTTAGGATAGATTCTCTTTAGCTCAAATGCGCCGTAAATATTATTTTGATTTTCGGAATTCAATTATTGGACTGTCTCACAAAAAAATTTCACGGCAAAGTTAGAGACGAAGCAATTGATTAGCAATTGCAAAACAGATCTTGACACTAAGAGTGTAAAAAAAGCGGACCGGAGTCCGCTCTAAGAGAATTAAGGCATAGTTATTTTTTCTCACCATCACTCAATTGGAATTTATACGGCAGAACAATCCATACTGCAATCGGTTCACCATTATTAAGTGCCGGAGAAAACTTTGATTTCATTGCGGCATCAACAGCAGATTGATTAAAAAGTTCTGATTCGCTTTTGATTACAACTGCTTTTTTAGGTGTTCCTTCCTTATCAACAAGAACCTTTACGAACACCTTGCCGGTAATTTTATTTTTTTTCGCTTCATCCGGATAAGCGGGTGTCGCGGCCTCTATTATCTCCGGCCCTTTCTCATATTGTACAAATTTGTCAAAATCTGGCTCACCCTCTTTTGCGATATAAGGAGGAGGTCCCAGTTCGTCATACTTAAGTAACTTACTTTCCGCTTTTTTATCTACATCAAGCTTGAAAGCAACTGGTAAAATCACCCAAACCTTAATCGATTTATTATTTAGAATTGCCGGGGAAAATTTTGCTTCCTTAGCAGCTGCCAGTGCGGATTCGTCAATCATATCTTTAACACCTTGCTCAACTTTTGCTTTGGCAACATTTCCCTTCTCGTCAATTAGGAGTTTTAGATAGACTGTCCCCTCAATTCCCGAGAGTTTGGCTATTTGCGGGTAAGCCGGTTTAATTTGTGACTTTAATACGGGAATTTCATCAACCTCTATCAATCCGGATTCATCCACTTTTTGCAGTTTTGCTTTTTGCTGGGCAAACAGCCCGGCAAAAGAAATAAAGATTACGAATAAAAATATTTTTGTTTTCATTTTATCCTCAACTATTAGGTCTAACTACTATTTGTTTTGTTCTGTAATAACTGCCCGAAACATCTACTTGCGGTAATGCGTTCATAATAAGTTCGAGCTTGTCGTTCTGTTTTTGGACTTCGCGCGTTAAGTCTGCAAACTGAACTTTGTACTCTTCCGACTTTGAATAGAAAAATATTGTCAAGATCAGAAGTATTACTGTAACTGAATATGTTACTGCGGAGAAAACTTTTCTATTTGTAAAAAGCATTTTTTGTTTTTCATTGATATTGCCAACCGAGCGGAGGATTTTTTCATCAAGCTTGGATGGAAATTCTTCCATCGTGTTCGTTATTCCTGCCTTCAGTGCGTTGGAGTTCTTAAAATATTCACGTGCTTCACCGTCCTGAGACAGCAATGTGAACATGACCGGTTCTTTCCCCTTCTCAAGTTCACCGTCAAAGTAGAGATCTATCATTCTGATAATTTCATTCGTTTTCATGGCTAACTCACTTTCTTTTAAATTCTTTAATTCTTTTTTGGGAGTATTCAACTCTTTCCGTCTGCAGCGAATCATCCGCCGCAATCTGATTGTTGTCAAAAGTTATCAACCCAAGTTCATATAATCTCATCACTTAAAAACCGACAACCTTTGAAAGTTTGTAAATTAATTTTTGACGGGCTTTGTATAATCTGCTTTTAACAAGATCCTCATCAATTTTCATGATCTCCGAAATTTCCTTGTATGTAAGTCCGCCGTATTCTTTTAGTAGAAAAACATCTCGCTGCTCAACAGGAAGTTTATCAAGTTCTTTCATTATCATTTCTTTCATTTCTTGAAGCTCAAATTCTTCATCAAGTTTGACAGAAGAATCTATTTCGAGATCATCAGTATCCAGAACGCCAAACTGATCTACATGTGTCCGCTTGGTCCGGTAAAATGAGTAAATTTCATTGCGTGTTGTTGTAAAGAGCCACACATCAATCCGCCCGGTGTTCCTTATATGATCCATATTTTGAAAGAGCTTCACAAAAACATTTTGAATAATATCTTCGCAGATCATTTTATCACTAAGCATTTTCCTCGCGTAGTTATAGATCTTTGTTTTATGCTGATTGTAGATCAGCGAAAACTCAACGATATTTTTTGTGGATTCGCTCAAAACCGTGTTTTCTTATACTTAAAGATGCTTCAACTTGCGAAATGTTGCTCGGTATTTTTGTTTTTCCCGATTTTTTCTTCGCAACCTCGGCGGAATTAGGTAGAGGAAACTACGCAGAGAGACTGAGAGAATTCACCGAGCTATTACTAATTTATAGAAAATAACACTGAATTCTGAATCTTGTAAAGTTCTTGTGGGTTATTGGTCTTGAATGGAATGGCTGAGAGTTCGTAAAACTTATTGCCTGAGCAGAATACAACAACACGGATGGCGCGTTTGGAGTCGTCAACGTATTCATAAGCAGCAAATTGTTTTTGATTGATCTCAAATTTTTCTTGATTGACAAATTCTTTCATCGCTTTGCCATACTTCGCTTTCCTAAATGCCTGGCTAAATTTTACGATGCTGTTTATCTCATCACCGCGGATATCTTTCATCGTTAAGGAATCAATATTAAGTGCTATAAAATTCAATGTTGCGGAGTAATCCCCCTTCACAAGCCAGAGATCGATTAAATTGTTTTCATTATCTTCGGCGGCAAACCAACCTTGAGGAATTTTTACCGTAAGCTGTGCGGATTTTGATTTTGCGTTTTCCTTTGTAAGAGGATAATCGGCAGAATAAATGGATGATAATCCAGTTGAGCAATGATTGAGTGATATTGCCGCTATGATTAATGTAAGATAGAACACGAATGAACGCAGATTCACACGAATTAAATCTGTGAGAATCTGTCCAATCCGCGTCATCTGTGATCTATTAATCAAGTTAGATCTTGCCAACAAGATCAACGCCTGGCTTTAATGTTTCATCTCCTGGTTCCCAGCTTGCGGGACAAACTTGTTCCGGATGCTTGCGAACATATGCAGCAGCTTTGACTCTTCTTAAAATTTCTTTCGAGCTTCTTCCAATGCTGTTATCATGAATATCAATAGTCTTCAATATACCGTCGGGATCAATAATAAATGTTCCGCGCAATGATAGACCGTCTTCCTCAATGTAAGTTCCAAATTCTTTACACATCTTCCCGGTTGGATCGGCAGCCATCGGATATTTAATCTTCCCGATTGCTTTTGATGATTCATGCCAAGCTAAATGCGCAAATTTTGTATCTGTGCTTACACTGATAATTTCTGCACCTTCTTTTTTGAATTCATCATAATAGTGCGCCGCTTCCTCAAGTTCTGTTGGGCATACAAATGTAAAATCCGCAGGATAGAACAAAAGCACGGTCCACTTTCCTTTGCAGTCTGATAGCTTCATCGTTTTGAATTCGTTGTTCTGGTAAACATCAAATTCGAAGTCGGGAACTTGCTGACCAATTATTATCATCTGATTTATCTCCTATAATTTATTTTTGTGTTGTGGAAAAATTTTGCGAGTGAAAAATACGAAAAGATTTGGAATGGTTTAAACGTAGGAGGGTGTCTCAAAAGTCAGATAGACAGTCATTGCGAGGAGCCTGCCTGCCGCAGGCAGGTTTACGACAGCCTGCCCTGCAGTTTTTTTGCGGGGAAGCCTGTCTGCCGCCAGGCAGGCAATCTTATGCTTTTATCAAAAAGAATGAGATCACTTCGCCCCGATGAATCGGGACTCGTGATGACAAACGATCTTTTGATACAGCCACTACAAAAAAAATTACATCCCGTCTCGCAAAAATTTGGGTTGCTCTAGTGTAAGTATAAGGGAAATGCGATGTGAATCGGGTAATCGTTCAGTTTCGGATTGACTAAACCGCGCAAATGAATAATCAATTTGCAGCTTCGGTAAAAATATTCCCGCACCCAATGTGAACTGTTTTACATCGTTGTATCCGGCACGCACTGCAAAAATATTTTTGAATTTATATTCAAATCCGGCATGGGCATCAAAACTGACCGGACCAACAGCAAACGTTGAGGCAGACTTTCTATTTTCAAATCTCAAATCGAAATCAACGGCAGGCAGAAGTGATCCGCCAAGAAACTGCATCGCATAAGCCGCACCAACTTTTGCAGTGGGTGAGATCAATTCGTTACGACCCGTACTCCAAGCAACAAGTGTTGTAGTAACATCTTGAATATTTGCGCCGAGATACAAATTTTCCATTGGCATATACACCGCACCCAGATCAAACCCGATTCCCGTTGCACCATACTCTGCAAGATCTCTTCTGATAATTTTAACATTTGCGCCCCAGTAAAAATTGTCCGATTGACGCTTCGCGAACGTTAAATAGAAAGCCCAATCTGAATTACTAAATTCTGAAATTTTTGTATAGTCAAGCCGATCGCCAGTGCGGAGATCGAGTACACCATCACCGTTGGCATCATAGAGAGCGTTACGTGTATCCGGAATTCCATCAATACTTGAGCGTGTCATGCTCAAACCAAAACTCATATCCTTTCCATAAGGGATTGCGACGGCGGCGTAATTGTAATTAATTAGATTTCCAAAGTGTTCCTCATGCATTAGAGCAACTTGAGGATAATTAATACGCGCAAGTCCCGCCGGATTCCAATATCCGGAAGTAACATCATTAACTATTGCTACTTGAGCGCTTCCCATAGAAAGTGCGCGGCCGCCTACGCCAATAGCTAAAAATTCTCCTGCGTATTTGCCTATTACCGTTTGGGAATAAATGGAGGTAAGCGAATAAAGGAGAAAGAAAATAACAAGAGTTGTCCGTTTCATAAATCTTCCTTCTGAATTAGTTATTGTAGAAATAACTATACTTTCTCCTTTCGTTGATGCAATAATATATTTTCTCTCCTTAGTATGCAATAGCATTTAATTGCCCGCATTGCCCAAAAAATGAGATATGATTACAATCCGACTAATAAAAAATTAGTATCTAATCCCTATCAATTCTACTTTTTCTCAGTCTGTTTTGCAACCGCATTAATAGCCGCGTTGATCTCTTCTTGATCGCCAAGATAATAATGTTTTATTGGTTTCAGATCTGTATCGAGTTCATAGACCAACGGAACACCGGTTGGAATGTTTAGCTCTGTAATTTCGGTTTCTGAAATATTATCAAGATATTTAACAAGCGCACGCAAACTATTTCCATGTGCGGCAACAATTACACGTTTACCGCTTTTAATTGCTGGGGCAATTGTCTCATGCCAATATGGAAGAAATCTATCAACAGTGAGTTTTAAACTTTCTGTTAGAGGAATATCTTTCTGATCAAGATCAGCATAGCGTGGATCTTTGCCGGGATACCGATCATCATTTTCTTCAAGAGCAGGCGGCGGAACATCGTAACTTCTTCTCCATATTTTTACTTTTTCGTTGCCGTATTTTTCCGCGGTTTCGGCTTTGTTCAACCCCTGAAGCGCTCCGTAATGTCTTTCATTCAACCGCCATGATTTTACAACCGGAATCCATAATAGGTCTAATCCTTCTAATGCAATGTTCAATGTTCTTATTGCGCGTTTTAGAACTGAAGTGAATGCGATATCGAACGTAAAACCTTCATGCTTCAAAACTACACCGGCTTGTTTTGCTTCTTCCAATCCTTTTTCGGAAAGATCAACATCCGTCCAGCCGGTAAAAAGATTTAGTTTGTTCCATTCGCTTTCGCCGTGTCTCAACAAAACTACTTTGTACATTTTTGTTTTCCATTTTTAGTTGAAAATTGCTTGCGTAAATATAAGAAATTTCGAAAAGAGGATGGTTTCATTTGATGGCTTCATCTGTTATCTTTGTTTCAAAGGAACAAAAGCTATGGACAAATTAATCTATCAATATTTCTCCGACGATGATTTTCTGCGCATCTCAAACAAAATAAAGGAAACGGAGAAAACAACCTCCGGAGAAATTCGAATTGCCGTTAAAGAGAAAAAACTTTTTCTTGAGCGCAAGAAAAATATCCGTCAACTAGCAGAGAAGGAGTTTCATAAACTAAACATGCACGCCACACGTGATAAGACCGGTATTCTTCTCTATCTTCTCCTTAGTGAAAGACAATTCTACATTCTCGCTGACAGTGGAATAGATAAAATAGTTGGTCAAGTTACATGGGATGCTGTCCGGGATGAAATTCAATTACGTTTTCAAAATGGAAAATTTTGTGACGGATTAATATGGGGTATTGAAAGGGTTGGCAAAATTCTTTCCGAGCATTTTGCTATTAAAGCAGCTGACACGAATGAACTCTCCAATAAGATTGTTATAGATTGATAGGCTGCTATGTAAATCGCCAATTGTTTACAGTAGACTAGATTGAATTTTTTTGCTCACCTCTTTGTTTAGAATTCCATGAA
This sequence comes from uncultured Melioribacter sp., assembly GCA_964449775.1. Classification (GTDB taxonomy): domain Bacteria; phylum Bacteroidota; class Ignavibacteria; order Ignavibacteriales; family Melioribacteraceae; genus Fen-1258. The sequence continues at coordinate 64,194 of CAYVBQ010000001.1, read as the reverse complement.
ACGAAAAGAATTTATAAAGAAAAGTTTATTGGCAGCAAGCGCTGCTTTGCTTACTCCGCTATTTGTAAACTCTGATTCAAAAGCCAATACAACTGTTAAACTCAATTACAAACCAGAACCATTACAATGGAAAGATAATGAGTTAACACTTGCTTGGATCGGTCACTCAACAGTGCTCATCAATTTTTTTGGTAAATGGATTTTGACTGATCCTGTTTTGTTCGAGCGGATCGGTGTTTCATTTTTTGGCGGAGTAATTGGTCCGGCACGTATTACTCCTCCTGCATTACAGATCGATGAGTTCCCTAAACCCGATATAATTCTTCTTTCGCATGCACATATGGATCATATGGATTTTTCTACGCTGAAAGCTTTTACAAAAAAATATCCAAATCAAATTGATGTGATCACCGCCTATCTAACTAAAGATGTAATTGATGAGTTGCCGTGGAAATCTCTTAATGTAATGGATTGGAATGATGAGTTAGTTCTTCAGGATATTCGATTCAGAGCAAATGAAACCAAGCATTTCGGCTGGCGCTATCCTTGGGAGAAAGACCGTTCACGCGGATATATGAAAGACGGAAGAAGTTTTAATGCTTATTTGATCGAGCGAAACGGAAAGAAAATTTTGTTCGGCGGCGATACTGCAATGACCGACAAATTTAGTCTGCTGAAGCAAGAGAATATTGATGTGGCAATCATGCCGATCGGGGCATACAATCCATGGAAAAGAAATCATTGCGATCCGGAAGAAGCGCTCCAGATGGTAAGTGAGATAAATGCAAAATATTTCATCCCGATTCACACGAAAACATTTAAGCAAGGTGTCGAACCATTCAACGAACCAATTGACTGGATGAAACGCGCAGCATCGAACTACAATCTGCAAATCGGTCTTGAAGAGATTGGGCAGACGTTTACGCTAAACTCATAAAACTTCTTACTGCGTTGCTAATATAATCAACTTAGAACGCGGATGACACGGATTAAAAGGATTTGCACGGATAAAATCAGTGATAATCAGCGTCATCTATGTAATCCGCGTTCTATTTTTTTATCCTCTTTTTTTTCCTTTCACTAAGTTGACCCCATCGCCCCTCTAACTAAAGAGGAATTAAAGGAGCATGTTATGTTTCTCTTTATTTACCATTCGTTTATATTAACCGCAAAGTGAAAGCATGGTAAATTTGACGAATAGAATAATTAGCTGTACATTGTATCTGTACAATTACAAGAGAACAAAAAATGTCTATAACATTAACATATACTCAGGCAAGAGCCAGGTTGGCAAAACTATTAGATGAAGTTTCTCTGAATAAAGAAGTAGTTATAATCAATCGAAAGAAAGCGGAAAACGTTGCGCTTATTTCCGAAAGTGAATTATCTAGCTTACTCGAAACGGCACACCTTTTACGCTCCCCGCGAAATTCAAAACGATTACTCAGCGCTCTTCTTAGGGTACAGAAGAATGGACGGAAACCACAAACTCTCGACAATCTAAAAAAAGAGTTTGGGCTTGAAAGTTAAAGCACCAAAAAAGCGCGAGAGCGTTTTTAATCGGGAGTTTAGAGAAGACCTTGCCTGCTGGGTTGAGACAGATCGCAAGACTGCGCTAAAGGTTTTAGAAATTGTTGAAGCCGTTATGAAAGATCCGTTTGAAGGAATTGGCAAGCCGGAACCTCTTAAGTATCTCGGCTCCGGAGTTTGGTCGCGCAGATTAACACAAGAACATCGCATTGTTTATGTTGTGACTAATAATAGGATTGATTTTGTTCAATGCAGATACCATTACTAGAACTACACCAGGCATTAAGAATCCAATATCTAAGGATGCCTTTTTCTTTGCCCTTTAACTTCTTATTTTCATTTCACAAAAAAGAAAAATTTAGCCGGTTCACCGTGCGAGATAAAGGTTACAGCGATTACTTTGTTGATCTCGGCGAAGATTTACAAAATGAAATTATAAGAAGAACTGAACACACTGGGTTTTAATCCGTAAGAATCCTTGTCATCCGCGGTCTATTAAATTCTAATAGAACACAGATGATACGGATTCACCCCGTGGAATAAATTAAGAATCAAATTGTTTCAAAAACACAAATGCTATTCCACGGGGTAAACCGATTAACACTGATAAATTTTAACTAACAGAAAAGGACAAATCATGTTCAACTCAAAAACTTACATTCAGCGTAGAACAGAATTAAAAAAGAAAATCGGAAGTGGTTTGATTCTCTTCCTAGGCAACAATGAATCGCCGATGAACTACACAGACAACACTTACCACTTTCGTCAGGACAGCACCTTTCTATATTACTTCGGATTGGATCAAGCGGGGCTTGCCGCTGTGATAGACGTTGATGAGAATAAAGAGATTGTTTACGGCAACGACTTCTCGATAGATGATATTGTTTGGATGGGTCCTCAGCCAACAATAAAGCAGCGGGCATTAAAATGCGGAGTGAAGCAAACTGCACCTAGCAGCGAACTTGAGACTGTTTGTTTAAATGCTATTAAACAGGGAAGAAAAATTCATTTCGTTCCTCAATACCGGTACGACAATATTTTGAAACTCCATAAACTTCTTGGCACTGCGCCAAAACATGCCAACGATTACGCATCAACTTCGTTGATCAAAGCAATCGCAGATCAACGTTTGGTAAAATCAAAAGAAGAGATTGCTGAGATCGAAAAAGCAATTGCGATTTCTTACGAGATGCAGACGGCAGCTATGCGTTTTGCAAAACCCGGAATGCTCGAACGCGACGTTATGGGTTTCATTGCCGGACTCTCAATGTCTATGGGCAGCGGATTGGCTTTTCCTGTAATTTTTTCGCGACATGGCGAGACACTTCACAATCATTTTTACGGCAATAAACTGAAAGATGGCGATCTTGTTGTGAATGATTCCGGAGCGGAGACAGAATCACATTACGCAAGCGATATAACACGCACATTCCCCGTAAGCGGAAAATTTTCTCCACGCCAAAAAGATATTTATGAAATTGTTTTAATTTCCCAGTTGACTGCAATCGCTGAAACAATGCCAAAAGTTAATTTCAAAGCGGTTCACCTAAAAACCGCTGAGGTGATTGCCGAAGGATTAAAAGCGCTTGGATTGATGAAAGGCAATATGAAAAATGCCGTTGAAGCAGGCGCTCACGCTTTGTTTTTCCCACACGGACTCGGTCACTTGTTGGGACTCGACGTTCACGACATGGAAAATTACGGTGAGAATAATTTTGGCTATGACGATAAATTGAAACGCAGTACACAGTTCGGTTTGAAATATTTACGTTACGCAAAACCTCTTGTTCCCGGAGTTGTGCTGACTGTTGAGCCGGGAATTTATTTCATTCCGCAATTGATTGATAAATGGGAAGGTGAGAAAAAATTTGCAGAGTTCATTAACTACAACAAAGTAAACACATACAGAGATTTTGGCGGTGTCAGAATTGAAGATGATATTGTTGTTACCAAAAACGGAAGTCATGTACTCGGCAGACCAATTCCAAAAGCGGTGGAAGATGTTGAAGAAATTGCGTCGGATAAAATCTAACTGTAAATTCTGCTGTGTTCATAATGAAGAATCTCTCACGTATTGAGTTAGAGATTCTTTATTTCTTCAATTTTCCCCCGACAATAAATAATGACCTGGGTTATTATGTTAAAAAAAATACTCCAATTTTTTCATCCCGATCTGCCAGTACAGCAGAAAAATAATAAGATAAAAATTGATAAAGACTATAAGAAATATCGATGGTCGGTTTTCTTATCTACAACATTTGGGTATGGAATTTATTACATCTGTCGTCTAAGCATCAATGTTATGAAAAAACCGATTATTGATGAAGGGCTTTTTACAGAAACACAGCTCGGTATAATTGGTTCTGCATTATTTTTTTCTTACGCAGCAGGAAAATTAGTGAATGGTTTTATAGCTGATCACATCAACATCAGACGTTTCATGGCAACAGGATTATTGGTCTCCGCACTTGTTAATCTTATTCTCGGCTCTCAATCATTATTTATTATTTTTATAATTTTATGGGGTATCAACGGTTGGTTTCAGGCAATCGGTTCTAATACTTCTGTTGTCGGTTTAGTTAGATGGTTCAGCAAAAAAGAAAGAGGCCTCTATTACGGATTTGGCAGTGCAAGTTTAAGTATGGGTGAGGTATTTACCTTCACAATAACATCTCTAATTGTTACTGTAGCCGGATGGAGGTTTGGTTTTTGGAGTTCGGGAATTATCGGACTTATCGGCGCTCTAATTATATTACGTTATTTTCACGATAGTCCCGGAAGTAAGGGATTGATGCCGATAGCCGTGTATAAAAATGATTATGAAGAAGATACTTCTAAAAATAAATCTATATCGTCCCTTCAATTCCAAATTCTTAAAAATCCGGCAATCTGGATTTTAGCTCTATCAAGTTTGTTTATTTATGTAGTGCGTTATTCAATTAATAGTTGGGGAATTTTATTCCTTCAAGCTCAGAAAGGTTATAGTAACCTGGAAGCAAGTTCAATCATTTCAGTAAGTTCAATATTTGGATTAGTCGGAACAATTTCTTCAGGTTTAATCTCAGATAAAATTTTTAAAGCAAGAAGAAACATACCGGCTCTAATCTTTGGAGTACTGAATGCAATCTCAATAACTATCTTTTTATTGACTCCAAAAAGTTATCTGTGGGTTGATATTGTTAGCATGATTTTTTTTGGAATTTCAATTGGTGTGCTTGTCTGTTATCTGGGCGGTTTAATGGCGATTGATATCTCACCGAAAAAAGCTTCCGGCGCTGTAATGGGAATGATTGGCGTTACAAGTTACATCGGCGCCGGTATTCAGGACATTGTAAGCGGATACTTGATGGAACATAACAAAATTGTTGTTAATGGAGTTGTGACTTATGATTTTTCATTTATAAATCTATTTTGGATTGGTTCCTCTATTTTATCTTGCTTGCTGGCTCTGTTTGTTTGGAATGTAAAAACAAATAGATAGAATCAATATTGGAATGATTCTCCTCGCCGCAACCCGCCCGAAGGCGGAGCGAGATATCTTGTCTTGCCCGAATAGATTAAACAAATACATTGCTTCTGAAAAATGCAGCAGATAAATTTCGCAAGGATAATTTCTCCGTGATAGTTCCAACTGTAGAAATTGTTTAACAAGTGAGGAGGTGCGCAATGAAAGCTGGTATTTTTTTCACCGGTTCAGGTCCAATTGTGATTCTTACTTCGTATGATTCTTTAACAAATCTAAGTTTGATTCAGCGATTATCTTCTAAAGGAATTAAAAAGTTTATTGCGTTTGAAATTCCTGAGGATAAGGCAAAAGAGAAATATGGGCATCATTACGATATCGTGATGGGCGATATTAAACAGGAAGATTTTCTGCGAGTAATTGATTTTGACGGACACCATATTTTATCAAAATTTTCGTTTAAGGAACTGGGAACGCCGATCTACTATGAGTAGTAAAATCACAAATTTTGTAAATTGTTTTCCGGGAGTTCATCTTATTCAAGTATGTGTTCAGTATATTGTTTGAGATTCTCGTCGTCTTCGACTCCTCAGAACGGCAATAACGAGATAAGCCATGTCTTTTACATCTCACTTTAAAAAAATAGCTGAATGGTCTCATCCGGATGATTGGATCGAGATTGAAACAATTGACGCTCACTCCGGAGGTGAACCGCTTAGAATAATTCTTAGCGGACTTCCAGAGATTAAGGGCACGACAATTTTAGAAAAGCGCCGGTACATGAAAGAAAATCTCGATCACTTCCGCACAGCTCTAATATTCGAACCGCGCGGGCATGCCGACATGTACGGCTGTATTATAACGCCCCCTGTTACAAAAGATGCGGACTTCGGTGTTCTCTTCATGCATAACCAAGGTTACAGCACAATGTGCGGACACGGAATAATTGCCGTTACAAAAGTAGTTATTGAAACCGGAATGTTTGAAATGATTGAGCCGGTAACCACAATTAAGATTGATTCCCCCGCTGGTTTAATTACTTCTCATGCAAAAATTAAAAACGGAAAAGTTGAATCGGTTTATTTTCACAATGTTCCCTCGTTTGTCTTGATGCTCAATCAAACTGTTGATGTTCCGCAACTCGGAAAAATAAATTTTGATGTTGCCTATGGCGGGGCATTCTATGCTTATGTAAAAACGGAACAACTTGGCTTAACAATGGCAGAAACAGAACTCGGGGAATTGATTGAAAAAGGAATGATGATCAAACGAGCAGTGATGGAAAATTTTCCAATCACACATCCGTTCGATGATGATCTAAGTTTTCTATACGGAACAATCTTTTACGGTCCACCACTTAGAGAAGATGCTGACAGTCGAAATGTGTGTATCTTCGCTGAAGGTGAAGTTGACCGCAGCCCTACCGGAACCGGAGTAAGCGCACGAATGGCTCTTCATTACGCGAAGGGTGAACTTGGTTTTAATCAACCAATGGTAATCGAAAGCATCATCGGTTCAAAGTTCACCGGAAAAATTGTCGAGTTAACAAAATTTGGTAAGTATGATGCGGTTATTCCGCAAGTTGAAGGGAATGCCTTCATAACCGGCAGAAATACATTTTACATTAATCCGGAAGACACACTCAAAGACGGATTTATATTACGGTAGAATGGTCTTTACTATCTAACCGAGAATATTTATCCCCAAACATGGGGATGTTACAATCGAAGCGATGGTTCTTGTTACAAATAATAGTTGTGTGTGGTTGACCAATCCACAAAAAAGTTTAATATTGGTTTGAGAATTAATAAGAAAGGACTTCCCTATGGGAATCTCACGTAACATTCTTCTTTGGGCTTCTGAAAATCCTTGGATGCGTGTTCACGTTCCAAGATGGAAATTCGTTCGAAGTGCCATTAAAAAATTTATGCCCGGTGAAAGCATTGATGATGCACTTATCGCTGCAAAGAAATTTCAAGAAGATTTAATTCCAACCGTATTTACACGTCTAGGTGAAAACATTCAACCTCTATTCGAGGGACTTGAGGTTCAGAATCATTACCTGGAACTTGTTGATAAAATCGCAGAGCAAAAACTTGATATAGAAATTTCTTTAAAACTTACTCAGCTTGGTTTCGATTCTTCTTTCGAGGAAACCTACGAGCGTTTTAAAACAATAACGCAAAAAGTAAAAGAGAAACTTGGTAACATGATCTGGATTGATATGGAAGGAAGCGTTTACTCGCAAAGGACGATCTTCTTCTACAAAAAAATAAAAAAGGAATTTGATAATGTAGGATTATGCATACAGTCATATCTCTATCGAACAGAAAAAGATTTGGAAGATCTTTTGAGTATTGATGCAAACATCCGCTTAGTAAAGGGCGCATACAAAGAACCGAGTGATATTGCATTTCATCTCAAAAAGGATGTTGATGAGAACTTTCTGCATCTTTCAAAGATAATGTTGAAATTCAAAAGCGAAAAAAAGCTACGTGTTGCTTTCGCTACTCATGATGAAAACATATGTTCACAAATAATAAGAGAAGCAAAACATTACAGCGTTCCAAAAGACCAATTTGAGTTTCAAATGCTCTACGGTATCAAATCCGGTTATCAGCGAGAACTTGCAAATAATGGTTATCAATTGAGAGTGTTGATTAGTTATGGAGAATTCTGGTATCCGTGGTATATGAGACGTTTGGCAGAAAGACCGGCGAATGTTTGGTTTGTGTTGAAAAATATTTTTTAACTCTGAACGAAGAGAAGAGTCTACTGATAACAAGATTTGAGATTCTTCGTCGCTTCGCTCCTCAGAATTTAAGGTAAGAAATGAAACAACTAAAAGGTATAATGCCGCCTATAGCAACTCCGTTCGTTAATGATGAAGTTGCATTTGATAAGCTGGCAGAAAATTTTTTAAAATGGAACAAAACCTCACTGAGCGGATTTGTAGTGATGGGTTCCAACGGTGAAAGTGTTTTTCTCACACGCGAAGAAAAATTGAAGCTCGTTGAAACAGTTAAGAAAAATATATCGGAAGAGAAATTACTAATCGCCGGTACCGGTTCAGATTCAATAAAAGAAACGATCTCGCTGACGAATGATGCGGCTGACTGTGGTGCTGATTATGCTTTGATACTAACACCATCATTTTACAAATCAGAAATGAAACCCGCAGCGTATATAAAATATTTTACTGCCGTAGCCGATAAAACAAAAATCCCGGCAATTATTTACAATGTCCCTAAATTTACAGGTGTAGATATTGAAGCCGAGACGGTGGCAAAATTATCCGAGCATAAAAATATTGTAGGAATAAAAAACAGTTCGGAGAATATCCGGCAAACAACAGAAATGATTGATCAAACACCGGAAGAGTTTGCAACAATCATTGGAACAGCGTCTGTTCTCTACTCCGGTTTATCAGCAGGTGCCGTTGGCGGAATTCTTGCTCTCGCAAATATTGCCCCGAATGAGTGTGTGCAAATTCAAAAACTCGTTGAAGAAGGAAAGCACGCGGAAGCGCTCGAGTTGCAAAAAAGAATGCTGCCGGTTAATAAAGCCATCACTGCAAAGTACGGTGTAGCGGGATTGAAAGCAGCGATGGGTATGCTGGGCTACTTCGGTGGTGAACCGCGATCACCGCTTTCTGTATTAAATGATGCCGATAAAGAACTGCTCAAACAAATTTTAGTTAATGCAGGATTATTGAAATAACGTTTTTGGCTAAAGCCGATTTTATAAAATTAAGAGAGACGGACTATACTTTATTCTCACAATTTGATGTCATCAAAAAATCCGGTCTTCTTAATTTTTTTAAAACATTTTTCTGCCTTCTTGGGTTTGCGAAGTTTTAAGTATAGCTCGCCTGCCTTTCTATATTCGCCGAGCTTTTCATACAGCTCCGCAATTTTGTTGTAATCCTTTTTTTCAAGTTGAAGATAAATATCTAATGCGTTCTGATACTGCTTACCACTGACAAACATATTCGCTGCTGTTTCTTTATTACCTATCTTCAAATAAAGCTCAGCCGATTTAACAAACTCTCCGCCTAAATTGTATGAACGAGCCGCCTCTTTAAACAATCCTTTTTCTTCTTGAATCTTTCCGAGCAGCAAGAAATCTCCTTTTTCAATCAATAGCAACAGAGCATATTCCATCATATTGTTATCGGCTAAGTGGCGGGCAGCTTTCTCGATATGTTTTGACTGGGTGAAAATTTTGTAATTATTTTTGTTAATCACAAGCTGATCTATTATTCTTTCATAATCCTCCGTTTTATTTATGCAATAAAGTTTAATTGCCGATAGCTCCGAGACGGTGTTTTTCAAATTTTCATATTCGACTTCATACTTGGCTCTTATTTTTTCAAACTCTTTCTTATCTGTCTTTTTTAATTCTACCAAGTAAGAATAGTAGCCATTGTAATTATCTATTCTTTCATAAAGTTGGATAACCTCTTCAAAATAGTGGCAGCCGATATCTAATTTTTTAAGAGTATTTATCCAGTATTCAAGTTCTTTGGCATTGTTATTTTCCTGAAAATAAATACTCATCATCTTAACTAGACCAGAATTGGATCTATTAATATTAACTCTGTAAAAGTATGGGCTGTTTGAATCAAAAGACAAGCTTAATATATATTTTGCCCCGATATTAATTATATTTTTCTCTAAGCAGCGGTCTGCAATTGCTTCATAAGGATCTTCCCCCCAAGTTCGATTCCATATGCTATATGCTTGTTCAATGTTTCCAAGTTCAATCTGACAGAAACCGGCATTAAGTCCATCTCTCATTAGCTGATAACACACAAATGCTTGGAGATACTTTTGCTGTGCTGTAAAAGATTCCACTGCATACACAAGTTCTTCTCTTTTAAGATATCTGCCAATCTTTTTTGCGCTCGTAAATTTAAGCTGCTCATCTTCCGGAGAATTTAGATAATGCGAAAATGCTTTTTCATATTTTTTTATTCTGTAGTATGATTGAGCCGCTTGAAAATGATTACCGGCTAACTCAAAATATTTTGCAGCATCGGTAAAGTACTTTAGCTTAAAGGCGCTTTCGGCAACGCCATTATTATTGTTAGTAAGGTAAAATCTAATCAAAGCTGCAAAGTAGTTTCTATTCTTAAAGTATGCTTGTGCTTCGCTTATAAGGTCAATCTCTTTGCTGCTTACTATTTCTCTTAAGACCTTCACGGAATTTTCAAAGCTTCTCTCCTTCTCATAGATTACCAAGAGCGGTTCAAGCTGCTTTGTAGTTTGATAAATCTTAATTAGTTGTTGTTGATTTTTTAACTTCTGCCACAATTTTATGGCGTTCGGATAGTCATTTGCTTTTTCAAATAACTCTGCGGCGTGTTCAATCTTTTTCAGCTTGAGATAGAGTTTGGCTGAATCTGCAAAGCTGCCCGCTTGTTCGTAATATTTAGCGGCGCTGGCAATGTCTTTTAAGAAATTATAACTTATCTTTGCCGCTATATGATAGTTGCCCGACTTTACAAATGAATCGAAAGCTTTCTGATATTCGGAAATGCTTAAATAAATATTTGCCAGCTCTTCAAATCTTTTTTCTTTCTCAAAAGTTTTAATTGTGCATGCAAAGATTTTATCTTTAAGTTGAAGTTCATTATACAAATGCAATGCCTTAGCGAAGTCGCCGGAGCGTTCATAATTTTCAGCGGCTTTATTCTTCTCGCCCAGCTTTTCAAAGCTGATTGCTGCTTTGTGGTACTCTCCAATCTTTTCACGGTAGTATGCCTCTGCCTTTGCCGTTAGCAGTTCATTGCCGGAATTTTTGAAACACTCAATTGCCGCTTTATAAAACTCCCTTTCAAAAAAGTAGCTGCCCTGCTCTATCCATTCTTCGGGAGTTGATATTACATTCCAAATGTTACCAATGTAAGCAGGCTCATTGGTTTGATAGATTTGTTCTTTCAATAAATTGCTTTGCCAGATGACCGAAGGATTTTTACCATCGTAAATTAAAAGCTCTTTTTGTGCACGGGTGATGGCAACATAAAGAAGATTCAATTCGTGCTTGATGTTTGCATCGTGCATATCGCTGCGCGAGTCTTCAAGAATTACTTTCCAAACATCGCTTGTTTTTATCTCGCTGCAAAACTTCCACAAGAACACAGTATCGAATTCCAAACCTTTCGCTTCGTAGATAGTAAACACCAACTCGGTTTCAAAAAGATTTTTCAATTTATTTTTTTCTTCTTCGTTCCTTACAAGAATAGTTTTCTTTGCACCAATTCCTTTTATGTTTTCAATCATCTCTTTTTCATTTAATCCGAATGCAACAACAGGCGGACGCCCTTTGTATTTCCAATCTTCTTTTAGTTCTTCAGCGCTCGTTCCTAATAAGCTGCCTTTCAATTCTAACAGTGTATTTGCAAGCTCTACAATGCTTCCCGAGCTTCTGAAATTTAAATTCAGAAATGTTAATTGAGGCGTATGCAGTTCTCTATCAAAAAAATGCCGCTTAAGTTCTTCCCAGCGGAATCCGCTTGGGTTAATAATTTGTTTAACATCCCCGGTTAGCAGCAAGTTTAACGGATTCCTTACCAAATAAAACAAAAGATCGTGCTGAGAATCGGTTAAATCCTGAACTTCATCGCAGACAACAATATCATAAATATATTCATCAGGCTCTTTTTCAACAAGGATGTTAATGACTTCCCGGCTCAAGTCTAATTCATCCCACAAGCCATCGCGGTCTAATTTATCTTGATAGAATTCAAAAATCTTGTAGATATTTTTTCTATCGTGTTTAAAGTTCGGAGCTTTCTTTCTGCCAAGCATTTCATATTCTAAAAAAGAAAGGTATCGTTTCTGTGTCAACTCCCGCTGTTTCAAAAGCAATTCAATAATTCTTTCTATAAGAAGAATTACTCTATCGCCGTGGTTAGTTAGAAACAGCTTAATGTTCTTATTAAAGTTGAGTAAGCTTGTTTGAAAATATTTTTGTGTAATTTTTTCAATTTGCTGGCTCGATTCCAAATTAGAAAATATTATAAACTGTTGATGCAATGAGTTTAACAGATAAGGACTAACCTGGTTCTGCTTTATTTTCGCTAAAACATCTTTAAAGAATTGAACATTTATTTGGGGAAGCGCTCCTTTTATTATCGAACGAATTTCTTCCCATACTAACGGTGTATCATACTTGGCGGCTAAAGGATTCGAATGAATGATTTTACTAAACTTGTAATAATCAACTTCCTTTTCCAACCGGAAATGACGATTAAACTTACCGGCAATTTCGAGGCACAAATTTTTATATGTGTAGAATTCCGGCTTAATTACTTTATCCTCCAACTCACTCGAATTTAGCAGAGCGTAGTAAAGTCCTTCAGCCATATTTTTAAGAAAATTATTGTAAGTAACAAACAACTTTTTAGCAGGATTTAATGCAGACTTAAGAAGATAATAAACTGACAAAGTTGTTTTACCGCTGCCGGCTGTTCCCGAAAGCATAATAGGTAACGGAGTTGTAAGAAGCGTTGATTGAACCGGAGTTAACTGCAAGTACAGTTCAAAATCATCTTTAGTGTATGATTGAACCCGCCTCCATTCTTCACCGGCTAATGTGTACCACTTTTGCTGACCGGAATCGTTGCTAACTTTTTTTGTAATGCTTTCTTGTGTAAGATGCTCATCACTTAACTCGTTAAAATACAATTCCTCTGATAGTTCTTCTTTATAAGGTTTGAAATAAATAAAAGGAACATTTTCAGGCAGGATGTTTTTACTTTTTTGCGAAATATCATCGTGAACAACAATTCCCCAAACATAAACAAGCAATGTGCTTTTACCGGACTGAGCTTCATCGTAACCTAATGTAAAGAGAATGCGGTTGGCTTTATCTAACCGTGCTTCAAAAATAGTTTTATTCGATGCTACTCCCTTTATCTTTTTGACCTTCAGTCCACCATCCCATGTGCCGATTTCCAAAAACTCAAATTTCTGTTTTATTCGTTCTCTGTTTTTTTGCGACTGGCTAAGTAAATATTTTTTGAATGAATCGTTAATTAATACTTTGAACATTATTTCTACCGATAATTAGATTGTTTTGAAGCTTTTGGGTTTATAACTTTGAGTCCGCTATAAAAAGGTGCTATTTAGCTATGTCATTGCGATCCCGTGCTTTTTACGGGAGAAGCAATCTCTTGTCCACCTCGGCGGATTAAGCTGTTTCCAAAAGATTGCTTCGTCGCTTCGCTCCTCGCAATGACAGAAAATATCTTTTTAGAGGAGACTCAACTTTTACTCAAGTTAAAATTGTCAAGCCAAGCAAATTATTTTTTTCATCATAATCAAAAATAACAGGAAAGTTCTTCAAGTCTTGTTTTCTTAACTCCCAGGGGAAACCTCCATATTTCTTTTTCCCGACTTTCTTTCCTTCTGCATTCAGTTCTATACTTACAAGTCGTTCGTAAATGATGCACTCGATGCCTCTCTCCTTTACTGTTACACTTCTATCTGCTGCAATGTTGAATTTCTTGGTAAATAATCTTGACTTGTAAGAATTATGCACATCAACATTCACTTCAGCACCATGAAAATCAATAGTGTCATTAACAATCTGGGCTTTCATCTTACTTGGAAAAGTTTTATTAGAGTTAGGTGTCAATCTCTTACCAATCTTCTTTTTCCCAATTCGAGGTATCAAATAATAGAACTCATCAGCAGATTTCACCTTCCCGCAAATCTTACAAATTTCTTTTTTGTCTCTTATTTTTTTGTAGCCTTCCCAGTGTTTGCATTGTAATCCTAAAAACTCCCAAACTGTTCCAAGCTGTTGATAAATGTTCCAGTAAATATGAAATGTTTTCTTATCCAACTTTTCATCATTTAGAAAATTTTTGCTGACAAAGTTCATACTTTTGAAAAGCGAATTTAGATTCTTCTTTATTTCAAGCTTTGTAGATAGTGTTTTCATAACTCATTTTTAAAAATTACAATTTATTTACTCCTAAAGAAAAATAGTCAACTCAGCAGAATCTAACAACACTTTTTCTGGATGCAGCTACAACATGTTTTTTCATTCTGAATATTCGGCGGTTAAAATTGAATATACTTTACCTTTAGAGGGTGTGTGATAGTTCGATTTTTTGAGAAATAAGTTTTGATTTTAACTCATAATCAAAACCAAAATCTGCTTGATACCCTATTTTCACACACCCTCTTTAGTTGCGGGATTGAAAGCAGCGATGGATATGCTTGGCTATTTCGGCGGTGAACCGCGAGCTCCTCTTTCTGCTTTGAGTGAACCGGATAAACAACAATTAAAACAAATTTTAGTTAATGCTAAACTGATTTAATACAGAAACCGAATTGTTGAACAAACACAATCTGGAAATCGGCGCGGGACTTGGTGAGCTTGCCGGAAAGATTTGGCGCATAGGATTAATGGGTTACAATTCAAATGAAAAGATGATTGAGTATTGCATCAATGCTTTGAAGGATGTATTGAATAACCATTAACAAAGGCAAGCAAAAGGTTTTTAATCAAACATAAATCCGCACAGGTCCATCAATGTAACTCTAACCATCGTTCTAAGAATACATCGTATACAAAGTAAAATTCATTCTCCTTGTAAATCATTTCTTTCCCTAAAAGAGCTTTAAACGCTGTTTGGACCGAACTGGGGGTATGAAGTTTATGTTTCATAATAAAGTCTTTAGATAGAATCAGCTTCATACTACCTTCTTTAGCTACAGCTTTTAAAATCTTCCATTGATAATCGGTAAGTAAATTTCGATAGTTCACATAAACAGCTTCGTTCTCATTAAGTATTTCATGCATTGTTGAAGTAACTATTTCACGCGTAATTTTTTTCGCTCCGGTTCCCCAAAGTCTGTTACATAAAAATTGTGTGTAATAAGTATGAGAACGAGTCCATTCAAGTATTCTGCTTACCTGTTCATTGTCTATTTCAACATTTCCTTTATTAAAGTTGTCTTTTATAAAGTTGAAATAGTCGTCAAAAGCGAGTTTATCAAGTGACATCATTTCAGCACTTTGGTAAAAAGGCTTTCCATATTGGCTAAACATAGAGATCAATAAGTGTTTCTGGCTTCCCGAAAAAATGAAATTTGTGTTGCGAAGACGCTGAATATTTGTTCTCATAATAGCTTCTACGTTTTTTTCGGGATAATTTACAATTTGTTGAAACTCATCAATTGCAATTATAACTTTTTTCTTTTGTCTTCCTATAAACGCAAAAATCTGCTCTATAGTTTTGGCGCTTTCTTTCTCGGACTTTACATCAAAAGAAATGTTAGGCAAGTTTGTAGTTGGATCGAATGTGATAGTAGGTCTTAAACTACTGAATAGCTCGCTTATTTTTTTAATTAGTTTCTCCGGTTTTAATTCTAATTTGTTTAAGACGGCATTTGCAAAAATATTTATGAACTCTTGAATGTTTTGTGTTGAGAGAATGTCGAGGTAAATGTGCACAATATTCTTTTGCCTGCTGAGGTGATAAAATGTATGATCTATAAGACCGGTTTTCCCGATTCTTCTTATAGAAAACAAAGTGATGTTTCTATGAGAAGTTATTGCGGAGATTATTTTCTTGGTCTCCTTCTGTCTGTTACAGAAGAACTCCGGAGATACATAGCCTGATACAACAAATGGATTTTGTGGTTTCATATTCCGTTACGCTTTTTACGTAACGTAAAATACGTAACGTTTTGTTATACGGCAACAAAATATTGTATTGTCAAATGAAATTGCCGGCATCTGAGAAATGAGATAGTGCAAAGCAGAATTATGGAAAGATTTGGCGCATCGGGTTGATGGGTTATAACTCAAATGATAAGATGATTGAGTATTGCATCAATTCATTGAAAGACGTACTTAGCAAAAATTAAATCTTAATATGGAATTTGAAATGACTGAAATGAATTTGGAAGAATACAAAAGTAAAATCGTAACAAATGTTTACCGTATTTCTACTGAAAGTAATGTTAAATTTCACAAACATCCTAAGCATGATGAAATATTCTATTGCGTTAAAGGATCTGGTTTTGGCGTGTTAGAAAATGAAGTGACAGAATTATCTGTTGGAAAAGAATTCATCGTCCCGGCAGGTAGAATGCACTCACTTAAAACCGACGACAATTTATATGTTGCTTCTTTTCTATTACCGTTGTTAGAAGAATAAAATCCTCCATCAAATCAAGAAACATCGTTTTGATCCCGAAATCTCGTGGTTCAGATTAATTATCCTCCGTTTTGAATTTTTTTTCAGTTCTCTGTGTTTAAAGAGTATAAAATAACGCTTCCCCAATAAAATGGAATAAATAAATTTATGCCAAACGCAATATTCAATTTAGGTCTACCAGATAATGAAGAGGTTAAATCTTACGCTCCGGGCACGCCGGAAAGAGAATTGCTAAAAGCAAAACTCGCCGAAATGCAAAATCAAAAAGTGGATATCCCTTTAATTATCGGCGGTAAAGAAATTAGAACCTGTAATACAGAAAATATAGTTCTTCCTCATAACCATAGAAAGATTTTGGGTAAATATCATAAAGCCGGCGCGAAAGAAGTTCAGATGGCAATCGATGCCGCAATGGAGGCATACAAAATTTGGTCTGTTATGGAATGGCAGGATAGAGCGGCAATTTTTTCCAGAGCTGCCGATATGATTACACTTACTGATTGGCGCTACACTATCAATGCAGCCACAATGCTGGGACAAAGCAAGAATGCTCATCAGGCAGAGATTGATGCCGCTTGCGAAACCGCAGATTTCTTCCGCTTCAATCTCTATTATGCAAATAAAATTTATCAGGAACAGCCGCCTCATTCTCCTCGTGGAATGTGGAATAGAATGGAGTACCGCCCGCTTGAAGGATTTGTATTCGCCATAGCGCCCTTCAATTTTACAACCTTCAATGCTAATTTGCCCGGCGCACCGGCAATTATGGGAAACGTATCAATCTTAAAACCGGCTGGAACGAGTGTTTACTCTGCTTACTATATAATTAAATTACTCGAAGCTGCGGGTTTACCACCGGGTGTGATAAATTTTCTTCCTGGCTCAGGACCAACACTTGGCAATGTTATCTTTAATGATAAAAATTTTGCGGGTCTTCATTTTACGGGAAGTACACCGGTGTTTCAGCAGATGTGGAAAACTATTTCGAATAATCTTCCCAAGTATAAAACTTATCCAAGAATTGTTGGAGAAACCGGCGGAAAGGATTTTATATTTGCTCATAAGAGCACAGATGTGAGACTGCTTGGTGTTTCTTTAATTCAGGGTGCGTTTGAATATCAAGGACAGAAATGTTCTGCGGCATCGCGCGCATATATTCCAAAATCAATTTGGCATGAAGTGAAAGAATATATGATCGGCGAATTAAAAAAATTGAAAACAGGAGATGTCGCTGATTTTTCGAACTACAATAATGCTGTCATAGATAAAAAAGCTTTCGATTCGATTACTGGTTACATCAAGTACGCAAAAGAATCAAAGGATGCCGAGATAATTGCCGGCGGAAAGTTTAATGATAAAGTTGGTTACTTTATCAACCCAACCATCATTGTAACAACCAATCCGAAATTTAAAACGATGGAAGAAGAAATTTTTGGACCAGTCTTAACTGTATATGTTTATGAGGATGAAAAATTTGAAGAGACACTTCATTTATGCGATGAAACTTCTCCTTATGCGTTAACAGGTGCTATCTTTGCACAGGATAGAGCCGCAATTATAACTGCAGATAGAATCTTAAAACACGCTGCAGGTAATTTTTATATTAACGATAAACCAACGGGTGCGGTTGTAGGGCAGCAGCCCTTCGGCGGCGCACGCGGCAGCGGAACGAACGACAAAGCCGGAAGTTTTTTAAACTTAGTTAGATGGGTTTCACCAAGAACGATTAAAGAAAATTTTGTTGCAAGAAAAGATTTCCGTTATCCGTTTATGCTGGAAAAGTAATTTCAATGCCCAAGTCCATGTACCATAAGGATTGAATGCTCAAGGATTTTTGTTATTTCACCGACATAATCTTGAACAGCTTTTACACTTCCGGGGAGACAGAAAATCAGAGTTTGATTTTTTACCGCAAAGAGTGATCTGCTCAAAATTGCAGATGGAAGCGTATCAAAATATTTCAAACGGATGCGGTCCATAATCCCGGGAACGATCTTGTCGGCAAACTTTTCCACTACATCCGGTGTAATATCGCGCGGACCAATTCCTGTTCCGCCCGTTGTGAATATCACATCAATATTTTCATCAACACTTTTCTGTAATTCTTTCTCCAATTTCTTTTCATCATCAGGAATTAAGGAATAATAAAATTCAGTATGCCAGCGTTTGTCTTCAAAATATTCGCTAAGTAGTTCTTGAATTTTCGGTCCGCTCTTATCAGCATATTCGCCGGCGCTTGCTCTATCGCTGAGAGTGATAACTTTTATTTTCAATGGTCTCGACTGATACTCAATTTTATCACCCTTATGAATTTCACCACCTTTAATTACGCGGGTGAATATTCCGGATTTCGGCATTACACATTTACCTACTTCAACAAAAATAGCACAGCCGTCACCATGGCACATTTTACCAATTTGACTCAACTCCAACTCAACTTCACCAATCTTAAACCTATCGAGCAAGCTGGCTTTTTTGAAATCAATTCCTTGTGTAGTAATATTCTCTGCAAACTCTCCGGGAAGGAATTGTCTTTTATCTGCATCCATGAGAGAAAAGTTATCAATATCTTCTTGCGCCAGCAGACTTATCTGTCTATGCCATCTTCCCGAGTGAGCATCGCCAACAATTCCAAATTCATTTAACTCAACACTTTGCCGCGGAGTTTTAATTGTACCTTTCTCTTCGGAGATGTTCAGTGAGACTACATATATATTTGAATCGTTGTTCATATTATTCCTTCCGATCAAATCTCTTCATCACTTTTTATTTTTTCAATCACCCTTATTCCGTCAATGCTCATCTTCTTATCAACTGCTTTGCACATATCGTAAATAGTTAATAGAGCAATGGAAACTGTTGTAAGCGCTTCCATCTCAATTCCAGTTTGACCAACACATTTAGCATAACTCGAAACATGAACACCTTCATTAACAAGTTCAGCTTTAACATCAAGTTTAGTTATCTGCAATGGATGACAAAGCGGAATCAATTCCGAAGTTTTCTTACCGGCTTGAATACCCGCAATTTCAGCAACAGTCAGCACGTCACCCTTCTTCATTTTATTATCCTTAATGAGTTGAATCGTTTCCGGTTGCAACTTTATAAATCCTTCTGCGTGTGCAACGCGAAACTGAATTTTCTTTCCGCCTACATCAACCATATTAGCACGACCTTGGGAATCGACGTGAGTTAACTTTTCCATTCATCCTCCGATATTATAAAACTTGTGTGAAATTGTACTGATCCCACATTCGGGTTTTTGCGCAAGTGCAAATCGAACCGCTTCACGGTAATCCGTTTTTCTGATGTTTACGGAAATATCGCTGAACAAACAGGGTTTCAATAATCCGTTACTTGTTAAACGAAGCCGGTTGCAATTTGCACAATCACCTCCGCTTCCACCATGAACAATTCCGAATTCACCTTTCTCGATATCCATCTCATAAATGAATCGTACCACTAATTCATTCTCATCACAATACTTTTTTACCGCAAGCGCTTCTGGTTCATCAATTGTTTTTTTGATAACGCAATTTATTTTGATTGGAGAGAGTTCGGCTTTATTAGCAGCTTCAATTCCTTTAAAGACTTCTTGAATATCTCCACCGCGGGTTATCTGTTTATATTTTTCCGGATCAATTGTATCAAGACTGATATTTACTCTCATTAAACCGGCTTGCTTTAAATCGCCGGCATATTTTTTTAGAAGAATCGCATTTGTAGTCATCGAGAGATCATTAATACCTTCAATAGCGGAAAGCATTTTCACGAGTGTAACAATTCCCTTTCTTGCTAGCGGTTCACCGCCGGTCATTCGAACTTTGTTAATTCCCATTTCAACTGCACACTTAGCAAACTCGGTTATCTCTTCGAACGAAAGAATTTCACTATGATCAATAAGTTTGATTCCTTCTTCCGGCATGCAGTAAACGCATCTGAGGTTACATCGATCCGTAACACTAATACGGAGATAATTTATCTGTCGGTTAAATTTGTCTAACATCCACAACGCTGCCTTCCTTTATCTCATTGACACCAATTGGTATCGAAGTAATACCATCGGCATACGCGAGAGCATTAATATGCGCCGAACCGTGATACTCAACCGATTCAGCCTTGCCTTCGGAATTTATCTTAACGGGAACCCATGCGAGTCGTTTATTTTTTTTCCGTTTAATCTCTTTTGCCAACTGCATCTTGAAAACTTTTGAATGATCCTTCAAGCCCATCACACCGGCGAGAAATTCTTTAACGAAGATCTCAAAACAGATGAATGATGAAACCGGATTACCCGGTATTCCGAAAACAAATTTGTTTTCATACCTGCCGAACACAGTTGGTTTTCCTGGTTGAATAGCTACTTGATCAAACAGAATTTCAAAACCAATCTTAATTAGAACGGATGGAACAAGATCAAAATCACCCATTGAAACGCCGCCGGTAATAATGATCAGATCATTCTCCTCTTTTGCTTTGATGATAGTATTGCCGATAGCATCTTCTGTATCGAGTGCGATTCCATAATAAGTGGGTTCGCATCCGAATTGAATACACTGGGCGATTAATTGATATGAGTTTGTGTTTCTGATCTGAGATTTTTTTGGTGTTACATACGGTTCAACAATTTCATCACCGGTTGCGATGATTCCGATTTTTGGTTTTTTACTTACCAAAGGATTTACATGACCACACAAAGCAAGTGACGCAATTTCTTTAGCTGTAATTCTGGTTCCCGCAGAAAGTAGTTTTTGCCCAACAATAACATCTTCCCCCAAAAGACAAATGTTGTTCGATGTTTTCTCCCCTTTGAATTTTATTTTTGATTTGGAAAGTTCTTCCACTTCTTCAATCATAATAACACAATCAGCGCCGGTGGGCATCATCGCCCCGGTCATAATTTTTGAGCATTGGTTCTTTCCGATTCTCTTTTGCGGTTCGTATCCCGCCTGAATTATTTCAACTACTTCCAGTTCGTTTGCGATATCATCTCTTCGACAAGCGTAACCATCCATTGCTGATTTATTGAAGGGAGGCATATCGATATCTGAGACAACATCTTCCCTCAAGACCCGGTTCATGCTTTCTTTCAGATCAACTTTTTCTGAACCAAGCATTAACTGATTAGCTTTTATGATATCAATTGCTTTCTCAAATTTTATCATCTATTAATTTTCCTTAGTTGTAAATCTTGCAAGACGACGCTTTAAAATTTATCCATACTTCTTTTCCAATTTCGAGCCGTAGGGATTTCCTTGCATCGGAAGAAATTTGAACAACCATTTCACAGCCAATATCCACGTAGATATCCATTCCAAGTTTTGCCGGTGCGATATCAGTTATCTTCCCTACGAAATGATTACGTGTGCTTCCGGTTTCAACTTGATTAGAAATACTTATCTCGTCCGGTTGAATCATTAAGAAAGCTTCACCATCCTCCACATCAGTCAAACAAAATATTTTTAATCCGTTCGAGTAAAATTCTTTTAAGTCGCTCCCTTGAATTGTTTTTAATTCACCCCGGAAGAAATTTTTAACACCTGTGAATTGAGCAACGAATTCAGATTTAGGATGCTTGAAAATCTCAACGGGTGAAGCGATCTGAACAAGTTTGCCGTTTTCCATAATTCCGATTTTGCTGGCGAGTGAAATTGCTTCTTCATAATCATGAGTAACATGAATTATGGTAATTCCATTCCGGTTTAGTTTTCTTAACAGTGCGCGCAGCTCACTTTTAGATTTTGAATCGAGCGAAGACAACGGTTCATCAAGTAAAAATATATCATTGCCGGCAGCAAGACTTCTTGCAAGTGCCACACGTTGATATTCACCGCCGGATAAAGTTTCCGGTTTCCTATTCAGCTTATCTGCAATTCCAACTTGTTCTGCCGCTTTTAGTACTTTCTCTTTTATTCTTTTTTCCTTTTTGCTTTTCAAAGGATATGCAATGTTTTCATAAACTGTAAGGTGAGGGAACAAATCGGCATCTTGATAAACAATGCTGATGTTTCTCTTCTGAATTTTTTCTTCAGTAATCTCTTTACCGCGAAGAATAATTTTGCCGCTCGTGGTTCTAATTAAGCCCGCAATCGATTCCAGCAATAAACTTTTACCTACACCGGAAATTCCGAGTATGACAAAGTAATCTCCCTTTTCGACTCTGAAGTTGATATTCTTCAATTCAAAATTGCCGACTATCAGCGATATGTTTTCGACAGAGATCATTTAAGGGCGTCTCTAAAAACTTCAAAAGATAATCTGTGAAAATCTGTTTTCATCCGTTTTATCTGTGATCCATTTGCTAAAAAATAGTTTTTAGAGACGTCCTTAACTTTTCTTTTTGATCAATCTTAGAGCGACAAATATTATTAAACAAACCGAAACAAATACCACAGCAGCCGGAACCGAGTATTTTAATCCATAAGAAGTAAATCGTTCAAAGATTAGAACCGGCGCTGTTTGCGGATTGTAAGCAACAATAATAACAGCACCGAACTCGCTCATCCCACGAGCCCACATTAAAATGAATCCTGATAAAACCGAACGCCACGCAAGCGGAAGTGATATCGTAAAAAATACTCTTATTGGAGATGCACCTAAAGTAAGTGCGATTTTTTCAAGTCGTTCCGGTACGGCTGCAAATCCATCCCTTGCCGCATTAATCAAAAAAGGAATACTGACGAATGCCATTGCTAAAATAATTCCTGCCGGATTTCCGATAAATTTTATTCCGAATAATTCTCCGGTTCGTCCCAGAAAACTATCACGGGTAATAATTCCTAATACAGCAATTCCCGCAGCGGAGTGTGGAATGATAATGGGAATATCAATGATTCCGTTTACTATACTCTTAAGCGGGAAATTCTTTCTTGCAAGAAGATATGCAAGAGGAATAGCAAGGAAAGAGAATAAAATTGTTCCAGCCATTGATGTCCACAAACTCAGCCAAACACTGTTTCTCACCTCTTCGCTTCCGATTGCCTCGTTCAGCGAACTAAAGGAAGTGCTCAAATACATTCCAGCTAACGGCGCAATAATGAATAGTAATAACACTCCGCCGAGGAATGTAAAGACCAGATTGAGTAACGATCTATTTTTAAAAATTGATTCCATCAATCAGTTACTTTCTTTTCAAAACATATTTTTTGAACTCGTTTGGAAGTATGTCATACCTATCGCAAACAGATGGAACAACAGTCGGCTGACCCATATCTCTCATAATTTTCAACCCCTTTTCAGCGTTCATCAGGTAATGAATGAATTTTTCAGCAAGATCGGGGTTGGGAGAATTTTTGGGTATTGTAATTCCATAAACCATTGAAGAACCAACTTGAGAAATTTTTTCTCCCGGTTTCTTGCCGCTAAGTTCAACCGAAACTTGCTTGTAATAATCTTCGAGTTCTGCTTTCTTCAAATTGATTTTGTCGGGCAAGGTTAAAAATTTCAATCTGTGCTGTTCTGCCACCGATCTGTAAAGGAAAATATAATCAAGTTCGCCGGCTTCAAGAAGCGCAAGCAGATCAACTTCTTTTGGACGAATATACTCTTGGTTTTTATTTTTCAGTTTTTCAGCAAGACCTTTCTTTTCATAAAAAATTTCTGCGAGTTTCATTGTCAATATCGTTCTGTAGCCACATGGATCTGCGTTCGGATCGGCTCTTCCAACAAAAATATTTTTATCAAGCAATATCTCATACCAATTTTTCTGATTGATCTCTTTTGCTCTTCGAGATTTCTCGGTGTAAACGATCGTCATCTCATTAGTAGCAAATTTCAAATTCCAATCTGCATGTTCGGGAATTAAAAGTTGATCGATCACCATGTAATCGGCAGAAGCAAAAACATCGCACGGTTTATTCAGTTCGGAGATCTTTCTTGCGCATTCGCGGCTTCCGGCAATTTCTTTTAATACTTCTACACCCGGATTTTCTTTTTTGAATCCATCAATAATTTTTTCGAACGGAACTGTTAAACTTCCCGCGTGGAAAATTGTTAGTTGATTTGCGCTCTGAGCATTCATCAAATTGACAAACAGAACTGTTAGAATGATCGATTTTAGACCTGAAATAAACTTCATTTTTACTATCTCTGAATTTTAGTGCGCAAAGTCTAATAATTATTACCCTTTCATTCAACTATCGGAATCGTTTATTTACTCCCGCGTTGGGTTTGAATTCACCCTTTCTTATATTTCAAAAGACTTTTATAGCTTTTGAATAACATATAATAATTTGGAGATCTCCTAATGGAAGTCCAGGAAATTTTAGAGGAACGCAAGCTTGTCAAAGAATATCAATACGATATATTCCCTATGGCTAAGGGGTACTCGGATAAAACACTTCATATCAATCTCACGGACAATCAGATAAAAATTAAAGATGTTCCTTTAGAGATGAAGGAAAAATTTATAGGCGGTAAAGGATACGGACTTAGATATCTCTGGGACGCAACAACTCCTGAAACAAAATGGAACGATCCCGAAAATGAGATTATAATTTCAGGTGGACCGGTTTGCGGTATAACCCAATATTCCGGAACGGGAAAATCCTTGGTTGTGACTATCTCTCCTCAAACAGATTCTGTTATAGATAGTAACGTGGGCGGATGGTTCGGCCCATTCCTTAAACTCAACGGATTTGATGCCCTTGAGCTTCAAGGGAAAGCCGAAAAAGATGTTATTATAATTCTCGACGGAAGAGATGGCACCGGAAAAATTAGAATTGAAGAAGCTCCTGCCGATCCTATCAACAGTCACGAATTGGCAGAAACGCTAACAGAGATGTATTGCCCAACAGAACAGGATAAAATGAAAATTGCAGTTGTATCTGCTGGCGCCGCTGCAGAACATTCTTTAATAGGAATGTTGAACTTCAGTTTTTATGATAAGAGAAAGAAGCGCGTTAGATTGAAACAAGCCGGACGCGGCGGAATAGGAACCGTTTTCCGTGATAAAAAAATTAAAGCGCTCGTTGCCCTTGTAGCAAAAGTGGAAAATGATATGAACCACGTAGTTGATATGAAAGCGATCATCGAACGTGGGCAGCGTTTCAACAAAGAGATGAAAGAACTCGATGATTCACAATGTGAAATGAGAACAAAAGGTACGGCGCACTTAGTTGAAGTAATGAATGATTACGATCTTCTTCCTGTGAATAATTTTAAGTTCGGTAGTAACGATGCTGTCAATGGAAATATTGACGGCAATACCTGGAAAGCAAGATTTGAGCAAGGTTCTTTTGACGGATGCTGGCTCGGTTGCAATATGAGCTGCGCAAAAGGTGTTAACAATTATCTCCTCCGTACCGGACCGTTTAAAGGCGAAAGCGTGATTGTTGATGGACCGGAATATGAAACTGCCGCCGGCATTGCTGCAAACTCCGGAATTTTCAGCACCGATTACACAATAGAAGTAAATTTCTATTGCGATACGTATGGCATTTGCACAATTACCTGGGGCACTACTGTTGCTTTCCTGATGGAATGTTTTGAAAACGGAATCTTGAATACAGAAAGAACCGGAGGTTTGAAACTAAACTTTGGAAATGCAGATAATGCAATGGAATTACTTCATCAGCTTGGTCGCGGAGAAGGTTTTGGTAAAACTGCAGGACTCGGAGTACGTAAATTGAAAAAATTATTTGCCGAAAATGGCTGGGGCGATCCTCAGTTTCTACAAGATATTGCAATGGAAAATAAGGGATTGGAGTATTCTCAATACATGTCTAAAGAATCTCTTGCACAACAGGGCGGATACGCGATGACTAATAAAGGTCCTCAGCATGATGAAGCTTGGCTGATCTTTATGGATATGGTGAACAATCATATTCCAACATTCGAAGACAAAGCAGAAGCGCTTCACTACTTCCCTTTATTTAGAACCTGGTTCGGTCTTGTGGGTATTTGCAAACTTCCTTGGAACGATGTTGAACCAAGAAACAATGCAGAAACTTCTGAACCGGCTAAAGTACCCGAGCACGTTGATAACTATGTTACAATTTATAAAGCCGTCACCGGTCGCCCGTTCGATAACAAACGATTGATCGAAGACTCGGAAAGAGTTTATAACTTCCAAAGAATGTTTAATCTTAGAAGAGGTTACGGCGTTCGAAAATGGGATGCTCAGCCATACAGAGCTGCCGGTCCTGTTACGGAAGAAGAATATTTATCGCGTCAAGAAAGATATGATGCTCAGATGAAAGACATTATCGGAATTAATCCCGAAGGAATGACTACAAAAGAAAAGATGGCTGCACACAGAAAGTATCGTGAGAACAGATACGAACAATTACTCGATGCTGTTTACGAAAGACGCGGCTGGGATAAGAACGGTGTCCCCAAAATAGAACTTTTACGAAAGCTGGGTATGGATTTACCAGAATTGATTGAGCTTAGAACAAAATATGAAAAAGGTGAATTGCAACTAAAATGATATTCTAAATGCCGTCATGTCGAGCGAAGTCGAGACAGACGAGTGAAGAATCTTTCAATACATAGCGCGGTTAACTGCAATGTAAAATGGTTGATGGTTGATTTATGATGGAAAATGGAAGAAACGACTGAAATATTTTGACATTAAAAACAAAAATATTATTCACAATACTATATTTACACAAAAGAGGTTGTCTCAAAAGTTAGATAGACAGTCATTGCGAGGAGTTTACGACGAAGCAATCTTTTGTTTTTATCAAAAGAATGAGATCACTTCGCGGAATTTACACTAAACGAAGTGAACGTGCTCGTGATGACAAACGATCTTTTGAGACAACCTCTTTTTTTAACTAAAGTCGGATCAATTACTTTTTTTTATCACGCTGGCGTCTACTTCAAATAACTCTTACTATAGAAAAAAGATACTATCCACCGCTAATCATATGGATGATTTCCACATTATCATTTTCTTTGAATGATGCTGAATCAAAATTTTCCCGCTTGATCAATGTTCCGTTTATCTTTACGACAAGTCGAGTGAATGAAAACTTCTTTAGTTTCAGTAATTCATTTATTGTGAGAGTTACGTTCAAGGTATCCAAAATTTCTTCCCGGTGATTCAGAGTAATCTTCATTCTATTTATCCTTACCGAGTAATAATTCAAGAACTACATTTGCCATCATGTTTGCAACTATACCAACACGCGGGGCTATCGGAGGATCGTCTTGGCTTGTTTCGGAAATATGATCTCCAACGATGTAAAGGTTATCATGCTGTTCAACTTTTATCAATTCGTTCCCGCCCCATCCTGCAAGGCCAACGCCGCAAACTAACGGCTTAGTCGGAAATTCCGTCAATACGGTTTCAGCAATCATCTCTTTCATTTCTGCTTTGTCGAATGCTTCAACAACAACATCGCAATGTGTAAATAATTCTTTTATTTCTTCCGGAGTGATGGTGACAATGTGCTCTTCGACCGTTACAGCCGGATTAATTTTGCGTATGTTCTCTTTAAGAGCGGGCGCTTTATAATGACCGATCTGATCAAAGAAGAAATATTGGCGGTTAAGATTACTCTCTTCAATCTTATCAAAATCTGCAATTATTAATTTACCAATTCCAACGCGAGCTAAGGCAACGGCAACATTTGAACCCAATCCGCCGCAGCCGGCTATACCTACTGTTTTATCCTTCAGTTTTAATTTTATTTTCTGAAATTCCATCAGGGACCTTAATTATCAGTTAAAATATAATTAAAAGGAATTCCCTCTTCAAAACTATAATGACCCGTTTGCTTTTACTTAATTTTTGTTCTCCCTTGAATTAAATTTTCTGAAAGTGTAAGATTCCTCCATAAAAAAATAGTGTTTTAAAGATTTTCTTGGAATGTATATTTAAGTTCAACGCGAGACAAATAAGGTTCTCCTCAATTGTATTTATTCCAAATAATTTTGGAATCATTATACATATGTCGAACAAATTATATTTAAAAACATCTTCTTCATAAGATAATAACTTATTACGTTGCCATAATTGTTTTGATTCCCCTTTCTTTATATCTTACACCTAATCAATAAAACAGATCATGAAATTTTTAGACGAAATAGTAAGCATTGACTGCGTAGAGGGTATGAAAAAATTACCCGATAATTGCATAGACATGGTTTTAACCTCACCTCCCTATGATGCGGTTAGAAAGTATAATGGTTTTACTTATGATCTTCACTCGGCAGGTGAACAAATAAAACGTGTGCTAAAGGATGGTGGTGTTGCTGTTATGGTGATCCAAGACCAGACTAAAAATTTTGGTAAATCACTAACATCATTTAGGACAATAATAGATTGGTGTGATAACATTGGGTTTAAGCTATTCGAAACAATTATTTACCGCAAGAATGGAACTGAAGGAGCCTGGTGGAAAAATAGATTTAGAATAGATCATGAATACATTCCGATTTTCTTAAAGGGCGAAAAACCAAATTTTTTTTATAAAGAGCACTTAAAAATTCCATCAAAACATGGTGGCAAAATTATGTCTGGATTTGCCAGCAGAAAAACCGATGGAACTACTCAAGAAAGTGTGAGAAAAGCTATTAATGCTTTAAAATGTCGTGGAACTATTTGGTATTATGATGAGAATCAGCATGAGCCAAATTTGGAAAACAGATTAATTGAAACACTCAAAATAATTGATGATTTTCAAGCCAATACTAATGGAAATGTTGTCGAGAAAAAAGAATTTCTAGAAATGCTGAAAAAAATGAAAAATAATCTAATTGATTCGATTGACATGCTAAGTGATAACGGAACTATTTGGAATTATTTGATGGCTGGAGACAAAAGTCCAATCAAACGAAAACATCCGGCACATTTCCCTGATAAAATTCCGTTAGATTTTATTCCAACTTTTTGTCCGGAGGGTGGGATTGTATTAGACCCGTTCATCGGGAGTGGGACAACGGCTTATATTGCTAAAAAATTGAATAGGCACTTCATTGGATTTGATATTTCAGAAGAGTATTGTTCTGTTGCTAATGAACGACTCTCTACTATTGAACCAAAGTTAATTTAACAGATCAGGATATTCCAATGTATATTCTATATTATCCCCTCTCGTCATCGCCCAACTCAGAGGATTAGATTCTATCATTTCACGGAATGTTGTTCCATTTAATCTCTTACCTTGTCCTTTAAAATCCTTCTTGCTGAATTTATGCATGTCAAACTTATCCCAAGTCCATTGTGCCTCATTGAATTGCCATGTAGTAAATTCTTGTAAAATTCTAATAAACTTTTTGATTCTATTGACCGCTTCTTCATTTAAGTAAAATGTTCCATCTTTATTAAGATGACAATTAGCCGGTGAACCATCAGTATTAGAAATTCTTAAACGATCACCCCTTTCTCTACTTACTGTAATTTCATCTCTTCTTCTAAAAAACTTATCCATCTCAAGCATCAACTTATAAGGTGTATAATCATTCGCACAAAATATTTTATATAACGGATTTTCTTCTTCGTTTATTCTTAAAAATGTTATCCAATTTAAAACATTTTCGGGATAGCTAAACAACACATTGAATGTTCCGTCGGTAAAAAAAGTGGGGCAACAGAGTCCTCAGTTAATTCTATTTTTATCTTATTACTAACAATACTAATCAATAGATGTATTGTTGCAAGCGGGTATTTCAATCTAAAATCGTTTTTACCATCATAATTTCTTAAAATGTTTGGTTGGATACATTGATTGTATTTTCCCACATTAATTAAATCCATTCTTTTATTATAATTGATCATGTGGTGACCCATACTACGAATATTCTCACGGTAAATTTCCATATCTAAGAACACACAATCACTTACATTTATTCCGCGTTTTAGTAACATTATTTTCCCATCATAAAAACCATCTATTTCCCAATCAAAATACTGTGCCATAAATAATCCACAAAGTAACCCATCGCTATCTGGACTAAGAATACATTTTTGATGCTTTTCAATAATCCACGGGTGTTTTGCGGGTAATTGATAATAATCTAATCTCTCATCTCTTCCATAAAGCAATTCCTGTATACGAGCCATTATAAACCCTCAAATAAATTTTCGAGTCGGACATTTAGTGCTTTTGCAATCTTTTGTATATTCTTTAAGGAAATATTTTTCTCCGCCCGCTCAACCATGCCAATATAAGTCCGGTGCAAATTAGAGAGTTCTCCTAGCTTTTCTTGAGAGAGATTTTTCTTAATTTTTAACTCTCTCACTTTATCCGCAAATTTTTTCAATACTTCTTCTTTCATATATTGTATATATAGATTTCTAAACTTGTTTTGGCTACATACTATAAGTAGCAACGTTAAATGAGCATTATTTTCATCCGAAATAGAAAAAGTAAAATTACTTCCTTAATGGGGACAAATAGAAAAAAATATGATCTATTAATTCAAATATCTCTTATGGAAGTAAAAATTAATAGATAAAAAAATATTCACAGAAACATTTTTACCGAGGTTATAATGGATCTTTTCAAAGACTTGACTCTCAACGCTGTTCAAATTATTCAGTTAATGGTTGCACCCGCTGTTATGATAAGCGCATGTGGATTACTTTTACTTGGAATGAATAACCGTTATTCCTTAGTTGTGAACAGAATAAGATTACTCAACGAAGAAAAACGCCGCTTAATGAATAAAATAGGGGAACAACAATCAAGCACAGATGACAACATTCGCCTTGAAAGTATTGCAACGCAACTGAATGCATTAGTCTTCCGTGTTAAGTTGGTACGGAATGCCGTCCTATCTTACACAAGTGGTGTTGCACTTTTTGTTATAACATCTTTACTGTTTGGAATTTCTTCCTTCTTAGCTCTTGGTAAATTGAATTATATCATTCTACTCGCATTCTTGATGGGAATGATCTCCGTTCTACTGGGCGTTTTCTTTGCCGGTCTTGAGACAAAGAAAGGTTACGACATAATTTTTTACGAAGTTAAGGCGCATGATTAGGGACAAATTCCTTTCGAATAAAGAATTACTCTTACCGGAAAATATGATTTTGATGTATGCCCGCGGTGCGTTTCCAATGGCAGACGAGACAGGCGAAATCAACTGGTATATGCCCGATATACGTACAATCATTCCACTCAATTCATTCAACATTCCTCGCTCACTCAAAAAATTTTTACCAACTGCCGATTTTGAATTTTGCTATGATAAGAATCCGTTGGAAGTAATTAGAGAGTGTGCTAAAAGAGATTCAACATGGATTTCCGAGGAATTAATCGGAGCATACAAAGGATTACATCAACTTGATTATCTTCACTCGGTTGAAGTTTATCAGAATAAAGTTTTAGTTGGTGGATTATACGGCATCACCTTTCATGGTGCGTTTTTTGGTGAATCGATGTTTTCTAAAGTCCCGCAGGCATCAAAGTGCGCGCTCGTAAAACTTGTGGAAAGGCTTCGCGAAAAAAAATTTGTTTTGCTCGATGTTCAATACCAAACAGAGCATCTAAAAATGTTCGGTGCAAGAGAAATTCCATTTGATGAATTTTCCAAGATTCTTGTTGATTCATATACAAAAGAAGTATTTTTCAACTAAGAACATACTTCCCACTTCCATTTCCGGCTTAGGAATTTTTGTATATTTACCTCGAAATAAATCATGATCGTGTTCATGATCTTAATCCTGCTCGTAACATAACAGATCACGATAAAGAGCAAGAGCATGATCACGAAATGAATAAAGAAAAAGCACAAACAATTATTCCATCAAGTCATTCAATAAAAAATAGCAACAATTTTCATTTATAAAAAAGGTGAGGAACATGACTTCATACAAAGAATTAGGATTGGTGAACTCAAAAGAGTTATTTCAAAAAGCTGTTAAAGGCGGATATGCAATTCCGGCTTTTAATTTTAACAACCTCGAACAGTTGCAAGCTATCATAGGTGCATGTGTTGAGACAAAGTCACCTGTTATTTTGCAAGTATCTAGCGGTGCGCGTAAATATGCAAATCAAACTCTGCTTAAACATTTAGCCAAAGGTGCTGTTGATTATGCGCATGAATTAGGATTCGACATTCCAATTGTTCTTCACTTAGATCATGGTGACACTTTTGAACTTTGCAAATCTTGCGTTGAATCTGGTTTCTCCTCAGTGATGATTGACGGCTCACATCATCCATACGAAAAAAACGTTGAACTCACCGCTCAAGTAGTTGAGTACGCTCATAAATATGATGTAAGCGTTGAAGGTGAACTCGGAGTTTTAGCCGGAATTGAGGATGAAGTATCAAGCGAAGTTACTCATTACACAAAGCCGGAAGAAGTAGAAGACTTTGTAAAGAAGACAGGTGTTGATTCGCTCGCAATTTCCATCGGAACATCCCACGGCGCAAATAAATTTACACCTGCTCAATGTACTCGTAATGCTGATGGCATACTTGTCCCGCCTCCGCTCCGTTTCGATATTCTTGAAGAATGCGAAAGAAGAATTCCCGGTTTCCCTATTGTTTTACACGGCGCTTCTTCAGTTCCTGCAGAATTGGTACAAATCATAAATAACAACGGCGGTAAACTTAAAGATGCAGTTGGAATTCCGGAAGAGCAATTGCGCCGGGCTGCCGCTTCTGCAGTATGTAAGGTAAATATAGATTCAGATGGTCGTTTAGCTATGACAGCAGCAATTCGCAAAACATTTGCAGAAAGCCCTGCTGAATTTGATCCTCGCAAATATCTAGGTCCGGCACGCGACGCACTTAAGGTATTATACAAACACAAAATTGCAAACGTACTCGGCAGTGCGAATAAAGCATAGTTCAACTTGATGAAACACGATTGATATCTTTAAAAAAATTAAGGAGTCTCGACATAAGAGACTCCTTTTTATCCAAACATGATTGTGTTAAATACCCTATTTGATTTAATATGAGTAAAGAAAAGTCAGAAGAATTCTACGAGCTGAAATACAAAAACGAATCTGAACCGTGGGAATACAGCAAAAAAGCCGTGGAAGTTCTGCGTCATGATTTTACACTGAGAACAGCACTTTCTTTAAAGAGTAGTTATACAAAAATTCTTGATGTCGGTTGTAGTAAGGGACAATTGACTTTTCTTTTTGGGGGTGTGTCTCCTGAAATTTATGGTATTGATGTTTCCGAGACAGCTCTGGCTTATGCAAAAAAATCTTTTGATGAGGCTAAAAAAAAATCTGGCGGCTCATGCCAATATTTTTTTGAGAAAGAGAACATCACTTCACTTTCATTTCCCGAAAAATCTTTTGATTTAGTGCTATTATGCGACGGAATCTTTGAATGGTTTATAAACAATGAGAATCGGCTTCAAGCCCTAAAAGAAACGCATCGTGTTCTGATGAAAGGCGGTTTTGTAATATTATGCGATTATGGAAATCAAAAATATTTTGATGAATATCTCGCGCTTGTAAATGCGAGCGGACTTGAAGTAGTATCGACTTACCGCTTTAACGACCGGCTTTGTTATCAATTTAATTCGTGGTTAAAAGCAGTTGAAAAGAACATCATAGCTCAAAAATTAATTGAGAGTAGGTTGATAGCCCGGTTCCTAATGAAAGTATCTTCATTGTTTGGCGCAAAAGGTTCAAAACATATTTTTGTTGTAGCTACTAAAATTTAAGCATGCAGATCAGAACATATCTCATTTCGAAACGACTAATGAATTGACGCTTGATTCACGAAATAATTTCAAGTATAATAACCATAGATTAATAATGATCATACAAATGCAGAAGATCAAATCAATTCTAAAAATAGTTGAATGGGAAGCAATTTTTTGGCTGGTTGGATTAACATACCTGTTGTTTATTGATCCATACCAGATTCAGCATTATACTCTCTGCCCATTACACAATTTGGGAATAACATTCTGCCCTGGATGTGGTTTAGGTCGATCAGTATCATTTTTCTATCACGGCGATTTTTTACTTTCAATTAAGACGCATCCGCTGGGTATATTTGCTTTTATCATTATCACGGTACGCATCCTAAAACTATGCATCAAAACTTATAACAACTATCACAAATCAAAAGAGGTTATTTATGGCTAATGTTTACGACATTCTTCCTGAAATCATGGGCGAAGAGCAATATTATATTTCAGGTCTCATCAAGACTATGGATGACAAACAAGCCCAGCAGTTTGCGAACATTTACCGTTCACGAAGAAAAGACCCTCAGATAATATTACTTGTTACACTTGTTGGTTTTCTAGGCATCGCGGGTATTCAAAGATTTCTGACCGATCAGATTGGATTGGGAATTCTTTATCTTCTCACGTGCGGAATCTGTTTTATCGGAACTATCATTGACTTAGTGAACTACAAAAGAATCGCATTTGATTACAATCAAAAACAAGCTGCGCAAATTTTGATGATGTTTAAAAATTCGTAATTTATTTGCAATGAATATTTTTAGTACCGCTGATGAAAGCGGCATCACTGCCGCTTTTATCTCTTTTTTATTCACTATGATTATCTAGTTAAGTTTTGAACTTTATTTCAATATATTTGTTATAGATGATATAACTAAAAAAACTTGTAAAGAAAGTATAAGAAAAGAATGATTTCTCTACCGAAAAATATTTCAATATTAGGACATCCCGCGGATACGGTCATTCCCGCATCTGTTCCCCTTTACACTTCAACCCTTTCCCGTTGTTGTTGCTGTTAATATCCTTCTTGTTGTTCAACTATAACTCATTTTAAACAATCAGACGTTACTATTATGAAAACCAATCAAGGTAGAAATACTTCGTATTCCGAATTTGCGGAATCTCTTTTATCTAAACGACAGACAAATTCATGCACGGCATCGCTCAAGACAGAAGCAATAGAATATCTTAAAGAGTTGATAGACTTTCTCTTCCCTCATTTCTCGAACAAAGTATATTATTCTCAAGAAGATATTCTTGCTAAACTCCAACTTATGGAGAGGAATCTGATCAGTGTCATCAGAGAATTGAATTCGAACTATAAAGAGAATTCAACAACCACTGCGCAGGAATTCACTAAGCGAATTCCTGATATTTACAAAATGCTTTGGGCTGACGCAGAGGCAATTTACAGAGGCGATCCGGCAGCAGAAAGTGTGGATGAGGTAATCATTGCGTACCCGGGATTTATGGCAATTACCATTTATAGAATTGCACACGAACTATACTTATTAAAATTGCCAATTATTCCAAGAATACTAGCTGAACACGCTCACGAGTTAACCGGAATAGATATTCATCCCGGGGCAAAAATCGGTTCACCATTTTTTATTGATCATGGCACCGGAATCGTTATAGGCGAAACAACGATCATTGGAAAGAATGTAAAGTTATATCAAGGAGTGACTCTTGGCGCACTTAGTGTTGATAAATCACTCGCTCAAACAAAACGTCATCCAACTATTGAAGATGAAGTAGTTATTTATTCCCAAGCTGTTATTCTTGGCGGAAAGACCGTAATAGGTAAGAATAGTGTTATCGGTGGTAATGCATGGATCACTCAAAGTATTCCGGAAAACTCTATAGTTTATAATAAAAGCGAAGTCCGTGTGAAAAGCAATCAAACATTTGAAGAATCAATTGATTTTATAATTTAAGGAGAACATTTATGAAAGCAGAAAATATACTCGCAACAATTGGCAACACTCCTCACATAAGAATTAACAATCTGTTCGGAGATAAAAATGAAGTCTGGGTAAAACTTGAAAAGGCAAATCCCGGCGGAAGCATTAAAGATAGAATTGCTCTTTCTATGATTGAAGATGCCGAGAAGAAAGGAATTCTTAAACCGAATAGTATTATTGTTGAACCTACCTCAGGTAACACCGGAATTGGATTGGCAATGGTTGCAGCGGTTAAGAAATATGAACTGATCTTAGTCATGCCGGAATCAATGTCACTTGAAAGAAGAAAAATAATGCTGGCTTATGGTGCCAAATTAGAATTAACCCCTCGCGAACTAGGGATGAAGGGTGCAATTGAAAAAGCAAACGAAATTGCTGCAAATAACTCTAATGCCTGGATTCCGCAACAATTCGAAAATGAGGCGAACGTTGAAGTTCACATCCGATCAACCGCGCAAGAAATCTTGAGTGATTTCCCCGATGGGTTCGATTACTTGATAACAGGGGTCGGAACCGGCGGTCATATTACCGGCGTTTCTAAAGTATTAAAAGAAAAATTTCCCCTTCTCAAAGTTTTTGCGGTAGAGCCCGCTGCGTCTCCAGTTATATCTGGCGGACAACCCGGACCTCATCCATTGCAAGGTATTGGCGCCGGTTTTATTCCGATAATTCTTGATACATCTTTATTAGATGGCGTTATAACAATAACGAAAGAAGAAGCATTTGCTTTTACACAACGAGCGGCAAAAGAAGAAGCTCTATTCGTCGGAATCTCTTCCGGTGCTTCATTGGCTGCAGTTTCGAAAAAGATAAACGAAGTTGGAGACGGAAAAAGAATTCTCACATTTAATTATGATACCGGAGAAAGATATTTATCAGTTGAAGGATTGTTCTAATAATTTTTCATTTGTGCTCTTGCTCATGATCTTCATCTAATTCTTTTGAGCAAGATCACGATTAGAAGTAGATTGAAATATTCTATCCATCCTTTAACCTTCGTTCAAAATTATTTTCAGCGATTTTTGAATTACACTCCAGGCAAGTTCAACATTTTTTTCTCCAGTTCTCAATCCGGATATCACCAGGCGAATCGTAAACTTGCCGTTTAATTTTGTATGGGTAAGAAAAACTTTTCCGGTTGAATTGATTGCGTTCATTAGTTTTTCATTCAACTCATTGATTTTAATCTCATCATTCCAACCTGCCGGAATAGCACGGAAACAAATTGTGCTAAATGGCGTTGGAGCTAATCTTTCAAAAGAGGAATGACCATCAATCCATTTTGCGAAGAGCTGCCCGAGACGGATATGCTCACGTAACCTTGCTTGCAAACCTTCTACGCCGAAATATCGAAGAACAAACCAAAGTTTCAATGATCGGAATCTTCTGCCAAGTTGAATTCCGTAATCCATATAGTTTTCCACCACTGAATCTTCAGATGTCTTCAGATATTCTGCAACTAGTGAAAAAGCTCGTTTAATAATTTCTGCTTTGCGTGTAAACAAAATACTTAAGTCAACCGGAACGAATAACCATTTATGCGGATTTACAACGAACGAATCGGCGCGCTCGAGTCCTTTGAAATGATTGCTCATTTCGGGCAGCATCGCGGTTACACCTGCATGAGCGCCATCAACATGAAGCCATATTTTCTCATTCTCGCAAATATTTGCTATTTCATTAACCGGATCTACACTTGTAGTTGATGTAGTTCCGATCGTTGCCACTATACAGAAAGGTACAAACCCATTTGCACGATCTTCTCTAATCGCTTTCTCAAGTTCTGCTGGAATCATCATGAAATTTGGATCAACCGGAATTTTTCTAATTCCCTCCAAACCAATTCCAAGAGTTAATGCGCCTTTATCAATTGATGAGTGAGCATGCTCTGAACAATACAACCGTAATTTTGGTGCGCCGCTCATTCCTTTTTTCCTAATATCATAATCAATAGATTCACGTGCGGCAGCAATAGCGTGCATCGAACTTACTGAAGCTGTATCGTAAATTATTCCGCGGAATTCTTTTGGCAGATTCATTAATTCCCTAAACCAGATTAAAACCGTTTCTTCAAGCTCTGTTGATGCCGGAGCAGATTTCCATACCATTGCGTTAACATTGAACGCAGCACTAAGTAGTTCTGCAAGTATTCCGGGTCCGCTTGCGGTGGAATTAAAATATGCCATAAAATTTGGATGCTGCCAATGAGTTGTGCCCGGCAAAATTATTTTATTAACATCTGCCAGAATCTGATCCATTGTTTCGGTTTTGGAAGGCGCACTTGTTGGTAATTGAGCTTTAACATCTCCCGGTTTAATATTTGGCAGCACCGGAAAGGAGTCAACATTTTCAAGGTAATTAGCTGCCCAATCAATCAGCTCGTAACCATATTTCTTAAATTCTTCCAACGGCATATCGCCATAACTCTTGCTCTTATTCATAATCTTGCTCATGCTCTTTATTAAAATTTTATTTCGCTTAACCATTCTGAAATTCTTCTTGCAAGAGCAATTCGCTTGTCGGAAAATGAATGTTCCGTTTCCAGAATCATTTCTTCCACATTTTTTGCGTTGGTCATTTTAAGTGAACTAATGAGTGGTTTGTGGTGAATTTCTATCGGGGTTGTTGTATCAAATTTTGCCCCGATAATCAATAAATTTTTACTCGATAACTTTTCAAGATAATTCAGAAGATTCCAATCCTTTTTGTTAGCTATCAATTCATTGAGAAGAATTTCAGCAGAATCGCATTTCACAAAGTCCATTGCCGGTTGTATGTGTTGCGCACTGTATTCAAAAATTGTTTTGTTCGATTCAATCAACTCGCCAAACATTCCGGCATTGAACCCTGCAAGCGATGCGGCAAATTTTATATCATCATTGCGAATTGCATTGAATAATGACGCAAAACCGCCCATGCTATGACCGATCAAAATAATTTTGTTTGGATCAACATGGTATATGCTTTGTGCGTAATCACTCTTAACAAAATTTATTGATGATGATACGTCCTCAACTAAACTACTCCATAAATAATTTCCTCCGCTTCCCCAACTACCGCGGTAATGAAACACTAAAACATTAAATCCCTGTCGGCGGAATACATGCGCGAGATCGTAATTCACTTCGTTACCGGGGAAACCATGTAAAAGAATTATCACCGGATGCAAACCTTCACCTGCAGCCAGAAACATCGTTCCAAAAAGTTTACATCCGAAACTTTCAAACATTGCCGGCACTATTGATGCGGGAAAGTTTAGATCGCTGGGTTGGTCTTGAGTTACCGGATCGAAATCACTCATTGGTCGTTCCCTTTCATTGGTCATTCTGAATCGAGAGGCAGTCGAGATGAAGAATCTCTAATCCAGATTTGAGATTTATAACTCTTACAACTATAACAATATTCATTTCGTTATTTCAAAGATAAGTAGAAAAAGATTTGTATGGATAGAACCCACATTAATTATTCTCTTCCAAATTTAGATTAATAAAACAATTCATCAAGAACTTGATCCGTTTTCAATTAGCGCACTTGTTTATTATTTTAGTTCATCATTTTTAACAAGGCAAGTTTAATGAGAATAAGTAAATCGTTTATTCCGACATTAAAAGAAGTTCCATCAGAAGCTGTAATTCCAAGCCATATTTTAATGATGCGCGCTGGATTAGTCCGGCAAGTATCCGCGGGAATTTATACGTGGCTTCCTCTTGGATACAAAGTGCTTAGAAAAATTATGGATATCATACGCGAAGAGATGAATGCTATTGGAGGACAGGAGTTTCATTTTCCGGGACTCAACCCGAAAGAAATTTGGGAACAGACCGGACGGGTTGAAGCATTCGGCGATATTCTTTTTCAAATAAAAAACCGCGATTACGTTTTAGCCCCGACACACGAGGAGATTGTTGCTTTCCATGCAAAAGGTTCGATCGTCTCTTACAAAGATATGCCGCAGATCTGGTATCAGATTCAAACTAAGTTTAGAAATGAACCGCGTCCCCGCAGTGGTGTGATTCGCGGAAGACAATTTATAATGAAGGATGCTTACACGCTTGATAAAGATACTGCCGGATTGGATGTTGGTTATTCCCTTCATGATAAAGCCTACCGCGCAATTTTTGACAGATGTGGATTGAAATATTTTGTTGTAGGCGCATCAAGCGGCGCAATGGGCGGAAGCAAATCCGAAGAATTTATGGTAAAGAGTTCTGCCGGTGAAGATACAGTCGCACATTGCGAAAAATGCGGTTACGCCTCTAACGCGGAAGTTGCACAATCTGTTGCGGATGGTGCGATTCACCACGCAGAAAGTAAAGCTGTTTTTGAAATTTCCACACCAAATGTAAAATCAATTGATGATCTTTGCGCATTCTTAAAAATTAATGAGAATGAAACTGCGAAGTCGAGAATTTATATACACGATGGACAACCGGTGCTTGTATTAATGCTCGGCAATGATGAAGTGAACGAGACAAAACTTGCTTCGGTCTTGGGCGGCGTTGTACGTCCCGCTCATCCAGAAGAGTTAAGCGAAATAACTGGTGCTGATGCCGGTTCGATCGGTCCGATTAATTTTAAACATAGAACCATTGCAGATGAGCTATTAAATGATGGAAACAATTTATTTAGCGGTGCCAATAAAAACGATTATCATGTTGGCGGAATAGATTTGAAACGTGATGCGCCAAAGATCGAATACTTTGATTTACGAACAGCAGAGAGCGGTGAGAAGTGTATCCGGTGTGGTTCCACACTCGATGTTTTCAAAGCCATTGAACTTGGACATATTTTCAAACTCGGCACAAAATATTCCGAAGCTCTGGGCGCTATGTTCCTTGATGAGAACGGAAAAGAAAAACCTATTGTTATGGGAAGTTATGGAATTGGTGTCGAGCGTATATTTGCGTGTTTCCTCGAGCAAAATTTTGATGATAAAGGCATTGTCTGGAAAGAACCTCTCAATCCGTTCGATATCCATTTGATTGGCTTGAATATGAAAAACGCAACCGTCTCGGCGGCATGTGAACGAATTTACATTGATTTGATAGCTGACGGCTACGAAGTGTTATTTGATGACCGTTTGGATGCAAGCGCCGGATTCAAATTCAACGATGCGGATTTGTTGGGTATGCCGTTACAAGTTATTGTTGGAGAAAAGAATTTGAAAGAAGGAAGAGTAGAAATAAAAAATAGAAGAACTGGGGAGAAGAAAGTTGTTGAATTGGATAAACTGTTAGATCAACTTCAAGAGCCAATTTAATATTCCACGCAAAGTGTGCAAAGCAGGCGCCAAGAACGCAAAGGAATATTCTTTGCATGCTTTGCGAAAATACTTTGCGCACTTTGCGGTTAAAAAACTATGAATTCAAAACTCTACATAGTTTCCACTCCAATAGGTAATTACGAAGATATAACTCTACGCGCCTTAAACATTCTTAAGCAAGTTGATTTTATTATCTGTGAAGAATTCAAAGAAGCAAGACGCTTGTTGTCACATTTTAAAATTGAAAAAGAACTTTTCTCTCTCAATGAGCATAATCAAGAAGAATCATCGCGTGAGTTGTTTGAAAAAATTTCCGACGGCAAATCAGTGGCATTGATTTCAGATTGCGGGACTCCTCTCTTTTCTGATCCCGGTCATCTTTTAGTGCAGATGTGCATTAAAGCTAAAATTGATGTTGTCCCAATTCCGGGTGCGAGTTCACTGTTGCCCGCACTTGTTGGATCGGGATATAATCTTGATAAATTTTACTATGCCGGCTGGCTTTCTCCCAAAAGTGATATTCGGAAGAAAGAACTTTTACGATTGAAAAGCATCAAAGAGCTGATTGTGCTTATGGAAACTCCTTACCGGCTCAAAGCAATATTAACCGACATATCAAAAGTTTTCGGCGCTTCATCGCAAATAGTTGTCGCCTTTGATTTAACTCTTCCTACTGAAAAATTTTTCCGGGGAGCTGTATCAGACATTTTGAAAGTTGTAGAATCGAAAAATCTGAAAGGTGAGTTTGTTTTGATCATTAATCACAAATAAATATTTATTTATTCCGAATTATGGAAAACAAATGCAAATAATTAAACTCTTCCACAAATTTATCCTGATTGCGCTTCTCTTTACTGTTTTTTCATTTAGCGGCTGCAAAAAGGATGATCCTGTTCAGCCAATAGAGATTTCTTTTTCCAATTCCCAAGTTCCCAACACAGAAGATATTGTGATGTATGAAATAAACCTCCGCGCATTTAGTAACGAAGGTACATTTAATGGAATTACAATCAGACTGGATTCAATCAAAGCTTTGGGTGTTAACGTTATTTGGCTAATGCCTATTCATCCTGTTGGAGCTATTAAATCAGTGGGACAGCTTGGCTCTCCCTACTCCGTTCAAAACTACTTAACAGTAAATCCTGAATTTGGCAGCTTGAATGATTTGAAAAATTTAATCAGCAAATCGCACATCCTTGGAATATCTGTCGTCTTAGATTGGGTCGCTAATCATACCGCTTGGGACAATCCTTGGATAGCCAATAAAAACTGGTACACACAGGACGGAAGCGGAAATATTATTTCTCCTGCGGGAACTGGATGGAATGATGTAGCAGATCTGAATTACAATAATTCCGAAATGCGTTTGGCAATGATCAATGCTATGAAGTATTGGGCTAAAGAAATTGATGTGGACGGCTTCAGATGCGATGCTGCCGATTATGTTCCATTTTCTTTCTGGAAACAAGCTCTGGATACACTCAAAAAAATTCCGAATAAAAAATTGATCTTGTTGGCTGAAGGAACTAGAAGTGATCACTTTACAGCTGGTTTTCAGATTAATTATGCATGGGAATATTATTCAATGCTAAAAAATGTTTTCCGGGATGGCTACAATGCTTATTTCCTTTTTACTACACATCAAAACGAATTTAGAAGCGCAACTAATGGTAACAAACTGAGATTTACAACTAACCACGATGAATCCGCATGGGATAATCCCCCAATCGTTTTATTTAATGGAAAACAGGGAGCTTTAGCCGTATCGGTTGCTTCTATTTTTATGGGTGGAGTTCCTCTAATCTACTGCGGACAGGAAATAGGGCACCCAACAAAACTGCCATTTTTCAGCCGAAGTCCAATCGACTGGAATATTAATTCTGATATGAAAGCTGCTTACAAAAAACTTTTTTCGCTATACAATTCCACCCCAGCTTTGAAAAAGGGAACTGTCATTGATTTTTCCAATACGAACATCGTTGCCTTTACTAAATCATACCAGTCCAAAGAATGTTTAATTTTAGTGAACACACGGAAAACCTCAGAGACTTTTACACTACCTTCATCGCTTCAAAACATTACATTGACAAATCTTCTTGATAACTCTATTATGAAAACAAGCGGTGAAGTAATTCTCCAACCATATCAATATCTCATTTTATTGCGATAGATAAAATCCCAAACAGAGGAAAAGTTAATAATGAAAACTTTATATCAAAAAGAAGCTGTTGATGAAATCATTAGCAGAATTAATAAACTTTTACCAGACACACAAAGGCAATGGGGTAAAATGAATGTTGAGCAAATGCTTGCGCATTGTTCAATCGGTTTAGAAACGGCAATTGGTACAAAATATTTTCCGCAACTCCTCTCTGGAAAGTTGGTTGGTAGATTTTTTAAATCTTCTGGAATTGGTGAAAAACCGATTAAGAAAAATAGTCCCACAAATCCTGCTTTTATTATTAAAAGTACGGAAGGATTTGATAAGGAAAAACAAAATCTAATCAAACTTATTAATCAATTTTATCAAGGCGAAGAAGTGAAGTGTACTACTAATCCGCATTCCTTTTTCGGAAAATTAACGCCAACGGAGTGGAGTTCGTTGATGTACAAACATTTAGATCATCACTTCAAACAATTTGGCGTGTAACCAATTAACCGGTCTCTTGAATCACAGACCAATTTTTGATAATGTTGCAGCGAAACTAATTAGAAATACTATTTGTTTAGGAAGAAAAGGAGTAAAATATGTTAATGGTTCAAGACGTTGATCTTACGCCCAATCCGCAAGCACTTAAGTTTGTCATCAATGAGAAGCTTTTAAATAGAGAGACACGCAACTATAAAAGAAAAGAAGAAGCTAAAAATGATCCTTTAGCAAAAGGAATTTTCGAAATTCCCGGCGTTGTCTCGGTCTTTTATATGGATAAGTTCATAACGATTGAAAAAGAAGCAAGTATTGCGTGGGGACAGATTCAACGCCCATTTGTTGAGTTCATTAAAAATTTTGATAAAGCGTTAATCCCTTCTGAAAATGTAACGACACAAGTAAGCAGCGAAGAAGAGACGGCTCTGCTGAAAAAGATTAACGAGATCCTTGACGCACGTGTTCGTCCTGCGCTCGCCGGTGATGGTGGCGGACTCGAAGTAACCGGAATGGAAGGATTGACGCTCAAGATCCGCTATCAAGGTGCTTGTGGAAGCTGCCCGAGCTCTATAAGGGGTACGTTGGTAGCAATTGAAAATTTGTTACGACGTGAGGTTAATCCTGCTATTGAAGTTGTTTCTGATTAAAAAATTTCATCTCCTTAAAACAAAAATCCCCGAGCTAAGCCGGGGGTTTTTATTCTTTTCAATACTCCGACCGACCTGCCGATAGGCAAGATTTTCAAACTCCCTCCCCTTCGGGGAGGATAGGGTGGGGCATTTATTTTAGTGTTGTTACTTTGCTGATGTCGTCAAGTTTTACAAACTTCTCTTGAAATTTATAACTGTTGCCGGACTTAACCGTTTTAATGAATTTAACATTAACAACAGTTGACTTAACTTTACCTTTTGCCTTGTCACCAAAGGATTGGGTTTTTGCCATGGCTATTCTTCCTTTATTTTGGGTGTAAATTTATGGAAAAATAGTCAAAAATAAAAATCTTCATATAACCAACAAACCGGGATAGTATCATCCCTCTCCTCTACTGAAGCCCATACTCAATTGAATTTTTAATCGAAACGGAAACTGTTGAAGGGATTACAACATTGCATTTATTTTGGCAGTTCAAATTAGATCTGCAAATTCAGCTTCGGTCA
This sequence comes from uncultured Melioribacter sp., assembly GCA_964449775.1. Taxonomy (GTDB): domain Bacteria; phylum Bacteroidota; class Ignavibacteria; order Ignavibacteriales; family Melioribacteraceae; genus Fen-1258. The sequence continues at coordinate 19,371 of CAYVBQ010000001.1, read as the reverse complement.
CAGTAGCCAAATCTGTTGGTGCCAAATTTATTTGCATTCCTCTAACTCCTGCACTGCAGAAGATCTTATCATAAAGTTGTGCGGTCTCATCTATAAACGTAGGAAACAGTTTTTTCATACCAATAGGCGAACAACCCCCACGTATGTAGCCTGTTAATGGCTGTAGTTCTTTTACCTTGATCAATTCAATTTTTTTACTGCCGCTTGCCTTTGACGCTTTTTTTAGATCCAACTCAAAATTGCCGGGGATGACAAAAACCAATAATTCATTCTTCTCATTTCGTGCAACAAGTGTCTTGAAAACCATTTCCGGTCCGGCGTTAATTTTATGGGCAACAGAGATAGCGTCAATCTCCTCTTCGTTTGATTCATATTCGATGGTTGAGTGGGAAATATTTTTGGATTCTAATATTCGAATGGCATTTGTTTTCATAAGAGCTCACCCTTAATCCATCCCAAAGGGAGGGAGATAAGTCAACTAAAATTTTCTTTAATTCATTCTATCAAAAGAGGTTGTCTCAAAAGTAATATTTTATCTTAGAATCGTCCACGGATAACACAGATTCAACTGATTTTCGCGGATTAATGTTTTGTTACATTACTTTTGAGACACCCTCTTGGGATGGGCAGTTATCCTACTTTTGATAAGATTAGATCTGCTAAAATTCTTCCGCTCTCTTTCAATTCATAATCGCTAACCTTAGTTGCAGGCGCATTTACTTCTTTCTTTTCTTCAATCTTTAATCCCAAGAATTTCGCACGTTCTTCTTCTCTCTGTTTTCGTCTTGCTTCCGCATCATCCCTCTCCTTCTTCCGCATAGTCTCATTTAAAGAGATTTCTTTCTTCTCACGGTTCTTAGTAAATTCCTCAACATCCTGCAGCAAGTACTGGAACTCCGTGTCTTTTATTACACGTTCCTCATGTTTCTTTTGAAGAATAGAAATTGATTTTGAAAGATCAGAAAATCTTTTGAATTGTGTTGAAGGAATTTGATCCCAGGGCAATGCACTTTGCTGACCACTTTCCCCGAATTCTTTTGCTGTGAATTGAGAAGGGAAATTAATATCCGGCTTGACTCCCAGATGTTGTGTGGTACTTCCAGTGATTCGGTAAAATTTTGCAATTGTGAGTTTGAGTTGTCCTAACTTTTTATTTGCCATAGGAATAGTACGGTTTAAATCTATCATGTTTTGAACCGTTCCTTTGCCAAAAGTATTTGAACCCACAATAATTCCACGGCCGTAATCTTGAATTGCCGCCGCGAAAATCTCTGAAGCTGACGCACTAAAACGGTTAACCATTACTACTAAAGGTCCGTCGTATGTAACACTTGGATCAGTGTCCTTATCAACTTCAATACTATTTGATGCGTTTTTCACCTGGACTACAGGACCCTCTTTTATAAATAATCCTGTAAGTTGAATTGCTTCCTGAAGTGAACCGCCGCCATTATTCCGCAGATCCAAAATAATGCCGTCAATTTTTTGTTCCTTAAGTTTAGTTAAAATATTTTTTACATCGCGTGTTGTACTTCTATAATCAGGCTTACCTTTTTGTTGTCCTTCAAAATCTGTGTAGAATGATGGTAGTTTCACAACACCGAGTTTAAAATTTATTCCGTTTTCTTCGATGTTGAGAATTTCATCTTTTGCAGCCTGTTCTTCCAACTTCACTTCATCGCGGACAATTTTAATTTCAGTTGGAGGCGCATTAGGTCCGTCTTTTGCTTTCATTATTTGCAGCCGGACGACAGTGCCTTTCTTACCCCGTATTAATTGAATCGCATCATCCAAGCGCCAGCCTATGATGTCAACCATTTCTCCGTCTTCACCTTGAGCAACACCAACTATTTTATCCTCCTCATGAATTAATTTGCTTTTAAATGCAGGTCCACCCGGAACAATGCTGGCAACTGAAGTATAATCACCATCCTGTCGTAATGTAGCCCCAATTCCTTCAAGAGAAAGTTTCATTGCTATAGTAAAATTTTCAGAAGCAGGTGGAGAAAAATAATCTGTGTGCGGATCATAAACTTTAGTAAATGAATTCATAAAAAGCGCGAATACATCTTCTGCTTCGTACTGCAGAATTATTTTGTGGTAGTTATGGTAACGTTTTGCTAATAGGTCCTGAGTACTTTTCCACTCTTTACCTGAAAGTGTCATATTAAGAGCATCATTTTTTAATCGTAACCGCCAAAGTTCATCAAGTTCACCGCTTGAATTTGCCCAGTCAGCTTTTTCACGATCGGGTGAGAAAGATTCTTGAACAGCGAAGTCGAATTTTTCCTTCAGAAATAGATCGATATATTTAATTCTTTCTGCAAGCCGTTTTTTAAATACGTTAAAGATCTCGAACGCTGGATTCAGATTTCCGCTCTTCAAAAAGTCATCAACCTGCATTTTGTATTTTTCAAAGCTTTCTATATCACTTTTTAAAAAATAGAGCTTGCCATTATCCAGCGTTTCGAGATATTCTTTAAAGATAACTGCCGATAATGAATCGTTAAGCGGTTGTTTTTTGTAATGATAAAATGAAAGGAATTGAGTTACCACCTGACCAATGCGTTGATAAGTGGCATCAGGTAAAATTACTTTATTAGAATCTATTGAATGATCTTTCGAAAGAACTTCATTCGGGTTTTGCGCGTGGCACACGCCGTTTGATACAAAAAGAAGGATTAGTAAAAGCGTTTTATACATTTGTTTTCCGACAGTAAATTATTTGAAATTTCTTACACCAAAATACAAGTTTAGTTTCATAAAAATAATGCTAAATTCCAGCAACCTTTATTAATAGAACAATAATGGATATAGAAAAGGTTCGCAAATATTGCCTTAAAAAGAGAAAGGTAACTGAGGGATTTCCCTTTGGAGAAGATGTTTTTGTTTTCAAAGTGATGAACAAAATCTTTTGTCTCGCTAATTTAAATCCGCCCCACACAATCAACTTAAAATGCGATCCGGAATTAGCAGTAGAACTTCGCGAAAGATATGATGCCGTTATACCCGGTTATCACATGAACAAAACGCATTGGAATACTATTGCCCTTAATGGTTCCGTTACCGATAAAGAAATTTTAAACTGGATTGATCACTCGTATAAAATTGTTGTGAATAGTTTACCGAAGAAAGAGAAATTGATGCTGGATACTTGATTTTAGATACTGGATAAAAAACTTTAGCCGATGAAACCTCGTTTATACGCACTTACATATCGATCAGCTCAATTTCCTCTATATCGATAAAATCTTTTTTGTTGATAGTTGCCAATCTTTTGATATTGTAAGAAAGCATGATTGAAACGATTTCTATATCAAAAACTCTGTTACCGATTGGTTTATATTTTTTAATCAGTTTCTCGAAAACTTCCAGACTTTCGCTTGTCGGGAACAAGATGCCAATATTTTGTTTTAGCTCACCGTAGAAGCGATTAAAAGCTACGCGATTAATATTTATTTTAGAAGTTGCTGCGAACAATTCGCTTATGTTTTTTGAAGTTGTAAAAAGTATATTATTCGATGAAGTAAGAATTTGAGATGATTGCTGATGGTAAATGGAATCTTTGTCTAAGGCATAGATAAAAACATTAGTATCAATTAGAACTTCATTCATAAGCATAATCTCTTATATTTTGCTTATCGAGCGCACCGCCCAATGCCACAGAACCTAATGTTAGCCACTTTCTTTTTTCCTTAGACTCAATTTCAGTCACAACAACTTTTACTTCTCTTCCGTCAAGATTTTTTAGTTTTCTATTACGAAGAGTTTCCCCCTTTATTTTTGTCTTAAATACTATGCTTCCCATTTTTCAATCCCAATTTTGATACAATCATACTGTATAATTTTCTGATTGTCAATTCAACATTCACCACATTGAAATTCCAGCATCCAGAATCGAGTATCCAGTATCCAGATAGAATTATTCAACATACAGATAGCGTTTTATTTTCTGCGTTGGCGTTTTTTCAAACGGTTCTCTCTGTTCAAATATTTTATTGATGCGAGAAAAAGCATTAACCCGTTCATTAATTTGAATAAGAAGATCGGATAAAATTTTGTTAATGATCTCTCTCGCTTTCGGTTCGGTAAGACGTTGTATTTTAAATTCCAGATCAATTTCATCAAAGTTCAGGTAAATTTTCGCAATCAATTGATCTCCTCTCTCAATCACTAACGATTCTGAAACATATGGAAATTCATTAATAATTGATTCAACCTCTTCCGGATAAATATTTTTTCCATTGGCTCCAATAATTACATTTTTCGATCTTCCCTTAATATAAAGGTAACCATCCTTATCAATCACACCAAGATCACCACTCTTGAACCAGCCATCTTCAGTAAAAACTTCTTTTGTCTTTTCCGGATCTCTGTAATAACCTTTCATCACATTGGGACCTTTAATAAGAACTTCACCTTCACCATTCTTTGGATCCGGATTGTCGATTTTAACTTCCATCCATTGCATAGCTTTTCCGGCAGAACGGAGACGTACACCTTCTGGACCCGTACCTGTTACAAGCGGAGAAGTCTCGGTTAATCCGTAACCAATTGCGTAGGGAAATTCAGCTTCACTTAAAAATCTTTCAACGTCTGCGGCAAGCGAAGCGCCTCCGATGCAAAACATTTTCAATTCACCGCCAAATGTTTGCATTAGTTTCTTACCGGCAATTTTATGTAAACGTTTTCTTATTGTAGGAATTTTATAAAGTCCCCGTACAATTGCTCTCCTATTAAACTCGGGTAGAATTTTATTACGGAATATCTTTTCAATTATAAGCGGAACTGCAAGCATGATAGTAGGTTTTACTTTTAGAAGAGCAGGAAGAAGAACTGCTGCGGTTGGAGGTTTATCTAAATAAGTAACTGATGCACCTTTTATTATGGGGACAACAAGACCAAGCGTTGATTCAATAGTGTGGAAGAGAGGAAGAATAGATAAGAACCTTGTGTTGGAATCAACATGAACCATATTCAACGTTGAGAGTGCGTCAGAAACAATATTTTTGTGTGTAAGAATCACTCCTTTGGAATGCCCCGTAGTACCGCTAGTATAAAGTATCAAAGCAGTGCTGTCTTCTTCAACTTCACCCGGTAATAAGCCAACGAACTTTAGCGCTGCCTCTTTAATTTTTGCAAACTCTTTCTTACCGCCGGCAATCACCTCTCTTAATAAATCATTTTTTGTATTAGCAGGAATAACTGAAAAGTCATCAAGTAAAATTCTGGCGAAGGGTAATTCAACTTCCGCATCTTCGATCTTGTGGAAATATTTTGCAGATACAAAAATTGCTTTGCTTTCCGAATGACGAAGTATGTGATGAACTTCGGTTGAATGAAATTCCGTCATAATTGGAACCGCAATAGCACCCATTGTTGTAATTGCAAAGTATGCTATTCCCCAATTTGGTTGGTTCTCACTTAGAATTGCTACTTTATCACCGGCAATTATTCCCTCATCTTTTAGGAATGCCGAAATTGAATTGACTTTTTCTTTGAATTCGCGGTAAGTGATTTTAGGTCTATCTACAAATGAAACTACCGGGCGATCTGCAAAATTTTCTGCGCTGAAATTCAGTACTTGAAGAAGAGTATGCTTGTTTATCTTGTTCATTAATTTCTCTTTTGATTACTGAGTGAAAAATACAAAAAAATTCTAGATACTGGATTCTTGATTCTTGATACCGGAAAAATAATTTTCTTTTCTATCAACCGGTATCAAACATCCAGCATCCAGCATCTAGACAGGATCTACATGCACAAAGACTTTATGCACTTCGTCAATTTTTTCTAATTCAAAACGAACTTTGTTGCCAATATCGTGCGAGATTGAGGTAGATGCATCTTTATCTACTTCAATATGAATTTCGATATGAAATTTATCGCCTACATAGTGAGAACGAAGATCGTTGATACCCTTTACGCCAACAATATTCATTGTAATGGTTCTGATCTGTTCATGAAAATCTTTACTTGCCGAGCGCCCCATTAGATAATCCAAATTTTCACGGGCAACTTCAGAACCAGTTTTGAAAATGAACATTGCTACAAGAATACCGGCGATGCTATCTATGAATCTGAAATTATACGCCGCGCCAATAACTCCGAGTAATGCTATCAAAGATGCGAGTACGTCGTTAATACTGTCGATCGAGGCGGCTCTAATTGCAGGACTGTTAAATATCTTTCCAATTCTCACTTGATAACGGTTCAACGCAATCTTTATAATCATCGTTAAGATTAATACAACGTAAACTGCGGGGATTGTATTAATGTCTTTCGGTTCTATCAAACGTTTTATTGATTCTTCAATTATGTTTATCCCTACAACAAAAGCAAAGACAGAGAGTATAAAAGCAGCTATAGGTTGCGCTGCGTTGTGCCCGAACTGATGTTTTGAATCCGGCTTTTCGCGAGAGAGCATCACCGCATATTTAATTCCGATTGAAGAAAGAATATCCGTGAGAGAATTTAATGCTTCGGAGATCACAGCGATCGAGTTTGAGAGATAACCGACAATTGCCTTGATAATAAAAAGAAAAATATTTATTCCAAGTGCGATGTCTGTTGCGCGTTTTAATCTTTGCGGCATAAATTATCTACAAATTAAATTTATAAATGATTGTGAAAGTAAAATCATCATTTAGTTGTGAGTTCTAAAATAATACTTTTTCATAAAAGACCATGTAATTAGAAACCATTGGATTTTTCAATTTGCTGCCGAAACAGTTCAAAAGAAAGCCACCAATCCAGTTCACCAATATCTTGTTGGTTGATATTCCCTCCGTTCAAAGAAGTGAGCAGTGATTTTAATTTTTCGTAATCATAAATATCATTTTCCTTAATAGATTTTGAATGAGCGCTGTCATTTAGAAAAATAGATAAATCTTTTATGATTGAGTCAGTTGCTGAAATTTTTTGTTTATTACGTTTGGTGAATTTTAAAATACCTGACCAAATGCGGGTCTGAAAAGAATTCATCAAATAGGGATGTTGAATATCTCCTTTAACTAAAGGATACTTTTTGAGAACCGGTGCGTTTGAACTAATAATTCTCTTTAGCATTCTTGCATTGGTTTTTAATGAATAATCCAGTGACAGAAGTTTGTTTAAAATTGTTAATTGTGTAAACGGCATATAAGAAAGGACTATGGAATCGGTTCGTGACTGCTCATGCAAAAAATAATTGGGAAATCTTGTTTTGATTGCAAATAGATCAATCCAATTATTTACACCAATTGTTTCCGGCGCCGGCAAGAGTTCATAGATTTTAGAAATTTGTTCTTCACATCCTTTATACATCATGCGATTTATTTCTTCATTAAAAATATCTGCGCGATGTAAAGAGATTAGTTTAGCAATATTCTTATAATCTCTACGAAGTATATACTTTTGCCCGAAGAATGATAGCCGGTTAAAAAACTGCCGCCGCCATAACTCTCCAAGGCATCCATCAATTATTATTTCGGGAGAATCCTGCAATAACTTGTAATTACCCAGCTGAAGCAACGACGAAGCAGATGTATTAATTACCGTTTGACCGATATAGTCTTTTAAAGTAATAATAAATTCATCTATCGAAGTTGGGGGTGCTTCTATTTGCCGATGAACAATTCCGAGATCATTTGCCATTTTTTGGGCTATGATAAAATCCGGATGTTCTGCGCTCCCGAATGAATGAGCATCCCAATTGCCCTTATACTTGAGTAAATATGAAAGAATAACTCTCGAATCCAAACCACCAGACAAACTGAGTGATAACTTATTATCCTTGATCGAAAAGGTAATTAAGTCTTCAAGTTCGGTGGAGAATTCTTGCACGGAAAATATATCTGTGCTAATGCGCGGCAACCAATTGAAATCTTTTTGTAAAATTTGTTTAGTTTTTCTCTCAATAGATAAAATAGAGCCGCTAACGATTCTATGAATACTTTTTAAAACACTTTGAGAGGAAATTTGATTAAATAGAAGCCACCGGCTGCCGAATTCTTTGAAATTAATTTCTGCCGGAATCAACCTTGCAAGCCAGTCTATTCGTGTTGAAAAGAAAATGTTTCCGCGAGCATCATTGCAATAATAAAAATCTCGAAGACCAAGTTTATCGGTTACGAATATTATTCGATTCAAATTCCAACTGAGCAAAACATAATGCCCGTCAAGTTCAATTTTTTCTTCATCACCGTTTGTGACGATTTGATTCCAATCATCATTCGATAAAAATCTTCTTGGACTCTTCTGGGAAATACCAATTCCCACTTGCAGCCAATTATTTTTCTGGTGAGAATCATCTAATTTGAATTTGCATGTGTTTGGAATTCCTCCTGCAAACAAGAACATACTATCAGACGCAGTCTGCATTAAAGGCGAGGGGGTTATTTGCTTAATTGTTGAGAGGAATTCCTGATTGAAATGACCAATGCCTCCCAAAAACCAGCTCATTTTTTCTCCGGCGAGTTAATGATAAGAAAAACCTTGGGCACCTAATGACGAGCACCCAAGGTTACAAATAATTATTAAGCTTTATCTTCCCAAACATTGGCTAAAGTAACAATCATTTTCACCGCTGCTTCCATATCTTGAACGGTTATATATTCTAAAAAGCCATGAAAATTATGTCCGCCGGCAAATAAATTTGGTGTAGGTAATCCTATATAACTTAAACGTGCACCATCTGTACCGCCCCGAATTGCTGAATTGATCGGTTTCATGCCAAGCCGATTTAAAGCTTCAACAGCGTTTGCTTCAACCATAGGATGTTGATCTAAAATGTATTTCATATTGCGGTACTGTTCTATCACTTCGAATTCCATTGTTGAACCGGGAAAATGTAAGACAGTTTTTTCGGCAAGTTCTTTTAAGAAATTTTCATACTCTTTCAGTTTGCTTGCATCAAAATCACGAATGATAAATTTAATTGTTGCAAGAGTTTCATCACTTTTTATTGAAGTTGGGTGGACATACCCTTCCCGCTTATCGGTTGTTTCCGGCGAGAGTGAATTTGGAGGAAGCATTTCCAAAAATCTTGATGCAATCTTAACCGCATTGATCATTTTATTTTTTGCGTATCCGGGATGAACATTTTTTCCATTAAACTTGATAACAACTGCATCGGCGCTGAATGTTTCGGTTTCAACTTCGCCGCGCGTAGAACCATCAATTGTATAAGCATATTTAGCACCGTACTTTTTCACATCAAACTTCTCAGTACCGCGTCCAACTTCTTCATCTGGAGTAAAACAGACACGAATTGTTCCGTGCTTTATTTCCGGATGCTGAATCAGGTAATTCATAGCATCCATAATTTCAGCTATTCCTGCTTTATCATCTGCGCCAAGTAGTGTTGTACCATCTGTGGTAATAATGTCCAATCCGATCATTTCTTTCAATTCATGGTTGCCTGCGGCATCAATTATTTTCGTGGGGTCTTTAGGAAGAACAATATCTCCTCCTTGATAATTTTTGTGAATAACAGGATTAACATTTGTTCCTGTCACCGCTGGAGAAGTATCAACGTGTGCAATAAATCCAATAGTTGGAACGTTTTTGCTTGTGTTCGAAGGAAGTGTGGCCATTACATATCCGTATTCATCCATCTCAGCGTCTTTAAGCCCGATCTCTTTTAATTCCACAACGAGTGCTTTACTAAGTTCAAGTTGCTTGGGATCGCTTGGAAAAGTTGTTGAGTCTTCGTTCGATTGAGTATCATATTTTACGTATTTTAGAAAGCGATCTACGCAGGTGAATTTGTAATTAGGGTCAAACATTTTTGCCTCGATTATGTTTTGATGATTATTTTGATAGCAAGTTAATAGAAATTGTGTGTGAGTTTCAATGTTGTTATAAAACTGTGTTGATAAAAGATACAAAAAGAAGTAAGTTTTATCTAAATGAAGAAAGGAATTAAAATGGAAAACATGATAAATGTTGAATTGCCGAAATCATTGGCAATATCACTTAAAATGGACGACAAAGAATTTTCAGATGAAATAAAAAAAGTGGCCATATTAAAACTTTATGAGATGGGAAAAATATCATCCGGTATAGCTGCAAAGACGCTTGGAATAACCCGCATCAATTTTCTTGAGCTCCTCGATAAACAAAAAATCTCTTATATAGATATTAAAGATTCTGAATTAGAAGAAGACATTCGTAATGCCTAAGAAAGTTATCAGCAACACAACCCCTTTGATAAATCTTCTAAAAATTAATCGTCTCGATTTGCTTAAGTCACTTTACGAAAAAATATTTGTTCCTTCTTTCGTTTACTGTGAAGTGGAGGAAGGAAAGAAGAAAGCATATTATGCAGATCTAAGGAAATACGATTGGATAGAAATTATAGAACTTAAAAATGAAGACGCTCTAAAACTCTTAACAGACCTTGATAAAGGAGAAGCGGAAACTATTGCAATAGCTCAAGAACTTGATTGCGATCTTGTTCTGATGGATGAAAAACTCGGTAGAAGATATGCTAAGAATTTCAATCTCACCATCACCGGGACCTTAGGAATTCTTATAAAAGCAAAACAATTGGGACTAATTACAAATCTAACCGAAACTCTTACCGAGTTAAAATCAAAAGGAACCTACTTTAACGAAGGAATAATTATTAAATATAAATAGGCATACTATTACTTTTCTACTCCCTGGAGAATAAAATGAATCCTGTTGAACTCATCAGAAAAAAGCGCGATGGAAAATCTTTAACCGAGGACGAGATCAAATTCCTCGTATCGAATTATACAAAAAGAAAAATTCCCGATTATCAATTCTCCGCATTTTTAATGGCGGCATATCTTAAAGGATTGAACAAGCGCGAAACTGCCTGGCTTACAAAAGCAATGCTTTACAGCGGAAGTGTGATCAATCTTGAATCTGTTAAAGGGATAAAAATTGATAAGCATTCAACCGGCGGTGTTGGAGATAAAACATCTTTAATACTCGCTCCAATTGTTGCCGCTGCCGGTGTAAAAGTTCCGATGATAAGCGGACGCGCGCTTGGTCATACAGGCGGAACACTCGATAAACTTGAGGCAATTCCCGGATACAGAACTGATCTTAGTTTAGAAGAATATAAAACGGTTCTTAAAAAATGCGGAGCCGTCTTAATTGGACAGACAAAAGAAATTGCTCCCGCAGATAAAATGATCTACGCCCTACGCGATGTAACAGCTACAGTGGAATCTATACCACTTATAACAGCAAGTATCATGAGTAAAAAACTAGCTGAAGGGATTGACGGTCTTGTGCTTGACGTTAAAACAGGTTCAGGCGCCTTTATGCGGAAACAAAAGGATGCGAGAGAACTTGCGGATTCTTTAATCAACACTGCAAAATCATTTAATAAACAGGTTATCGGATTCATAACGGATATGAATCAACCGCTTGGGAATTACATTGGTAATTGGCTTGAAGTGTATGAATCTATTAAAGTGTTGCAAGGCGAAAAAATTAATGACCTCCTTGAAGTTACTCTCAATTTATCCGGTGCTATGATCTATCTTGGAGGAAAGGCAAAATCAATTAATGAAGGAATTAAAATTTCGCAGGAGATGATTGATAACGGGAAAGCATTCGAAAAGTTTTTAGAGTTTGTTGAACTGCAGGGCGGAGATATCTCTCTTATCAAGAATCCGGATAGATATCCTAAGTCAAAGAATCATGAAAAAGTTATTGCAGATAAAAATGGTTACGTGGAATCAATTGATGTTTACGAGCTTGGAATGGCTTCAATTGAACTTGGCGGCGGCAGATTGAAAAAGGATGATGTGATTGACCCGAAAGCAGGAATAATTTTCTATCCGAAGATTGGCAGCCGATTGAAAAAAGGCGATCTGGTTGCGGAAATATTTACAGATAGAGAAAATAAGGTTGATGAGGTTAAGCAAAAACTCTTAGATGCTATTAAGGTTTCTAACCAAAAAGTGAATAAAGTAAAGTTGATCAAGCAAATTTTGAAGTAAAAATTTATTCAGGACGAGACACCGAAAAGGAATAAAAACAAACAATGAGACAAAGGAAGCTGATAAGCAAACTAATTAACAACGGCTCTTATAACACAAATGAAATATCCACACGGATTAGTTTAGGAGACAAAGATAAATGTCAATAAAAATTACCATCGGGCGAAAGTTATCCTTTGCGTTCCTTATTATTCTCCTGCTGATGGCATTAACTCTTGGTATCACAATAAAAAGCTACAACAGTGTCATTAAGAACCTTGAGGCAACCAACGAAGATGCATCAATGCAGGGTGCGGCAGGCAACGTTAGGTTCAGCATCGCACAATTAATCATGTTTGCTAACGATTATATTATTACGGAAAAAGATTACTACCGGCAAATGTTCGAACAACAACGTGCTCGTGTTGAGAGCTATCGGAAAAAACTGCACGAGTTTGAACTTTCAAGCAACGAACTTGTCATCGTCAATTCGATCGCCGCCGATGTAGATTCAATTTATGCGTATGCCCATCGCATTTTTGCAATTTCTAAGCCGCGATTATCCTCTGAAGCTGCAACGTTGATGGAAACAATGGATCACAAATTCGGAGATGCTGTAAGCCGGAAAACAACAGAAATTTTTGACATCGTATTCAGCAGAATCGAAGAACTTCGCATCCAATCGGCACGCAGTAAGGAACAAATGCTGCATACTATTTATACTGTGTTCTTCCTCGCATTGCTTGTAAGTTTAGTTTTTGTGTATCTATCGGTGCAAAGGATTGTTAAACCAATTAAGACGGTTGTGAAAGCGGCTGATGCAATTGCTAAAGGCGATTACACACAGCGTCCCTTAGTAACAACACATGATGAGGTTGCATCGCTGGCTCGTTCATTCTCTAAGATGGCTGAGGCGATCGAGAAATCTTACCAAGAGCTTGAGGCGCGCAAACGTTTTAAAGAAAACATTTACGCTGCTGTTCCATCTGGTTTACTCGTATTTGATGAGGAAGCAAAGGTTTTATCTGTTAATAGAAGTTTCTGCGATTTATTTAACCTGCAGTATCAACAGACTGTAGGTCAATCCGTTGATGATGTACTTCAATTAATAGGGATTTCTCAGAAATGCAAAGATGCTATTGTTGCACGAATGCCGTTCCGTAATTTGGAATGCACCTGCCATGCTGCCGCGAAAGGGGAAATGACACTGAATCTGACTCTCTCTGGAATACGTAATGCAGCAGAAGAAGAAAAAGAAGTTCTGCTTGTAATAGAAGACATCACCGAGCGCAGAATTGCTGAAGAAATGATAAAGAAAAGTGAAGACCTTATCCGCACCACTCTTTACAGTATTGGTGATGCAGTTATTACAACCGATAAACAAGGCATAGTTCAGCGTTTGAACCCGGTAGCCGAGCACTTAACCGGCTGGAAAGAATCCGATGCACAAGGAAAACCTATCGAATACATTTTCAACATCATTAATGAAGAAACCTACAACAAAGTTGAAAATCCCGTTAAAAAAGTTTTAAGAGAAGGGGTTGTTGTTGGACTTGCCAACCACACTTTACTAATTTCAAAATATGGAATAGAAGCACCGATTGCCGACAGCGGCGCGCCAATTAAAAATGAAACCGGCGAAATAATTGGAGTAGTGCTTGTATTCAGAGACCAGACGGAAGAAAGAGAAAAACAAAAAGCTTTAGAGCATAGCAATGCAAGATTGAAAGAAGCACAGCGTATGGCACATATCGGAAACTGGGAACTTGACCTTCAAAAAAATGAACTTTACTGGTGTGATGAGATATTCCGCATATTTGAAATTGACCCGGCTGAATTTGGAGCTTCGTATGAAGCATTTCTTAATCTTGTTCACCCGGAAGAGAGAGAATTCGTTAACAATGCCTATACAAATTCAGTTAAAAACAAAACGCCATACAGTATTGATCACCGGCTGTTGATGAAAAACGGCAGAATAAAATTTGTGCATGTGCAGTGCGAGACATATTATGATGATCAAGGGCATACTATTCGTTCTGTTGGAACAGTGCAAGACATCACCGAACGCAAGATTGCCGAAGAGGCGCTGCGAAAAAGTGAAATGCTCCTTTCAAAAGCCCAGGAGATTGCTCATCTCGGCAATTGGGATTGGGACATCATTACAAATGAACAGCGTTGGTCAGATGAAGTCTATCGGCTTCTTGGACGCGAGCGCCAGCATCTCCAGGTAGTACCAGGCGTATATGCCGATTTTATTCATCCGGAAGATCGAGAGTGGGTATTGAAATCGGAGAGCGAAGCATTATTTGAACGAAAACCTTATAACATTGAGTGCCGTATTGTTCGACCGGATGGACAAGTGCGGATAGTCCATGAACAAGCTGAAGTGAGTTTTGACCCGGAGGGGAAACCAACACGAATGTTTGGAACAGTACAGGATATCACCGAACGCAAGCGGGATGAGAAAGAGCTTGCTGAACGGGAAAAACGCTATCGTACACTTTTTAATCTATCACCAAGTGGGATCGTGCTGGAAGATGTTGAAGGAAATATTGTCGAGGTGAATGAAGCTTCCTGCAAGTCTCTTGGATATTCTCCGGAGGAGTTAGTTGGTAAAAACGTGCGAATGGTTGCCTCACCTGAAGAGATTCCACACATCGAAGACCATATTGCATTACTACGATCCGGGAAGACACTCCAACACGTTGTAGAGAATGTCAGAAAAGATGGAACACGATGCTGGATGGAATTATACGAGACTCTGATCTTACTACCTGATGGACGGGAAGGATTTCTAATTGTTACCCATGACATTACCGATCGCAAACGTGCGGAAGAAGAAATACGTCTTCTGCTGACATTGACCCAAACCATCGCCGAAGCTGAGGATTTCAACTCTGCACTTGCCGCAGCGCTTCGGATGGTGAGTGAAAGCACATCGTGGGACTTTGGTGAAATCTGGATTCCATCCTCCGACAGCAGATACCTGGAACTTAGCCCATCATGGTATTGCAGAGTTCAGAACGTGGAAAGTTTTCGTACAGCAAGCGAGCGATTTACGTTTGCGCCAGGTGTCGGTCTTCCCGGGCGGGTTTGGGCATCGAAGAAGCCGGCGTGGATACCGGATGTGACAGTCGATGCGAATTTCCCGCGCGCCACTTTTGCCAAAGAGGTCGGTTTCAAAGCCGCAGTAGGAATCCCTATTATAGTCGGCAAGCACGTTATGGCTGTGATGGAATTCTTTCTACGCGAAGTGCGACAAGAGGACGAAAGAATGGTTGCGCTCGTCTCAACAGTTGCCGTAGAATTAGGAACGTTGTTTCAGCGCAAGCAAGCAGAGGAATCACTTAAAGAAAGCGAAGAAAAATACAGAATAGTAGCTGATTGGACTTATGCCTGGGAATATTGGATTGGCGCTGATGAAAATATTGTTTATATGTCCCCATCGGTAGAAAAAATTACCGGCTACAAAGTTGAAAAATTTGTTAATGATCCTACACTGCTTTATAAAATTATATTTGCCGATGATTTGGAAATATGGAATAAACATAAGAATGACAAGCATAACTTAAAAAACTCTAATGAGCATTTGGAAATTGAGTTCAGAATAGTTACTAAAAACGGGGATATCCGCTGGATTGAACATATATGTAGAAAAATCTTTAATAATGAAGGTAAATACATCGGATTAAGGGCATCAAACCGTGATATAACCGAGAACAAAACAGCATTAAATGAGATTCGAAAATTATTCACTGCAATAAAACAAAGCCCGTTATCAACTATTATTACCGATATCAACGGCAAGATGGAGTATGTTAATCCTAAATGCATAGAAGTAACCGGTTATAAAAAAGAAGAGCTGATTGGATGCACGCCCAGGATCTTTAGAGCAGGACTAACAACCAAAGAAAAATATAAAGAAATGTGGGAAACAATAAAATCGGGTGAAGTTTGGAAAGGAGAATTGCTAAACAAAAGAAAGAATGGGGACATGTTTTGGGAGGCAGTAATTATATCGCCAATAATTAATTCCGAAGGGGAAATGACGAATTACCTGGCGGTAAGAGAAGATATTACCGAACGCAAGAAACTTGAGCAAGAGTTAAAAGAATATAGAGAACACCTTGAAGATATCGTTAAGAAAAGAACTACTGAACTCCGTCAATCAGAAGAAAGATTCAGAGCATTGGCAGAAAATTCCGAAGATACGATAATGCGATTCAATAGAAAGCTGCAGCACTTATACGTTAACCCGGTAGTAGAAAAACAAACGGGAATTAAAGCGGAAGAATTTATAGGCAAGACGCATAAAGATCTGGGTTTCCCTGAAGATTTAGTTTTGTTATGGGAACCCGCATTAGAGAATGTTTTTGAAAATAAAGGAAAAAACAGAATAGAATTTGAACTGCCAAACGGAATATGGATTGATTGGATTATTATTCCGGAATTTGATGAAGACGGAAAAGTGAATACTGTAGTTACATCTGGCAGAGATATTACAGAACTAAAAGAATATGAAGAGAAAATCAATGAAGCGCTGCAGAAAGAAAAAGAACTTCACCAATTGAAAAGTAAGTTCATTTCAGCGGCATCACACCAATTTAGGACACCGCTTGCTTCAATTCTCTCATCGGCTCAAATGATAAAACGTTACGCCAATAAATGGAATGAAGAAAAGTTAAACGAACACCACGAGAGAATACATGAGTCTATAAAAAACTTAACACAATTGATGGATGAGGTACTTTTAATTGGTAAATCGGAAGAAGGTAAAGATTCGTTAAAACCGGAAGAGGCAGATATTGAAGAGCTATTTAATAAATTTATTGAAGAAGTAAAACCGTTATTAAATGAGAAACAAGAAATAAATTATAAAAATAGAGCCGGTAAAAAATATATGAAGCTTGATAAAAAAGCTTTACATCAAATAATGAACAACTTACTGTCGAATGCCGTTAAGTACACTCCGGAAGGCGGAAAAATAAAAATAGAAACCGACCTGGAAGACGGAAAACTAAAAATAATAGTAGAAGATGAAGGGATTGGAATACCTAAAGAAGAAATAAAATATATTTTCGATTCGTTTTACCGTACAGCGAATGCAGTAAATTTCCCGGGCACCGGCTTAGGGTTAAATATAGTAAAGAGAATTGTTGATTTATATAAAGGGACAATTGATGTTGCCTGCGGGTTAAGCAAAGGAACTAAGTTCACGGTTAAATTGCCCATCAGCGCGGTAAATGAATAAAGGGTGAGTTCACTCTAAAAAGGCATTTACTGTCATTGCGAGGAGCGAAGCGACGAAGCAATCTTTTGTAACCAGCTTAAATTCAAGAGATTGCAATGACATCTCTTAAGAGAACCTTTTTAGAACGGACTCAAGAGTCATAACGACAAAGAAAAAAATACGGGTAAAGTGAAATGATAAAGAAAAAAATACTTTTAATAGAAGACGATAAGAATTTGCTGTTAAATGTAAAAAGTTTTTTAGAGGAAGAGGGCTTTCAACTGAAAACGGCATTGGATGGAAAAAACGGTTTAGATACAGCGAAGGAATGGAAACCGGATCTAATAATTTGCGATATTAATATTCCGCTGAAAGACGGTTATCAAGTTTTAGCAGAATTATCAAAAGAAAAGCCGACTAAAACCATCCCGTTTATTTTTCTAACTGCAAAAATAGAAAAAGAAGATTTAAGGAAAGGGATGCAGCTCGGAGCGGATGACTATATATTTAAGCCTTTTGATCTTGACGACCTTCTCAACTCAATTAGAATTAGATTAGAAAAGACGTCTATAAGAAATAATAAAGAAAAACCGGAAAAAGAAACGGGAAAAAATAAAGTATATGAATTAGATGATAAAATACTGATAAGTACCGGCAATAAGATGCAATTCTGTGCAATTAAAGATTTAAAATTCATAAAAGCAGAAAATCCTTATATCCACCT
The DNA here is from genome assembly GCA_964449775.1 of uncultured Melioribacter sp. Taxonomy (GTDB): domain Bacteria; phylum Bacteroidota; class Ignavibacteria; order Ignavibacteriales; family Melioribacteraceae; genus Fen-1258. The sequence continues at coordinate 1,475 of CAYVBQ010000001.1, read as the reverse complement.
AAAATTTTGCGACGGCAAAATTAGTTTGATAAGAGAAACGCTTGAGGATTGGGAAGCAAAACTGCCGGCAAAAACTTTTATTAGAATTCATAGAGCAGCAATCATCAATACAGAGTTTATAACAAAAATTGAAAAACTCGCAAGTACATCTTACCTGATACGTCTTAAAGACGAAACAGAACCGTTTGTGATAAGTAAAAGATACAGTTCTAAGATAAGAAACCGGTTTTCGTAAAATAAAAGATAGAGATGGGACTGTATCTACCGGCAACCTTCGAGGTTACGATATCGCCAACGATCTGTTTACCCCGAACGTTCTACTACATTTGTAACTCAGATTTTTAATCTGAGCGTAAACGAACAGAATACAATTCTGTTCTACAATAAAGATTTTATACCAAAGGAATGGCTATGCCATAAATATTTCATCCCTATCGAGATTTATATTTCTTCATCCCAGAGATGGATGTCGCATGAGGGTCGTTCTAAAAACTTTCACAAAGTGATGGCTATGCCACAATACTCTCTGCGGACTTTGCGTATTCTTTGCGTTCTCTGCGCTTGCCCGCCGATTTTTGGCGTGGTTAAATTTTTACAAAAGATAGTTTTTAGAGATGCCCTCAACAAATTTTTTGCAATAACTGCCAATTCCCTCTCAAAACTAAAATATTAAACTGCCCGCTTAGCTACAAAAAATGCCCGTTTAATACAATACTGCTTAATGAGTTAAATACAATCACCGATAATGACGGTAGAAAAGATAAGGACATATAAAATGAAAATGTTTACGAAAATAATACTTATAATCATTCTGCTCGATTACCGTTAGCAAATAAATAAAATTATAATTTTTAGGAGGTTTAGATATGCAATCAGTTGAAAATGTTAAAACAGAATCTACAGAGCTTCTTCAATTAGTCAGCTTTACATTAAACGAAGAAGAATTCGGAATTGATATTCTGATGGTGCAAGAGATAATCCGGATGCTGCAGATTACAAAAGTGCCTAACTCACCGGATTTTGTAGATGGAGTAGTCAATATACGGGGAAGGATTATCCCGGTTGTTGATTTACGTTGTAAACTCGGAATGCCGAGAAAAGAACACGACAAAGAGACAAGAATAGTTGTCGTAGAAGTTTCAGGTAAAACAATTGGTTTTATTGTGGATGCCGTAACCGAAGTTTTACGTATTCCTTCAAGCATAATAGAAGCGCCACCGGAACTTATTGCCGGTGTTAATTCAGAGTTTATTAAAGCAGTCGGTAAACTGGAAGACCGTTTACTGATTTTGATAGACCTTGAAAAAATTCTCTCAAATTCGGAAAAACTTAAACTTGAGGAAGCAGCTTAAAAGGAAATGGAAAATGGTTGATGGTTGATGGAAAATGGAAGATGTTTGATGGTTGATGGATGATGGAAGATGGATGATGGAAGATGGATGATGGAAGATGGATGATGGAAGATGGATGATGGA